>CAKUFZ010000015.1 GCA_934654475.1 uncultured Coriobacteriales bacterium
GATGCGGCGTTTCGCGAGGCCCTTTTTGCCGAATATGGCATCGCATAGAACCATACGCACCACAGCCGGTCTAAGTGCAGAGGGCTCCGTCGTATAACGGCGGAGCCCTCTGTTGTTTGCCGATCTGGCAGGTAGAAGCGTGGCGCTCTGTAGTGCGGCCACCCCCTCCGAGTTTGTCTAGTTCCTCCTCGGCGTCTAAATGTCTGTTGCCAATCGCTGCAGTTCTAATCTTCGCAGGCCTGCGCCAGGGCTTCGACGAAGCCTTCGACAAGGTCGTCTCGATGCCCTTTTAGACTCAGAGCGCACAAGTCAAGGCTCAGCTCGGCGGGATCAATGGGGATGGAAACGGCACGGCCGGCAATGTTGGCCTGTGGGGCAACGGTGAACGCCGGGATGAGGAGCACCTCTGAGCGCAGGTCGAGATTGAGGAAGTCAAGCGTGGAGTTGGCGGCCACAGGCATAGTCGAATAGGGCAGGTTTGCGCGATGAAGCTGTCGCTCCATTACCTTCCATATGGGAGAAAACCGTGGCCCCACTAAGCGCGTGAATGTACAGCCCGCTAGATCGGCCAAGTGGAGCCAGTCCTTGGATGCCAAGGGATTGCGGGGACTCACCATTGCGCAAACGGGCAACTTCTTGATAAGGCGGCAGGAGAACTGTTGCGCGTCAGGGCGTTCAGCCAAGGCACGACGGTCGAACTTAAGTACCACAAGGTCTATTTCTCCGGTCAGGAGGCCGGAAATGTGTGCGTCGAGGACGGCGGTGGAAGAGGGCACGAACGACGGCGCGCACGAAGGGAACTTTCGCGTGAAGATGTTCACGGCTTTCGAAACTGTTTCTACGGTTCCGGGATTATCGAGTTCGCCTGATATAAAGAGCGTCGTCCGTTGCGCGCTCTTGGATACCAGTTCCAGTGACCTCTCATATTCTTCCGAGATAATTCGCGCGCTTTCAAGGAGGACTGCTCCTGTCCCCGTGAGCGAGACACCAAACCTATCTCGTTTGAAAAGCGCCGCGCCGTATTCACGTTCAAGGAGGGAGATGTGCTTGCTAAGAGTGGACTGTGTCATGTTGAGCTTCCTAGCTGCAACATGAAAGTTCAATTCTTCAGCAAGTGTGACAAACTCACGGAACAAATCAATTTGCATGAGACGCTCCCTTGCATGCCCCTTGTTTCCACATGTGTCACTATAAGCCCGCCGCATATTTTCTGATGCGGAAATGGAATTAAATTAACTGCAGTGGAATTACATGGCCATTATGCACTCTGGGTGCCCACTATGCATCACCCCCTTCTCTTTTTGGCTCTTACCATGCAGCGCGGGGGAGACCCGCGTTTCCCTCGGTGATATAGGCAAGGGGAAGGAGAGTTGCATGAATGGTACGACGCTGTCACGCCGCTCGTTCGTAAAGATGGCAGCCGCTGCGGCGGTTACGACGGGCATGGCGGCAAGCCTTAGGGCCGGGGGGCTGGCAAAGGCTGACGAAGCAGCAAAAGTGGGTGAGACAAAGAGGGTACGCACGTGTTGCCGCGGCTGCGGAAAAATGGAATGTGGCGTGTGGGTCACTGTTGTCGATGGTCGCGCGGTGAAGGTCGAGGGCGACACGAGTTGCTTCACCTCGGGTGGTAACTGCTGCGCCAAATCCCAGTCGTCCATTCAGGCCGCCTATCATCCCGATCGCCTTCTCTATCCCCTCAAGCGCACGAATCCCAAGGATGCCGACGATCCCGGCTGGGAGCGTATCAGTTGGGATGAGGCTTACGAGATGATGGCTGAGCGTTTCCAGGCGATTATCGATGAGTATGGTGGGCCTTCAATCATGATGGTGAGCGGCACGAGCCGCTGCTGGTGCATGGGCGCCTACGGCGTTTTCCGCTCGCTGTTCCAGAGCCCGACGTCGGTCCATCCTTACCAGGTGTGCAAGGGCCCACGCCATTTTGCCACGCTCATGCAGTCGGCTTACGCTTTTAGCTGGCAGGCCACTGTGGATAAGCCCGATGTGATGGTGCGTTGGGGAGGTGCCACCGAGCTTTCCAATTACGATGACTCTTGCCGCATGACGGTGGATTCTGCCATGGAAGCCGAGCAGTTTATCACTGTTGACCCCCGCCTTACGAACCTGGGCAAGGAATCGTCCATCTGGCAGCCGCTCTATCCCCAAACTGATGGCGCACTCGCTCTTTCTTGGATGAACGTCATCATTGAAAAGGGCTTGTATGACGAGCTGTTCGTGAAGAAGTGGACTGATGCCCCCTTCCTTGTCGTGGAAGATATGGACCCCACTCCTGGCCCCATGGGTGCAAAGTTCCAAGCCGGTACGTTCCAGACCATGACGCGGCTGCTCAAGGAATCCGACCTTGTGGAAGGCGGCAGTCCCTCGCGTATGATGTGCTGGGACACCATTGCCGACAAGCTCACCTACTTTGACTGCGAGACTATGGAGTGGGAGGGCGAGCATTGGACCATGCAGATGAAGGGCAGGGAAGCCCAACAGGAGCATCTCTTCCCTGGTGTCGCGCAGGGTTTTGTCCCCGATCAGACTGGTTTCTCCGAGGAGGATGGTTTCGAACGTCAGATCGGCCCGGCTCTGGAAGGCGAGTTCGAGATTACGCTGGCCGACGGGACCGTGCATGTGGTGAAGCCTGTGTGGGAATATCTGCGTGCTCGTTGCGCTGCATACGCGCCCGAGATTGCGGAAAAGATCACGCATGTTCCTGCCGACCAGATTGAGCTGGCTGCCACGACCTATGCAACGAGGATTCATCCCGAGAGGGGCTACGGCAACGGCGGTATCGGCTATATGCTTGCTATCGAGCATGGTTGCAATGCCATTCAGAATTCTCGCGCCCTTGATGCGCTTGTTGGCATTACGGGCAACTGGGATACGCCTGGCGGCAACCGCGGTGGCACCACCTCGTTCCTCTCGCCCCGCATGGTGAACTTCGGTGGCAACGTCAATATGGGCGGCTATCCCGACCCCGATGAGGCAACCCTTGCAATGACGCCTGGCACAGATAAGTTTCCCCTGCTTAACTGGTGGCAGTACTGGGCGGATGCCGAGGAGGCCTTCAAGCAGATTGAAACTGGGGACCCGTATCCCATTAAGGGTTGCATCGCTCAGTCGGGCGACTTCATGAACATGGCCAACTCTGCCTACAACTTCGAGCAGCTCAAAAAGCTCGATTTCACGGTGGTCATCGACATGTGGCATACACCGTTCTCCGATGTTGCTGACCTGCTGCTTCCTTGTGCCCACTGGATTGAAGCCAATGCCACGCGTCCCTCGCAGGGCTCTTCGGGCGGTCTGGGTCTCAACGTGCAGTGCGTGGAGCGGCCTGGCGAGGTGGAGTACGACCCCGTCTTCGACATTAAGCTCTATAAGGCCATGGGCGTGCCTTTCTCCGAAGACCCCGATAATCCCTGGCCCACCGAAGAGGAGTACTGCGATTGGTTTGTGCAAGGGTCGGGCAAGACGTGGGCCGAGCTCGTCGATGAGTTCCAGGAGAACGGCTGGTGGGATTGCAAGGCAATGAGCGAGGAATGGGGCTCTACATGGGGCTTCTATCGCCGTTACCAGCTCGGCATGCTGCGCCCTGACATGAAGCCTGGCATGCAGACCCCCACGGGCAAGATGGAGCTCTGGTCGACTGTCATGGAGACGTTCTTCCCCGATGAGAACGACATCCTGCCGAGCTATGTCGAGGTTCCCCAAAGCCGTACCGCCGCACCTGAGATGGAGCAGGAATATCCGCTCATCTGCAACACCGGCCGCCGCATCCCCGTGTACTTCCACTCCGAGCATAGGCAGCTTCCGTGGTGCCGCGAGCTGTGGCCTGTGCCCAAGATGGAGATCAACCCCGAGGATGCCGAGAAATACGGCATCGAGCAGGGCGACTGGGTGTGGATCGAGAGCCCCAGCGGCAAGATTCGCCAGTGGGCCGACATCTACGAGGGCATCGAGCCCGGCGTCATCAACTGCGAGCATCAGTGGTGGTACCCCGAGCTTGAGCAGGCCGGCCACGGTTTCGAGCTTTCTGGCGTGAACTGCCTGGTAGACGGAGAGCTGCGCGACCGTCACTGCGGCGCGTCGTACCTGCGCGGCTATCCGGTCAAGATTTACAAAGCCACGCCCGAGAATTCGCCGTTTGGCAATCCCGTGCCGTGCGGCAATGACGGCACGCCCATCATTTGCGACGCGACCGACCCACGTCTCAAGGCCTGGGCTGATCCAAGCTATCAGGGAGAGGAGTAAACAATGTCTCAGCTTGCCATTGTTACTGATTTGAACCGTTGCGTGGGCTGTCTGGCCTGTGTCGTGGCGTGCAAGGTCGCCAACGGCGTACCTGTCGGCAGCTTCTGGAACCAGATTGAGCGTGTGGGGCCTTACCCCGATTACGAGGGCGCCAAGTTTCCCGATGTCTACCAGTACTTTCTGCCGGTGGGCTGCCAGCATTGTAAGAATCCCACATGTTTGGAAGTGTGTCCTACGGGTGCCACGTACAAGCTTGACGATGGCATCGTTGTGATTGAGCCCGAGCAGTGTATTGGTTGCCAGGCTTGCGTTTCGGCTTGTCCCTATGGCGTGCGCTATCTCAACATTGACAAGAACGTTGTAGAGAAGTGTTCTTTCTGCCAGGACAAGGTTCATGACGGAGAGCTGCCGCAGTGCGTTGCCCAGTGCGGTGGTCGTGCTCGATTCTTTGGGGACCTCGATGAGGGCCTTGGGTCATTCAAGGGCGCAGGAAAGGTTGGCGTGCAGGATGACCGGTCTTATGACGGTGTCCTTACGGAATTCTGCACGTTTGATGAGGTGGCCAAGCCGTTTGCCGAGGAAGACGTGCACTCTTTCGCCGATGAGGGAAATGACCCGAGCTTCTTATACATACTCCGCGGCCACGAGTGGCAGGCGACTCGCTAGGTACGTGCTCGTAATGCTCATCTAGGTTTTGACTGCTGGGGAGAGGCCCGGAGTCGTTTATTCGTTCGCTTCGTGTCCCAAGGAGAGGCTCATGAAGATTGCAGTGGAATCGACCGATGACATGAAAACCGGGCAGGTCTCTCCCGCTCAGGAGTGCATCATGCGCGCTCGGTTGTACCGCCTGCTTGCGCGACTGTATCGCGTGGAGGTTGACCAGGCGGTTCTTAATGAGCTTAAAGCATCGTCGGCGGCCCAGGGGAACCCTGGCGACCTCATGGCTTCTGGAATGAATGCTATCGTGGACTATGCAAAAAACGCTGACGATAATGCGCTGACTGACCTCGCGGTTGATTATGTGCGTACGTTCATCGGGAGCGGAACGGACGGCCATGAAGCGGCCTATCCCTTCGAGTCAGTCTACCTGAGCGAGAAACACCTCATGATGCAGGCCCCGCGTGATGAGGTGCGGGCCATCTATTTGAGCGAAGGCCTCGACAAGGCCGATGATTGGAAGGTCGGCGAAGACCATATGGCTCTCGAGCTTGAGTTTATGGCGACGCTGGCTGAACGCTGTGCCGAGGCTATGGATGGAGGTGATGATCCTGAGACGGCGAGGCTGCTTAGGTGCCAACGCAACTTTTTAAGCGACCATATTGCGGCTTGGGGCCGTGGTCTAACTGCTGATATGCGCAGGTGTGCAAAGACGGCGTTTTACCAGGGTGTCGCCGATATGACCGACGGGCTTATCCTCGCCGATCTCGAATATTTGGCAGAAGAGTAGCCAAACTATTTGTCCACCAAGCAAAGGACCCTCATACTTCTTTGCATAAAAGGGGCGCTCGGTGTTCAAAAGCACCGAGCGCCCCACCCATTACGGGGCGTTTTGCCTGCTTGCTGTGAAGCCCCTGCGAGTCTGCCGCATGCGCGCAATTGCCTGCACGCGGTAGTGCTAGGCTGTGCCGCCGCATTGGTTTGCAGAACGCGGGAGGCGTGCGGTGGGTTTGGAAGAGAGCGGCAAGATGGTCGGCGAGGACTCGGCGGCAAAGGCTGCCCGGCAGATGGGGGCCGCAGACGAGGTCGACACCCACGAGTCGGGCCGTTCTCGCGTGGCGGTGCTCGTGCTGCTTGCGCTGTCGTTTGCGCTGGGGTGCACTGAGTTCACCATCATCGGCATCGAACCTGACATCGCCACGTCGCTGGGCGTCGAGCTTTCGCTCGTGGGCAACCTCGTGGGCTACTTCGCTGTGGCCTACGCCGTGTGCACCCCGCTGCTCGCCGTGTTCACCGGGCGATTCCGCCGCTTCCAGCTCATGTGCATCTACCTGCTTGTTTTCAACCTCGGCAACCTGACGACCATGCTTGCGCCCGCCTACGGGGTGCTCGTGGTGGGACGCATGCTCACGGCTGCCGTGTCGGGTGCCCTTTTGGCCACCTCGCTCACCTTCGTGCCCGAGCTCGTGCCCGAAAAGCGTGTGGCGCCCGTTGTCTCGCTCATCTACACGGGCTTCTCCATCGCCAGCGTGCTCGGCGTGCCGGCCGGCAAGCTCATCAGCGGCATCTTCGGCTGGAACTTCACGTTCGGCGTGGCTGCGGTGCTCGCGCTTGTCGTGAGCGTCGCCCTCGTCGTGTGCATGCCCCGCTCCGGCGCCACCGACGAGCCTTCGACCCCGCGTGACCAGCTTGCCCTCGTGGCCGACGGCCGCGTGATCGCCGGCATGCTCATCTTCGTGTTTGGCGCGGGCGGCACGTACGTCTTCTATACCTATGTGACCCCGGTGCTGCAAGAGGTCATGGGCCTGACGCCCGAGATGGCGTCCACGGTCCTCATGGCCTACGGTTTTGCCTGCGTGGTGTCGAACCTGCTCTCCGGTTGGGTGGCGCAGCGCTTCGGCGTCGTGGGCCTTGCCGGCTCGTGCCTCATCCAGGCGGCCCTTCTCGCCCTGCTCTACTTCACGACGGGCAGCCTCGTGCCCGGCATCATCAACATCCTGCTTCTCGGCGTGGGCATGTACGTGGTGAACTCGCCCGGCCAGATGCACTTCCTCAACATCGCCCAGCGCGACTACCCCCGCGCGCTCACCATGGCGGCCTCGGTGCAGCCCATGTCGTTCAACATCGGCATCGCGGCCGGCTCCTTTGTGGGCGGCGTCGTGGTCGTGGGCCCCGGCCTTGCCTTCGTCGGTTTCGCCGGCGCCGTCATGTGCGTCACGGGTGCGGTCTTTGCCTGGCTTGCTGCCCATCTTAAGGGCCGTGCAAAAAAGAGGGCCTAGCGCCAAGGAGAGAACGCCCCGCCTCGCACCCGCTGGCCCTCAATGGCTGCCCGACAGCCGTCAGCGCCACCTGCGCGTCCCTCGGGCGCCGCCCGCGAGGCAATCCCCATCATCCCACCTCATCTACCAGCGCATATGCTGTGCCACCCCCATCTGCCCGATTTTGGGGGTAGCGTCTTGCGCGCGTATCCGTGTACACTGAAACGGATGCGTGGGGCTTTCGCCAGGGGGCGGGCCGCCACGTTTTGCACCGCGATGCCGACGCGCACAAGGGGAGCGCGGGAATCGCGCCGTGTCGGGCATGCGGTGCGCAACCGTAAGGTGTAAGACGAAAGGGGATGTTCTTATGCAGGTTACTCGCAGGGATCTCGTCAAGTTCGGTGGCGCCGCTTGCCTGGTTGCTGGCGCTACGGTTGGTGCCGGCGCTGCTATGGCTGACGAGGCCGGCTATCTGGTCGGTTCTTCCGACATCGCGTTCTCCGAGGAGACCGACATCCTGATCATCGGTACCGGCGTCGCTGGCCTGGCCGCTGGCATGGAGCCCGCTCTCGCCGGCAAGAAGATCATCTTCGCCGAGAAGAAGGGTTCCTTCGGCGGCGACTCCGCCACGTCCTGCTGGTTCATGTTCGCCACCGGCACGAAGAACCAGCTCGAGCACGGCTCGCAGACCACCATCGAGCAGGCTTGGGAGAAGGCCAAGGAGAAGCAGACCGCCACGTTCGATTTCGACTGGTGGCCCCAGTACGCCGAGGGCAAGTATTTCGCAACCACCAAGTTCTTCGACTGCGCTGCCGATAACTTCGGCTGCGACTTCCTCGAGCCCTGCACCATGGAGGAACTGCCCAAGTTCGGTCCCGCCGTCGTGCTGCCCGGCGAAGGTATCGCCTCTGGCTACCAGCACGTTCTTTCGCCCATCCAGGCGAAGCTCGAGGAGCTCGGCGCCGAGTTCAAGTACAACCTCCGCGCTGTCTCCCTCATCAAGGACGCCCCTGACGGCGCTGTCATCGGCTGCCGCTTCCATGACGAGAACGGTGCCAACGTCGACATCAAGGCCAACGCTGTCGTTCTGGCCACCGGCTGCTTCATCGACAACGGCGAGATGATGAACGCCTACCTGCCCGAGTGGGCTCACTACGGCGTTCTCGTCAACGGCGGCAGCATGGGCGAGGGCCACACCATGGCTTGGGCCGCCGGCGCCCAGCAGATTGGCATGGACTCCTCCATCGCCAACCATTACTGCAACCTGATGGGCGACCTGCCCAACGCCACCACCTGGGGCTACTGGACGCCCATGGTGCTCGTCCTGCCCAACGGCAAGCGCTTCATCCAGGAGGGCCAGTCCCACGACGCCGCCCAGGCATGCCTGGACTGCGGCTACCGCGAGTGGTGGGTCATCTTCGACCAGCGCGCCTTCGACAACCGTTGCGTGGGCACCTCCGTCAAGAACAACGTCAACATCCATGAAGACGTGTACCGCACCGCCGACACCATCGAGGACCTCGCCGTTGCCATGGACGTGCCGGTCGACAACCTCGTGGCCACCTTCGCTGAGTACGACGGCTACGTCGAGGCCGGCGAGGACGCCGCCTTCGGCAAGACCGAGTGGCTCAACTCCCTCGAGCCCCCGTACCACGCCCTCAAGCTCAACGTCATGCGTTACAAGACCTCTGGCGGCGTGATCTGCAACGCCGACAACCTCGTCATCGACAACGACGGCAACGGCATCCCCGGCCTGTACGCCTGCGGCGCCATCGCGCTCCCCGGCCAGGCTTCGGTCACGGCCTGCGCCGCCACCGGCTACTTCACCGGCGAGACCCTGGCTGCCCTCTAAGGCATCCGCGCTGTTGGCTTTGGCTGACAAGTAAGTAAGAACGACAAAAACGGCGGTCGGCTGCGCAAGCACCGGCCGCCGTTCTGTTTGCGCCGCACCCCTCCCCAAGTCCCTTTGTGTCTCGCAGGTTTCGCTTCTCGCACGCTCGCGTTACCGGCTTGTAAGCATCGCGATATGCCTCAATCTCGAAACAATCCCAGCTTAAGGTGCTTTCCATACGGTATGGAGAGCAAGCCCCGGCTCCCGCGCCACTCATCGGATGGGGCAGAACAGAAGGATTGTTAGGAGGCTGACATGGAGGACGTATTTAGCTTGTGGTTCATCGTAGGTGCCTTGCTGGTGTTCTTCATGCAGGCGGGTTTCGCCATGGTCGAAGCTGGTTTCACTAGGGCGAAGAACGCGGGCAACATCGTAATGAAGAACACGCTCGACTTTTCCATCGGCGCAGTCGTGTTCCTGCTCGTTGGTTACGGCCTGCTTTCGGGTGCCGGTAACTTCTTCATCGGCGAGCTCGACTTCGGCTGGCTCGGCGGTGACTTCACGAGCTTCGACTGGAGCAACTTTTTCTTCCAGCTCGTGTTCTGCGCCACGGCCACGACCATCGTGTCGGGCGCCATGGCCGAGCGCACCAAGTTCAGCTCCTACCTCGTGGTGACCATCGTCATCTGCGCGCTCATCTACCCCATCGAGACCCACTGGGTGTGGGGCGGCGGCTGGCTTGCCGACCTTGGCTTCATCGATTGGGCTGGCTCTGGCGTCATCCACATGGTCGGCGGCACCATTGCCCTGCTCGGCGCTGCTTTCCTCGGCCCGCGCCTTGGCAAGTATGACCAGAACGGCCGCTCCAACGCCATCCCCGGCCACAGCATCACGTTGGGTGCCCTGGGCGTCTTCATCCTGTGGTTTGGCTGGTACGGCTTCAACGGCGCTGCCGGCGGCTCTGTCGCCCAGATCGCCCAGATCTTCACGACCACCACGCTCTCTTGCGTGTGCGCTGTCCTCGCCGCTATGATCCTCACCTGGGTCAAGAACGGCAAGCCCGACGTGACCTACACGCTCAACGCCGCCCTGGCGGGCCTGGTGGGCATCACCGCTGGTTGCGCTGACGTCGACGCCATCGGCTCCATCGTCATCGGCCTTGTCTGCGGCCTCGCTGTTGTGCTCGGCTGCGAGTTTATCGACAAGAAGCTCCACATCGACGACCCCGTCGGTGCCTCCGGCGTCCATGGCATCTGCGGTTGCCTCGGCACCGTGCTCATCGGCTTCTTCGGCACCGGCACCGCTGGCAATTCCGACCTGGCCGGCCTCTTCTACGGCGGCGGCCTGAACCTGCTCGGCATCCAGCTCCTCGGCGTTGTGGCAATCCTCGCTTGGACTGTCGTCACCGCTGGTATCACCTTTGTTATCGTCAAGAAGACCATGGGTCTGCGTGTCAGCGAGGCTGAGGAAGTCGAGGGCCTCGACGTCTGCGAGCATGGCCTGCCCAGCGCTTACGCTGACTTCCTGCCCGTCGTTCCTGCCATGGCCTCCGCTTCCGGCGAGAGCGTCGACGTCTCCGGCATCAAGCCTGCTGAGGTCAAGCACGCCGGCTACATGACCCGCGTCTCCATCATCTGCAACCAGTCCGAGTTCGTGAAGCTGAAGGACACCCTGGCCAAGGTTGGCGTCACCGGCATGACCGTCTCCAACGTCATGGGTTGCGGCATCGAGAAGGGCAAGACCGGCTCCTACCGCGGCGTCCAGACCAACGTCAACCTGCTCCCCAAGCTCCAGGTCGACGTGGTTGTCTCCGAGGTCGACCCCGGCATCGTGGTCGCGGCTGCCCAGAAGGCGCTGCACACCGGCGCCGCCGGCGATGGCAAGATCTTCGTCTCCGACGTGAGCGACGCCCTGCGCATCTCTACCGGCCAGACCGGCGTCGCCGCCCTCGACATGACCACGAGGATCTAAGGGTACGAGAGCGCTTCCCTAGGCACCTGAACGACAAGACCCGCCCGCAGGTTTTGAACTGCACCCCAAAACTTGGACGGGCTAAATAAGGTTACACCACAAGGGACTGGTTCCGGAACTCCTCCGGGGCCAGCCCCTTGTGTCTCTTTGTTCATTCGGACACACGGTGCCTACTATGGCGTACAATTACAATGTATTGCACATTGCAAACATTAGGATGGACGATATGGGCTACGTCGATATGATTCGCAACGACGCGAATTCCACCGATATAAGGGAGTATCTGGTGAGTGGCGACCAGACAGCCATCACCATAAGGATCCCCGATACGCTGCGAGATGCTGCCAAGGAGGCAGCCGCGTTAAAGGGCACGAGCCTGAGCGCTTACGTTCGCGAATGCCTTATCAAGGAGCTCACGGATGGCAGATAGTGAGCAGAAGTACAGCCTCTTGTTCACGCGCATCGGGGCGCGCAAGTCTGAGACCGCCGAAGTTGCCAGGTCTTACGCCGACTGCCTTGATTGGGCCGAGGCCAGGCGCCACATCGTCGAGGACAACATCCTCAGCCTCAATAAGGAGAGCACTCGCAAGTGCGTGGGCAGCGACCTGGACGACGGCGTGAAGAAGAACTACAGCAAGTCCCCTCGCACCCTAGCGAAGGTCGCCGACTTGAGCGAATGGAAGTAGGCCGCAAAGGAGGAGCCTTGATGAAAGATGCCGGACTGCTCGTTCGCGAGCTTGCGAAAACCACCACCGAGCTCGAGTGGGTGGAGTTCAAGACCGACAACAAAGACCCCAAGATGATTGGTCGCGACATTAGCGCACTCGCGAACTCGGCCACGCATCGCGAGGCGTCGTGTGCGTACATGGTATGGGGAGTCGACGACGCAACGCATGAGGTCGTGGGGACTGAGTTCGACCACCGCACGCTTAAGTGCGGTAACGAAGAGGTCGAGAACTGGCTTCACCACCAGCTCTCGGGCAACGCGTCGTTTGAGTTTGTCGAGGGCGAATGTGACGGGCGTCGAGTGGTCGTGCTCTCGGTCCGGCCAGCCTTCTCCCACACGGTCGACTTCGAGAACGTGGCCTACGTCAGGGTTGGTTCCTACACAAAGCCGTTGAAAAGCTACCCGGCGATAGAGGCCGAGGTGTGGAACAAGATAACCAAGGCTGACTATGAAGCGTCCGCGGCGCTTGAGGACGTGCCGCTGCGAAGCGTGCTCGAGCTGCTTGACTATGCGAAGTATTTCGAGTTGCTGGAACTTCCGTTGCCGCAGACCCAGGAGGAGGTCGTGCGCTATCTGGGTGAGGACTGCCTGGTGGTGAAACAGGACGACGGGCGCTTCGCGGTAACGAACCTGGGCGCGCTTCTTCTCGCCCGCAACCTGTCCGATTTCGCAGGACTTGCGCGCAAGGCGGTCAGAATCGTCAAATACGAAGGCACGGGGCGGCGCGCAATCCTGAAGGACCGCGTTTCCCCCGTTGGCTACGCTAACGGTTTCGAGCAGACCATCGAGTACCTTCACGCCATCCTGCCGTCGAGGGAACCCATCGGCAACGCCTTGCGCACCCAGCGAGCTCCGTACCCGGCTGAGGCGCTCCGCGAGCTCACGGCGAACATGCTTGTGCACCAGGACCTGACAACCTCGGGTAACGGCCCGCTCGTCGAAGTGTTCGACGACAGGGTCGAGTTCACCAACCCGGGCACCTCGCTAGTGGAGCCTCTGCGGCTGCTCGACAACCCTCCCCGGTCGAGGAACCAGCGCCTGGCTGCAATTATGCGCCGCTTCGGCATTTGCGAGGAACTGGGTACGGGCTGGGACAAAGTGGTCATGAGCTGCGAGGAGATGTTCCTGCCCTCGCCGAAGGTGGACGACTACGAGAGCGGCGCGAGCAGCATGAAGGTTACCCTGCGCGCCCGGGTGCCCTTCTCGAGCATGCTGCCGAGCGACAGAATCATGGCGGCATACTGGCATGCATGCGTATGCTACATGGAGGGTGCGCCCATGGGCAATGCCTCGCTTCGTGCTCGGTTTGGCGCCGACGAGCCAAGCGCGTCGACCATTTCCCGCCTGATTCGCGACACGGTGGACGCGGGGCTCATCAAGCCCTACGACCCCAATGGCGGGAGAAAATACATGACGTACGTTCCGGCCTGGGCGTGATTTTATTTGCGCGCCATTTTCATATGGGGCACCGAGACGGTGGCATCCCTGGAAAACGCCTGGCAGAGGGCTTGCTGTTACATAGCCTTTATTTGCGCGCCATTTTCATGGAGCGCGACGAGTCGCCCTACATCCTGATGAACCTGAAGCCCACCCAGATGAGCCGGTTCGACTTCGAGGGGTACGTGGAGTGGCGTGCTCATCCGCTCCATAGGGCTCGACCCCGCGCAGCTGGGGCGACGGGCCAAGCCCTTTCAGCTGACACGCCTGGTAACCTACTGCGAGCGCAACTACAACCTGGGCCCCAAGGACACAGGCAAAAAACGGGGCCCGGCTCCCTTCCGAGAGTCGAAATCGGGAGGGGCCGGGCCTACGGGAGCATTTGTTCAACGTCGCCTTTGCTTTTCCTGCCCAAAAGAAATGGGAGGCAGCTTATAAAACCTTGCGGGCGGGCCTTTTGCTGTGCTGCGTTTGTAGCGCCTCCTACACCACGGCGCTCACGACGAAGATCACGAGCGGGATGGTGACGAGGAAGATGCCGATGACGTCGATGATGGAGCCGGCGCGAATCATCGTGGTGATGGGCGTGTAACCGCTGGCGTACACGATGGCGTTGGGCGGGGTGGACACGGGCAGCATGAAGCCCAGCGAGGCGGAAAGCGCCACGCCCACGGCCACGGGAACCGGGTCGAACCCTGCGGCGATGGCCGTGGTGATGGCAAGCGGGCCCACCATGTTCGTGGCGGCCGTGTGCGAGGAAATCTCCGACAGGAACAGTGCCAGCACGCAGAACGTGCCGATGAGCATGACCTGCGAGGGCGAGCCGCCCAGGGCGCGCACGATGCAGTCGCCGATCCAGGCCGAAAGGCCGGTGGAGTACATCATCGAGCCCATGGACAGGCCGCCGCCGAAGAGCAGGAGCGTGCCCCACTCGATGCCGTCCACGGCCTCCTTCCAGGAGATGACGCGGCTGTGCTGCTCGTCGACGCCCTCGGCGCCTTCGCGGCGGGTGCGAGCGGGCAGGAAGAACAGCAGGATGGCGGCGAGCAGCGCCACGATCGACTCGGGCAGAATCTTGTTGTATGCGGCGAGGATGTCGCTGTCGGTGCCGAAGGCGACGCCCAGGATGCCGGGCATGACCCACAGAACCACGGCGAGCAGGAACACACACAGCGTGCAGATTTGCCCCAGGGTCCAATCGCCCATCTGCCTGCGGTGCTCGGCAATGAACTCCTGCGCGCCGCTGATTTCTTTCACGTCGGCGGGGAACATGCGCTGCAGCAGCACGGCCGTGATGACGAAGTACACGATCATCGCGATGGCGCCCCAGGTCATCCACTGGAAGAACGAGATGTGCACGTCGGCCATGGTGCCGAGGAAGCCCATCATGATGAGGTTGGGCGGGGTGCCGATGGGCGTGAGGACGCCGCCGATCGATGCCCCGTACGCCGTCATGAGCATGAGGCCCGTGGCGTACTTGTACGTCTTCATGTCCACCTCGCGGCCGGCACGGGAGAACATCTGGCGGATGGCGTCGAGCAGGCCCACCGAGAGCGGCACCATCATGGCGGCCGTGGCGGTGTTCGAGACCCAGCCCGAGCACAGGGCCGTGGCGGCGCCGATGGCCAGGAAGATGCGCGTGGGGCTCGAGCCCACCCATTTGCGCGAGAGCAGCCAGTAGGCGAAGCGCTTGTCCAGCCCGTGCAGCATCATGGCCTTGGCCAGCACGAACCCGCCCAGGAAGAGGTAGATCATGGGGTTGGAGAACGGCGCGAACGCTTCGCTTGCGCTGCACAGGCCCGTGAGCACCGCGAGCACCGGCACGAGCAGCGAGGTGACGGGGATGGGCACGGGCTCGCAGATCCACCACGTGCACACCAGGCACATCATGGCAAGCAGGCCATGGGCGCTCGTGGAGAGGTCGGCGATGGGGGTCATCCACACGATGAGGGCGAGCAGGGGACCCACGATGAGGCCGATGAGGCCGCGCGGGCTCTCCGAGAAGGGGAGCCTCCAGCGCTTGCGGTGGGGCTGGGGCGTGTGGACGGCGTGCGTCTCGAGGACGTTGGCCTCGTTGCCGTCGTCGACAAACGACGAGGCGAGCTCGTCGGCCTCAGCCTGCGCCTCTCGCTCGACCTCGAGCTCTTCGGCCAGGGCCTCGGGGACGTCGTCGGGCGCCATGGCGACGACATCGCGGGCCTCATCGGCCCTTCCTTGCCCGCCCACGGCCACTGTGGCCCGGGTTTCCTTTGATTCTTGCTGTTCAGACACGGTGTACCTTTCCTTCCGCCCGGCCGCGCGTTGCGAGAGAGAAAACCAGGCGGCGGTATTCTAGACCTGAAAAGGCACTTTGTAACCATCGCGTAACAGCCATGGAGAAAAGAGCGGATGAGGGGGATGCGGGAGGAGGGGTGGGGGCTTGCCTGACGAACGCATTGCGTCGTCTGCAGATAGGCCAGCAAAGACGGGTGTTGAGCCTCGGTCCATGAGTTACCCTAAGAAAAGAAAGGCCTCCAAACGGAGGCCTGTGCGAATCAAGGTTGTCCCCCTACGGGGCGCCCACCTTGCGGAGGGCATTTTTCTCCTCAAGGATGGGTATCTGCCGTTGCAAGAATCCGTGTATGCCAAGCTTGTGATAAACGAGGGTGCGGCGGGACGCGCTGTGGCAAGACTCAGGAAGAATCGTCCGCCCGCTGGGTTGGTTCAGGTACTTAAAGTGACAGAGGCCCAGTTTTCAACCATGGAGTACATAACGGGCAATCGCGAGGCATATGACGAGGTTGATACAACCGAGGAGCTTCTGATTCTATGAAGCTGGTGTTCGTGGGACTTGAAAAGCCAATCGAGCTCGCGGTGGGGGAATGTACGACACTTGAAGTCGCAAACTCAACGTTGTTTACAAGGGTTGTCTGCTCATCGATGTCGGGCGAGGGGCGCTATGCCCAGGGGCCGTATTCGATTTGGGAAGGGGACGCAGAGCTTCGGCCGAAGGATGTCTTGCTTGTTATTGACAACCCGCTGAGATTGACATGGGATGACAAGTGCTATACGAGCGGATTTTTCAAGCAAATGGAACGAGAGTATCTTGAGGATGAGGAGTTAAGGCGAATCATTGATGAGCTACAGCGAAATATTGAATCTCGCTTGCTGTCTCTCACGTTGGGAATGAACGCCGATGTTGAGTTTGGCACAGAATGGGAGCTAAAGCGCTATCTCAAATTCATGGGGTTTGGAGTAGACTACCAGCAGGGAAAAACGTGCCCTCCAAGAAACTCGATCGATGAAGATCAGCGGGAGGCCCAACGAGATGAACGAGCAGACAATAACATTCGACACTGGAACAACTCTGACGATAGACGAGTACAACGACTATATCGAGCAACAACTTGCATGGATTGACAGCCTTCCTCCTATCACACCCGACAGCCCCTGGTACAAAATGTGGACAGGGGAGGAGGACTACCATAGGCTCCCGGCTAAGTCGAACACACCAAATACAGACGACGGCCTACCAAAGGCCAACGGTCAGCAATGACAGCTTTCTTTTCGTATAGAGGACCGAGACGATGAACAAGCGCACGGTTTTGGAGCAGTGTCGTTCTGACTGGTAATCGCACTTGCGCGTGGTGATGGTGCTCAATCTCAATGAGGGCTATGACAAGTGGGGTGATGAGTAATGCATTACGAGGATTCCCCGAGGTGTGTGCCGCCAAAGCACACGGCATGCGACACGTGCATGTATGCACATGGACGATCGCCTTTTGAGAGCGACCCGAGCAAAGGATATTGTGTCCGGTATCCGTGGGGCGGCGGCATCGCTAAGCCTGACTCAGTGTATTTGTACGGAGAACCTTGCGACTTTTACCGAAAGCGGGTGTGATATGGGCGTGTCACTCGTAACTAACCAAGGCAACACTCAAACGTGGCTCAACGCATTGTTTTGGAGCAGTGCCGTTCTGACTGGTAATCGCACATTTCGTCAAGCTGTATAAGCTGCACGGGGACGAGTCGATGCCTCGTAGCACGGAATATGCAGACGTCATGCTCAACGGGAAGGCTCCTCGCGGGTCGTTTTGTAAATACAATGATCCGGTGCAATACATCTTGTGCGGATTCATGCTCGATGATAGCGGGGAATGGATCGACCTTGAATCGCTGTACAACATCAATGGCCACAAAGGCGAGGTCGTCGTCTTTCATTTCGACAAGGATGGAGGAGGGAAACTCTTAAAAGAGATGTACTACATGCAAAGGCCCAAGCTTTCTGGAAGAGGTTGGGATATGGACGATTTGACTGTTACGTTCGACGACGGTACTACCCTCACGCTCAAAGAGTACGACGAATATATCGGAAGGCAGCTTAAATGGGTTGAGAGCCTCCCGCCGATAACGCCGGAGGACGGCCCTTTGTACGAATGGTGGGTGCATCGGCATGACAGGCACGGCAAAAAGCCGCAGGACCCCAATGGAGGTCAGGATATGGACGGCGATGAGAACGGATGCCCGAAGGCAGCAGCAGTCGGCAAAGACAGTTTTCTTTTCGTATAGAGGAGCGAGGCGATGAACCAGCGCACGGTTTTGGAGCAGTGTCGTTCTGACTGGTAATCGCACCCAATGCGCGTTCGGAAAGGGCCATACGACTGAAGGGGGAAAGGGAAATGGTCGAGAAGAACATTGCAATCATCAAGACCGCGACTTCCGAGATGAGGGTTGCCGATATGACGGCAGCCGACCTGGAGTGCGTCGAGAAGGTCAACGCCCTGGTGGCGCTCGCCAAGGAGGCAAACGACGCGATAAAGCGCGCCAGGGCCCTGGATAAGGAGTTAGCCGACAACTTCAGGCGCCTCGCCTCCGAGTGGGGCCTGGAACCCGGCCAGAGGCTCATCTCCTACAACTGGGAGGACGGATACGAGATATTCGCACACATGCACTCCGCGACATGCAGCATCAGCCCCGACGCCGTCCTCGAGAAGCTCTACGAGAACTGCGGCGAGGAGGAGGGCGACGAGACGGGGAAGGCGTGGCGCGCATGGTGCGAGGTCACGGACCCCGTCACCACGCGTGAGCTGAACCTGCAGAAGCTCGAGGAGTACCTCAAGAAATCCGCCAAGGTCGCCAGCGGAGACATCAAGGGAACGGCCTGGCTGTCTTCAGATGACGTAGCGGCATGCGTTGCCAAGTCAAAGCCGTACATGGACTACGGCGCGAAGGCCATCTCGAAGGACGAGAAGACCAGGCACGACTCCGAGGGCTGGGCACCCGTGACGGAGGTGTACTGATGGGGCAGAAGGTTGTCTGAACGATTTTTTCAGCTTCCTTCACACACGTGCAAGAACGGTGATTTTGGGCACAAAGCGGTATGATTCGGTGTTGGAATGCCTGCGATGTGGCAGCTACCTGCAATTGCGGGTGGCGTGAAAGGAACGCATATGCCCACAAGCGACGACCGGCACAAAGAGAACCGCCCCGGCGAGGCCGGCAGGCCAGTGGTTCCCCAGGGGACAAAGCCGGCTTTTCCGGCCAACCCCATGAGCAAGCCGGGCTCATCCCGCGGCAGCCATGCTGCCGGCACCAACAAGGCCGCGGCGCAAGCCAATGCGTCGCGCACGGGTGCCATGCGCCCCGTGGCGCCTACTTCGGGCCCGCAGCGTCCCCGCGGTGGCGCCGGTGCCAGCGGGCCCTCGGAGAAAGACCGCTCCACCATCACTCTCACGCGCGCCCAGTTCATCGCGGCGCTTCTGGGCACGGCGGTTGCCGTGGCCGTGCCTTCGGTCTCCATTACCTCGTGCGTCAACCGCATGGGTCAGACCAGCGGCACGGACACCGAGGAAGAGACCTGGGTGAGCCCCTACGACTGGACTTGTGTCGTGGAGAAGGAAAACGGCCTGCTCACGTACGTGAAAAACGGCGTCACGCTTTCGGAGTCGGGCATCGACGTGTCCGAGCACGACGGCGAGATCGACTGGACCCAGGTCAAGGCCGCCGGTGTCGACTTCGCCATGCTGCGCCTGGGCTTCCGCGGGTACGGCCAAGGCACCATGAACCTCGACAAGTACTTCCTCGCCAACC
Source organism: uncultured Coriobacteriales bacterium (assembly GCA_934654475.1). GTDB lineage: Bacteria > Actinomycetota > Coriobacteriia > Coriobacteriales > UMGS124 > UMGS124. The sequence goes on from CAKUFZ010000015.1 coordinate 19,205, forward strand.
TTTCCGGCGCCTCGGCGGCGGGCATCAAGGTGGGCGTGTACTTCTTCTCCCAGGCCATCACCGAGGACGAGGCGCGCGAAGAGGCCGACTACGTCATCAACAGCCTCGCCGCCACCGACGTCGAGCTCAGCTACCCCATCGTGTTCGATGAGGAGCCCATCACCGACGGCAACGTGGCGCGTACCGACGACCTCACCGCTGCCCAGTTCAGCGCCAATGCCCTGGCCTTCTGTCAGCGGGTTGAGCAGGCCGGATACACGCCCATGCTGTATGGCAACAAGCACGAGCTTGCCAAGCTCGACCTCAAGGGCGAGCTTGCGGGCTACGACGTGTGGTACGCCGAGTACGGCGTGAGCCAGCCTACCGGCAAGTTCGATTTCGTCATGTGGCAGTACTCCGACACCGGCAACATCCCCGGCGTTGTCACCTCCGCCGGCCAGGTGGACCTCAACATCCGCTTCCTGGTGGCGTAGAGAGATTTTCGGGCGGCCCGCTGGCTGCGAGCTAGTCCTAGGATGCGCCGGCGATGAGTCAGCGCAGGGCATAAGACACAAGCTGCCCCCGCTCCTCGGACAAGAAAAGTGACGTCCGAAGAACGGGGGCAGTTCCGTACCTGCTGATTTTCAAAGCGGGGCGGCGAGCGGCGTGGCGGTGGGCCTATGGTTGCGGCGCTGGTTGGCGTCTCACCTTACCGTGCCCCCTATCGATAGAACCGCGGGTACGTCACCTGGATGCCGCGCGAGGCGCGGATGCCTTCGAGGCTTGCGTCGGTGAGCTGCGCCAACCCTTGGTAGAAGGGGTGCTGTGCTTCCTGCGCCATGAGGGCGAGGAAGTGGTGCGACCAGGTGAGCAGGTGCTGTGCCATGAAGCCGTCGAGCTCTGTGGGCGCGGTTTGCGCAAGCTGTGCCATGAGGCCCAGCAGAAGGCCGATGTGGTCCTCGGGGGTACGCGTGCCTTCGGGCGCTACGAGCCCATGCTCGCGCATCCAGTGCCTGAGCTCCAGGGTCGACTCGCCGAACATGACGCACTCGCGATCGGTATAGACCGAGCCCCACGGCGGCGCTGCCTTGTGGGCAGGCCCCACGAAGAGGCGGCGGTACTCATGGGCGAGGTTCTCGGCTGCGTCGGCGGCGCCCTGTGCCATGAGGCCAAGCGGGCCCTCGGCTGCTTCTGCGTCGACGAAGGGCCACTCGGCCGCGGCGGCTGCAGGGTCGAGCGCTGCCATGGCGGCAAACGAGGGGCCGGCGGTGCCGGTGAGCGGGTCTTGCAGGAAGAAGGGCGCGAACACGTCGCCGATGAAGGCGACCTGCTCGAGCTGGGCCTGCTGCTCGTTTGCGTTGGCGGCGCCGGTCTGAGAGGTCGGCTCATCGGTGTTGACGGCGTTCTCATGGGTGTCGGCCTGGGGCGCCAATTCGTCTGTGCCCACCTGATTCTTGCTGGTATCGGTCATGCTGCTTCCTTTCGAAGGCGTAGTGGGGGAATGGGATGCGTGCGTGTTGGGCGTGTTGGGCGGGCGGCTGTGCTCGCACCTCAGCGCACCTTGAGCGGCTCAAACGACTGCACGAGGTCGCCGAGCTCCTGCTTGGAATGAATGCCCAGCTTGGTGTAGACGCGCTTGGTGTGGGTGCGCACGGTGTTCTCGGACACGCCGAGCTTCTCGGCGATGCGCGCCACCGTGTCGCCGCGCGCGATGTGCTCCATGACCTCGGTCTCGCGGTCGGAGAGCCTGAAGGCCAGGCGGATGGCCTCGCACTGCTTCGTCACGCGGTCGAGCACGGGGCGCACGGGAATCTCGAGCGGGTTGAGCGGTGCCTCTTGGTCTTCCGGCTCATCTACCAGGGCTTCGACCTTGCTTGGCTTTGGCGCGGCCGGGTTCAGCGACACGAACTCGATGGCGTCGGGGCTGCGGTCTTTGCCTGCCACCCCTTGGCTCGGTCGCACCCAGATGCAGAACAGCACGAGGCCGAGCACCCACACAGCCAAAAGCGACGCCTGGCAAAGCTGCAGCACGTCCAGGCCATCTGCCAGGCCTGTTGCCCAGCCGCAGAGGAATCCCGCGAAGTGCATGACATGCATGATTCCCGAGCAGAAGGCGTACGTCACGATGGGGCACATGCCTCGGTCGCGCGATGCCTGGGCACATTGGATGAGCAGGACCATCTGGACAAAGGCGTACACGGCGTACATGGCGCCGGCAAACGCCTCGAGATATGCCATGCCCCCGGCAAACGGCATTGCGACAACGGCCAGCGTGAGCGGGGGAAACGCCCATCGGTACGCCTTGCGCATGCTCAGGTGAAACGAAAGCCCCCGCCACAGCCACAGCACGACTGTGGCCGACAACAGGGCGCCCAGCATGCTCGCCATGTTGACGACGTCGCCGGCTGTGACGTCGGCCAGTGCGACGGCGCGCATAATGCCTGCTACAAAGCCCACGGCGCCGGCCGACAGGGCGCTGCGCCAGTAGTCGCGCGCAAAGCGCCGGTAAACCTTGGGGTGCTCGCGCGGAACGTCGGTGAACATGGGCTGGTCGAGGTCGATCTTGCGCGTGGACACCGTGAGGGCAGCCGCGCACAGCGGCAGGAACACCAGGGGAACGAGGTAGGCGGTCACGGCCACGGGACAGATGTACAACGTGAAGTAGATAAGCGCACTCAGGCCGGTTCCCAGGACAAGCAGCAGGTCGCCGCGCTCGTCATCGCAGGAAGAAAACGTCCTCTGCCACAGAAGCGCCATGTTCGTGCTTCCCAGGCCCTGCAGGATTCCTGAGCAAACAACCAGGTAGATGGCTATTTGCGAGTGTACGTACATGGCGGCGATGAGGGCGAGGCAGCCCGCGATCATAGGCGGGGCGGCAAGCTTGGGCATCACGCGCGCCGCCAGCGCGGGGGAGCGATAGGCGCCCACCAAGCAGGCGATGTACGTGCCCACCGAAGCTGCTGCTTGAGAAGCGTAGAACGACAGCGTGACCGAGACGGTTTGGAACTCAAGCGGGAGAAAGGGAAAGACGCCGCCCCACACCTGCACGGCGCTGACTGCCAGGAAGAGGGCGAAGCCCCAACCGGCAACTCCCAAACGTATCGAGGGCACGCAGGCCACGCTACACCACCCCCGAGGTCATGTGGAAGCAGTAGAAGCAGAAGCGCACTGCGAACGTGCCCGCATAGGCGAGGACGCACATGGCCACAAGCTTGAGAATGACCTTGCGCTCGATGGGCGAGAAGCGATTGGGCGTGGTTCTCGCGGTGGGGTCGAGGTGCGCCGCCGGAGTGTCGGGGTTCTGGCTGGTCGTGCTGGGGGCGGGCGCTGCCGAATCGCGGTGGTTCAGACCGGTTCCGTCGGCGTTGGTCTTTTCGGTCGTCTCATCAGGGTCGAGGCCTTGCGCTGCCAACGGGCGCATAGCATGCAAGCTCCCGAGGTTCGCCACCACAAGGCAGGCGCCGAACAGGGCGATTGCGGCCGGGTAGAGCGGCACGAGCTCGGCGGCCGTTCCAAAGGCGTTGCGTTGCGTGCCGAGCTCCACGTGCTGCATCGCCATGAGAATGCAAGAGGAAGCGGTTGCCACCAGCGAGATACCTGCGAGGATGCGCATGAGCCTGACCTTGCTCGTATATCCCGAACAGGTATATATAAGAAGCGCCAGCGGCGTCATGCAGGCAAAGGCCGTGCACGGCAGGATGACCTGCGCAAGCGTTGTGTCCCAGGTGATGACCGTAGGCATGGCATAGGCGAGGTCGGTGCCTGCGATGAAAAACCCGGCGGCGACAATGCTGGCAAGGAGCCACAGACTGCGCAGCGCCTTGTGGCCTTCTATATAGATGCATCCGAGCCAGTACGAGCATGCAGTTCCCAAGAAGAGCACGGCAAAGAACACCTCGGTTGCCAAAGGGGACGAGCCGATGGTGCGGAACACGTAGAGGGCGTTGCTCGGCGTTCCCAGATGCGCGGCCGATGCCACGAGGCCTATGGTCGCCACGGCGAGTGGAACGATGAGCCAGCTTTCGATGCGCTGGCGCAGCCGTTTGTCGAGCTTGCCGAAAAGCAGGGTGCAGGCAAGTACGACATAGGCGAGCGTTGCGCCAGGGGCGAGCGTGGTGAACACCGCCAGGCATATGTCGTTGAGCGCAAAGTCGAGCCCGCGCATGTCTCACCCACTCTCGTATGCTATGGCACGCTAGTCTGGCGCCGGGAAATCTGCTCGCGGCATTGCGCATGGGGAGGCTCGGGCGGGTTTTTCGAAGGGCTCGCCTGAGCAGTGCACGCACAGCGCACGAAACATCATACCACGCCTTTTTACCAGGAAGAATAGTGCTTGTCACCCGCAGTATGTGACAAGTTGGGCATGACGGGCGATAAGGTGTAATCGTCGACCCAAGCGCTTGGCGCAGCGCGGTGCGTGCAGCCATGTCCGCACGTCCGGCTCCGTCAATGTTTGGGAGCGCAAGGGAGCCCCGCCGGATGACGGGGATGCGTTCACAAGGAGAGAGAGGAACAACTATGGCTCGAGATTGCGCGATCTCAAGGCGATCCTTCGTCGCCACGAGCGGCGTGCTCGCCGGCCTTGCAGCCGCAGGTGCCGCAAGCGCCCCCACGTTCTCTAAGGCCGATGAGGCCGCAGCCTACGAGGAGGGCGTCACCGAGGTTTGGGGCCACTGCGCCATCAACTGCCCCGGTCGCTGCGCCCTTAAGTTCCATGTGAAGGACGGCGAGGTTCTGTGGGTTGACACCTACAGCAACCCCACCAACGACCTCGACGACCCGCAGCCCCGCGCCTGCCTGCGCGGCCGCAGCTATCGTCGCTGGATGAACAACCCCGACCGCATCAACTACCCGATGAAGCGCGTCGAGGGTACGAAGCGCGGCGACGGCCAGTACGAGCAGATCAGCTGGGACGAGGCCCTTCAGACCATCGCCGAAAAGCTGAGGTACACCATCGACACCTACGGCAACGAGGCTGTCTATATTAACTACGCGACGGGCGTAAGCTGCACCACGGCTCGCCCGCTGGGTCGTCTCATGAACCTGCTCGGCGGCAGCCTGAGCTACTATGGTAGCTACTCGCTGGCTCAGCAGCAGTGGATCGTTCCTTATATGTTCGCTGGCATGCCTGGTTCGAGCCTCTCGGCCATGGCCGACTCCGACCTGGTGCTGTGCTTCGGCTCCAGCCCCTCTGAGACCCGTCAGGGCGGCGCTGTCTCCCACCATGACTGGGTCCGCGGCCGCGAGTACACCAAGGGCAAGGTCTACATCATCGACCCCCGCATGAACGACTCCGCCATGGGCCACTCCGCCCAGTGGCTACCCATCAACCCGGGTACCGACGCAGCCCTGTGCTCGGCCATCGCCCACGAGCTCATCGTGAACGACCAAGTCGACCACGAGTTCCTCGACACCTACTGCGTCGGCTTCGACGAGTCCACGATGCCCGAGAGCGCCAAGGGCCAGAACAAGTCCTACACCGACTACATCATGGGCACCGGCTACGACATGGTGGAGAAGACCCCCGAGTGGGCTGCTCCCCTGTGCGGCATCTCGGCCGACCGCATCCGCAGCCTCACTGAGGAAATCGCGGCCGCCGAGCACATGTTCGTGTTCCAGGGCTGGGGCCCGCAGCGCCGCTCCAACGGCGAGATGAGCGGTATGTCCATCTGCATGCTGCCGTTGCTCACGGGCAACATCGGCCTTCCCGGCACGAGCACCGGCCTGCGTGAGGGCAGCCGTAGCTTCGGTCTCAAGAGCATGCCTGCTGGCGACAACCCCGTGAAGACCAAGATCTCCGTGTTCTCCATGGTCGACGCTATCGACCACGGCACCGAGATGACCGAGGTTGCCGACGGCGTCAAGGGCAAGGAGAAGCTTGACACCAACATTAAGTTCGTCTTTAACTACGCCGGCAACTGCATCACCAACCAGAACTCCGACATCAACCATGTCCATGATGTCATGAGCGACGACACGAAGTGCGAGTTCGTGGTTGGCTCGGACATCGTGATGTGCGACTCGATGAAGTATTGCGACATCATCCTGCCCGACATGTTCCGCTTCGAGCAGGACTCCATGATTGCCACCGGTGGCGACGATGCCTACATGATTTGCGGCCAGCCCTGTCTGCCCGAGGTCAAGTTCGAGCGCAAGACCAACTATGAGTGGGTCAGCGAGCTGGCCGAGCTCATGGGTGTGGGCGAGGAGTTCACCGAGGGCAAGACTGAGCGCGAGTGGATTGACTCTCTGTACGAGGCTGCCCGCGAGGAGAAGCCCGAGCTTCCCCCGCTCGAGGTGTTCCGCGACCTGGGTGTTGTGACCCAGAAGTCCGAGGCTCCTCTTATCGCCCTCGAGGCTTTCCGTGCCGATCCCGTGGCGAACCCCCTCAAGACTCCCTCCGGCAAGATCGAGATTTACTCCGAGGCTCTCGACCAGTACATTCAGACCCACGAGTTCGCCGACGACGACTTCGTCGCCCCCGTGCCCGTGTACGCCACCGAGTGGTACGGCGTCGAGACCACGACCGACGAGTACCCCCTGGTGCTCAGTGGCTTCCACTACCGTGGCCGCCTGCACTCCAGCTGGGGCTTCGACGAGCAGCTCAAGGCCGCCAACCCCCAGGAGGCCTGGATCAACCCGGTCGACGCCGAGGAGCGCGGCATCGCCCAGGGCGACACCATCCGCGTGAAGAACCAGTTCGGCGAGATCGAGCTTCTGGCCAAGGTCACCGGCCGCACTACTCCCGGTGTCGTCTGCATCTCGCAGGGCGCTTGGCACGACGCCGACATGAACGGCGACCGCGTGGACAAGGGCGGCTCCATCAACACCCTCACCACGCTGCGCCCCAGCCCCCTTGCCAAGGGCAACCCCCAGCACACCAACATCTGCCAGGTCACCAAGGCCTAGCGGCGACGAGCAATCGGAGAGGAGAGAGCAAACATGGCACAGTACGGATTCTTCTTTGACGCGAGCCGCTGCACCGGCTGCAAGACCTGCGAGTTCGCCTGCAAGGATTACAAGGACCTCACGACCGAGTTCGCGTTCCGCAAGGTCTACGAGGTGGCCGGCGGGCAGACGACGCGCGACGAGGGCGGCTGCATCCAGACGACCTGCTTCAGCTACAACGTGTCGAGCTCCTGCCAGCACTGCGACAACCCGGCATGCGTGGTGTCCTGCCCCACCGGCGCAATGCACAAGGACGAGGAGACCGGCCTGGTGAGCGTCGACGAGGAGGTCTGCATCGGCTGTGGCGCCTGCGCCACGAGCTGCCCCTACGGTGCCCCCAAGGTCAACGCGGAGCTTGGCCACTCCACCAAGTGCGACGGCTGCGCCGAGCGCCTGGCCGCCGGCCTCAAGCCCGTGTGCGTGCTGGCCTGCCCGGCCCGCGCCCTGGACTTCGGCCTCGTCGAGGAGATGGCCGAGCTCGGCGAGCGCGTCGCCATCAAGCCCTTCGGCGACCCCGCCGAGACCAGCCCCAACCTCTACGTCAAGGCCTGCGACGACGCCCGCGCCTTCGACGACGAGGAGGCCACCGTCGCCAACCCGCTCGAGGTTGCATAGGTTGGACTACCTGCCCGCTTAAGGGCAAGCAACCCTGAGTAAGCAAGCGCGCCCCATCTGCAATCAAGCAGGTGGGGCGCGCTTTTTCGTGCGTGAGATTGGGTGTGGGTGGCTCCCGCCGGTCCTCCTTCGCCTACCTCCTGCTCACCAGGGCGTCGGTCTCGCGGGCGATGCGCATCTCCTCGTCGGTCGTCACGACGCAAATCTTGATGGGCGAGTCGTCGATCGAGATGATGCGGTTCACGCCGATCTGGCCGGTCACGTGGTTGCGGTCGCGGTCCAAGATCATGCCCATGTGGGCGAGGCCAGCGAAGATGCGCTCGCGCAGCTCCCAGGAGTTCTCGCCGATGCCTGCCGTCACCACCACGGCGTCGGTGCGCGTCATCACGGCGTAGAACGACCCGATGGCCTTCTGCACCTTGTACACGTACATGTCGATGGCCAGCGCCGCCTGCTCGTTTCCGGCCTCGGCCGCCGCGAGCACATCGCGCATGTCCGAGCCCACGCCCGAGACGCCCAGGATGCCGCTCTGCCTGTTGAGCAGCTCGTCCATCTCGTCGAAGGTCTTGCCCTCGCGGCGCATGATGTAGGTGATGATGGCCGGGTCGATGCTGCCCGAGCGCGTGCCCATCATGAGGCCCTCGAGCGGCGTGAAGCCCATGGTGGTGTCGATGGATTCGCCATGGTTGACTGCGGTGATCGAGCCGCCGTTGCCCAGGTGGCAGGTGATGAGGCCCAGGTCCTTGAGGGGGCGGCCCAAGAGGTTTGCTGCCTGCTGGGCGGCGTAGCGGTGGCTCGTGCCGTGGGCGCCGTAGCGACGGATGCGGTAGTCGTCGTAGTAGCGCATGGGCAGCGGGTACATGTAGGCTTTGGGCGGCATGGTCTGGTGGAAAGCCGTGTCGAAGACGGCTACCTGCGGAGTCTTGGGCAGCAGCTCGCGCAGCAAGTCGATGCAGGCGTCGGCGCTGGGGTTGTGCAGCGGGGCGAGCTCCTCGCACAGGGCGAGTTTGGCGCGGGCGTCGTCGTCGACAAGGGTCGCCTCGCAGAAATACTCGCCGCCGGCCACGATGCGGTTGCCCACGGCGTCGATTACGTCGAGGGTTTCGATGGGGGAGCCGGGGCTGCTCACCATCACGTGCAGCAGCTCGCGCAGGCAACCAGGAACCGAGAGGCCCTCCACCGGCACGGCGACTTTCTCGAAGTCGGGGGCGAACGAGACGTTCATGAAGGCCTGCGGGGTGCCGACCTTCTCGGCCAGGCACTTCATGAGCGAGGCCTTGCCGTCGGTCTGGATGAGCTGGGCCTTGAGGGAGGAACTGCCTGCGTTTACGACGAGTACGAGCATGGGAAGACCTCGCTTTGTCGGGAATCCGGGGATGAGACGCGCTGGGAAAAGTGTATCCCCTATGCGCTGGGAACACTGCGACGTCCGGTGGGCCCGCCATCAACGGCAAGCCCACCGCCGGCGCCTTAAAGCCTGTGCATCCTCACCGACATGTCGACGGGCTTTGCGGTGAAGGGTGCGGTCGTCACGATGCCGTCGATGCCCGTGGCCGCGTAAGCTGCCACGTTGGAAGGGTTGACGCCGCCGGCTGCGATGGCCGTGACGCCGGGGTTGATCGCGCGCAGCTCGGCGAGCAGGGCCGGGATGGCCTCGGGGGCAACCTTGTCGAGCTGGATGCCGTCGGCGCCGGTGCGCACCAGCTCGGGGGCGAGGTCGGCCTCGCACTCAACGAAGAGCTTCTTCTCCACCATGCGCGCCCTGATGGCGGGCAGCTCGCGGATGAGCACGTCGTAGCCGCCCATGAGCTCCACATGCTGGGCGAACACGAGCACGGTCTCCGAGAGACCCAGACGGTGGGGGAACGCGCCGCCGGAAAGGACGGCCTTCGTGAGCAGGGCTTTCACGCCGGGCATCGACTTGCGGGTGGTGAGCACCTCGCAACGGGGGTTGACGGCATGGGCGGAGTCCACCATGCCGCGCGTCTTGGTGGCGATGGCGCTCAGATGGTCGAACAGGTTGAGGCAGACCTTCCAGGTGGCGTGCAGGTCCTCGCCGGAACCTTCCACCACGAGGAACACCTCGCCCGGCTCGAGCTGGGTGCCCGAGGGCTTCATCTCAACGACGCTGCAGCCGAGCTTCTTGGCCACGCGAATCGCCTCTTCGGTGCCGCACAGGGTGCAGGCCTCGCGCGTGAAGTACTCCATGCGACCCCGGGCGGCCCCTGCCTGCAGCACGTGCGTGGTCAGGTCGATGTAGGGCACGTCCTCCTGGATGAGGCGGTCGATCTCGGCATCGGAGATGCGAACGGTGGGGGCGAGTAAGGCTTCCGACATGACAGACTCCTTTGTTCCGGCGCACAGTTGCACGCCCACGAAATGTTTCCAGCTGATTTCTCAGCGTCGTGACCCCACTAACTCTACCAGTTCGCGCTTGTCTGTGCTTGCGCGAGAAGGGCTCCTGTCGATCAAGCCGGGCACGTGCCCAGGGGGCAAATGGCCGTTCTTTCGTTTTACTCTGGCCGATGCGTGCCATGTGCCTATGCCAGCGCAAGAAAAAGTGGTGATATTGCCGCAAAAACGGCCATCGTGTATCAGGAAGGGGGTCGTTTTTGCCCATTTTGGCGTAGGGAGAAAGGGCCTTTTGTGGCCAGGGGAAGGCTATGTTTTGGGCGCGGTAACAAAATACCTGGTAGATAAGGTGATGGCTCAAGGATGTCATCATGGCTCCCGGAATGTGGGCGTCAGCTGACCCTGAAAGTTGATACACGAACCCCGGTTTTGCGGCAGTATCTGGGGGATTTGCTGCGCAGACGGATTGTTTGGGGGCATCGGACGGTTTGAGACGGTGTCGGGCTATGATTGAGGCGCTAGCAAATCTGCAGGACGCCGACCATGCTGGTCCCGCGCCCTGTGCCGGTCTCGAAAGGAGCCCAATGGCCATCAATAAGGCAGTGCTTGCGGCCATGAGGGCTGCGGGCAAGGTCGCCCCCGACATTCGTCAGTCCTACAAGGCCATCCGCGTGGCGGAGGACGTGATAGGCGCCGCTGGCCTCGTCGACCCGCGTTGCCGCATCGAGGACGTCTCCGTGCAGGCGCCCGACGGCTACGCCATCCCCTGCCGCGTGTTCACGCCGCTCGACATCGACTTCTCCTGGCGCGAAGGGTTCCAGGTGAGCGAGGACTTCGCCGGCACCATCCTCTTCTTCCATGGCGGTGGCTGGGCAAACGGTGACGTGGATTACTACTCGGACAGCTGTGTGCGCACGGCCGTGCGCCTCGCCCGCCGCGTGGTGTCGGTGGAGTATCGCCGCTCGCCCGAATACCAGTTCCCCCAGGCAGTGCTCGACTGCTACGAGGTGGCCCGCCAGCTTTTTGCCGGCACGCTGCTGCCCGACGTATGCCAGGAGCGCATCGTGCTGTTCGGCGACTCGGCCGGCGGTAACCTTGCTGCTGCGGTGAGTCTCATGGCGCGAGACAAGGGCGAGTTCTGCCCGCGCACGCAGATGCTGCTCTACCCTGCGGTCAACGACGACTACGACCCTGCGACGAGCCCATTCGACTCCCTGCGCGAGAACGGCGAGGGCTACTTGCTTTCGGCCCGCGACATTCAAGGTTACCTGGACATGTATGCTCCCGACCCTGCTCAGCGCAGCAATCCCTATTGTGCGCCCCTGCTTGCCTCCGACCTCTCGCGCCAGCCTCGCACGCTCGTGATGACGGCGGAGTACTGCCCCCTGCGCGACGAGGGCGAGGAATACGCCCGTCGCCTGGCCGCTGCGGGCAACGAAGTGTCGTGCGTGCGTATACTCGACGCCGTGCATGGGTATTTTCTCTACTCGTCTGTTTTGAACCTGGTGCGCGACACGTACAAGGTGATGGAGCGCTTCCTCGACGGGTGCGAGCTTGTGCAAGAAGGTGACGCGGCATGGGTCGAAATACCTGGTACCGACTAGATAACGTAGGCAAGTTCTACTCGTCGCAGGCGGGCAGTTCTCGCCAGACCGTGTTTCGCTATGCGGCCACACTCGTGGACGACGTCGACCCCGAGGTGCTGCAGCGCGCCCTCGTCAAGACGGTCGAGATGTTCCCGAACTTCAACGTGTGCCTGCGCAGCGGCGTGTTTTGGCACTACCTCGAGCCTTCCGGAGAGGTGCCGCAGGCGCTTCCCGAGACGCTGCCCGTGTGCTACGGCCTGCACATGAACGCCCGCAGCGTGCTGTTCCGCGTGACGTACTTCGGCCCGCGCATCAACGTCGAGGTCTCCCACATGGTGAGCGACGGGCGCGGCACGCTGCAGTTCTTCCGCGCGCTTTTGGGCTTCTACTTGTGCGAACGCTACGATTTGGGCGACGCGCCGATCGACTATGACGGTTCGGACCGCGAGAAGGCCGAGAACAGCTTCGACAAATACTTCGAGCGCGACAAGAAGGGCATGGAGCGCACCCCGCGCGCATGGCGCCTGCCGGGTGCTCACGACGAGGGCGACCCCACGTTCATGGAGCTGCACCTCTCGGTGAGCGACGTGCTCGCGCTTGCCCGCAGCTGGGGCGTGAGTATGACGTCGCTCGTGAGCGCGGTGCTCATCGCGGCCCTGCGCGACGAGATGACCCAGCGCGAGCGCAGGCGCACCATCTGCATGGACGTGCCGGTTGACCTGCGGTCTCTCTTCAAGTCGGTCACCTCGATGAACTTCTTCAGCCTGGCGTTCGTCTCGTATACCCCCGCCGAGCATGGCGAGGCCGACGAGTCGGTGCGCGACATCGCCCATCGCGTGCAGGAGCAGCTGAAGGCGGGCTGCGACCCCGAGGTGCTCAAGCGCCGCATGAACACGACGATTGCGCTGGAGAAGAACCCCGCCCTGCGCTTTGTCCCGCTGTTCGTGAAGGACCTGGTGCTCGAGATTGCCGACCGCGTCGTTGCCTGCTCAACTACGGCGACCGTCTCCAACATCGGCGCGATTCGCCTGGACGAGCGCCTGGTGCCGTACGTGCGTGACCTCAACATCCTTACGTCTACCACGGGTCTCAAGTTCACGTTGTGCTCGTTCGGCGACGATTTGAGCATCGGCATGGCGAGCGCGTATGCGAACCACAACGTGCTCAAGCGGTTCTGCCGGTTCTTCACCGCGCAGGGCATGGCGGCGCGCATGAACGTGAGCAAGTCGCGCCAGGAGCTCGCCGACGACGCGGTGCAGGCGCAGTTCGAGGACTCGGTGAGGCGCTTGGGCGAGAAGGCTGCTGCGCCCGCCCTTGCGGCTGCCGGCGACGCTGCGCCGGTTGAGGGGAAGGAGACAGACAGATGAGGCATTGCGACAAGTGCGACATCGACTTCTCGGGCGATCTCGAGCGTTGCCCCCTGTGCCAGGCCGAGCTTTCGGGCGGGGCGTCTGCCTCGATGTTTCCGCCCAACGTGCTCAAGCGTTCGGGTACGATTGCCATGCGTGTGATTGCCTTTGCCACCGGCGTGGCGATCATCGTCATGCTGTTCCTCACGCGCATGGTCAAGCTGCCCAGCGACGTGGTTTTCACCGTGTGCCTGGCGCTGCTCATCAACTACGCCTTCGTGCGGCACATCATCGGCCACGCGCCCGACTTCCTGCGGCTTGTGGCGCGCTACTTTCTCGTGCTGCTTGCCTGCGCGCTTCTGGGCTTCGTGCTCACAGGCAACTACGCGTGGTCGACGTTCGTCGTTCCTGGCATCAGCCTGGCGGCCCTTGTGACCGACGCCGTGCTTGTGTGCGTGTTCCGGAAGGACTTTGTGTCGGGCTATGCCAAGTACCTGCTGCTCGATGTCGTGTTTGGCCTGGTACCGCTTGCGTTTGCCGCCGGCGACCTCGTCTGGACCGACATCCCCGCGCAGATAAGCGCCCTGGTGGCGTGCGTGCTGCTGCTCGGGCTCCTCGTTTTCGAACGCGAGCCCCTGGCCAGCGAGCTCCGCAAGCTGTTCGCCGCGTAGGCGCACAAGAGGCCCCCGCTCCCGAAGCTGGACGCGGGGGCCTCTTGGTTTCATGCGGTGGTGTCGCGAGAATGCGCTTGGGGTCTGCCGGGGACGTTTGGGGGATGGAGAAAGCGTCTGCTGGGCCTGACTGGTACGGATGCATGCTTTGCTGCTCATGCCTTAACTCGGAAAAGTGTTTAAAACAGCCATCTTAAACTTCGGAAAAGTGCGCCCAGAGGCACTTATGAAATGCGGAAAAGTGTAACGTGGTGAGCTGCAGCGACGGCGAGGCGCTCTACCTGCCGGTGTTCATGGTGGGAATGCTGGAGTACAAGGGGTAGTTGCTGATTGCTGCAGCATGAGGAGGGGGTTGGCCGCCGGATTCCCCTCCTTGCGCCTCTGTCTATGGGGTCGGCGCTTTGCCGCAAGTATTGCCCGTCTGTCCAATGGTGGACGGTCCCCTCGGCTTTGATTCGTACAACGCGGTGGGCCTCGATCTCCTCACCGGGGCTAACTTCAGTGGCGCGTGCTCAGATTTTAAAACTAGGGGGTTCCGGTCGGCGGGCCACTGCGACGGACCTGGTGTGCTGGGAGTGACTGAGTTTGGCTGCCTGCAAGTCGCCATTTGCAATGGGTGTGACCGGTCGCCTCGGCGTTGTGCTCAATATCTGCGCCGTTAATTGGCCTGACTCCCCAAAAGCATTCTTCAAAGATACCAAGAACCATAAATCAAGGTCGTTCCGCATGGAACTTCCGGGCGATTGCGATCAGTTCATCTTTGGAGGAAATCCCAAGTTTTGAGTAGATGTGCCGGGCATGCGTCTTTACTGTCTCGGGGGCAACAAAGAGCACCTTTGCTATATAGCTCCTGCTGTATCCCTGCGCCATAAGCGAAAAGACATCTAATTCTCTCTGACTGAGGCAATCCAGAGGGTTGTCTCCTCCACTATCCGAAGGTGCCGCTTCATGGTCATATGCCATGTGATTATGCTCGCCAAATCCATAGCCATGCTTGTCATGGGGAATGTACCGGGTGGTATGCCAAGCCATTGCGACCAAACAGGCCACGCCGAGCACGATAATCAAAATGAGCGAGACTTGCCACGCGGCAACATCATTGGCGGCAAGATATGTGTTAAGCCGCCCACTTGATGAAAGAAACCATACAACCAGGTAAAACGGAATGATTTGGGCAATGTAGTCCGCGTAGGCGAACCATGAGGCATCAATGCCGCACATTCTGCGATACGAGGCAAGCTGATAGAGGTTCTGAGTGGTCCAAAAGGCCTCCGCCAGCAACGCGAAGAGGCAAGGTAGGGCGGCAATATTTTCAGTCGCGCTAAAGCCCAGATATGTGATGCATGACGCTGTTATGGGTAGCAAACAGGTAAATGCGGCCATACCATTGCCGTCGGGAGAAAGACGGTGCAGGAACACACCAAGGCAGACAGCAAGCAAAGCGGCTGTTGCTCCCGCCGCAGGCCTTATCGTTTCGGTGCTGCCAAGAGCCGCCAAACTTACGAGTATGCCTAAGATGAGCCCATAGAGCGCGCGCGATCCAAAGTAGAGAAGACGCGTTTGCGGACGAGAATCCGAAGATACGGGAAACTTGGCGTCTTGGCCGCTCACATCTGCAGCATGGGTGACCATAGGCGATCCCGCGTATTCCGCGAAGCTCACGGCGACATTTGCCAAACAGCAGGTCGATACCATAGCGCCCGTCAATAGTTGTGCAAAGAAGCCGGGAAGAGATGCGCAGGCGAAAAAGAGGCAGAGCCCGACGAGTACCGACGCAGCCGCGCAGCTCGGTGCGCGGTCGGGCGCTTCCAATGAAATGCGATAGTTCCACTGCATGTTTACAAGAAACGTTGAGAACCTGCCTATGGATGCGAATACAAGGCCGTAGTCCCCATATTCGGCAGTCGATTGCGTCAGAAAGGTAATCACGCCCCATGCCAAACAAAGCAAAGCGGAGACACACGCAAAGCCAAGATTTGCCTTAGGGCTGCGAAAAATGAAGAGGAGGCCTCCGAGTGCCAAAACCGCCACAAGACAGACGAGGAAGGACAGGGAGTTGAAATAAATCGAACCGACCACTTTTGACATCTGGTCGGACAGCGAAAGAAAAAGTACGCCGAGTGCGCATCCCTTTCCGAGTGTATTGACCAGAATCTCGTTTCGACCTCTCGGGGACAACTGTACCCTCCGCATGTCTGGGCCTTCCGATGAACATGACTGAACTCGAGGGCGATTGTATTAAGAAAGGTGCAGGTATTCAAGGGGTACCCCTGCTTATCCCCCAGCATATGCCCCTAAGTGTACCGCCTCTTGGGCGATGTGCGAGACAGCGGGCTCATGCATCATCTGAGCCGTCGAGCACGCAGAAGAGCATGTGTTCAGCTGCGGCGAGACGGCTCATGAGTAAAGCACTTGAACAAAAGTCAGCGCTTTGAAAGGAGATTGGCATGGAGGCAATCAACAGGAGGGCTTTCGTCACGGGGACTGCCGCAATGGGCGTGGCAATGGGATGCCTGGCATCCGCTGCACCCGTGGAGGCCAAGGCGGATGCATCCTATGAGGGCGTCGAGCTTGACTCGAGCGGCTATCCGCAGTGGGATATCGAGAACGTCGCCGACCCTGCAGGCGACATTGGCTGCGAGTGCAATGTCGAGGTCGACGCTGAAGGCGAATGGACTGGCGTCAACTGGACTTGGACGAAAAAGCCCGATGCGCCAGCAGCTGACCAGGTGTCCGAAGAGATTGACTGCGAGATTTTGGTTATGGGCCTGGGCGCAGCGGGCGTACCCGCTACTGTGTACGCCTCTGCCATGGGTGCCGATGTCGTCGCTGTGACTGCCGACGCATTCCCGGAGGCCGAAGGCGCATACTGCGGTGCATACAACTCGCCCCTCAACGAAGAGTATGGCGTGGAGTACGACCATGCCCAGCTTATGGCCGATTACGCCTACTGGGGACAGGGACAGAACAACGGTGAGGTCACCGGCACCATCTGGGATCGCTCGGGAGACGCTATCGAGTGGTTTGCCACGTACTGCGATGACGTGTGGAAGCATGAAGTGGGTCCGGACAGCCATGTTGACGAGGGCATCCACAAGCGCGCCCATGCCACGCACCTTGTCTACACTTGGCCCGATCCCGATGAGCCCCAGGAGCAGTATCGCGTCTACCGTGGTATGCCAAAGTTCCTTAAGGCCGCCTGCGACAAGGCCGAGGCAAACGGTGCTCGCATCTACTATTCGACCCCCGGCAAGCAGCTCATCCAAGATGAGTCAGGTGCTATCACCGGCGCGTATTGCCTTAAGGAGGACGGCACCTATCTCAAGGTGAATGCCTCTAAGGGCGTTCTGCTCGCCACGGGTGACTTCCATCACGACCCCGAGATGTGCGCCGCGTTTTTGCCCCTCATGCCCGCAGACCTCTTCTCTCGCGCCCCATATGGCCACAACCGTGGCGACGGCATCAAGATGGCTTGGTGGTGCGGGGCACAGCAGGACAAGGGCCCCTTCAACTTGGGCATTTGCTGGCCGCACGACTTTGAGTTCAAAGCTTACACGCCGTCTCGTTGGGGCAACCAGCCCTTCCTGCGAGTGAACATCGCCGGCTATCGCTACAGCAATGAGACCCTGGGCAGCCACGAGTGGTACTCGACAAGCCCCATGTGCCTGGCAGACATGAAGCAGCCCGGCCATACCGGTTATCAGGTTTGCGACAGCAAGTACGCGCAGCTGCTTGGCGAGGACGACGCCGCCATCTTCGACGATTGCGTGGAGCGCGGCATCATCTACAAGGCGGACACGCTTGAGGAGCTGGCCGAGCAGGTCGGTTTCACCAACACGGAGCGCTTCCTCGAGACTGTCGCCCGCTACAACGAGGTGTGCGCCGGCGGGTCGGACGTGGACTTCGGCGTCAGCGCGGAATACCTGCCGATGACCTGCATCACCGAGGCACCGTTCTATTGCATGGTGCGCACGGTATACAAGCAGTGGACTGACGGCGGCATCTTTATCAACAAGTACGGCCAGGTGCTCGACACAAAGCGCGAGCCCCTGCCCGGCCTGTACGCTGCCGGCAACATTCGCTCTGGCCTGGCGGGTTCTCACTACCTGTGGAAGTCGTTCGGCTCTAACAAGCTGAACGCCATGACCGGTGGCCTGCTCTGCGTCAAGCAGATGCTGGGTACTTGGGACACGAACTTCCTCGATGAGAAGAACGTAAAGTAACAAGGCATTAGAAGCCAATAGAACCGGATGATAGGCCGGAACAGCCGAATGGTTGTTCCGGCCTATCTTTTAGGCAGTGATGGCATGGGCCTGGACGGGTCATGGGGCAATGATGCGCGGCTATTACAACGGCCTACGGCCGTGCTCGAGAAGAGGGGCTCGAGGAATTTCAGACGCGAGCCCCTGGCCAGCGAGCTCCGCAAGCTGTTCGCCGCGTAGGCGCGCGAGGCCCCCGCTTCCGAGGTTGGACGCGGGGGCTTCTTGGCTCCACGCGGCGGTGTCGTGAGAATGCGCCCGGGTGCCTGCCGGAGGTTCGGGGGATTGAAAAAGTGTCTGCAGGGCCTGACTGCACGGATGCATGCTTTGCCGCCTGACTCCGCCAACTCGGAAAAGTGTTCAAAACGGCCGTTTTCAAGTTCGGAAAAGTGCGTTCTGGGGCACCTATGAAATGCGGAAAAGTGTAAAATCACGAGGATGCAGGTGGTTTTCACATGGGAGGCCGACATGTTCAAGCGCAAGGCGCTCGCCCGGTTCGAGGACTGGTACCGCTCGTCTGGGCACAAGGCCCTGCTCGTCAAGGGCGCCCGCCAGGTGGGCAAGACCTACCTCGTCAACGCCTTCGCCCATGGGCGCTTCGAGAACGTCGTCGTCTTCGACATGGTCGAGGACAGGGCGGCCCGGGAGTCGTTCGCGGCCGCGACGAGCGCCGACGACCTCTTCCTGCGCATGACGGTCGCCGCGTCGGCGCCCATGGTTCCGGGCAAGACGCTCGTCTTCATCGACGAGGTGCAGCTCTGCCCCAACGTGGTGAGCTACGTCAAGTACCTCGTGCAGCGCGACGGCTTCCGCTACGTGCTCTCCGGCTCGCTCCTCGGCGTCGAGATCGAGAACGTCGACTCCCTCCCCGTCGGCTACGTCGACCAGGTCGAGATGTACCCGATGGACTTCGAGGAGTTCTGCTGGGCCATGGGCCTGACGGAGAGCGTCTGGCCCATGGCCTGCGACGCGGCCAGGGCGGGGGAGCCGCTGCCCGACTTCCTCTACGGCCGCCTGCTGGGGCTGTTCCACCGCTACATGATGGTGGGCGGCATGCCGGACGCCGTGTCGGCGTTCGCGGAGTCGGGCAACATCGACCGCGTGCGCGCGGTGCACGGCAACCTCCACGCGCTCTACCGCCAGGACATCACCAAGTACGCCCCCGAGGGGCTGCGGCTCGTCATCCGCGACATCTACGACCTGATCCCCAGCGAGCTCGGCTCGAAGAACAGGCGGTTCAAGCTGAGCTCGATCCAGGGGGTAAAGCGCTTCGCGCAGGTGACCGACCACTTCCTCTGGCTGGCGAAGGCCGGGGTGGCGCTGCCGGCCTGCAACGTCGCGGCCCCCACGTCGCCCCTCCTGTTCGGCGAGCAGCGCAGCCTCTTCAAGCTGTTCTACCTCGACACGGGCATGCTGATGTCGTCGTACCCCAAGGGCGCCGCCCAGGCGGTCCTGTCGGGCGACGCGACGGGCGGGTTCGGCATGAACATGGGCGCGGTGTACGAGGGGTTCGTCGCCCAGGAGCTCAAGGCGCACGGCTTCGCCCTGCGGTACTTCTCGTCGAAGAAGATAGGGGAGCTGGACTTCGTGGAGGAGCGCCAGGACGGCAGGATCCTCGCCATAGAGGTCAAGTCCGGCAAGTCGTTCGCCCGCCACGCGGCCCTCGACCACGCCCTTGCCGTCAGGGACTACACGATCGACTCGGCCATCGTTTTCGCCGAGACGAACGTCCACAGCGACGGCGAGGTGCTTTACCTGCCGGTGTTCATGGCGGGGATGCTGGAGTACAAGGGGTAGCTACCGACCGCTGCGGCATGGGGAGGAGTCCGATTGCCGGCCTTCCCCGAAACGCCGAAATCGGGAAGGGCGGGTCGTCGGGGGACGGGGTCCATTGTCCGCGCTCTGGGTTTGATGAGGGCGCTCGCGACTTCTTGCGTGCCGCGTCTGCCCGCTGCCTACCTTCCCGCTGGCCCGGCCTCGCCCTTCACACCCAGGAGCGCGAACACCTCGTCGCGGGAGTGGACGTCGAGCTTCTGGTAGAGGTGCTTCATGTGGGTCTTCACGGTGTTGGACCCGATGTAGAGCTCGCGGGATATCTGCCCCAGGGTCATGCCCTGGGCCACGAGCAGGAGGATGTCCTCCTCGCGGGCGGTGAGCCCCGCCTGATGGGCCAGCTCGTGGCATTTGACGGCCAGCCTGTTCTGCTCGAACTCGCGTGTCTCGCCCTGTGTGGCGGGCTTGAGGACGACGCCCCACTGCGAGGACGAGACGCTCTTCTCAGACAGAAAGAGCGCGGCGACGACGACGAGAAGGCCGGCCATTGCGGCGAGGAGCAGGGCGTTGGCGAGCGGGTCGGCCTCGAGGGGCTGCATGGCGTTGCCCACGATGCGGCCCGACTGGGAGGTAACGAGCCTCACGGCGCGCTCAATGGCGAATATCCAAAGCGCGCACACGCCGTAGCGGTACGACAGGTTGCCCAGGATGGCCATGATCAGGATGAGCAGGACCGTGTAGCTGGCCAGGGCGCACGTGTCGGCGACGAATCCCCACCAGGGAAGCGGGCCCTCGAGCGGCACGAGCGACACGAACATGAGGGGAATCCCGATTCTGTACAGCAGGGAGAAGTCGAAGGCCGCGCCTGCCGGCTCGCCCTCGCCCCCGTCGGCCGCCTGAGCGTTCGCCCCGCGGCTTATCTGCCTGCAAACGAGCGCGTAGACGATCACCGCCCCGATGAATGCCCCCACCCCCGAGTTCATGGCGAGTGGGCCGGCGAACACGCCGCCGCGCAGGCCGTACACGAAGGAGTACACGCCGATCACGGCGACCGGCTTCCAAGGGAACGAGAAGTCCCCCTGGTAGGCGGGTGGGTACGAATCGCGGGGCAGCGTGGCGTAGGACCTCCAGAGGCAAAGCAGGGAAATGACGGGGATGAGGCAGGTGCCGATGAAGAGCCACCAGAGGGAAAGCCCCTTGAACGCCCAGAGGATGAGACAGCTCACCGCGATGCCGGCCGAGTAGTACAAGGCGACGCGCAGGGGGTTGATGCATCCGTAAAACTCGCTCCAGAGCATGAGGATGAGCGCGATGCCCACACCTCCCAGAACGACCGAGGGCCAGAAGAGCAGCGCGGCGAGCTCCGGCGCGAGGAGGCTGGCGAAATTGACGCAGGCGCTCCCCACCATGCAGGCGACGCAGGTCACAATCACCCAGGGGTGTCTGTAGAGCGGCGCGAGCCTGCGGGCGAAGACCGCGAGCAGGACGAGAACGCCCGCGCTCACGAAGTCAAAGAACGAGTAGCCGTCGACGAACGGCACGGGAAGGGCGAAGGGGACCGAAAGGGCCGGGAAACCGATCTGGTTGTTCGCATAGAGCGTCTCGGTCCAGACGCGGAAGATGCCCATGCCCATGAAGCAGAACGGGACGACAAAGATCTTCTGCCATGCGGCCTCGGCGCGGGTGGCGAACGCGCCTTCGGTGTGTTGTGTGACCATGTGCGGTTCCCGCCCCCGTTTCTTGCATTGCAGCGGCCCTCGGCTGGCTTTGACTGCAGGGCAAAATCATATCACCCCGTCTTTTCCTGCAAGGGGAGGAGTTGGGTGATGGTTGGGTTAGATTCGGTTTCACCCAGTGAAAAAGCAGTTCAGGTGATGTGTGGATGGTGGGTGGCGCCTATCTTCGGAATCAGCCGCGACGGCGTCGCCGGACGCGGTGGGCAAAGGGGTCGGGGTTGCAGCCGCGATGTGGAAAACGTTGCGCAACCGCCGAAAATCGAGAAAAGGAGCACTGCCATGGAGATGTCACGCCGTAGTTTTGTTGCCGGAACCGCCGCTGCCGCAGTGGGCGCCACTGCCGCGGCCGGTCTCGCGGTGGCCGACGAGGCCGCCGAGGCCCCCGCTAAGGGAGCCTGGAGCTGGTCCGAGAAGCCCGCCGACATCACCGACGACCAGATCTCCCAGACCATCGACTGCGACGTCTGCATCATCGGCCTGGGCGCCGGCGGCGCCCCCTCGGCCCTGTATGCGGCCACCCACGGCCTGAGCACCGTCGTGCTCCAGAAGGGCGACCACGCCATCTCCAACGGCTGGTGCGCCAACGCCATCAACAACAAGGCGTGGCTCGAGTCCGGCGGCGAGCCCTTCAACACCACCGAGCTGTTCTCGGACTTCGTCAACTATACCAACGGCCGTGAGAACGGCGTCCTGGTGAAGATGTTCATCGAGCGCGGTGGCGAGGTCATGAACTGGGTCCTCGACCAGACCACTGAGATTGAGCCCCAGATCGTCGAGCAGGGGCAGACCATCGGCTGGTTCAATGCCGACGACTTCCAGAGCCGCTACGCCCGCTTCGCGGAGCTCCTCACCCTCATGAGCGACAAGGCCGAGGAGGCCGGCGCCCAGATGCTGTGGGACACCCCCGCGGTGCGCCTGTGCACCTCCGAGGACGGCACGACCGTCACCGGCGCCATCGGCCAGAACGCCGACGGCGAGTACGTCAAGGTCAACGCCTCCAAGGGCGTCCTGCTGGCCTGCGGCGACGTCACCGACGACCCCGAGATGGTCGAGTGCTTCTGCCCGCTGCTCTCCGGTGTGCGCAGCCTGCACGGCTATCCCAACAACACCGGCGACGGCGTGCGCATGGGCTCCTGGATCGGCGCGAAGATCACCCCCGCGCCCCACGCCTTGATGATGCACTTCGACCCCACCTGGCTGCCCGAGGGCAACGCGCCCCTCTCCGGCATCCCGTGGCTGCGCGTCAACATCAACGGCAAGCGCTTCGGCAACGAGAACATGGACTACCAGGCCGTTGTGACCTCCGTCTCCCTGCAGCCCGAGAAGGTCGCCTTCCAGATCTGCGACTCCAACTGGTTCGACAACTGCGAGGCCGCCGACTACTTCCCGCACCCCAACAGCCACTCCCGCGAGAACCCCGACCCCAAGGGCAACTGGGAGCACTTCCTGGAGACCGGCGCCATCAAGCAGGCCGACACCCTCGAGGAGCTGGCCGAGTGCTACGGCATCGACGCCGAGAACCTTGTGGCCACAGTCGCCCGCTACAACGAGCTGATTGAGAAGGGCAACGACGACGACTTCGGCGTGCGCGCCGACTTCCTGCCCTACCTCGCCATCAAGGAGCCCCCGTTCTACGCCATCAAGCGCGTCCCCTCCGTGCTCGCCTCCGTGGGCGGCGTCCAGGTCAACGACGACCTGCGCGTCCTGCGCGACGACGACGAGCCGTTCAACGGCCTGTACGCTTGCGGCGACGTGGCCGGCTCCTTCTACGGCCACGAGTACCCGCTGCACCTCCCCGGCGGCTCCATCGGCCGCGGCTTCGTGTTCGGCATCCTCTCGGTCAAGGCCATGTGCGG
>CAKUFZ010000016.1 GCA_934654475.1 uncultured Coriobacteriales bacterium
ATTCCCAGAAGGTCGATGACGAAGCCCCAGGCCACGCCGATGACGTACAGCACGGCGAGGATGGTTAGGTTCTGCTTGGTGGAGCGGTTGGCGCTGAAGAGCACGAGCAGACCAATGCCGGCCGAGACGAGAAGGCCTGCCATCGTTGCACCCATGCTGAGCACACCTGCCAGGTAAAGCTGGGTGATGGCGACGCTGGCGGCACAGTTGGGGATGAGGCCGACCAGGGCGCTCACAAAAATCGAGAGTCCGGGCACCGCCGAGATGGCGTCGGCCAGGGCGTCTTCGCCGGCAAAGCCCAGGATGAGATTGAGCACAAGCGTGACAAGAAGAACGAAGAACGTGACCTCGGCAGAGCGCACGAGCGTCTCGCGCACCACGCCTGACCAGCCCATATCGGCCCCGCAAGCACAGCCCGGCCCGCAGCTGCCCACAAAGACGGGCGCAGGGGAGGAGACGGGTTGGCCGGAAGAGTCGGAGTCATCGGAGTTGGAGGTGCCCATCGACTCGGCTGCGGCCTTGCCCCCATCCGTCTCGCCCTCAAGCTGGCCCTTGGCGCCCTCCTCGATTTCCTCAAGCGAGAGGCCTTCTTCCTCGTTTGCCTGGGCGAGCAGGGCCTCGAGGTCGAAGGGGTCGCCGTCGAGTGTGGCCGAACCGTCGGGGTAGATGGCGATGATGGAGCCAGAATCGAGCTGGAAGATCTCGGGCTCGTCGGAGCCCACGAACTCAGCGCCCATGCCCTGGACCTTGATGCCAAGCACGCGGATGGCGAGGTCCACCAAGAAGCCCGTCACCATGCCAAGCGCGACCTTGAGCAGCACGAGCTGCACCATGAGGCCGGGGTCGGCCTGCTGGGCGATCATCAAGGGCAGCATCTCGTCGGAAGTGGAGAGAAACACCGCGAAAAGCGTGCCGAGCGTGATGACGCGTCCTGCGTAGAGCATGGCCGCCGCGGCCGAGAAGCCGCACTGGGGCACTGCACCGAGCATGGCGCCGATGGCGGGGCCGGAGGCGCCTGCGCGGGCAACGACCTCGCGGGTCTTTGCGCCTGCCTTGTATTCAAGTGCCACGAGGGCGAAATAGGTCACGAGCAGAAACGGCACGAGGCGCAGCGTGTCGAGCGCGGCGTCGATAAGGCAATCCAAGAACAGGTCCAAAACGGGGCATCCAATCATTGTTGCGAAATGTCGTCATCCAAGGTAAGCCGTGTATACCTCTTGCGGCACCATCACGGCCCAATTGACCCAAAATATACATGTGAACGCCTGTTTGAGCTGGTAGATGTGCATATCAACATATGAGCAAGCAAACAGATGACACCCAGAATCCTACTCCCCATAGGCCCCGTGCATGCGTATACTTGACGCGTCGCTTTTTTACCGCCTCCTCACGAGAAACGGGTTCGCCATGATTTTTGTCATCCTCATTTTCCTGGGCATCGTCATTGCCGCCGTGGTGCTGCGTCGCGCCGGCGTGGGGATGGGCGACTCCGACGCGCAGATCGATTCGGTGTATGAGCTGCTCGAAGACGAGGCCAAGCCGTCCTCCCGAGGCAAGCTTATTGCAAAGATGAAGTGGCTCACGAGCATTCCCATGCCCGACAAGACGGAGGGGTGCTTCGTCATTCTCACCTATGAGGACAAGAAGACGATGAAGTCGTCGATGAACTCCTACCTGCACTGCCTGATAGGCAAGTCGTCCAAGGACGAGGCTGCCGCCGCTGCGCGTCACTTAAGCGGCGCAGGCAGCCCCACGATCGCGCGCGACATCTCGGCCAAGCGTCCCTTTGTGGTGGCGCTTTTGGCCTGCGAGGACTACGGCATGGACATCGAAGACTGCGAACGCGCCCTCAAGCGCGTCTTCAACGACGAGCGTCTCGTCAAGACTGCGCCCGCCAAGACCAAGAGAGCGTAGCGATTCATCATGGGAATGCTTGAGCTGCATGTGCTGAGAAGCGGCGACAAGGGTTCGTGTGCCGCCGTGCGTCTGGCGGGTGCCGAAGAATTCGTCTGCGTCGACTGTGGCATCACGGGCACGACGTTTGCCGACGCGTGCGCTCAGACGGGGCTCATCCCGTTCAAGGTTCAGGCGTTCCTCATCACCCACTGCCATTCCAACCAGGTCAAAGGTCTCAAGTCGACGCTCATGTGGCTGCAGAAGCGCGGCGTGGCGCCTCAGGTGTACGTTGAGCCTGGGGTTCTGGCCGCAAGCCCTGTGCTCCAAGAGCTGCAGGGTATTGCCGACGTATGCGAGTTCCACACCAAGCAGCCCTTTTGGGTGGGCGACGTGTGCGTGCGGCCTTTCCGCACTTTCCACAACAACGAGGACAACGGCAGCTGCTACAACTTCCGTTTTGAGACGCGCGCAGAGGTTGGCGCGCAGGTCGACTCGCTCGTGCTGCTCTCCGACGTGGGCGTGCTGAGCCGCGAGGCGCAGGGGGAGCTGCCCCATGCGCGCCTGCTTGCCATCGAGGCGAACTACGACGCGGGCCTGCTCGACGAGGCGGCCAAGACCAATCCCCAGGTGCGCTTCGCGGTGGACGTGCGCGGCAACTTCTCCAACGCCCAGGCGGCCTCCACGGTGGAGGCATACGCATGGCCGGGGCTCAAGGATGTCGTGGCGCTGTACTTGTCGCGCCAGTACAATGCGCCCAGCCGCGCGACTGCGGCCATGGAAGCGGCGCTTGAGCAGGCCGGATGCAAGGCGCATGTCGCCTGCGCTTCGCCTGATGAGACGCTGAGCGTGCTGCCGAAGGGCGAATCCGCAGTCGATGGCAATGGGACGGCACCTGAAAAGCCCGCTGTAGAGAACGCTGCTGAGATGCTCTCCGTTGAGGGGTCTTCCGTTACGGGCGGCGTTGCTAATATGGCTGCTTCCGAGACATCTGTCTCCGAGATGCCGGGCCGTAATGCTGCTGTCGAAACGCCCGTTGTCGAAGCACCCGTCACGGTGGCAGCTGGCGCTAGCCCAGTCAAGGACGTGCCACTTTCTGGGCAGCTCGCTGCAGAGGAAGCCGTTGTTGAGCCGGTCGCTTCGAGCGCACCTGCTGGAGATGGACTCACTGACAAAGACCCAATTGCAGGGATGCCAACCCTTGAGACAGTGCCTGAAGCAACGGCTTCTGAGCCGTGCGTTTTTGAAACGCCTGCGCATGAGGTCGGAGTGGAAACGACTGCTTCCGAAACGTCTTTTGAGTCGCCTGCTCCTTACTCCGCTCCCGAGGACATCCTCCTGCCTGAGCAGGCTCGGGAGATGGGCTACATCGACCTGCAGGGCCTGCTTGATCTCTGGGTGCAGCAGGGCCGCCTGGCGGAGTCTCCCGCCATTTCAGCCGAGGACCTCCTGCGCGCTCTCACTGCGGCCGACATGCTCGATCCACGCGACATGACACCCACCGACAAGGGCATTGAGCTGGGCGTTTGGGCTGCCTTCGAGGCTGAGGGCCTTGCTCCTGTCTTTGCCGCCCGCATGGCAGGCAGGCTCTGGGAGCACGTGCAGACCCTCTTGTAGCGCGTGCCTTATCCGTCGTAGCGCCAGCTCTTGTCGGTGAGCATGCGGGCGAGTGCCAGCCCGATGGGCAGGCAGAAGATGATGATCATCGCGCGCAGGCCCCACGACAGGGCGTCGCCTGCGTCGAGAATGCCCAGGTAGTACATCGCGCGGTACAGGTACAGGCCCGGCACCATGATGACGATGGACGGCACGGTGAGGCTGATGCGCGGCAGCGTCATCTTGAGGCCCACGACCGATGCGAGGAGTCCGGCGATAAGGGCGCCGATGAGGGCTGCGGCCTCAGGCAACATGCCAGCAAGGTCGATGAGCTCCAGACGTGTGGTGTTGGCGACGAGGCCGATGCAGGCCGCGGTGAAGGCCATGCGCGGCGTCGAGTTGAACATGATGGAGAATCCGAACACGCCGATGAAGCTCATGAGGCACCTGAGCAGGCAGGTTGAGACAGGGTCGAGGCCCTGCGGCGCGAACTCGTTGGGCGTGAAGCCCACAATCATGGCCACGATCCAGCCTGTGATGGTGGCAAGGAACACGATGGTGCCCGCATAGGTGAGTCGTTGCACGCCTGAGGCAAAGCGGAACTTCGCGAAGTCCAGCCCGCTTGTGATGAGTGGGAAGCCTGGGATGACGAAGAGCAACGCTCCGATATAGCCCGCCTCGTGCTGGAACGCGTCGGGGATGAACAGAGACAGCACGCCAAGCGTGCCCAGGTAGAGAAGGCCGGCCAGGGCGACCGACACTATGTTTGCGCCAAAGTGGTTGAAGTGCTTCCTGCCGAGCGCCACGCGCGTGAAGTTGCCGAATCCCGCTCCGATGAGCGCGCCGGTCATCTCGATGAGGCCGCCGCCGAGCAAAAAAACGAAGGCGAAGCATGCAAAGCCCGACGCCAGGCCAAGCTGCCAGGCGCTGTAGCGGGGATTGCGATGCTCGATTTCATCGAGCATCCGGTGGATGTCGTTCACGGTAAGCGTGTCGAGGTTGGCCTCGAGCTCGTCCTGGAAGCGCTCCATGATCTGAATGCGCTCGGTGTTGACACCGGTTTTGGGCAGCGACACGACCTCGGTGAACGATGAGCGGCCGTCCGACACGGTGGAGTCGATGGAGACGAGGCTGACGTCGGCTGCGCATGACACGCCCAGCAGCGAGCCTATGTGCTGCATGGTGGCCTCAACGCGATAGGCTCCGGTTCCGCTTGAGAGCATGAGCTTGCCCGTGCGCGTCACGATGGACGACTTTGCGGTGATGCCGGCCTTGGTTGCCAGCACGTCGCCGTGCTCCTCCACGGTGGCATGCCAGTCCATCTTGAGACGATTGAATACCTCATGGTGCGAGGAGGGGTCGTTCGTAAGCAGACGGTCGATGATGGTCTCAAGCTCTTTTTCATGCTGACTTTGCGCCGGTTGAGCCTTCTCCTCCTTGGTCGCCCGCATGACTGCCGTGCCCTGTTGCTCCTCGTTCATTCCTGCTCCCGCTGGTTTTGCGCATGAGTGCATGCGCGGCCGAGCCGCTCACGCAACCCTTCGCTAGCCTTTGATGGTGATCCCGGGGTTGCCAACGACCTCGGCCGTATGCTCCTGCATCCAGGCGAGGGCGTCGCTTCCCAGGCTCGACAGCAGGTAGTCGCCGGCGGCTTCTTCGGCGCTCATGGTGCTCACAAGGCGTACGTAGTCATCGGGCGTGCCGTCTGCCGAGTAGGTCCAGTATTCTACAAGTGGGGTCCAGGCAAGGTTTTCGATACTGACCGTTCCGGAGGCAGATATCACAATATCGCAACTGAACATGCCTGAAAGCACCGTCTCGGGGTAGTCGGTGTAGCTGCTCACGAAGTCGCCCATGCCGTAGACGCACGGCATGGTGGAGCTGCCGTCTGCCCGGGGTACCTGCTCGAAGCTCTGAATGACATGGGCGTGGCTGCCGATGACCAGGTCGACCCCGGCATCGGCGCAGGCCTGGGCCACCTCGCGCTGCCAGTCGTTGGGGACGCTTGTGTATTCCTCGCCGCCGTGCATGTACACCACCACGGCGTCGGCCGCCGCGCGGGCACGTGCGTAGTCCTGCGCGAATGCGGCGCTGTCCCAAGGCACGGCGTAATAGTCGTTGGGCAGGTCGGCCTGGTCGTAGCCGTTTTGGCCGTAAGAATAGGAGAGGAAGGCGACCTTGGCGCCCTTGCGCTCCACCACGCGCACCTGAGCGCGGTCCTCCTCGTCGGTGTAACTGCCGATGAAGGCGATGTCCGGGTAGCTCTTCCACAGCTGCTGCATGTGCTCGATGGGGCCCGTCCAGTAGTCGTAGGTGTGGTTGGTGTTGGAGCTCACCACGTCAAACCCCGCATCTACCAGCGCCTGTGCCATGGAGTCGGGCGTGTTGTAGCTGGGGTAGCCGCTCCAGTCCCAGTCGGTGTTGCCTCCCAGGACGGTCTCCTGGTTGACGAAGGCGATGTCAAAGCCGCTCACGATGGGCGCGATCTCGCGGTACAGGGGCGAGAAGTCGTACACGCCGTCGCCCGACCCGGCGCCTCCCCACATCTCGGCAATCTCCAGGGTGCGCTCGTTGGCGAGGTTGTCGCCCACGGCGCAGAACGTGATGCGGGTGTCCCCCGAGTATGCAGGCGCGTCGCCTGTGCCCGGCGCCGCGATGTCGCCGGGAACCGCGGAGGTAACGAGATGGGCCGCGTCCGAGCTTGCGTCTTCCGCCCCGCATGCGGTGCAGGCAAGGCCCAGCGTTCCCACGGCCGCGGTGGCCAGATACGTCGAGAACGAGCGGCGCGTGAGCTCCTGCTGGCCGCGCGCGCAATCCTGGGTGAGGGACGCACCGCCACCTTGGAGCTCAAAACGAGAGCTGGCGTGTGTGTCGGGATGCTGCGCGGCGTGGTTCATGACGGTCCTTCCGGCCTGGGATTTTCGCATTCTTTGATTCTAACCTTTTCAAGACCGGGGCTGTCGCGAGACGGGCCAATGGCTTTGCCTGTATGATGCATGCGAGTGCAAAACAGCGAAGGAGCGTGGAGAGCATGGAGTTCGTAGGGTCAAACGACAAGCTCGGGGACGAGAAAATCCGCCTCGCCGGCGACCGTGTGGCGAAGCCCACCCAGGAGAAGACTGCGCCGTTTCCCTGTGGCGTGCAGGGCATGGTGCCCTTGAGCACCAACAAGAAGGGCGGCGGCACGTTCACGACGTTCGTCTTCAAGGCGCCGCAGGACCTGGAGTGCCTGGAGGGCGTGATCACCCAGCTCAACGCCATTATGGCGCAGGCAGAGGGCCTCGTTGACAATTGCCCGCTCGGCGCGTTTGAGCATGTGCGCGTCGGCGTGAAGAGCCCGGGCTACAAGTTCTGCCACGTGGAGTACGCGCCCGTGGACAAGCGCGGGTTTGCCATGGCGTGCCCCGTGTGCCTGCATGTGGAGGAGGACGTCGCGCTCCACGAGCCTGGCGACAAGAGCGCCGTGGTGGAGTTCGACCGCGAGGGCGCCATCGTGCGCGTGGCCGTGGACGTCTACCGCGAGGGTGGCTTCTTCTACCGCCTGACCGCCATGCAGGAGGAGGGCGCCCAGGGCCTGGCCGTCCACAAGGTGGAGACCGTCAACAAGAAGGGCGCGGCCAAGCTTCTCTATAAGCGCAGGTAACTGGCCAGCGTTGCTTCATCTATAGCGAGCGCACGGAAAAGGCGCCCTGCAGGCCGGCGGAAATCGCCAAGCCCGCAGGGCGCCTTGCGTTACATGGTGTGGTGCGCTTTATGCCACTAGGAAGAACTTCACGAGGAAGATGGCGGCGATGACGTAGGTCAGGATGTACTGCTTGCTGGCCTTGCCGGAGCACACGTTCATGACGGTGAAGGCGATGAGGCCGATGCCGATGGCGTGGCCGATGGAGCCGGAGACGGGCATGGCAATGAGCATGAGCGCCACGGGAACGACCTGGTCGAGGTCGTCGAGGTCGATCTTCTTCAGGGCCGAGAGCATGATGATGCCGACGTAGATGAGGGCAGCGGAGGTCGCCGGTGCGGGGATGATGGCCGCAATGGGGGCGATGAACATGCAGGCGAAGAACAGGATGCCGCAGGTGAGCGAGGTGAGGCCCGTGCGGCCGCCGGCCTCGACGCCCGAGGCGGACTCAACGAAGGTCGTGACGGTGGAGGTGCCGGTGCAGGAGCCCACGATGGTGCCCACGGCGTCGGAGAGCATGGCTTCCTTCATCTGGGGCATCTTGCCGTTCTCGTCGAGCATGCCGGCGCGGGAGGCGGTGCCCACGAGGGTGCCGATGGTGTCGAACATGTCGATCATGCAGAACGTGATGATGAGCGTGATGACGGTGAACCAGCCCATCTCGAGGAACGTGGCAAAGTTGAACTTGAAGAGCGTGAGCTCGGCCATGGCGCCGAAGGCGGGCACCCAGGAGGCGGTGGCCAGACCGGCGAACGGGTCGACGCCCAGGAAGATGGCCTCGCCGGCCCAGTAGATGACCGAGGCGATGAGCATGCCGAGGATGACGGCGGCGCGCATGCCGCGCTTGGCCATGAGGATGATGGCGAAGAGGCCCAGGAACATGGTGACCACGGTGAGCACCATGGTGGGGTAGGCGTCGCCCATGTTGGTTGCCACGGTGGTGGCCGAAAGCGAGCCGAAGAAGTCGCGCATCACGTAGAAGCAATTGCCGTTGCTGTCGTAGACGCCGGCGTTGGAGCCGATGCCGATGTTGAGCAGCATAAGGCCGATAGCAGGTGCGATGCCGGTGCGCACGCCGTAGGGGATGGCTTCGACGATCTTCTCGCGCACGTTGCACAGCGTGAGGATCAAGAACACGATGCCTTCGGCGAGCACGATGATGAGGGCGGCTTGAAAGGAGGCGATGTAGCTCGCGCCCGTGAAGGAGGCGATCTGCGTTACGACCAGGGCGAAGAAGCTGTTGAGACCCATGCCGGGGGCAAGGCAGAAGGGCTTGTTGGCCCAGAATGCCATGCAGACCATGGCGATGCCGGAAGCCAGGCACGTTGCCAGGAAGACGGCGTTCCACAGCTCGTCGCCTCCGCCCGACCTGAAGTTGGTGAGCAGGTTCGGGTTCAGGGCGATGATGTATGCCATCGTCATGAACGTCGTGAGGCCGGCGGCGATCTCGGTCTTCACCGAGGTGCCGTTGGCTTTGAGCTTAAAGAGCTTCTCCATGTCCCTTCCCTTTCGATAGCAACTCATTTTCATGAGTTGGTGTCACAGGGTGCCTAAGGATGAGCACCATGGGGCATAATACTTGTTTTATCGTGCCCTGAAAATGCTTTCAGGCGCAAAAATGACCGATACATTGGCTATTTTGACCGAACGGGGCGTTCCTGCGTCTGGCTGTATCGGCAGGGCCGACGATGGTCGCGCAGGTGTGTCGAGCGAGAGGGCTTAGGGCCCTCTTGTGGTGGCTGAACCCAGCTCGCCACTGTGGGCGTTTGCGGCTGGTTGTAGATGTGGTTGTGCGGTGGAAACGGAAAGGACGAGGTGCGCGCGATGGAGCTTCTGGCACCGGCGGGTGGCAAAGAACAGCTTGAGTATGCAATTCGCTTCGGTGCCGATGCGGTCTACCTTGCCTGCGAGCGCTTCGGCATGCGCAAGCGCGCCTCCAATTTCAAAGTGGATGACCTGCCGTGGGTAAGTGCCTACGCCCATGAGCGCGGGGCCGCCGTGCATGTGGCGTGCAACACGGTGATGCATGAGGGCGACCTCAAGGAGCTCCCGGCGTACTTTGAGGCCGTACAGAAGGCCGGGGTTGACGCGCTCATCATTTCCGACATGGGGGCATTTGCCCTGGCCAAGCGCTATGCGCCCGAGGTTGACCTGCATGTGAGCACCCAGGCGAGTGTGTCCAACTCCGCCGCCGCGCTTGCCTGGCACGAGCTGGGCGCGCGCCGCGTGGTATGCGCCCGCGAGATGTCGCTGGCCGACATCGCTGCCATGCACGCCGACCTGCCCGATTCCCTTGAGCTTGAGGTGTTTGCGCACGGTAGCATGTGCATGTCGTATTCGGGACGCTGCATCATCTCCGATTTCCTGAACGGGCGTCCCGCCAACGGCGGTCACTGCACGCAGCCGTGCCGCTGGGAGTGGAAGCTCGAGGAACCGTCGCGCCCAGGCGAGACGTTCACGCTGGAGGAGGACGAACGGGCGACGTATCTCTTCAGCTCGCGCGACCTCAACATGCTGGAGCATCTGAAGGAGCTCGAGGCTGCGGGCGTCGACTCAATCAAACTCGAGGGTCGCGGCCGCGGCGCGTTCTACGCGGCGACCGTGACGGGCGCCTACCGCCGCGTGCTCGACGGCGAGGATCCGGTGGCTGTTGCGAGCGAGCTTGAGACGGTCTCGCACCACCCCTATGGCACGGGCTTCTTCTTCGGCCCCGCGCACCAGGCCCCCTACCTGCGTCAATCCCAGTCTGAGTGGATGTGGGTCGCCGAGGTGCTGGGGTGCGAGCAAGTAGATGAGGCGGGCGAGACGGGCGAGACTGCGGCGCTGGGTGATGATGAGCCGGGTTCGGGTGCCGCTGGTGCAGCTGTGTGCGCAGATCGCGGGGAAACTGGCGCTGCTGCTAGGCCCGCGTGCGAAGGGGCCCCTGCGGCCGGTGAGGCGCCTGCGAGCAATGGGGCGCCCGCGTGCGAAGGGGCGCCTGAGGCCAGTGAGGCACCTGCGTACGAAGGGGCACCGGCGTGCAGTGAAGTACCTGTGTACGAAGGAGCCCCTACGGCCGGTGAAGTGCCTGCGTGCGAAGGGGCGTCTGAGGCCGGTGCAGTGCCCGCGTGCGAAGGGGCACCTGCATATCGGGTGACCTTCCGCGCCCGCAACCGCTTTGACTGCGCAAGCGAGCTCGAGGTCCTTTCGCCGGGCCGCGCAAGCGAGGCCCTCCACGTGCGCGATTTACGCTGGCTGCCCGCCGGTGCCGACGGCGAGGGTTTGGATGGCGGAGCGGTTACTACAATCCCCGTCGACGCCGTCACGCGCCAGATGGAGACCTACCTCATGACCTGCGACCGTCCCCTGCGCCCCCACGACATCGTCCGCGCCCGCCGCAAGCCCAGCGAGATGCCGCCGGAGTAGGGAGTGTGGCCGGGCGGTCAGCCCTTCCCCAGCAGCCAATCGAGCGCGTAGGCCCTCCGGATGCCGTCGAGACCCCGTGGTGGACGAAAGGTTGGGGATTGCTCGCGCTGATGTTAAAACGAGTTTTACTTTCGTCGAAAATCAGCGCGAGATGAAAGTCAGTTTTGTTTTGGTGATGGCCGGCCCCGAACGAAACATCATCGTTGAGCAAGCGTCTCGTGCCGATGAAGAACGCGGCCCGTCGATGCTCGTTTGCTCGACGGGCCGCGCTTGGTCGGCACAGGTGCAAACTTCACCTAAATATGGGTGTATTCTTCATTCAAAACAGGGTGTAAACTTCATCGCAAATAGGGTGTATTCGTCATTTGCCACGTAGGTTTTGCGTTTGAATTGCGCTTTGTCGGGCAACACAAGAGTTGGCTCATCCATTAACATGCCGCTCATCCCGCTTGCCTTGCCTCCCATAGATTGCCCTCTTGTAAATTTGCCAAATTTTTGCTTAACAACGCAGCCGCGCGGGACTAGGATGCGCGGTATCGTTTGCGAGGCGGGGTTTGCGGTTGCCTCACACGCGGGGCCGGCGCACAGCCGTGTGCCGGCGGGCAAGATGTCTTATAAGGGGGACATCGTATGTCTGCAATGAAGAATGTTGATCTGAGCCGTCGTAGCTTTGTCGCTGGTGCCGCGCTGGCAGCCGGTGCCGCGGGCGTCGCTGGGGCAGTGCCGCTGGCCCGCGCCGATGAGGTTGCCTGGGACGGCACGTACGACGTCATCGTCTGCGGTGGCGGCGGCTCCGGCCTGACCGCTGCGTACTCCGCACTTGAGCAGGGCGCCGAGAAGGTGCTCGTGCTTGAGAAGGGCGACGCGTGTGGCGGTACGACCGCCACGGCCGAGGGCGCCGTGCAGGCCTCCGGCACCACCTGGCAGAAGGAACTGGGCGTCAACGGCGTCGATGACGACTCCGCTGACAAGCACTACGCCTTCTGGATGCAGGACGGCGAGGGTCTCGTCGACCCCGACCTGGTGCGCGTGATGGCCGACAACGCCGCCGACAACCTGCAGTGGATGGCCGATAGCTTCGGCATCACCTACTCCAAGGTCTTCGGCTGCTACCCGGCCGCTTACACCGACCCCGCTAACATGGCCGACCGCATCCACCTCATCACCGATGCCGCCGATGCCACCAAGACGGGCGGTGTTGTGTGGACCACCAACGCCGAGGCTGCCGTGCGTGAGGCGGGCGGCGAGATTATGACGGGTACCGCCGCTGCGCACCTGGTCATGGGCGATGACGGCGTTGCCGGCGTGGAGACCGCCGACGGCAAGCACTACCAGGCAACCAAGGGTGTCGTGCTTGCCATGAGCGGCATCGAGCACAACGAGGAGCTCGCCAAGAAGTACAACCCCCAGCAGTACTGGGACCTCAAGACCCAGGCAGTTGCCACGGCCGCGACCGACACGGGCGACGGCATCGTCATGGGCATCGAGGCCGGTGCCGATGTGGGCCGCTTCGGCGGTGCCGTTGACCTGCTGCTTGCTACCTGGAGCTACACCAACAACACCAACCCCGAGATTCCCTACATCCTCGTGAACCAGCGCGGCGTGCGTTTCGTGCGCGAGGACACCACCTATGCGTTCCACTGCCGCGCCATCTACAACGCATGCATCCAGGAGGGCGGCTTCGACGACGAGGCCGGTACCACGGGCTGCACGTGGATGGTCATGGACAACAAGATGACGAGCGTCTCGCAGGCCGCATGGAGCGACCCCGACAAGCTCCAGGAGGCCCTCGACGACGGCAGCATGGTCACCGGCCAGACCATCGAGGAGCTCGCCGAGGCCATGGGTGTCGATCCTGACGTGCTCGCGTTCAGCGTGGGCAAGTGGAACGACGACGTCGCCGCCGGCAAGGACAGCCTGTATGGCCGCGAGGTGCAGCTGACCGCCCTCGACGAGGCGCCGTTCTATGCCTGGAAGACGGTCAACACCAACATCGGCTCCATCGGCGGCCTCAAGATCACGACGGACGCCCAGGTCGTCGACCGTGCCGGCGAGCCTATCGCTCACCTGTTCGCAGCCGGCACCAACTCGGGCGGCTGGCTTGGCCCGTACTACCCCGGCTCGGGCACCTGCCTGCAGGGCACCCTCAACTGGGGTCGTATCGCCGGCGCCAGCGCCGCGAAGGCGTAAGGGTAGCCAAAAAGGTTTGCTTCTTCAGCCTCTAGCCTGCTTGGGTGAAGCCGGGGAGTCATAAGCGCCGCTAAGCCGCGCGGGTTCCGGGAAAACCGGGGCTCGCGCGGCTTTTTGTGTGCTTGGTCTGGACCGCGGGTGCTTTCCTGAGTCGCCGCCTTGCAAATAACATACATTTCACCAGTTGAAATGTATGTTAAATCAACAAAACACCAGTTGGCGCGATTTTGAAAATCTTGAAATGTATGTTAATCGACCAACTGGTTGTCTACCGCAGCCACCCTCAGCCTGGTTTATCCCGCGCTGCACTCATAGCTGGCATGCGATTTTTTGAATAACCAAAGCACTTCAAAACCGCAGGTCAAATGCCTATACTTTCCGGCCATCGTATTTCAAATACGTCATTGATGCCAATTTACCTATCGCCTAATGACATATCAGCAAAGGCGATACGAAAACCGAAAGGACTCCTGCGATGGCCGACCCCAAGCACACCTACCGTTTTGAGACCCTCCAGACCCATGCCGGCCAGGAAAGCCCCGACCCCGCCACCGATGCTCGCGCGGTCCCGATTTACGCCACCACGTCCTACGTGTTCAAGGATTCCGCCACGGCTGCCGGCCGCTTTGCCCTTGCGGAGCCCGGCAACATCTACACGCGCCTCACCAACCCCACTACCTCGGTCTTTGAGGAGCGCGTCGCAGCGCTCGAGGGCGGCGTGGGTGCGCTTGGCGTGGCCAGCGGCTCGGCTGCCATCACCATCGCCGTGCAGAACATCGCAACGGCCGGCGACCACATCATGGCCTCCACCAACCTTTACGGCGGCACGGTGAACCTCTTCGGTAACACGCTCGTGGAGCAGGGCCTCACCACCACCTTCGTGGGTCCCGACGACCTCGCCGCTGTTGAGGCCGCCATCCAGCCCAACACCAAGCTCCTCTATGCCGAGACGCTCGGCAACCCCAACTCCGACGTGCTTGACCTCGAGGGTTGGGCCGAGATCGCCCATCGTCACGGCCTGCCGCTCATCGTGGACGCCACGTTCTCCACGCCTTACCTGCTGCGCCCCATCGGGCACGGCGCCGACGTCGTGGTCCACTCGGCTACCAAGTTCATGGGCGGACACGGCACCGTCATGGGCGGCGTGATCGTCGACTCCGGCAAGTTCGACTGGGCCGCGCATGCCGACCGTTTCCCGGGCTTGGCCAAGCCGAACCCCTCCTACCACGGCGTCGTGTTCACCGACGCGTGCGGAGCCGCGGCTTACATCACCAAGGCTCGCGCGACGCTTCTGCGCGACCAAGGCGCAACGCTTTCGCCTTTCAACTCGTTCCTGCTGCTCCAGGGCCTGGAGACGCTCTCCCTGCGCGTCGAGCGCCACGTGGAGAACGCCCTTAAGGTCGTCGAGTTCCTCAGCAACCACCCGCAGGTGGAGCGCGTGAACCACCCGAGCCTGGCCACGGGCCGCGCCAAGGAGCTCTACGACCGCTATTACCCCAACGGCGCCGCGCCCATCTTCACCTTCGAGATCAAGGGTGACGCCGAGACGGCCAAGAAGTTCACCGAGAGCCTCGAGCTCTTCAGCCTGCTCGCCAATGTGGCTGACGTCAAGAGCCTCGTCATCCACCCCGCTTCCACCACGCACTCCCAGCTCACCGAGGAGGAGCTGCGCGCCGGCGGTATCTACCCCAACACCATCCGCCTCTCCATCGGCACCGAGCACATCGACGACATCCTCGCCGACCTCGAGCACGGTTTCGAGGCCGTGAAGTAGGGACTCACCGTCAAAACTACCCCGAAACTCGTTGTATTGCCAAGAGGCCAGCTCGAACTGTTCTGGAGGGTGGCTCGGGTGGTGTTCTCCGCCTCGAGCGAGACGCACCTGTCAAATTCGCCTGCACAAAAAAGGGGCACGCGGGAAAATTCCTCGCGTGCCCCCTTTCTTGATGCCGCAACGGGATTCTTGCAATCTGGTTTTTAAGCCAGCGTGCAAGACTTGCGAAGCGCGCTTAATCCTTACTTCGCGGCGGCGGCGTTCTTGCCGGCGACGTAGCCGTAGAAGATGCACATGGAGACGCTGACGCCCTTCAGGCAGATGGGGTACTCCACGGCGAAGCGGCTGCCCTGCATGTTGCCGGCGCAGTACAGGCCGGGGACAATCTGGCCGGCCTCATCGTAGGCACGGGCCTCCTCGTCGGAGACGATGCCGCCCAGGCACACGAGCATGTTGGCCTCCTCGCAGCGCACGGCGTAGAAGGGAGGCGTCGTGAGGCCGAAGAGGCGCTGGGCGCTCTTGCCGAAGTCCAGGTCGAAGCCGCCCTCGCACAACTCGTTGTAGTGCTCGATGGACTCCTTGGCGACCTCAACGTCGATGCCGTCGAGCTGGGCGAGCAGCTCCTCGATGGTGTCGGCGGTCATGCACTGGCCCGAGTCGATGCCGTCCTGGATGTCCTGGGGGCAGCGGACGGAAATCTTGAGGCCGTTTGCGGTGTAGTCGGGCAGGGGCTCGTCGCGGTAGTAGCAGGCCGTGCCGTGGGCAGCCGGGAAGTACTGGAGCTGCTCGGGCCAAGCGGCGTCAAAGAACTGGTAGGCCATGTGGCCAGGCTGCTTCTCGAGCTGGTTCTCGAGCTGCTGACCAGGCAGGTCCTCGTTCATGAAGCGCTTGCCGGCGAGG
The DNA here is from genome assembly GCA_934654475.1 of uncultured Coriobacteriales bacterium. GTDB lineage: Bacteria > Actinomycetota > Coriobacteriia > Coriobacteriales > UMGS124 > UMGS124. The sequence goes on from CAKUFZ010000016.1 coordinate 15,441, forward strand.
TTGAGCCACAGGTAGCCGTTGTTGCCGATGACGCCGCGACCGCCGATGCCGGCGCCGCCGCCCATGTGGTGGATCATCGGGGCGTGCCACTGCTGCAGGGCCACGCCTGCCCAAGCGGCCATCTTGTGGCCGTCGCCCGTGGCGGTGTAGTTGCCCTCAACGTCCATCGTGGGGTTCATGACGGGCACCTCGTTCTCCACGACGGAGGGCACGAAGTGCTTGAGCATGGCGGTGTCGTGGGCGTAGTCGCCGCAGGTGAGGATGACGCCGCCCTTGGCGGTTGCCTTGACGTACTTGCCGGTGGCAGCGTTGCGGGCGTAGACGCCGCAGCAGCGGCCGTCCTCCATGATGAGCTTCGTGCCGAAGTGGCCGTAGCGGATGTCCACGTTGCCGGTGGCCTCGGCCTCAGCCAGCGTGTCGGCCATCATCTGCGACAGGTTGGAGATGCCGATGGTGGTGGGGTAGGTGGGCAGGGCCTCCTTCGTCCAGTCATAGCTCTCAAGCATGGGATAGAAGAAGGGGAAGATGTAGTTCGAGCGGTTCTCCTCGGGGATCTCGGCGAAGCTCTCGGGGGCGATGTAGGGGTTCGACGGGGCGATGAACCAGTCGAAGACGTCCTTCATCTCGTTTTCCCAGCGCATGAAGATGGGCAGGCTGTTGTGGTAGAGGCACTCGTTCATGTGCTTCTCGGCCAGCTCGTGCTTGTCCATGAAGCCATCGCCGCGGCCCCAGGTCTCCTGCACCTTGCCGCCAACGACGGCGCAGCCCTGGCCGGTGGTGTTCTTGGTCTCGGACTTCTCGAAGGCCAGGACGGTCGCGCCTTCCTCGGCGGCGGCGCGGATGGCGCAGCAGCCCGAGTCGCCCACGCCCACGACGATGACGTCGGCCTCGACCTCTTCCTCCACCATGTCGTCGGAGATCTCGGGCTCCGCGGGCAGCCAGGAGCTGTAGTCGGGGGCGGAGGTGACCTCGGCCTCGGCGGCCTCGTCGGCGACGGCGACACCGGTCAGGGCGGCGCTGGCGGCAACGGCGGCACCGGTCAGACCTGCGCCCTTGACGAACGACCTGCGGGAGACATTGCTCATGGTGGTTCCTTTCCTTGGAACGTGGAGTGCCGCGCGGTTGCGTGCACCCTTTGGGCTGTGCGTGCGGCCTGCCGTGTGGCCTGCCGCCGCTGAACGTTTGCGACTGTAGGCGCGTGTTTGATTTGCCTATCGGGTTCGATGGGCGATGATGTGAGAAAGAGCGGATGTTCACCCATTGGGGCTTCTTGAGCGCTGCATCGACCCTGAGGGTCGATTACAATGTTTGACCTGCGAGTATCTTTGCAACGTCGGTGATAGACGCACTAAGGGGAGGGCAAAGAATGCAAGAGGGCGCAAACGAAGCATCGCATCTCGGCCGTGCGCTGGCGCTTGCCCTGTGCACCCTGTGGGGCAACATCTTGTTCCTCGATGGGTCGGGCAGCGTTCTTTTGAGCGCCCCCTTTGCCTCCCGCATGGCTTCCATGGCGTTCAGCGTGGTGGGTTTTGCGGCCGCTTGGTTCGTTGCCCGTTCGTGCGCGGTCGCCCCGATGCGCTCGCGTATCGGTCTTCTGGTCGCATGTGCGTTGCTTTCAAGCGTGGGGTCGTTCTTGCATTTCTCGGGGTTGGCATGGCTGCCCGAATGGATTGATTGGGTGCCCACGGCCGTCTTCTCAGTCGCGTTTGCCTTCTTGCTGGTGGCATGCGGCGAAGTGTACGCCGAGATAAGCGCCGGGCAGGCAGTGGTGTATGCCTCGGTGTCGTACATGCTTGCCTATCTGGGAAGCACGGTTGTGGCCGAGATGGGCGCGCAGGTTGTGTGCGCGGTAGAGACGCTGTTGCCCCTGGTGATTTGTGCGCTTGTGGCCCAGCCGGTCCGCACGGGTCAGGCGTCAGGTGCGCGCGCCAAGGCCGCGCCCGTGCCGCTCGCGAACCTGCTGAGCGTGACGCTTGAGGCTATTCCCGCGCGCGTGCTTGCGGCAATAGGCATCACGTATTTTGCCATCGGGTCCACCCTTGCCCAGTCGGGTGCACCGCTTGATTATTTTTCCTGGCAGACCGCGCTGGCGGCCGTGCTCACGAGCGTGGTCGTCATGGCCACGTGCATCCTGCTGCATGGCCGCGTTGCGCTCACGAGCCTCTATAAGATCCTCATGGTGGTCCAGGTGCTCGCCGCCTTCTTGCTTTCCGAGTGGGCCGAGGGCGCGCAGATCGCCGTCGTGATCACGTTTGTGGGCGTGAAAATCGTGGCATGGACGCTCATGGCCGAGCTGGCGCTTCTCGCGCGCGCCCGTGGCACGGCTCCCGCCGCACTCGTGTACGCCGCCGGCTGCCTGGCAGGCCACATCGGCGAGGGCGTTGCAGGCGTGCTGAGCGTGTTTGGCCTCGTAAACCAAGGCGTGCTGCTCATTGTGGTTGTCGCGCTGCTCGTGGGGGCAGCCGCGTTTCTCTTCACGGGCGAGATGGGCAAGTATCCCGATATCGCTGATGCCACGCCAGCGCCCGATGGCGAGGAGGGCGCTGCGCAGGTTCAGGTGAATTCCTCATGTGACCGGACGCCCATGGCCGAGACCGTCAAGCCCGCCGTCGCGCAGGCGGCCCAGCCTTCGCTTGACGAGCGTATCGGCGAGCTCGCTTCGGCCTACATGCTCTCCGCTCGCGAGACTGAGGTTTTCCGCCTGTGGGCCACGGGGCACACGCTCAAATACATCCAGGAGAAGCTCTATCTTTCGCCTTCCACGGTGAAGACGCACGTGCGTCATATATATGACAAGACGGGTGTGCACTCGCGTTCCGAGATTGTCGAGCTGCTTGATCCACTGGCCGACAAGCGATAAGGACAAACAGTAGGGGATGGCATTTCTGGGGACTGGAATCGACGAGGCTTGCGCCCGTTTGCTGGCACAGACCTAATGACGCGGCTTAGACGATGGCCAAGTCCTGGTTTTCTGGTTGCGCTTGCCTGGAGGCATAACATAGTTCATAGCAAAGTTGTGTCGTGCCCCTGTTGTTTTTTGGAATGACAAGGGCTTTTTCTATGCCGTTAAGCCCCGGTGAATGGCGAGGTGGGCGCTAACAACGTTCGAAGACGCCCTTGAGTAATACATGACACACAATATCTTGTATCTCTCAATATATGTGCATATCAAGAAGTCGTAGTGGAACATTCCTGAAATAGAATGTGACAAAAAATACGCAAAATCTTACATGCAGCCTGAAGAATGTTTCTGAAAGGCTGCTAAACTTGCGCCATTTGGTTAATGTGCAGCCCATGTATCGATATTCGATATATGGGCTGCGGCCAGGCGCTGATATTGTTTTGCCGTTTGGCCAATGAGCTATTGGATGACGTCTGCCAAACACATTGCTAGAAACGGTACGTAGAGAGGAGTTTTTTGATGGGGCCGAAGACTATGCGGGAAGGAGGCGCTCTGATGCCGATTCCGATGTGGCGCCGCATTCTGTCGCTGGTTCTCAGCGCAATCCTGGTGTTCCAGAATCTGACTTGCTGGATGACGCCTGCGTGGGCTGAGGAGATGACTTCCCCTGGTACGGTGGTTGCTGCCGAGCAGGTAGATGCCGCCGATGGGACAGGTCAGCCTGCGGCGGCTGACGGCCAGGATGCCGCGGACGCACCCGCGTCTTCTGGCGACGACGCATCCACCGGCGCCGACAACGCCAGCGCAAGTGACGCAGCTGGTTCTGCGGCCGATGCCGGCTCTGCAAGCGGCTCGACTGATGCAGCCAGCTCCCAGCAGACGCCCCGGGCTTCCAGCGATTCCGCCGCCCCGGCAAGCGAAGAGGCCTCTAGCTCCGAGGATGGCACGGTCTCCCCGAGGGCCTATAACCCCAATGCCCCTCATATAGCCATCGATGACTTCACGTCGTATGGCATGGAGGTCAAAATCAGCTATGACGGTGAAAGGGCCTGGCAGGGCGAGGCGATCACGCCTGACACGGAAATGTACGGCGAGATCAAGGGCGGCATCAACGAAGGCGTGCTCACCCCGGCGACCCCGCGCCTGCACTACGTGTTCCCGTCGAACATCACGGTGCCTAATATTGGCGACACCGACCTCTACGACGAAAGCGGCGCCTACAAGGCGACGTGGTCCATCTCCAACGGCGTGTTCTATATTACCTATGCCGAGGAATGGCTCCAGAAGCATCCTTCGGGCATCACGCTGGGCATCAACTTCAAGATGAAGTTGAACCCTGACGCCGGCAACGATGCCGATAAGGTTGAGGTCAAGTTCCCCGGCGTTTCCAGTATCGTCACGTTCCCCCTCAAGGACGGCAACGTGACGGGCACCAAGTGGGGCACCGTTGACGCCGAGAGCAACGCGGTGACGTGGACCGTTCAGCTCGACGTTGCCTCCAAGGCGTCGAACATCGTGCTGACCGACACGATTGGCTCCAACCTCACGTTCGACGGGGCCACGTTCAAGCTCGACGGCAACGAGCTCGCGACGGCTCCGACCGTGAACGGTCAGACCGCCACACTCAACCTGGGCAACCTTTCGCAGGGTCGCCATACGCTGACCTACACCACGCCCATCTCGCCCGACGCATGGAAGACGGTCGCCAACGGCGGCCAGCTCTCCGGCGTGGACAACGCGGCCAGCTGGACGTGGGGCTCCAACGGCGAGAACAACAAGAACAACGTTGGTCCCACCGGTCCCCAGCTTTCCATCAACATGGCAGGCAAGCAGGGCACGGGCACCTCGGACGACATCACCTGGACGGCCTCGATTAACACGGGCTCGCTCAAGGCTGACATGGCCGGCTATGTCTTTACCGACACGCTTGGCGCGGGCCATGCCTACAAGGGCAGCTACGAGGTCAAGGATGCTTCCGGCGCAACCGTCGCCACGGGCACGCTGCCCACCGATGGCTCGAGCTTCAGCTACACCTTTGGCGCCGATGCCGGCAAGCAGGCGTACACCATCGTGTACCACACCCAGATGACCGACACCGCCTCCAAGGACCCGGTGAACAACAAGTTCACCATCGAGAACCCCAACGGGGAGGGCCCCAAGGGCGACGCGTCTTCCAGCTTCATTCCTGCCGACGACACCCAGTACATCACCAAGAAGCTCGTGAGCTCTGAGACTGCCGCCGCCGATGGCTACGCCACCTGGGAGTCCACGATCTTCATGTCGCGCATGTCGGCCAACACCGACCCGACGAAGGTGACCTTTACCGACGAGTTCAATGCCAGCCAGTACCAGCGCACGACGTTTGACCAGCTCAAGCTCATGGCGGGCGACTATCAGCTCGTTGAGGGCGTGGACTACAAGGTCACAAACGACGGCCAGTGGAACAAGCTCGAGTTCACCTTTATGGCAAGCGATGCGGTGCGTGCCCTCATCGGCTCCACCGATGTGACGGTGACCTACCGCACCAAGTGCGACGGCTCCAACGACACCTATACGAACAAGTCCACCCTCAGGACGCCCACGGTGACCCAGTCTGCCGAGGCGAGCTTTACCATCAAGGCCGATAAGACGCCTGAAGTCGCCAAGAACGGCAACATGTACTGGGACGCCAACTTCGACTGGAGCAAGGTCGAGGCCGGCTCCACCGAGAGGGGCGCCTGGGTTTCCGACTGGACGGTTCTTGTCAACCAGGTGCAGCCCAACGGGTGGACCACCGCCCCTGCCGGCCCCTTGGGTGGCGTCGACGTCATCGTCACCGACGAGATGCCCGAGAACATGGTGTATGTGCCGGGCAGCTCTCGGTACTTCCTGCATGGCAGCGACAGCAGCACGATTGGCCATTGGCCGACGCTGACCGCCGAGCCCGCCTGCGAGGGCTCCACCGCCGTCTTCACCGTGAAGACTGACGTCGAGGGCGTCAAGGCTGACGTTAACTATTACGTTGAGCTTCAGTATCAGACTGCCGTGCACAGCTCCGCGCTGGGCAGCTCCGGCGCTGCCGTGCAGTTCACCAACAAGGCCTACGCCCAGGCTGGCACGCAGACGTTCCCCGCCGGTTTCAAAACCGTCGAGGGTGCGAACGAGATCATGAAGAAGTCGGCCGAGCAGGTGCCCAACAGCTCCTACATCAAGTACACCATCTCGGTGAACAAGAACGCGGTCGACCTCGTGCCGGGTTCCGACACGCTCACGCTCGTGGATACGATGGACTCCAAGTGCACCTACTTGCCGGCCACGCTCCATGTGTACTACCAGGGTACGACCACCGAGGTACCCGGTTGCTCCACCCTCACCGAGAACGTCACGCTTGACAACAGCGCCCGCGCTACGAGGCTGACGCTCACCATTCCCGATTCTTGCGCAATCGACGTGGTGTATCAGGTGCAGCCCGCCGGCAACCCTGGCGACCAGGTCAGCCTGACGAACAGCGCCGAGATCTCCGGCGTTGCCAACAGCGCCACCTCGCATCAGAAGCAGTGGACCGTCGTGAAGGCCGGTGCCACGACCGAGGGTACGGGCTACGGCATCACCGTCACGAAGTCTGACGCTTCCAATGCCAAGAAGGTCCTTGGCGGCGCCACGTTTGAGCTGTATCAGGTCGCCTGGGACGGCGCCGAGACGCTTGTTGGCACGCAGGTGAGCAACGACAACGGCGTGGTGCAGTTCGGCTCCAAAGAGACGCCGCTTCTGGCCTGCACGCTCTACTACTTCGTGGAGACCCAGGCTCCCGCAGGCTATACGTGCTCCAGCGACAAGACGTACTTCATGTTCAAGGGCACCTACAGCCAGGAGCAGTACCAGGAGGCGCTCAACAAGGCCAAGGCGATCGGCATTGCCGAGCCTAGCCCGGCAACCTCCTTCAACATCACCAACAAGAAGAACGACACCCTTGTTGTGACGGGCGAGTTCCAGCTCAGCCTGGCGAAGACCGTCAACGGCCTGGCCCCCAAGGCCGGCGAGACGTTCGAGTTCTCCGCCACCGCCGAAGGCGACAACGCCGCCGACGCGCCTGCGTTTGAGAACGTCGCCACTGCCGAGGACGGTACCGCCGCCTTCGCCACGGCCGAGCTCTCCGACAAGGACGCCGGCAAGACCTACACCTACCGCATCCACGAGGTCACGGCCGCCGCGCAGGGCTGGACCAACGCCCCCGACGTCATCGCGACCGTCATGGTGGGCATGCCCATCGATACCGGCGTGCTCACGGCGGACGTCTCGTACAGGCTCGACGCCGCGGGCTCCGAGGCCTATACGGGCGCCGCCCAGTTCGACAACCTCTACGAGGCCACGGGCTCCGCGGTCCTCTCCGTCGCCAAGACTGTGAACGGCGAGGCTCCCGAGGCAGACCAGGAGTTTGACTTCGAGCTCAAGGCAACCAGCGTGGGCGCTCCCATGCCCGAGGCCAACACCGCCACCACCGTGGGCTCCGCCCGCGCCTCCTTCGGCCAGATTGAGTTCGGCCTGGCAGACGCCGGCAAGACCTACGAGTACCTCATCCACGAGGTCACGCCCGCCACGGTGGGCTGGACCATGGCCGGCGACGTGACCGCGACCGTCACGGTCGGCGCCGACATGGGCGACGGCACGCTCGCGCCTTGCGCCGTCACGTACTCCACTGCTGCGCAGGACTCCCAGGCCGCCCTGTTCAACAACGTGTACAGGCAGGCCTCCGGCGAGTTCCAGCTCAGCCTGGTCAAGACCGTCAACGGCACCGCGCCCCAGGCCAGCGAGACGTTCGAGTTCTCCGCCACCGCCGAGGGCGACAACGCCGCCGAGGCACCCAGGCTTGCCAACGTGACGACCGCCGAGGACGGCTCCGCCTCCTTCGCCACGGCCAAGCTCTCCGACAAGGATGCCGGCAAGACCTACACCTACCGCATCCACGAGGTCACGGCCGCCGCGCAGGGCTGGGCCAACGCCCCCGACGTCATCGCGACCGTCACGGTGGGAGTAGCCACCGACGCCGGCCTGAGCGCAGACGTCTCCTACAAGCTCGACACTGCCGGCGCCGAGGCATATGTTGGCGCCGCCCAGTTCGACAACGCCTACCAGGCCAAGCCCGCCACCGCGACGCTCGCGGTGGACAAGACCGTCAACGGCGAGAAGGTTGAGGGCCTCACCAGGCAGTTTACCTTCGCTTTGCTCGACGAGTCCGGCGAGCAGGTGGGCGACGAGGTCGCCGTCGAGGGCACCGGCACCGCCGAGTTCGGCGAGCTCGTCTTCGACGCGCCCGGCACCTACCGCTACACCGTGCACGAGACCTCCGCGCAGGGCGCAGGCTGGACCAACGCCGCCGACGTCAAGGCTGTCGTCTCGGTCGGCTACGCCGGCAACGGCCGCGACCTCGAGGTCAAGGCCATCGAGTACACGAACGGCACCGGCGCCGCCGCGTTCGACAACACCTACGTCGCCACGGGCGAAGCTGTCGTCTTAGTGAGCAAGACTGTCAACGGCGGCACCGAGGTCGGCCAGGGCGAGAGCTTCACGTTCGGTCTCTATGAGGCCGACGAGCAGGGCAATAGGATCGGCGAGCCCTTTGCCTACGCCTCCACCATGGTCGGCGGCACTGCGGGCTTCGACCCCATCCCGTACAACGTTGACGCTGCGGGCAAGACGTTCACCTATGTCGTGCACGAGATCGGCCGCAACGCAAACGGCTGGACGGCCGCTCCCGACGTGGCTGTGACCGTGAGTGTTTCTGACAACGGTGACGGCGCGCTCAAGTGCGACGTGTCCTACCCCAACGGCGCCGACACCGCTGCGTTCGACAACACCTACGTCGCGGCCACGGGCGAGTTCCAGCTCGAGCTCGCAAAGACCGTCAACGGCGAGGCTCCCAAGGCGGGCGAGACGTTCGAGTTCGGTGCCATCTGCGCCGATGAGGACGCCCCTGTTCTCCCCGACGTTATGACTGATGAGAACGGTCGTGCCGCCTTTGCCGTGGCGCAGCTCTCCGACAAGGACGCCGGCAAGACCTACGCCTACACGATCCACGAGCTCACGGCAGCCGCGCAGGGTTGGACGAATGCTCCCGACGTCATCGCAACGGTGAAGGTTGCCGCCGAGCGCGACGCCCAGGGCATCCTTGCTGCCGAGGTGGCTTACTCCACCGGCACCGACATCGCCCAGTTCGACAACGCCTACCAGGCCAAGCCCGCACGCGCCACGCTCGCGGTGGACAAGACCGTCAACGGCGAGAAGGTTGAGGGCCTCACCAGGCAGTTCACCTTCGCGCTGACCGACGAGTACGGCGAGCAGGTGGGCGACGAGGCCACCGTCGAGGGCACCGGCACCGCCGAGTTCGGCCAGCTCGTCTTCGACGCGCCCGGCACCTACCGCTACGCCGTGCACGAGACCTCCGCTGCGGGCGCAGGCTGGACCAACGCCCCCGACGTCAAGGCCGCCGTCACGGTCGGCTACGCCGGCAACGGCCGCGACCTCGAGGTCAAGGCCATCGAGTACGCAAACGGCACCGACGCTGCCGCGTTCGACAACACCTACGTCGCCACGGGCTCCGCGACCCTCTCCGTCGCCAAGACCGTGAACGGCGAGGCCCCGGGCGACGACCAGGGATTCGACTTCGAGCTCAAGGCAGTGACCGAGGGCGCCCCCATGCCCGAGGCTGACGTCACGACGACGGTGGGCTCCGCCCGCGCCTCCTTCGGCCAGATCGAGTTCGGCCTGGCAGACGCCGGCAAGACCTACGAGTACCTCATTCATGAGACCACGCCCGCCACGGTGGGCTGGACCATGGCCGACGACGTGACCGTGATCGTCACGGTCGGCGCCGACAGGGGCGACGGCACGCTCGCGCCCTGCGCCGTCACGTACACCGCGGTCACGGCCGACGGTGCCGCGGCGCTCTTCGACAACGCCTACGAGCAGGCCTCCGGCGAGTTCCAGCTCGCGGTGAGCAAGACCGTCAACGGCGCCGCCCCCAAGGCCGGCGAGACGTTCGAGTTCTCCGCCACCTCCGCCGACGAGGGCGCGCCCGCGTTCGAGAACGTCACCACCGCCGAGGACGGTTCCGCCGCCTTTGCCGTGGCCAAGCTCTCCGACAAGGACATGGGCAAGACCTACACCTACACCATCCACGAGGTGACCGAGCTCACGGAGGGTGCTGGTACCTGGACCAAGGCGGCCGACGTCACTGCCACCGTTGTGGTGAGCGAGCGCAACGACGACAACACGCTCACTGCCACCGTCTCCTACTCCGACGGCTCTGCCACGGCGGCCAAGTTTGACAACGCCTACGAGGCCCAGAAGGCAACTGCCACCGTCAAGGTCGACAAGACGGTCAACGGTGCGAAGAACGCCGAGGAGAACGCCCAGTTCACTTTCGCGCTGCTCGACAAGAACAACGAGCAGGTCGGTGACGAAATCACCGTCAACGGCACCGACACCGCCGAGTTCGGCGAGCTCGTCTTCGACGCTCCCGGCACCTACGAGTACACCGTGCACGAGACTTCCGACCTGGGCGATGGCTGGTTCAACGCCGGCGACGTCAAAGTCACGGTCACCGTTGACTACGCCGAGAACGGCCGCGACCTCGTTGCGAAGGTCACCTATGACGGCTCTTCCGTCGATGCCGCGCAGTTCGACAACGTCCATGCCGCTCCCGCCACGGCTGACCTCAAGGTCACCAAGACCGTGAACGGCGGACCGCTGCAGCCTCATGAGCAGTTCACCTTCACGCTGCTTGACAAGGACGGCAATCAGCTTGGCGACGAGATCACCATCAAGGGCTCCGATGCGAAGCCCGAGGCGGTCTTCGATCAGCTTACCTTCGACAAGGTCGGTACATACGAGTTCACGATTCACGAGACGTCCGACCTGGGCGACGGCTGGACCAACGACGGCGACGTCAAGGTGACCATCACTGTCACCCGCGACGAGGCGACCAAGACCCTCGAGGCCGAGGTTGTCTACGATCGCTCTGACATCGATGGCAGCGCCGCCAAGTTCGACAACAAGCACGTGGCCTGCGGTAGCGCTGACATTGCCGTGGCCAAGTTGGTCAACGGCGCAGCTCCCGCCGCCGACCAGAAGTTCGACTTTGCCCTGAGCGCCAACGACGACGCCTCGGCGGCCAAGATGCCCGCGCAGACGGCGGCAACCACCGTCGGCTCCACCGTGGCTTCCTTCGGCTCGGTCGACTTCACGCTTGCCGATGCGGGTAAGACGTTCTCGTACACCATCCACGAGACCACGCCCGCTGGCGAGGGTTGGACCAACGCCCCCGACGTGACGGTCACGCTCACCGTGGGCGACGACAACGACGGCGACGGCAAGCTCCCTGTGACGGTGGAGTACTCCACTGCCACGGCCGACGGCACTGCGGCGCTGTTCAACAACGCCTACAAGCCCGTTGTGCCCGAGAAGCCCTCTGTGCCTAAGACGGGCGATGAGACGTCTGTCGAGGACATGGCCTTGACCGCCGCTGCCGGCGCCACGCTTGCTGCGACCGGTCTCTTCCTGGGCCTGCGTTCGCGCAAGCGCAACGAGCAGCTCTAGGCACCTACCCGGGGAGTCCATGCTCGGGCTCCCCGGAGCGTTCAATCTTTGGGATGTACGAGGGTGGACTCGCCCCGCGCTGACAGGGCGCGCAGAGCCCGCCCCCCGCCCGAACCAACAAAGGCCGCCGTGCGATTCATCTCGCACGGCGGCCTTCTTCGTTATACGAGCACTTTGCTTTAGCGATAAGACTTGGCACCCATCGGTGACCCACTGAGCGCCACGTAACGTCCTGGTCATAGGCTCGTCCTGGTCGCGGCGACGAGTTGTGCGGGGATTGCCCTCGCCGCCGGCGCCCGGCTACGCCCGTTGCGTTCCGGAGACAACCGCAAGCTCCCTACTCCTCAAGCCCCATGTACGCGAGCATCCCGGTAACTGCCTGCTTGGTCGCCTCCACCGTGTGCACCACGGTTTTGGGTCCCGTGACCACGTCGCCCGCTGCGAACACGCCGGCCACGCTGGTCTGGCCATGTTCGTCGACGCACAGAAGCCCACGGTCGTCGCAGGTGAGGCCCTTGGTGGTGGAGACGAGCTTGCTGAGCGGCTTTTGCGAGGCGGCGATGATCACCGTGTCGCAGGCCACCTGGTCGAGCTCATCCTCGTAGCCGACCACCTTGTCCTCGGCGTCGAACAGCGCGGTCCGGAAGACGGGGCCGGTCTCATTGATGGCGCACACCGCCTTGCCGTACACAATGTCCGCCCCGTCGAGCTGGGCATACTCCACCTCGTCTGAGCTGGCCGAAACATGCTTCGAGCGCGCGTAGAGCGTGACGCGCCGGGCGCCATGGCGAAACGCGGTGCGCGCCACGTCCATGGCGGTATTGCCCACACCGATGACGGCCACGTCCTCGCCGATCTCGTAGGAGTCGGGGCTCACGAGGTAGTCGAGGCCAAAGTGCACGTTGCCGCGCGTCTCGCCGGGGATGCCGAGCGTCTTGGCGCGCCAGGTACCCGTGCCCACGAACACGGAATCGTATCCGTCGCGGAAAAGGTCCTCAATGAGCAGGGCCTCGCCGATCGCCGTGTTGGGGCGGATCTTGACGCCGAGGTCCTCGAGCGCGGTACGAAAGCGCCTTACGGCCGAGCGCGGCAGGCGAAAGTCGGGGATGCCGTAGCGCATGACGCCGCCCACCTCAGAGCGCTGTTCGAACACGGTGACGTCGCATCCGGCCTTGCCCAGCATGAATGCGGCCACAATGCCGGCAGGTCCGCTGCCAATGACAGCGACCTTCTTGCCGCAGGAAGCGGGTGCCTCGAGTCTCATGCGGTCGAGGTACGCGTCGGACACGTAGCTCTCGATGGCCCAAAACTGCACGGGAGACCCCTTGCGTCCCAGCACGCAGGCGCCCTGACACTGCTCGCCGTGGTTGCACACAAGCGAGCACGCAAACGAAAGCGGGTTGTTGGCGAAGAGCGCAGCGCCGGCCTCTTCGATGCGACGCTCGCGGAAGAGGTCCACGACCTGCGGGATGGGCGTGTGCACCGGGCACGCTTCCTGGCAGCGCGGCCGCTTGCAGCGCAAGCAGCGCTGCGCCTCTTCGATGATATGCAGGGTCATGTCGGTCCTCTCTCGCCGTCCGGGTCTCTCGTGGCAGATGATAGGGGACACACCTCTTTCCTGTGTGCATATCCTGCGCATCCCGGCAGGCGGCACCTCCCATTCTTATGGTCTGGTATCCGGGTCTTTGGTATCATTGCTCAGCTTGAGATGTTGGAGGAGGAGACGGCTATGCTCACACGGAGGTCGTTCGTTGCCTGCGCAAGTGCGTGCTTGTCGGTTGTCGGCGCATGCCTTCTGGCGGGCTGTTCTTCCGCAACCCCGGAGCTAGAAAACGACGATAACCTCCCCGTGCTTGTCGTAGGGACCGGCACGTATCCTCCTTTTAGCTATCTTGACGAAAACGGCAGCCCTTCGGGAATCGATGTCGACATCCTTACGGAGGCCTGCAAGCGGTTGGGCTATCTTCCCGATTTTCAGTACATCAATTGGGAGGACAAGTTCGAGCTGCTTGAAAGCGGCGCAATAGATATGATTGCCTGCTGTTTCTCTATGACCGACCGCGAAGACAAATACCGTTGGGCAGGGCCGTACATGCAGGGCCGCCAGGTGATTGCCGTGGGCGCAGATAGCGATATCCAAACATTGGCTGATCTTGCGGGCAAGGTGGTTGCCGTCCAGTCCGCCTCTACCTCAGAGAAGGTTTTTCTCGATGACGCCGTTGACGGGCTCAGCCTGTCTCAGGTCGGCTTGCTGTATTGCCTGCATGATCGCTCGCTGCTGTACCCGATGCTTGCCAAAGGCTACGTCGACGCGATTGCGGGGTACGATATCGCGATTCGCAGTTACATGGTCGACTATGGGATGGATTTCCGTATCCTCGACGAGCCCTTGCAAACGGTCAACCTGGGGTTTGCCTTCGCATTAAACGACTCCCGCGGCATTGACGCACACCTCGATGACGTGCTCTCCGAAATGTACGTCGATGGCACGCTGGAGTCCATCGCCTCCAAATATCTGCCGAGCGCTTCCAGTTTCCTGGGGGTGGACGCCCATGACTGCTGAAGCGGCTCCTGAATCGACCTCCATGTCGCCTGTTGCGGGAAAAGTCAAACCAAACAAGAAGACCTGGGCTTTCGTGATAGCCGCTGGGCTTGTTTTGATTGCCTTGGCGGGGTTTGTGGGCTTCAGCTCAACTCTCTCGTATGTGACGACGCAGGTCACCCAAAACATTGCCTATATCAAGGAGCAGACGCTCGTTTACGATTCCTACAACGCCGCAAGCGATACAAAAAGTGCCCTTCGTGCGCTAGAAAACGCTAGCCAACTTGCACGCAACTTGGATTCTGACCAGGGCGATTTGTCGGAATCGACGCTGGAGCGCTATGTCGATGAGCTGCGGCTTACGGGTGTCATTGTTCTCGACGCTTCTGGCAATGTCGAAGGTCAATATTCCGGCGATGAAGTGGATGCCTCTGTCTTGCAAGCGTGGATTGACAAGGATGTTCTGCTCAATGTGGCCGAGCATCCCAACAAGGTGTATTCCGTTCGGGCTAATCTATCCGACGGTTCCTATGTTGACATCGCTGCCGCTTGTCGGCGCGATGCTCCTGGCATTGCGGTGGCGTATTATCATACCGCTGCAGCTTTTGCCGACAAATACACGCTTGCTCAGCAGAGTCTTCTCGACGGGTATGGCATCACTCGCTCCGGTACCATCGTTATCGAATGCGAGGGGCGTCTTGTAGCTGCAAACGACCCTGATCTTGTCCAAGCCGCCGCTCAGGGAGATACTGAGTTTCGCGATACCCCGATTGGCCAGCTTAAAACGATGGGTACGTGCAAGGACGAGCTGTCGTTTGTGTGGCACAACGCCCGTTGGTATGCCGGCGCGACGGGTCAGGTGTACAACTACTTTATCTATGTGTACTTCCCTGTGTCGTTGCTCATGGGTCAAGCGGTGCAGCTTGCTCTTGCTGCTTGTGCTGCGTACATTGTTGTTGTCACTTTTGTCGTGCTGAAAAAACGCAATGACGACCGAGCCCATTACGAGCAGAGCCTCAAGCGCGAGAAGGAGTACAACGAGCGTCTGGCGTTGTCGGCCCAGGCTGCGCAAGAAGCCAACAACGCCAAAACCGTGTTCCTCCAGCGTATGAGCCATGACATTCGCACCCCCATCAACGGCATTCGCGGCATGGTGGAGATAGGCGACTTATGTCCGGATGACTTGGAGCGCCAGGCGCAATGTCGCCGCAAGATCTGGGATGCGTCGACCTTGCTGCTCAACCTTGTGAACGAGGTTCTTGACACAAGCAAGCTTGAGAGCGGCGAGATTACGCTCGTGAAGGCCCCACTCAACGTGAACGCGATGAATTCCGAGCTCGTGCAGCTTGTGGAGTCGCATGCAGCCGGCTGCGGCGTGAAGGTTTTTCTTGGGGAAGATGTCATCCAGCATCCCGATGTTTTGGCGAGCCCGACGCACCTGAAGCGCTTGCTTTTGAATTTCCTGTCCAACGCCATCAAATACAACCGTCCTGGTGGCACGGTCACACTCGGGTGCGAGGAGGTGTCCTACTCCGACGGAGTGGTTACGCTGCAATATACGTGCGCCGATACGGGCATCGGCATGAGCGAAGAGTTCCAGCGCCACGTGTTTGAGCCGTTTGCTTGCGAGGGACGCGTGAAACCCGTGCAGGGGAGCAACGGCCTGGGGATGTCGATTGCCAAGGGCCTTGTCGACCTCATGGGCGGCACCGTTAGTTTTACGAGCAAAGAGGGCGAAGGGACCACGTTCGTGCTGGTCTTGCCTTTTGAGACGGCCGATAACGCCGCGTCGGATGCTCAGGAAACCGGTCCTGAGCCTGCGGCCTGCGGTACGGTCGAGGGAATGAAGGTGCTCGTTGCCGAGGACAACGACCTCAACCGCGAGATAGCCGAGTTCATGCTCAACGCGGCGGGTGTGTGCCCCGTGTGCGTCTCAGACGGCGCTCAGGCGTTGGCTGCGTTCGAGTCTTCGGCCCCATGGGAATTCGACGCCGTGTTGCTCGACATCATGATGCCCGTGATGGGCGGCCTCGAAGCTGCGCGTGGCATCCGTGCGCTCGAGCGGCCCGATGCAGCCCGTGTACCCATCATTGCCATGACGGCCAACGCCTTTGCCGACGATGTAAGGCGCAGCCTTCAGGCGGGATTCACCGAGCATCTCTCCAAGCCGCTTGACTCAGCAACGCTCGTGAGTGCCCTGCAGCGAGCGCGTGTCGTTTCCGACCAATGTAAACAGGCCGATTCCCAAGCGGATAAAGGTGGTCAAACTGTTAGCTTAGAAAAGGAATGTGAGGAAACACATGACTGATATCCGCGCAGCATACGAGCGCATTGGTGCCGATTTTGATGATGTTGCCGGCCGTTTTGGCTCGCCCGCCCTGGTGGAGCGCTTTGCGGGCATGTTTGTGCAGGACAAGAGCTTCGACGAGCTGGAGAAAGCACTCGCAGCCCACGATGCCAAGACGGCGTTCCGTGCGGTTCACACGCTCAAGGGCGTCGCGCTCAACCTGGGCCTTTCCAACCTGGCCGCTCCTACCATTGCGGTCACTGAGGCCTTGCGCCCCTGCACCCTCGAGGGCGTCGACATCGAGTCGCTCATGGCACCCCTGCGCAAAGCCTACAACGAGACCGTCGCCGCCCTGGGGGAGTAGGTCGGGCCAAAGGCTGCGGCTTGTCCTTTCGTCATGTGCTTAGAGACGGAACTCTTCCACAAGCTCTTTGAGTTGCTCGCGGCTGTGGACGTCGAGCTTGGCATAGAGGTTGCGTGCGTGGGTGCGGATGGTGCTTTCTGACAGACACAGAGCCTCGCCAATCTGCACTTTGCTGAGGTCGCGTATCAAAAGGCGCGCTATGTCTATCTCGCGGCGCGTGAGATTGTAATGCTTTCCCATCAGCAGAAGGCGCGTTTCGATGTCATCGGTAGTCGATGTCGCGGCGGGACCTGCTGGGGATGTGCTCGCGATTGCTGGCATCCCACCGTTCGCTGCTGCGCAAGGAGCATCGTTTATCAAACCAGGGGTGTTAAGGCTGCCTGCGTTGATAAGGTCAGACGTGCAGGCATCATTCTGGGGCGCGTTGTGCTTTTGCGAAGCACCGCTTGTGGTGTGCGTGTTTCCAAAATCGGCGAAAAGCGGCCGCGTGAGAGGCGTCGAGTTGCTTACCAGCAAAAACATGCTGCCAGCAAGAAGCACAATCATGCACATGGCAACGAACATGGGCGAAGAATCGTAAGGACTCACTCCCATGGCAATGAGACGGCCAGCCTCGCGGGGCACTTGATGAGTGACCCAAACGGCTCCCAGCACAAGGTAGCTCGGTACATGCATATTGCGTGCCACGTCGTAGCTGACGTACCACAGCACGGCAAGCGTGAATGTGTTTGCGACGGTGACCAGTGCAGAGCCCACCTGCATGAGCTGCGGGGTGAGGCAGGCGAGCAAAAGCACGCCGATGACGAGCAGCATCAGGGGCATGTTCCACAGTGCCGAAAGGCGCAGGCACCGCCCTTTCATCAAGACATGCCACAATACGCCCGCACACAAAAGGCAGGTCATGAGTTGATGGAGCACTCGCATCGAGGCGGAAAGCTCGATGGCTTGGCCGTAGGGGAAACCGCGCGCGAACCCCAAAGCGAGGCTGAATAGGGCAACGCCTGCAAGGAACCGAAAGAACGTGTCACGGAATTCGCGGGCATAGGGGAGTGGTGCAGCCTTGTGCGGGGTGGCGCCTGACGTGCACCCCGCGTCGTCCCTGCCATTGAGGCTTTGCATTGCATTGCGAAAGGTGACAAGGGACAAAGCGGGCATGAAGGCACCCACGAGCATGGTCAGTGATTTGGGAAGAAAGCCGAGCGCGAGTCCGGCCAGACAGCTCAGGGGGAGTGCTGAGAAAGCGTAGAGCAGCGACTCTTCAGGGTCGAGCCGCTCGTAGAAGGTAATCCACATGCCGCCGCCCCACACCACGCCGAGTGCCGAGAGCACGCATGCGATCCAGCCCAGCAGGGGCGTCTGTGTTTCGCTCGCCGCCAGGAGCAACACGCAACCGCAGGTCATGAGGATGCAGCTTGCGACGCCCAGGCGGTTTTGGGTCTGCGTGGAGAACGTGCGACGTGCGAATATCGCCATAAGCACAAGAGTCACGATGCCGCGCGTCAGGTTGACGACGACGGTTGCCATGCCCGAATCGGTGGCGGCATAGAGGTCGTACACGCAACACTGCAGCCACACGCGTATGGCGGCGAGACCAAGAAAACTGCAGGAGAACAGCGGGGCAAACCGGCGCGCAAACAACGACCACGATGCCTTGTTTGTCCCCTGCGGCACGCAGCCTTCCCTTTGTTGCATGCTCTGCCTTCCCCCTGGGCGTGTCCAAACCATCCAAAATGCCGTCTCATCAGGGAAAGTATAGCTTATGGGAAATGCAAGAACACCAACCATCATGAGGTTGGGGCTCTGAGATTCGCGATTGGGAGCGAGGCGGGTCGATGTGCGGCCATACCGATTGACTGCCCGAGGGAGCGCCGCCTTGGTTGGCAGACGCAAAGAGGCCCACCGCACCCAGTGGGGGCACTGGGTGCGGTGGGACGGAGGGGGGGATGATCAGATATGGGGAATACCCGAGGTGTATGAGGCGGGCTTGTCCAGACAAAGACCACCTCGTTAGCTCTGACCCAGTTGTGTCGCGGCCCTCTTGTTAGTCTCTTTCCAGGTGGAGCCTGGCTTGATTGCTTTGGCCTTGTGGTTCGGCCATGTCGCCTTAGCCCTCCTGCTGAGCCTCTTCCCAGGTGAGCCAGCCCTCGGGCGTCACGGCGTCGTCGTGGCACTGCGTGCAGGTGAGCACAGGCGTGGCGTCCACGCGGTGGCAGTCTGTGCAAGCGGTGGCACCGTGCTGCGTGGCATGCTGGTTGAGCTGGCCCTCCACCTCGGTCATCTCGATAAGCGCCTCGCGGTCGACGGCGACGAAACCCAGGTAGGCCAGGGCGCTCATGGCAGCCTGATGGCCGAAGACGTTGATGTCGCAGATTGCGTTGCCGCCCAGGCGATTGCCGCCGTGGATGCCGCCAGTGACCTCGCCGGCTGCGAACAGGCCGGGAATGGCCTCGCCGTCGGCGTTGAGCACCTCGGTGTCGGTGTTGATGCGCAGGCCGCCCATGGTGTGGTGGATGCCGGGGGCCACCTTGATCGCGTAGAACGGGGCATCCACGATGGACTCACGGGCCTTTTCGCGACCCATGGGATCGTCCTCGCTATTGGCGATAGCGTCGTTGTAGGCGGCGATGGTCTCGACAAAGGCCTCGGCGTCGGTGTCCATGAGCTGGCCGAGCTCCTCGATGGTGTCGGCGACAAGGGCAAGGCCCTTGCTCACGAATTTGCTCTCCACTGACTTGTTGGAATCGTAGACCTTCTTGTCGAACACGGCGTACGCCCAGCCCTCGGGCTGGTCCCACTCGGCTGCGGAGACCTTGTCGCGGGTCAGAAGCTCGTTGGTGAAGCGCTGGCCGTCCTTGTTGACGAGCACGGCACCATCGCCGCGGATGCCCTCGGAAAGAAGGGTTGCCGTGGCCTGCTCAACGGTGGGGTGCACCTGAATCTGGTCGATGTCCACCGTGTCGGCGCCGATGGCCTGGGCAAGCAGGATGCCGTCGCCCGTTGCGCCGGGCTGGTTGGTGGTGACGGCGTTGAGCAGCTCGGGGCGGTACTGGGCGAGCATTTCATGGTTGGCGCCGAAGCCGCCGGCGGTCACAATGACAGCCTTGGCGTTGTAAGTGACGCTGGCACCCGTGCGCAGGTCGGTGGCGCGCACGCCGCACACGGTACCGCTGTCGTCGACGAGGAGCTCGTCGGCGCGCATCTGCGTCACGGCGGCAACGTTGCGCTGCTCGCACTGCTCACACATGTGGCGCACGAGGTAGGTACCCACGGCCTCGCCGTCCTCGGGACGATGGATGCGCTTGACTGAGGCACCGCCGGAAGTGGAGAGCTTCGTGAGGAACATGCCGCGCTCCTCCAGACGCTCGAGGGCGGCGTTGGAGTTCTCGCACATGAAGGTGATGAGGTCCATGTTGCCCAGCTCATGGCCGCCCTCAAAGGTGTCGTTGGCGAAGAGCTCGACGCTGTCCTCAATGCCCTCGGCCTCCTGGACCTTGGTGCAGCAGGCGTTCATGCCGCCCTCGGCGCACACAGTGTTGCCACCGGCCACGGCCATCTTCTCGATAAGCAGCACGCGGGCGCCGCCGTCGTGCGCGCTCATGGCGGCGGTCATGCCCGCGCCGCCGGCACCGATGATGACGATGTCATAGTCAGGGCCGTCCTGGGCGGCGGAGGTCTCCTGCGCCTGGGCGGGCGCAGTCTGGGAAAGCACACTCATGCCTGCGAAAGCGACAAGGCCGGCGCCGAGTGCGCCCGTGACGAAAGCGCGGCGGGTCAGTGCGACGTTGCGGGTGCTGGTGTTCGTGGAGTCCATGGTTCCCTCTTCCTCGTGTGCCTGCAAATGTATGCATGCAGGCGGATTTTTGCCGCGCGGTCTTGTTGGGGAGTGTCTCTGGCCGTGCGGCTCGTCGGTTCACAGCATGCATCCGCGCCGGCTGCTCGTCTTCGTCCGATAGCGTGTGAAATGGTCCGTGCGAGGGGTGTGAAAAAACTCACACGCATGGGAATTTGGGCAGGTAGAAGGTAATTATCGGATACAGGTGGTTTATTGGGGG
>CAKUFZ010000017.1 GCA_934654475.1 uncultured Coriobacteriales bacterium
GGCGCCTGACACGGGGCCGGCAGTGACGTTCCCCTCATACCCCCGGTCGGCCCCCACGGCCCCGCGAGCCTTGCGCCCGCGGGGCCGTTTTTGTGTGCCGCAGGGTGCACAAAGCTGTAAAAAGCACATCACCCCTGAGGTTGTATTGTCGTCTGAGCAGGGCTTTCGCCCCGCGGGTTTGATGCGGACTCGTGGTGTGGTGTGCATTATCGAAATCGTTCACACCCAAGCGGCATGAGGCCGCCCGGGCTGAAAGCACGTCATAGCTGAAGGGAAGTAGCAATGTCTCGCACGAACACCACTGCATGCACCCGCCGCTCCTTTGTTGCCGGCTCCGCCGCCACGGCCGCCCTGGCCAGTGTCGCCCCCGCAGCCGCCCTTGCTGAGGAGACCGCTGAGGAGGCCCCTGCCGCAACGCCCGCCAACCGTTGGCAGTCCGAGGCCGCAGCTGCTTGGCAGACCGCTCCCGAGCCTGTCGCCGAGGACCAGATCACCGACGGCGGCACGTTCGATGTCGTTATCGTCGGCGGTGGCCAGGCCGGCACCTGGACTGCCAAGTACGCCGCCAAGAATGGTTTGACCGCTGCTGTTGTGGAGTCTCAGGAGGAAGAGTCCCACATGTACATCGGCGGCGAGGTCGGCACCGTCAACAACCCCTGGGCCCTTGCCCACGGCGCCACCGAGATTGACCCGCAGGACTTCATGCGCGAGGTGTACCGCCGCAACCAGGGCCGTTCCAACCAGCGCATCATCAAGGCCTACGTCGACCACTCCGGCCAGTTCCTGCAGGATGCCATCGATGAGATGGGCGAGGACTGGATGGACGAGCACGAGGTGCACGTGGGCTCCTGCCCGGCTGACGACCGCATCGTCATGGACCCCTCTGGTTACAAGTATTACCTGGGCACTGTCATCTTCCGCGACCCCGACATGGCGCTCTCTGAGTGGCGCTGGAACGAGCTTATGACGAAGATGAAGACCGACTCCCAGGAGGACGGCGCAAAGTGGCTGTTCAACAGCCATGCCGAGTACCTCGAGAAGGATGCCGACGGCCGCGTTGTCTCCGTTGTCGTCCTCAACCGCGCCGACGGCACCTACAGCCGCCTCACGGCCACCAAGGGCGTCATCCTCACCGGCGGCGACTTTGCCGGCAACGTCGACATGATGCGCGACATCAACGACGAGTACCGTCACCTGGCCGAGAGCCTGGGCGACATCGAGCTCGCCGCTGCCGTCCCCATGTTCCTGGAGCGCGACGGCTCGGCCATCGCCATGGGCGTCTGGGCAGGCGGCCACATCGAGGTCGGTCCGCACGCCGGCATGAACACCGGCCAGGCCGGTCCCGAGGCTCCCTGGGGTCCCGGCTACGTCATGCTCAACCAGCTCGGCAAGCGCTTCTGCGATGAGTGCGCCGGCGGTGCCGAGGGCTCGGCCTACATGGTTCCCCGCCAGCCCAAGGGCTCGGTCGTGGCCATCGCCGACGCCAACTGGCAGGACCTCGTGTACTCCATGCCTCCCTGCCACGAGGCTGTGGACTACCAGCGCTCCAAGGGTTGGCCTGCCACCGTCGAGAGCATGGAGGCCGTGAAGCCCGGCGACGAGCCCACCACCGCCATTGCCTACTCCAGCCAGCCTGACGTGTACTGCGCCGAGACGCTCGAGGACCTCGTGCGCATCGTCGGCTGCTGGGATGAGGACGAGCAGGCTGCCGCCCTGGCTGAGCTCAAGCGCTATCAGGAGATGGCTGCCGCCGGCCAGGACGACGACTTCGCCAAGGACCCCCGCATCCTTGCCGTCACGAAGCTCGACACGCCTCCCTTCTACGCCGTCGTTGGTTCCACCACGGCCATGAACCCCGGTCTGTGCCAGACCTGTGGCCTTGACATCGATGACGAGCACCACGTCCTCGACTTTGACCTGCGCCCCATCCCCGGTCTCTTCGCTGCGGGCAACAACGCCGGCAACCGCTTCTGCGTACAGTACTCCACGCCTCTGTCGGGCATGAGCCTGGGCTTCTGCCTCACTGAGGGCCGCCTGCTCGCCGAGGGCCTGGCCGACGGTTCCATCGCCTAAGCTGGGACAGCGCTGCTTTACAAATGAACTAGCTGGGCCGGTCCGCGCTTTGGAGATGAGCGGGCCGGCCCTTTCTGTTGCATGGACCCGCGCCTGTTAAAGAGAGTGCATCTTATATATAGCCTCATGCGCCCCCAGCTCACCTATGCGCTATCCTTATCCCGCTTGAGGGAAAGGGGAGACTGTGGCTGGCAAATCCATACATGAGGGGAAGCCTCGCCCCGCCTTGCTGCCGAGGCCGTTGTATCGCTTTATAGGGTTTGCCTTCACGCAAGCCTGGCTTGTGGGGGTCTGCCTGGGGCGGGCGGTGTGCTTTACGCCGGGGCCCTTGGTATCTTTGATGAACGACGCCGCCCTTCCCGCATGCGCCGGCCTCGCCATCTCTTCGGCTGTGGTGCTTGCCTGCACGCTGCATATCGTCCCCCTTTGTCGCAGACGCGTCGCGTGCCTGCTCGCGGCGTTGGCGTGCTGTCTGTGCTCGGCGGTCATGGCATGCTCTGCGTATGGTGTGCTGCCTGCCAGCGCTTTCGCTCTTGCTGCCTTTTTTGCTGGCGCCGCGGCCGGCGTGCAGGTATTGGCATGGCAGGAGTATTTCTCGACGCTCGGGGCGCGCTGTGCCATTGCGGGCATGGCCGTCTCGTCTGCCATGGGAGCCGTTCTGTTTCTTGCGTGCGAGTTTCTCCCGCAGCCATGGGGCGCCGCCTTGTTCGTCGCGCTGCCTCTCTTGGGGGAGCTGACGCGCCGGCCGCCTGCGGGCACGCGGTTCTTTTCCACGACGGGAGAGCCGATAAGCACCCGCCAGCTGTTCGCCAACATGCTGCGCGACTATTCGCCCAGGATGTATGTACTGTGCGCCCTTGTGTCGCTTGCCTTTAGCTGCAGCTGCTCGCTGACTACGCCCGATTTGGCAATTCTTGCCGGCCCTGGCGGCGCGTTTTTCGTTGCCATCACGGGCCTTGCCATGTGCGCAAGTTGCGCGGCGGTGCTTCTCACGACGCCACAGCGTCTCATGCGGCTCTTTTATGTTGCGCTTCCGCTGCTCATGCTTGACGCCGCCATGCTCGGCTGGGGTCTTCCTGCGATGCGGACGGTGGAGCTCTTGGCGGGCGCCGCAGGCGTGTCGCTCGCATATTGCCTGGTATGGGCGCTCATGGTGAGCGTCGCTCAAAGCAAGCGTCTGGCAACCTTGGGCCTCATAGCCTTTTTGCACACGTCGTGCTTTTTGGGCGTTGTGCTGGGGCAGCTCGCGGTGGGTGCCGTGCGGGCGGACGTGGGACACGGTTCCATTGTCATGCTGACCTGCCTGGGAGCGGCTGCCCTGCTCTTTGCGGGCTTCAATGGCAAAGTCACGGTGAGTGAGGAGATGTTTTCGGCTCCGCAGGGTGACCAGCTTGAGCGCGCCGTGTGTGACCTTGCGCAAGAGTGCGGCCTCACGCCCCGCGAGGTCGAGGTGCTTCAAGCGTGGTCGACGGGCCATAACGCGGCTTATATCGAGCAAAACCTGGGCATTTCGCGCAACACGGTGAAGACCCACCTCAACCATATCTATCAAAAGACCGGCACTGCGGGCAGGGAGGAGCTGCTGGGCCTTCTCGATCAGCGTAAGGCTTCAATAAAGTAGCGCGAGCGCAGCATGTTCCAAGGCCGTATGCGGGGCGTGGTGCGCCGCTCGCCGCTCGCGGTGAGTACGTTTGCTGTTCGTTTTGAACCGATGGCGTGAGTTTGGAAACATTTCTGTAACCAGAGAGTCAAGATGCGGTAATCTTTTCGCTTAACTGCGCTCCATAGCGTATGAAATTCCAAGGGAATGTTTTGCCAAAAGGAAAGGCGATACCTGCGATGTCCCAGACGACCGGCACGGCAAGCGCACCCAAGACCGCTTGCGCCGACACGGCTTTCATCACCAAGCTTGGCCTTGAGGGGGCGGAACCTGCGCTCGTGCATGTGGACATGGCTCCCGCCAACCTCATCGAGGCATCCGTCGAGCGCCACGAGGGCACCCTTACGAGCACCGGCTCCATCGCGGTGACCACGGGCGAGTACACGGGCCGTGCCCCGCAGAACCGCTTCATCGTCGACACGCCCTACGTGCACGACCGCATCGCGTGGGGCAAGGTCAACGCCCCCATGGCAACCGAGAACTTCGACCGCATCTACGAGGGCGTTCGCGCCTATCTTTCCGAGCGTGACACGTATGTCGTGCGTGGCATGGCCGGCGCCGACCGCGCCCATTCGCGCAACTTCGCCGTGGTGTGCGAAAAGCCCCACCAGGCCCTCTTCGCCCGCCAGATGCTCGTGAGGCCCGCCGCCGAGGAGCTTGCCTCCTACGAGCCCGATTTCGTGGTGCTTGCCGCCCCCGACTACCGCTGCAACCCCGAGACCGACGGCACCGCCACCGAGTCGGTCGTAGCCATCAACTTTGAGCGCCGCATCATCATCGTCGCAGGTACCGGCTACTCTGGCGAGATCAAGAAGTCTATCTTCTCCACGATGAACTACCTGCTTCCCGTTGAGGACAACGTGCTGTCCATGCACTGCTCCTCCAACGTTGACCCGCAGACGGGCCGCACGGCGGTCTTCTTCGGCCTGTCGGGCACCGGCAAGACCACCCTTTCGGCCGACCCCACCCGTAGGCTCATCGGCGACGACGAGCACGGCTGGTCCGACGAGCACGTCTTCAACATCGAGGGCGGCTGCTACGCCAAGTGCATCGACCTCACCGAAGAGGGCGAGCCGGACATCTACCATGCCATCCGCTTTGGTTCGGTCACCGAGAACGTCATCATCTCGGCCAGGACCTGCGAGCCCGATTACTCCGACACGCGCATCACCGAGAACACGCGCGTTGCCTATCCTGTCGAGCACATTGACAACGCCGTGCTCGAGGGTGTCGGCACCACGCCCAGTGTCGTTGTCTTCCTCACGGCCGACGCCTTCGGCGTGCTTCCTCCCATCTCGCGCCTCTCTGAGGAAGCCGCCATGTATCACTTCATGACGGGCTTTACCTCCAAGGTCGCCGGTACTGAGCAGGGCATCAAAGAGCCGGTTCCCACGTTCTCCGCTCTCTTCGGCGAGCCCTTCATGCCGCTTGACCCGCTTGAGTACGCCGAGATGCTCAAGGAGCGCATCGAGCGCGACCACGCTCGCGTCTACCTGGTCAACACCGGCTGGACCGGCGGCGGCTACGGCGTGGGTCATCGTATGAAGCTCTCCGCCACCCGCGCTATGGTGCGTGCCGCCCTTTCCGGCGAGCTCGATGAGCAGCCCTTCAGCCATGACGAGCGTTTCGGCGTCGACGTGCCCCTGAGCTGCCCGGGTGTGGACGCCGCGCTCCTCGACGCCCGTGGCACGTGGGCCGATGGCGCGCAGTACGACCTTGCTGCCGATCATCTCGCCGACATGTTCCAGAAGAACTTCGCCGCGCGTTACCCCCATGCGCCTGAGGCAGTGCGCCAGGCAGGTCCCAAGCCTCTCTCGGCCGACGTCAAGGAGGCTGACATAGTCAGCTCCGAGCCTATGTGCGACGTTAACTCTTCCGCCGGCGTCCGTCTGGACAGCCCGGCGATTTAGCGCATTGTCGCAGTTCTTTGCCTGATAGGGCCGACCGTCTGCGTCCTTCTCATGGAGTGACGCGGCGGTCGGCTTTTGTTTTATACAATCCTTCCCGTCGTTTATAAGGGGCTTGGGCGCGTTGGTGCGCGGCCGAGCCCCTCGGTGTGGGTGTCGCCCCCTTGCCCCATACCGTCGCTTGAGTGAGGGGCGCGAAAGTCGAGGTCTTCGGTGTCTGGTGCACAATCCCTGTCTGTTGCCCGCACGCGTGTGTGCGTTGCCCTGCTTGTTGTCCTGGGCTTCACCTTGGGATGTTCCGAATTCATCATCATCGGCATTACCCCGCAGATCGCCGCCGACCATGGCGTGGGCCTGTCTCAGGTTGGCATGCTCATCAGCGTCTTTGCCGTCACGTATGCGTTTGTGACGCCTACGTTGGCCCTCACCACCGGGCGCTTCAAGCGGTTTCATCTGCTCATTGCATACTGCATCGTCTTTTGCCTGGGCAACCTTCTGTCGCTCATCGCCCCCAATTTCGAAGTCCTGCTTATCTCGCGCATCCTGATCGGCTCGGTGTCCGGAGCGCTTCTCGCTGTTGGCGTGACGTTCATCCCTGAGCTATTGGGGTCCAGCAAGGTCTCCATGGCCATCTCGGTCATCTACGCGGCGTTCTCGGTTGCCATGGTCATTGCGACCTCGGCCGGCAAGATGATTGCCGACACTTGGAACTGGCACGTTGACATGGCAATCGTTTTGGTGCTGTGCGTCGTGGTTTGCGCGGTGATGATCGCCCTGATGCCCCGGGAAGGCGCCACCGACGTTCCTGCAACGTTCCGTGAACAGGCTGTCCTACTCAAGCAGCCGTGCGTCCTTGTGGGTATGGCCGTCTTCATGTTCGCTGTGGGCGCAATCTATGTCTTCTACGGCTATGTGACGCCCTATTTCATCGATGTGCTCGGCATGGGCAATGTTGAGGCGAGCATGGCGCTCATGGCCTATGGTGCCGTTACGTTCTTCTCAAACCTGCTGTCGGGTTGGGTCGATTCCAAGTTTGGTGTCAAGGCGCTCATCCCGCTCTTTATCGTTGACGCGGCGGTGCTTCTGGGCCTGTATTTTGCGACTCCCAAAATGCCGGAAAGCCTCCTTTTGATCTTTGCCATCGGCTTGCTCATGTATGTTCAGTCGGTGCCGTGCATCTCCATGTTCATGCACACCGCGAACTCCAAGTGCCCTAAGGCGCTCACCCTTGCCAGCTCGCTGGAGCCCGTTTCGTTCAACGTCGGCATCGCGTTTGGCACTGCCGTGGGCGGTCTTGTGGTCGAGGGCCCCGGCATGCACTGCGCGGGCCTTGTGGGATCGGGCTTGTCGCTTGTGGGCCTGGTGCTGGCTTGCGTGATGCTGTGGCTGGTCAAGCGCAGCCGCTAGGTGTGTGCTTGGAGGGGCGGAAGATGGTCGACGAACCAGGCATGCGGGAAGATGCCGTGCCCAATCCGGGGCCTGAATCCGCTGGGGCATCATTCGACATAGCAGCTGATGTTTTACTTAAACGTTATGGTTTTATTGGCTGTGTGTTTGAGCCACTGTGTTACTCCGAGAATCATACATACCGTGTGACCAGGCAAAACGGGAAACCGATTGCAACACTGCGCATATGCCGCCCTGGGTATCGAAGCCTGAGGGAATTGCAGGCGGAAATCGATTGGCTCTCTCATCTCAACAATGAAGTAAAACTTAAAGGTATCGAAATCATTCGTCCTATACCGGCCCTCGATGGTTCCGCCGTTCAAGCTGTGACGTTGCCTGACGGTAGCGTATTTCACGGGGTTGCTTTTGCATATATGGACGGAGTGACTCCCGACGAGGGGGATGGGGAGACGATGCGCCGCCTCTTCCGTCGCCTCGGATCGCTTGCCGCAGCGCTGCACGAGCATACACGGGGCCTCGGGCATGCCGCTGCGCCCCGTGCCTCCTTCATACCGCCCATCACCCGTCCTGTCTGGGACTGTGACACCACGCTTGGCTCCCATGCTCTTTGGGGTGACTGGCGCGTTTTTGCTGGCTTTACCCCACAGGAAAAGGAGCTTCTTGAGCGTGCAGAGACGCGTATTCGCGCAGCTATGGTCGCTTACGGCAAACCCCGTGAGCGTTTCGGGCTGATTCATGCTGACATGCGCCTTGCAAATCTCCTCGTAGAAGGCGATATTCTCAAGCTTCTCGATTTTGACGACTGTGCTTACAGCTGGCACCTCTTCGACCTTGCCGCTTCCCTCAGCTTTATCGAGGCGCGTCCGGATCTGCCTGACCTTGTCGCCGCATGGCTCGAGGGGTATCGGGCTGTGTCCACGGCATACCCCCTTGTAGGGGTGGATATGGCCGTCATTCCCTCACTTATCATGATGCGCCGTCTCCAACTTACCGCATGGCTTGCTACCAGGCATGATTCCGACCCTGTTCCTGCCTTGCTCTCTACATGGAAGCAAGACACGCTCGCATTGGCCGCGCGCTACCTTCAGAGTTGATGCATTTCGGCCCGTTTTGACGGCAAGAGCGAGTCGTCTCAGTGCGCTTTTATACGTTTTCGTATCACGTTTGATATACAAAGCAGCCTTTTAGTTGACTTTGCAACGCTTGTTTTATGCCGCTGTCGGGCAATTTTCTCAACTAAAGCGTTCAGTCCTGTTTTTGCTCGATTCGAAATCAATGTGTCCCACGTGACTCTCATGTGCGTCGAAATTATGTTTACCGCGCGAGCAAACGGCCTCATTTCACCCTTGCTACGACGTGTTTTGATGGGTGCCTCAATTATGTGTACCAATCGTATTACACTTTGAACGCCTAAAAAAGTGCCAAACCGTAAACTAAATCGCCTCTGTGGTCCCGCGTTGTCCTCGTTTGGGTCTACTATTCCACCTTGTAGGGAAAGGCCCGGCATGTGGGCGTCTGATACTCGCTTCATTCTTGAAGCAAATGTGAAGACGCATCAGCATGTTGTGTCTTATGGGGGAGAGTTACGAGGATGGCAAGGGAGGGAATCGAATGGGAAGCAAGTTTGTCATGGCCGATCCGCGCAAGTGCGTGGGGTGCAAGGCGTGCATGGCGGCGTGTCTGGTGAAGCATTACGTGCCGGGCGACATACCTGTGTCGAGGTTGAACGTGGTCGCCTACAACGGGATGACGTCACCCGTGGCATGCCACCACTGTGCCGACGCTCCGTGTGCGGCTGCGTGCCCCACGCAAGCGCTCTACAAGGATGGCGACCGAGTCGGCGTGCGCATAGAACGCTGCATAGGATGCGCCAGCTGCGTCACGGCGTGTCCGTACGGCGCGGTGCGCATCGAGTCGGGCTTTGGTATGCATGAGTTTGACGGAATGCACCTGGGCGCTCGCGCCTCTGCGACCGTCATCAAGTGCGACCGCTGCTACGACCGCACGAACGGCCCGGCCTGTGTGGAGGCGTGCACGTCGCACGCGCTGCGCTTGGTTGACCAAGACCAGATAGACGCCGCTTTGAAGAAAGCAGGTCAGGCGCCCGTCTGCGAAACAGGCGCCTGACGGATATGCCGTGCATGGGCCTTCGAAAACACGTGCGCGGCATGCAAATGAACTGCGTAAGCACCGGAAAGGTTGACCATGGAAAAACATATGGTCGTGTGCCCTTACTGCGGTACTGGGTGCAAGTTCAACCTTATTGTAGAGAATGATTTGGTCGTGGGCGCCGAGCCTTTGCCCGGTCTCACAAATGAAGGATTTCTTTGCCTTAAGGGCTGGTTTGGATACGACTTCATCAACGACACGAAGATCCTGACGCCGCGCCTCATGCACCCCATGATGCGCGAGTCCAAGGACGCCCCGCTCAAGCAGGTCTCCTGGGACACGGCGCTCGACTTTGTGGCTTCAAAGCTTTCTGAGATCAAGGCGAAGTACGGCCCGGACTCCATCTTCGTGACGGGATCCTCGCGCGGCGCGGGCAACGAGGCCAACCTCGCCGCACAGCGCTTCGCGCGCGCCTGCATCGGGACCAACAACATCGACAACTGCGCCCGTGTTTGACACGGCCCTACTGTCGTCGGTCTGATTGACACACTCGGTGCTGGTTCCATGAGCTGCGGCGTCCCCGGTATTGAGGACGCTGGCTGCCTGTTCTTGTTCGGTTACAACCCCAACACGTCCCACCCCCTGGTCGCCCGCCGCATGGTGAAGGCCAAGGAGAAGGGCGCCAAGATCATCGTCGCCGACCCGCGCTTCATCGAGACTGCGCGTATTGCCGACATCTACATGCCGTTGAGGAACGGCTCCAACATCGCATTCCTCAACGCGTTCGCAAACTCCATCGTCACGCAGGGCCTTATGGACGAGGAGTTCGTGCGCGAGCACACCTTGGGCTTCGAGGAGTGGTGGAAGACCATCGAGCGCTACACCCCCGAGAACACCCAGCACATCACGGGCATCGACCCGGGCATGATGCACGAGGCCGCGCGCATGTACGCCACGGCCAAGCCGTCCTCCATCCTCTGCTGGGGCATGGGCGTATGCCAGCACAGGCAGAACGTCGAGGCGGTCCAGACCTGCGCCGCCATCGCGTGCATCTCCCACCAGATTGCAAAGCCCAACTCCGGCGTGGCCCCCGTGCGCGGCCAGAACAACGTGCAGGGTGCCTGCGACATGGGCGCCCTTCCCAACTTCTTCCCCGGCTACCAGAAGGTCACCGACCCTGCCATCAGGCAGAAGTTCGCCGACAACTGGAACGTCCCGGTGGAGCAGCTCTCCGACCATGTGGGCTACAAGGTCACCGACCTCGGCCATCTGGTTGAAGAGGGCAAGATTCATGCGTTCTATAACTTCGGCGAGGACCCGCTGCAGACCGATCACGACACGCAGCACCTTGCCCATCAGCTCTCCAAGCTCGACCTGTTCGTGTCGCAGGACATCTTCATGACGCAGACGAGCGCCGTGGCCGATGTCGTGCTTCCCGCCACGAGCTGGGGCGAGCATGAGGGCGTCTTCTCCGCTTGCGACCGCACGTTCCAGTACTTCAGCGCCGCGGTGCCCCCCAAGGGCGAGTGCAAGCACGACTGGCAGATCTTCTCCGAGATCGCCGAGCGCATGGGCTACGACATGCACTACAAGAACACCCAGGACATCTGGGACCACGAGTGCCGCAACATGTGGCCTGCCGCCTATGGTGCGACCTACGAGAAGATGGCCGGCTGCGGCCATGCCCAGTGGCCTATCCCCACGCTCGAGCATCCTGGTTCGCCCGACCTGTTCCTCGGCGGCAAGTTCACCACGCCTGAGGGCAAGGCCCATCTCGTGGCGCACGACTACGTCGACCCCTCCGAGATGCCCGACGACCAGTATCCGCTCATCCTGTGCACCGTCCGCGAGGTCGGCCACTACTCGTGTCGCTCCATGACCGGCAACTGCGAGCAGCTGTCCAACCTTGCCGAGGAGCCGGGCTTTGCCCATATCCACCCGGCCGACGCACAGGCACGCGGCATCAAGAACAACGACCTGGTGTGGGTGTCCTCTCGCCGCGGCAAGATCATCACCCGAGCCTTCGTGGACGACCGTGTGAACGAGGGCGCCGTCTATATGACGTACCAGTGGTGGATCGGCAAGTGCAACGACCTGACCATCCACCGCGTCGACGCCCGCTCGCATACCCCCGAGAGCAAGTACTGCGCCATCGAGGTCGAGCGCGTCGAAGACCAGGTGTGGGCGGAGCAGCACGCCGAGGAGCTCTACATGGAGCTCAAGGCGCGCCTCACCGCCGAGTCCAACGAGGGCCAGTACGGCGACCTGCGCGTCGCGTACAACGGCCTGGAAAAGCGAGACATCACCCCTGGTCAGGTAAGCGAGCTCAATTAGAGGCGCCTGTAGCCTGCGGGGCCGAAAGGGAAGGGGCTCACCCCGACCCGACGGCCCCGCCCAGGGCGCCATCCCGGCGTCACCCACGTTCATTCAATGAAGGGAGGGCAAATGAATCGCTATATCGCAATATACCCGAGCCGTTGCGTGGCCTGCGGAACATGCCGTGCCGCGTGCAGCGAGGGACATCGGCGTGCGGGCCTATCGAAAGAGCCTCGTCTGGCGCTCTTTGAGAGCCGCGACCTGGTCGCTTCGGTCACATGCCACCATTGCGAGGGCGCCCCTTGCCTCAAAGTATGTCCCATCAACGCCATCCGTCGCGACCCCGACGGTTGCATCCGCGTTGACGAAGCACACTGCATTGGCTGCAAGCTCTGTGCCGTGTCGTGCCCCTTCGGTGCCATCCACATGGCCGGCACGTCTCGCGCCGGCGTGGCGGGCATCGAGTACAACACCCCGTCGTTCCCCGGCTCGCTCGACCCGATCCTCCAGTGCGAGGTGGGCGTCTCGCCCGTCGCGGTCAAGTGCGACCTGTGCGCCTACGACAACTGCAAGCCCCACTGCGTGGACGCCTGCATCACCGAGGCGCTCGTGCTCATGGAGTGCGACGAGAACGGCAACAAGATCGCCCGCCGTCGCTCCAGCAGCGTGCAAGAAGGCCTCGAGGCTTTCCAGAACATGGACGAGGAAGGGGGGAACTAGACCATGGACCTGCTGCTTATCTCCGTTTTCGTGTCGGTTGTGGGCGCCGTGCTGTCCCTGCTTCTGAGCAAGAAAGAGGACACCGCGAAGAAGGTCGCGTGCTTCTTCGGCACAATCGCCTCTGCTATCGCCGTCATCGCCGGCGTGGGCGCGGTGCTCGACCCGGCGGGCGTGTCCGTGAGCTTCGCCACGCCCTTCTCGTTCGCGGACTTCTCCATCATGCTCAACGGCCTGAACGGCCTTCTGCTCGTTGCCATCAACATCCTGGGCTTCGTTGCCTGGATCTACGGCATCTCGTACTTCGACGAGTACAAGGGCATGGGCCTGGGAGCCATCGGCTTCTTCATGAACGCGTTCATCGCCTCCATGAACCTCGTCCTCACTGTGGACAACGCTTTCTGGTTCCTCGTGTTCTTCGAGCTCATGAGCCTCTCCTCGTACTTCCTCGTCATCATCGAGCAGAAGCCCGCCTCCATCCGCGGCGGCTTCCTGTACCTGGTCATGGCTCACATCGGCTTCATGGGCATCATGATCGGCTTCCTCATCATGGCCGCCCAGACCGGTTCCTTCGAGTTTGCGACCTTCCGCGCCCACGACTTCGGCCCGATTCTGGGCTCGGTGTGCTTCGTGCTCGCCTTTGTGGGCTTCGGCTGCAAGGCCGGTATGTTCCCGTTCCACTCCTGGCTTCCCCAGGCACACCCGGCTGCGCCCTCCAACGTGTCGGCGCTCATGTCCGGCGGCATGATCAAGATCGGCGTCTTCGGCATCGTGAAGGTCGGTCTGGACTTGCTTGCCGCCACCGGCGTTCAGCTGTGGTGGGGCCTGCTCATCCTCGTGATCGGCGCCCTGTCCAGCGTGCTGGGCGTGGCCTACGCCCTGGGCGAGCACGACATCAAGAAGCTCCTTGCCTACCACTCCGTCGAGAACATCGGCATTATCCTTCTCGGCATCGGCATCGGCTTCATGGCCCTCGCCATGAACCAGCCCGTCATCGCCGGCCTGGCCCTCATGGCCGGCCTGTACCACGTGCTCAACCATGCCATGTTCAAGGGCCTGCTCTTCCTGGGTGCGGGTTCGGTGCTCTACACCACGGGCAGCCGCAACATGGAGATCATGGGCGGCCTGGTGCATGCCATGCCCGTGACCGCGATGTGCTTCCTCATCGGGTCGCTGGCCATCTCCGCCATTCCGCCGCTCAACGGCTTCGTGTCCGAGTGGTTCATCTACCAGTCGATGTTCTCCATCGCCGGCGTGGCGACGGTGGCCGTGAAGTTCTTCGTGGCGTTCGCCGCCGTGTCGCTGGCCATCACGGGCGCCCTGGCCGTCACCTGCTTCGTCAAGGCGTACGGCGTCACGTTCCTGGGCTCGCCTCGCTCCGAGGTTGCCAAGCAGGCGCGTGAGGTCCCGGCCCCCATGCGTTTCGGCATGGTCGTCCTGGCCGTCATCTGCGTGCTTCTCGGCATCGGCGCCCCGTGGGTTGCCCCCGTCATGCAGGGTGTCGCCGCTTCCATCCTGAGCGCCTCCACCGTCGTGGTCGCCGAGGGTGCCACGCTCGTGAACCCGGTTCTGGGCAGCGCCATCTCCACGCCGCTCGTGGCCATCCTGCTCATCGCCTGCGTGCTTGTGCCCATGGCCGCCAAGCAGGTCCTTGCCCATGGTGGCGTGGCCAGCGACCGTGACCCCTGGGCCTGCGGCTACGCGCTCGATCCGGGCATGCCCGTCATCGCAACCACCTTCGCCACCGAGGTCAAGCACTTCCTGCGCCCGATCTATGCGGCTCGCACCGCCGTCGTGGCCAAGAAGGATGCCTTCGTGTCGGGCTTCAACGCACTCGTGCGTGGGGCCGGCAAGGCTGAGGGTTTCGCCGACAGGTACCTTGTCGACACCGTCGCATCGTTCGTCTCATGGCTCGGACAGAAGGCCCAGCGCATCGAGGGCGGCAACTTCCGCGTGTACATCGTGTACATCGTGGCCGCGCTCGTGTTCTTCCTCGTCCTTGCCGTCCTGGTCAAGTAGGGGAGGGCTGAGAACATGGAAATCATCGTCGCGATTCTGCAGGCCCTTCTGCTGGTTCTTCTGGCTCCGCTGTTCTCGGGTACTTCCCGTTGGCTGCGCGCCAAGATGCACACGCGCAGGGGTCCGTCCATCTTCCAGGACTATTACGACATCGCCAAGCTCTTCAAGCGTCAAGACGTTCATCCTTCGTGCTCGAGCTTCGTGCACACCTGGATGCCCGCCATCTTCCTGGGCACCATGCTCCTGCTCGCCATGGGCATCCCGATGTTCACTGCCTCGAGCCCCATCCCGCTTTTGGGCGACATCATTCTGGTGCTCTACCTGCTCGCACTCACCCGCTTCTTCTTCTCGCTTTCCGCCATCGACTCCGGTGACGCCTACGCGGGCCACGGCGGCGTGCGCGAACTCATCGTGGGCGTGCTCGTGGAGCCTTCCATGATGCTGGCCCTGTTCGTCATGGGTCTCACCTGCGGCACCACCTCCATCGCCGTCATGGGCCAGTCGGTTGCCGACCTGTCCGTTGCCGCCCCGGTGGGCGTCATCGTGGCAGCCATCGCCTTCTTCCTGGCCTGCTACGTCGAGCTCGGCAAGCTTCCCTTTGACCTGGCAGAGGCCGAGCAGGAGCTCCAGGAGGGTCCGCTTTCTGAGTACTCCGGCCCCAGCCTGGCCATGGCGAAGATGGCCCTGTCCATGAAGCAGACCATCATCATCGCCTGGTTCATCGCCATCTTCCTGCCGTGGGGCGCCGCCACCGAGCTTACTGTGCCGGCGGTCCTTCTGGGCATCCTGTTCTTCCTCATCAAGATGGCCGTGATCTTCTTCCTGTGCTCTGTGTTCGAAAACGTTGTCAGCCGTGTCCGTTACAAGCTCGTCGGTCGCCAGACCTGGTGTATCGTGGCCCTCGCCGCCTTCGCCTTCGTGCTGTGCGCCTTGGGACTTTAGGAAGGAGGACCGCTCATGTTAACGACTCTTTCCGTGCTGGGCCTTGCCGCCACGCTCGTCCCGTTCGTGTGTGCACTCGTCATCGCAGTGTGCCCGCAGCACATGGCTAAGTGGATCTGCATCTTCGCCGCCGCCGTCTCTACGGCCTGCGCGCTGTTTGCCTGGATCGGCCTGGGCATTGACGCAGGGGCGACGCAGACCCTCGACATCGCCACCGTAGGCGACGCCCTTGTTGTCGGCTTCATCTTCGACAAGATGAGCGTCATGCTCGCCACGGCCTTCGTCGGCATCGGCCTGCTCATCGCCGTCTACTCCGTCGGGTACATGAACGCAGGCAACCGCGAGCACCCCGACGCGCCGCGCCGCCGCTTCTACGCGTTCTTCACCGTGTTCATCGGCGCCATGGCGGGCCTGGTCTACAGCAACACCCTCGTCACCCAGCTCGTGTTCTTCGAGATCACGGGCGCCTGCTCCTGGGCGCTCATCGGCTACTACCACACCGCCACCGCGCAGAAGTCGGCCATGAAGGCCCTCATCCTCACGCACATCGGCGCCCTGGGCCTGTACGTGGCCGTATGCCTGCTCTTCGCTCAGACCGGCACGTTCGAGGTCTCCGCTCTGGCCAGCCTCGACAACGGCTGGAAGACTGCGGTCCTGGTCTGCATCATCATCGCCGCGTGGGCCAAGTCCGCGCAGCTGCCGTTCTACATGTGGCTGCCCAGCGCCATGGAGGCCCCCACGCCCGTGTCGGCCTACCTGCACGGCGCCTCGATGGTCAAGGTCGGCGTCGCGGTCCTGGCACGCGCCCTGGCCAGCGCCGGCGTCATCCCCGAGTCCGTCGGCTGGGTCATCGTCATCGGCGCCATCGTGACGATGCTCTTCAGCTTCTTGATGTACCTGCCGCAGAAGGACATGAAGCGCCTGCTGGCCTTCTCCACCATCTCGCAGCTGTCCTACATCTTCCTGGGATTTGGCTTCTACGTGTTCGGCAGCCAGCTCGCCTTTGACGGCGGCGTCATGCACATCTTCAACCACGCCTTCGCCAAAACCCTGTTCTTCCTGGTAGCCGGCTGCTTCAGCTACGTGCTCGGCACCCGCATGCTCCCCAACATCAAGGGCGTCATCAAGAAGTACCCGCTTCTCGGCGTCGCCTTCGGCTGCGCGGCCCTGGCCATCGCCGGCTGCCCGCCCTTCAACGGCTTCTTCTCGAAGTTCGCCATCTTTGCTGGCAGCTTCCAGGCCGCTCAGGGCAACTGGCTGCTCATGCTCATCGTCATCGTCGGTCTGCTCGAGACCGTGGCGTGCTTCGCCTGGTTCCTCAAGTGGATGGGCCAGGTCCTTCCCGGCGAGCCTTCGCCCACGGTTGAGGCCGGAGTTGCCATTCCCAAGCAGATGACCGGCGTGTTCGTCATCCTTATCATCATGACTGTGGCCTCCAGCTTCATCGCGGCCGCCTGGATTGGTTAGGAGGGGAGAAGCATGGATGGATATGTGATTGTCAACGTCCTGGGAGCGCTTCTCATCGTCACCAGCCTGTCCGTGATGCTGACCAAGTCTCCCAAGACCTCCGCCTTCGAGTACGGCGCCCAGTCGATCGTGCTCGTGGCAATCTTCATCACGCTCGGCATCATCACCGGCTCCGGCTCGCTGTTCACCTGGGCCGGCACCGCAACGCTCACCAAGGTCATCTTTGTCCCGGCGGTCATGCTCTACACGTACAAGCTGATGGGCTCGCCTGAGAACGACACCCCCTCGGCCGTGAGCCCGGTCACCTCGATCGCGCTCGTCGCCGTTGAGCTGCTTGCCTGCTTTGTCGCCGTGTCGGGCATCAACCTGCCCACCGCCGCCGAGGTCAAGCCCGCGCTCGCCGTGTCGCTTGCGCACTTCTTCATCGGCCTGACCTGCATCGTGACCCAGCGCAACATCCTGAAGCAGGTCTTTGGCTACTGCCTGATGGAGAACGGCTCGCATGTGACTTTGGCGCTGCTCGCCCCCGAGGCTCCTGAGCTCGTGGAGGTCGGCATCGCCACCGACGCCGTGTTCGCCGTCATCATCATGTGCATCGTGGCCTACCGTATCTACAAGGTCAAGACAACGCTCGACGCCAACGAGCTTGCGGAACTGAAGGGTTAGGAGGATAGTCATGGCGCTTTCTACGATTCTCATCATGCTCATCCTCGTTCCGCTCGCCGCATGCCTCATCATGGCGGTCGCACCCTCCAAGGCCGTTCCGCAGAGCTTCTACGAGTCGCTCCACATGGTGAGCGTCATCACCGTGTGCTGCCTGTCGGTGTACCTCGTGGTTCAGGTGTTCGTCTCCGGCGTGCCTGTGGATGCCGCAGGCCTGTGGTTCCGTCTGGACGACCTGGGCGCCATCTTCGTGACGCTCATCGGCGTCATCGGCCTGCTCACCGGTTCCTACTCGCTGCCTTACGTTCGTCACGACGTCGAGCGCGGCGCGATGGGTCCGAGCCAGGTCAAGCAGTACTACGCGTTCTTCAGCCTGTTCATTTTCTCGATGCTCATGGCCACCACCACGAACAACATCATCATGATGTGGGCCTCCGTCGAGCTCACCACGCTCGCCACGGTCTTCCTCGTGGGTGCCTACAACACCGAGTTCTCGCTTGAGGCCGCGTGGAAGTACATCATCGTCTGCACCGCCGGCGTCGCCTTCGGCCTGTACGGCACCGTGCTCGTCTACGCCAACGCCAACGCCATCGTGGCCGACCCCACCCAGGCGGTCTTCTGGACGAGCGTCCTCGAGGTCTCCAAGGGCTTCGACGCCACCCTCATCCAGATCGCCTTCGTGTTCGCCGCCATCGGCTTCGGCACCAAGGCTGGCCTGTTCCCCATGCACACCTGGCTGCCCGACGCCCACTCCGAGGCGCCCAGCCCCGTGTCCGCCCTGCTTTCCGGCGTTCTGCTCAAGTGCGCCATGCTCGTCGTGATTCGCTTCTACATCCTGACCGGCCAGGCCGTGGGCTATGCGTTTCCGCAGCTCGTCATGCTTGTGCTGGGCGTCGTCTCCATCGTCGCGGGCGCCCTGGCCGTCTTCTCGCAGAATGACCTCAAGCGCAAGCTGGCCTATTCTTCCAGCGAGAACATCGGCGTCGTGGCCCTGTGCCTGGGCTTCGGCGGCCCCATCGGCATCGCCGCCGCGCTCATCCACTGCATCGTGCACGGCTTCACCAAGGCGCTGCTCTTCTGCATCTCGGGCAACGTGCTCATGAAGTACGGCACGCGCGACCTGCGCAAGATTACGGGCCTCATCAAGGTTGCCCCCACCACTGCCGTCCTTCTGGCCCTTGGCCTGTTCGCCCTGGCAGGTTTCCCGCCCTTCGCCATGTTCACCTCTGAGGTCATGGCCTCTGTGTCAGGCGTCGTCTCGGGCAACGTCGTCATCGTCGTCATCGTCGGCATCGCCCTCACGATCGTCGTGGCGGCCTTCGCCCACGTCGTGGCCACTGCCGTCTTCGGCGATGCGCCCGAGGGCATCGAGACCGGCGAGCTGCGCCCGGCCGCCCTCATCCCCGAGATCATCATGATCGCGGTCGTGCTGTGGTTCGGCGCCGCCATGCCCATCCCGGTCATCGAAGGCGTGGAGAACGCAACCGCAATCGTCCTACAGTCCGATACCGACGCGCTGCACGAGATGCCCATCGTGTCCGAGCTCTTTGCGGGCACGTCGCAGGCTCTTAGCGCCCAGGTCGAGTAAGGGAGGCAGACCTTGGCAACCAAGAAGAACGAGCGTCGGTGCTGCGAGTCGCACGTGAAGGCAGTGAAGGAGCTGTTCCCCGGCGCGGTCACCGACGCCGAGTGGATTAACTCCGAGCAGTGCTGCATCACGGTCAACGCCGACTCGGCCCCCGACGTCATCGAGCATCTGTACTATGAGCGCGACGGTTGGATGCCCGTCATGGTGGGCAACGACGAGCGTCAGCTCAACGGCCACTACGGCCTGTACTATGTGCTCTCCATGGAGGGCGCAGACCCCGGCTACATGATGGTGAAGGTCAACGTCCCGCGCGACACCGAGACCTTCATGGCCGTGAGCGCGAAGGTCCCAGCCGCCGTGTGGTCGGAGCGCGAGGTGCAGGACATGTTTGGCCTGCATGCCGACGGCATCATCGACAACCGCAACCTCGTGCTGCCCGACGACTGGCCCTCCGGCCTCTACCCGCTGCGCAAGGACACGATGGACTACCGCTACCGTCCCGAGCCCACGACCGACCTTGAGAACTACCAGTTCCTCAAGGAGGTCGGCAGCAAAGAGACCACCATCGTCCCCATGGGACCCTTGCACATCACCTCCGACGAGCCGGGCCACTTCCGCCTGTTCGTCGAGGGCGAGGACATCATCGACGCCGACTACCGCCTCTTCTTCATCCACCGCGGCATGGAGAAGTGCGCCGAGAGCCGCATGACCTACGACCAGGTGCCCTTCCTGGCCGAGCGCGTGTGCGGCATCTGCGGCTACGCCCATTCCGTGGCCTACTCCGAGACCATCGAGCATGCCCAGGGCATCGAGGTGCCGCTGCGCGCCCAGGTCATCCGCACCATCTGCCTGGAGACCGAGCGCCTGCACTCGCACCTGCTCAACCTGGGCCTCGTATGCCACTACTCGGGCTTCGACACGGGCTTCCAGCACTTCTTCCGCGTTCGCGAGAAGGCCATGGACCTGGCGGAGATGCTCACCGGCGCCCGCAAGACCTACGGCCTCAACCTCATCGGCGGCGTGCGTCGCGACGTGCTCAAGGAG
The DNA here is from genome assembly GCA_934654475.1 of uncultured Coriobacteriales bacterium. Classification (GTDB taxonomy): domain Bacteria; phylum Actinomycetota; class Coriobacteriia; order Coriobacteriales; family UMGS124; genus UMGS124. Next base: position 19,913 of record CAKUFZ010000017.1, read on the forward strand.
CAGACGCTTGAGACCCTCAAGTGCCTCGCCGAGCTGCGCAGCGACGTGGAGCGCCTTGTCGCCGAGCTGATCGCCACGCCCAACTTCCTCAAGCGCGCCCAGGGCGTGGGCATCCTCGACCGCAAGGTCGCCCGCGACTTCAGCCCGGTGGGCCCGCTCGTGCGTGGTTCGGGCTTTGCCCGCGACGTGCGCTGGAACCATCCCTACGACGGCTACAAGCTCATCGCCGACAAGCACAAGCCCATCACGCAGGACACCTGCGACGTGCTCGGCCGCACGCTCGTGCGCGTGGGCGAGGTGTACGACTCCATCTCCATCATCGAGGAGCTCCTCCAGATGGACCTGCCCGAGGGACCCGTGCTCACCGAGGGCTGGACGTACACGCCCAACAAGTTCGCCCTGGGCTACGCCGAGGCTCCGCGCGGCGAGGACGTGCACTGGTCCATGGTGGGCAACAGCCAGAAGTGCTACCGTTGGCGCTGCAAGGCTTCCACGTACAGCAACTGGCCGGTGCTTCGCTACATGTTCCGCGGCAACACCATCTCCGACGCGGCTCTCATCGTCGGCTCGCTCGACCCGTGCTACTCCTGCACCGAGCGCGTCACCATCGTCGACGTCAACAAGCGCACCGAGAAGACGCTCACCAAGAAGCAGCTCGAGGACTACTGCCACGACCGTACCCATTCGCCTCTGAAGGACTAAGGGGGAGGCACAGACATGTTCAAGACTATCAAGGAGATCTTGCGCACCGGCGACGCGACGATCAAGTACCCCTTCGCGCCGCTTGAGCGCCCCGAGGGTGCGCGCGGCAAGCCCGAGCACGACGCGATCGCCTGCATCGCGTGCGCGGCGTGCGCAAACGTCTGCCCGCCCAACGCCATCCAGATGCTCATCGAGGCCGACAAGGGCCAGACCACCTGGTCGATCAACTTCGGCCGCTGCATCTTCTGTGGGCGCTGCGAGGAGGTCTGTCCCACCCATGCCATCGTGCTGAGCAAGGAGTTCGAGCTTGCCGTCATGAACAAGGAGGACTTCGAGGAGCGCTGCACCTACGACATGGCGCGTTGCAGCGAGTGCGGCGAGTACTACGCCACCGTCAAGCAGGTCGACTATGCCACGCGCATCCTGTCGCAGCTGCCCGGCGACCTCGAGGCGCAGCAGGCGGCGGCGCTCACGGGCGTGTGCCCCAAGTGCAAGCAGAAAGCAGACGCCTACCGCAACAAGCGCCGCGACGAGCTCGTGGGCGGCAAGAAGAAGATGGAGGCCAAGCGATGATGGTAATCGACAGGCCGCTGCCTGACGCGTTGCAGTACAAGCCTGCGAAGCGCGAGGTGGACGAGGCTGTGCAGAAGGCAAAGCTGGCCCTGCTGCATGACATCAAGCGTTCCGTGTACATCTACCGCGTGGACTGCGGCGGCTGCAACGGCTGCGAGATCGAGATCTTCTCGACCATCACCCCCGTGTTCGACGCCGAGCGCTTCGGCATCAAGAACACGCCGAGCCCCCGTCACGCCGACATCCTCGTGTACACGGGTGCCGTGACCCGCGCCATGCGCATGCCGGCCCTGCGTGCCTACGACGGCGCGCCCGACCCCAAGCTCGTGGTGTCCTACGGCGCCTGTGGCTGCACGGGCGGCGTGTTCCACGACAACTACTGCACCTGGGGCGGCACGGACAAGATCATCCCCGTGGACGTGTACATCCCGGGCTGCCCGCCCACCCCGGCGCAGACCATCTACGGCTTCGCCATGGCGCTGGGCCTGCTCGGCCAGAAGCTCAAGCACACCGAGACCCGCGAGGTGCCCGGCGAGCAGGCACCCCTGCTCTATGCCAGCATCCCGTACAAGGTGCGCGTGAGCATCGAGCGTGAGGCCCGCCGCTATGCGGGCTATCAGTGGGGTGCCAAGCTTTCCGACGAGTTCCTCCAGACGATGGAGAAGTCGGAGAACAACGTCATGGCCGACGTGAACCACCTCATTGCCAAGCAGGATGACCCGCGCCGCGCCGAGGTGTTCCGCGCCCTCAAGAAGGTGCTCGAGGACGCCCTCGTCGACGACGGCCGCATGGCGGACATGCTCAAGAGCGGCCTGGAGCGCGTTGTGGTGTCCGGCGACGACAGGGCGCGCGCCATTGCGGACAGCGCCCTGAGCGAACATGGCCGCCGCTAGGGGAGACGCATACCGGGCCGATGCCGCGGCCAGCGCGCGCGATGCGCTGGCCGCCTCGCCCGAGGTCGTCTTCTACCAGCTCGCGCGCAAGTTCGTGGACTCGGAGAGCTCGGTTCCCGAGGACGCGCAGGACATCCTGTACTACACGCTTGCCGTGGGGCACCACACCGGCGTGATCGATTGCTTCGAGGAGCGGCTTCGCATGCCGCTCGACGTGTACGAGCAGTTTGTGGCGTGCTTCCCCGAGGGGGCCGCGCGCTACAAGCTTGAGGCGATCATGCGTCATTGGGAGATCCAGATTGACCAGACGAACCTCGAGGTGCTCGTGCCTGCTTTCGAGGATTTGAAGAAGGAACCTGCCGCTGGGCTGGAGGCAGACGGCGTACGTGAAGTCTTCGACGGGCTTTGCGGTATGCTTGCGGTCCTCCAGGCCAATTCGGCGGCTTACATCATGGGAAGGATTCGTCGGCAATGATCACCAAGGTGGTTTTTACCGTCGGCGCGGTGTTGCGCGGCGACGACGCGGCCGGTCCCATGCTCGCCAAGATGCTCGAGCAGAACCCCATCCCGGGGTGGACGTGCATCGACGGCGGTCAGACCCCCGAGGACGACCTGGCTGTTATTCGGCGCATGCAGCCTGACGTACTGCTGCTCGTTGATGCGGCGCAGATGGGGCGCGAGCCCGGCACCATCGCCGTCGTCGACGAGCGCGACGTGGTGAGCGACCTGCTCATCACGACGCACTCCCTGCCCATCACCTTCTTGCTGGAAGACCTCAAGAAGAGCTGCAAGCAGGTCGTCTTTCTCGGCATCCAGCCCGCGCAGCTGGAGTTCATGGAGCCCCTCACGCCCGAGGTGCTCAGAAGCGTCGAGAGGATTTACGAGTTCCTCAAGCAAGGGGCGGACTTCTCGCATTTGCCTGTGTAAGCAGGCGATGTGCGGCCGGCCCCGCACGTGGTAAGGAGCGTTTAAGATGAGCGATTTGCACGACATCGTCATACCCGACCCCAACTGCCTGTCGGCTGCCGCCCAAGAGGCAAAAGCCGAGGCAGTGGGTCTCGGCAAGGCCACGAACAGCCTGAGCCGCGTGCTGATTCTGGCGCTCATGGCCGGTATGCAGATTGGCATGGGCGCCCTTTTCATGACGGTGGTCAAGAGCGACGCGGCGTTGTCGTTCGGCGCGGCGCAGCTGCTGTGCGGCCTTTCGTTCGGCCTGGGCCTCATTTGCGTCATCGTTGCCGGCAGCGAGCTTTTCACCGGTAACAGCCTCATGGTCATCGGTGCCATGTCGAAGAAGTTCTCTTGGGGAAGCCTCGTCAAGAACTGGGTCATCGTGTGGCTCGGCAACCTTGTGGGTTCGCTGGTGCTCGTGGCCATCATCTACGCCTGCGGCACTTGGAGCATGAACGGCGGCGCGGTGGTCGACACCATGGTCGCTGTGGCAACTTCCAAGATCAACCTGTCGTGGGGCACCATCTTCTTCCGCGGCATCATGTGCAACATCCTCGTGTGCCTTGCCGTGTGGATGGGCTTTGCGGGCAAGAGCGTCATCGACAAGATCTTTACGAGCGTCTTCCCCGTCATGGCATTCGTAGCCTGCGGCTTTGAGCACTGCGTAGCTAACATGTTCTTCCTGCCCATGGGCCTTGTTGCGTACAACAACGGCTTCGGCGCCTCGGTTGCCGCTGCTGCTGACGTGCTCAACCTCTCGGGCATCGTGTACAACATCTCCGCTGCTACCCTGGGCAACATCGTGGGCGGCGCGGTGTTCGTGGGCCTCGTGTACTGGTTCGTCTATCGCAAGAAGGCGGAGAAGTAGGGCTTTGGGCTTGTTTGTGTAACGCTTTCAGTGGTACCAAGTACCGACTCGGCAAAGGCCGCCGCGCGCGACGAGCATGCGGCGGCCTTTCTTCTATTGTTTGGTGGGACGCGTCGCATGTCGGCGCGGCGGAAGGTCAGGTTGAGGGCCGTGCAGATCCGATTCATCGTCACGTTCTACAACAACACGGGCGCCATGGCGTTTAAAAAGGCCTGCGAGGAGCGCGGGGTGGCAGGGGAGCTCATCCCCATCCCCAAGCAGCTTGAGGCGGGTTGCGGCCTGGTGTGGTCTGCCCCACTTACGGCACGAGCCGCGCTCATGCGCTTGCTCGACGACCCGTCGATCGTGTGGTGCGAGCGCACGATATTGGAGCTCGAGGGGCTGTAGGGGCAAGCGGGCTCGGTGTTGAGCCTGGCAGGGTCGAGGGGTGCGGCGATGCATGCTTGGCTGAGGAATACGACGATGCGCGCCCGCCTGGGCTGAGGGGTTGGGTGCTGCGCCTGTTTGGCTGAGGGGCGCGGCGATGCGCGCCTGGCTGGACGCCTCGGGTTTCGAGTGGTACCAGCCTTCTTGACTGCGACGCCTTGAACGGCACCCTGAATACCGTGGGGCTGCCGGTTACATCTGCTGGTTGAGCACGCGGCCCAGGAGCGGCTTCTCGAAGCTTGCGATGCTCTCGCCGCGCACGATGGAACGGGCGGCGCTCAAGCAGTCGAGGTAGTCGAGGATGGTGGTGCCGAAGAGCCTGTTCGCGCAGCGCACCACGTCCTCGTCGACGACAAACACGTCGTCGAGCAGCATGTTGAGCACGTAGGCAATCTGCGAGCGCGGCACGCGGTACACGTCGCGCAGCGTGATGGCGGTGCGCGCGATATACTCGGGGTAGGTGTAGGCTTGGCCCTGCGCTATGAGGGCGCTCGCCAGCTCGAACATCTCTTTTTCATCCTGCAGCACGTAGCGCAGCATGTAGGTCTCATCTATTAGCGTCTTCATATTTCTTGCTCAGCGACTTGATCCAAGCCTCGCGTTCGGCCTCGCGCATCTTTTTGTCGGCGTAGATGTGCAGGGCCCCTGCAGCTTGCATCTTCCCTTTGGTCAGACCCGAGACGGGTCGAAACGGCAACGTGTTGAGCTTGATGCTCTCATGGATGAACATGCGCACCGCCTCGGACAGGCTCGTGCCCATGTCGGCATATATTGCCTCGGCGGCCTCCTTGTCATCGGCGCTTACGCGCACATGAACGATGCCGTCCTTTTTCTGCTGTGCCATGGTCCCCCTCTCTCAGGCATGGGCGATTATACCGCGCGGGATGGAAAAACCCCGCATGTTTGCGTTTTAAATCGTGCAAGGAAACATGCCTGCTTTTCGGCTGCGCATTCTCCCTGGTAGATTACGTGGCCATATGAGTGGCATCAGGGCGGCCTGGATTAAAACGCAAACATGTCGCGTTTTTTAGGGACGGGAGGGCGCCTCCAGCTTCTCTATGAGTTCGGAGCGGCTGTGCACGCCGATTTTCTGATACACGGCATGGGTGTGAGACTTCACGGTTGAGTTGCTCACGCAAAGAGTGCCTTCGATTTGCTGGGCGGTCATGTCTTGCATGAGGAGGCCGAGCACTTCCTCTTCGCGACGCGTGAGGCCGTACTCGAATGCTGCCTTTGAGCAGATTGCCTGCATGCTGGTCTCAAATGAGCCGTTGGTTGCATGAACGGTCTCTCTCGTCGTAGCGGATTCCTCATCGACGCCCCAGGTTATCTCACCTGTCTTTTTCCAACTGAGGGCGATGTAGCACACGGTGAGTGCGAGCGCCATGTCGGCAATCAGTAAGATGAAGGCGTCGTGCTCCCAAGGCGAGCCCTTAAACGCGAGCAAGGCGCCTGCCAGGGCTGAAATGCTCCCGACTGCTTTCGTGATGCCAAACAGGTATAAGGCGTTCGTGCCATAGCGAAAGGCCACGTTGCAAAGCACAACGGTGATGAAGACACCAAAGAGCGTCTCTCCGGCGTGGGTCAGTAACGTCGCGGGAATACCCCATACAGGTGAGGTTAGCAAGAGGCCAAAGAGCCCCGCAAGGGTTAGGGGAAACGCAACGGCACAGAGGGGCCACAGGTTAAAGCGCATGTCTGAGCGGCGAAAGGCGACTGCGAGCACGACGAGGCAGGCAAGGACGCCCACGGTGGCCCACGGACGATCTTCCACGGGCAACATGTCGCGCGCAAAGACGTTTGCGAGCGTAAACGTCGCCATAAGACACACGGGTGCGAGTGGGAAGCTGGCGGTTGATACGGCATCAGAATCTACAGGTGCAGGTCCTGGTTCGACTTTGGATGAGTCAAGGCCGCGCAAACGCTTCGATGCTCGTACAAGCAGCACGACGCTTAGAAGCGGCAGTGCGACCATGAACGTCAAAACGATGGCAGAAAGCGCCTGAAGACTCATAAGGAGCGTCAGCAGCGCTTGGAGTACGTTGGCTCCCAAAAACAGGAGGGTCACGCGCCGTATATCGAGGCGAGCATACAGCTCAATCCAAGCCATCCATAGAATACCAGGGGCGATGCTGCCTACTATGCAATATGCGAGGTGACTCAGCACAGCGCCATTGAAGGGGAGCACACCTAGGACCGTCACCCCTTCAATGATTACTTCGCCAATCAGTGCGGCGCTGCATGTCCACATCAGCAGGGTGCGGCCTGCGAGGTGTTGTACGCGCGCCGAGAAAAGCGCTGCCGCCAAAAAGGTAATTGCTTCAAGGCAGCGCTGAATGATGAGCGGCGCATAACCCAGGCTCATTGTCAGTGATGGCAGCTTGCTTCCCATCAGGCTTTGCATGGTGATGAAGCAGAGAAGCAGACCGAAGCCTGCAATCATTTGAAGCGCAAGGGACCCATCTCGGGGGAGCGGACTTCCGTTGCTCGCCGGCTGTTCTACAGCGTTTGAGGCATGAAATCCTGCTTCCTGATTCTCTCGTCCACGCTGGTTCGTCTGCGTCCTCGATTGCTTGTTGGTCACGTCTCTTTTGCTTCCCCTCATTTGAATTTCAAGACCAACTCTAGTCTACCAGGTGCGTTGTGGGCAAGGTTGAGAAATCTCGTACCTGGTTCTTTGTAATCTCGAACCTACTCAACCCTGACTTTTGGTCGCGGGCTCGGTATGACTGTTATTGACCCGGCATGAGGCGCGAGCCTCGATGCCACTTCTCAAGCGAAGGGATGCATCACATGATCGATCGCAGGGATTTTGTTAAGGGTTCCACTGCTGTTGTGGCTGCAGCTGCTGTCAGCGGTACCGTTGCCACTGCCTTGGCGGATGCCGCGGGCTATGTTCCGGGTACCTACACTGCGTCCGGCGCAGGCGTTGGTACCGTCACCGTTGAGCTCACGTTCGATGAGGCGACCATCACCGAGGCCACCGTCGACGTGTCTGGCGAGACCCCTTGGGTGGGCGGCCAGCTCGGCGAGACGCTCGCCGCGGCGCTTCTCGACCACCAGGACGGTACGGTCGACGTCATCGCCGGCGCCACTCTCACCTGTGAGGGCGCTATGACCGCTGCCGCTGCATGCATCGCGCAGGCAAAGGGTGAAGAGGTTGCCACTCCCATCACCGCATGGGACGATCAGACCGCTGATAACTGGCTGGGCACTGAGCCCGTCATCGACGAGGCTGCCGTTACGGAGACCTGGGACACTGACATCCTCATCGTGGGTGCGGGCAATGCGGGTTGTACTGCAGGTGCCTACGCCGCCAAGGCCGGCCTCAACTTCCGCCTCATCGAGAGCGCCGGTGTGGTGCAGGACACGCGCCACTGGTACGGAACCATCGATTCCTCCGCTGCCCAGGAGGCTGGCTGCGAGCCCGTCGACCGCCGCAAGCTGCTTTCCGAGATCAGCCGCTATGCCAGCGGCAAGTGCGACCAGCGCGTCGTGCGCATGTGGATCAACGAGTCGGCGGCCATGCATGATTTCGTCGCCGGCATTGCCACGGCCGAGCCTTACAACTATCAGTTCAAGTTTACGAGCGGCGAGGCGGCCCATTGGCCCGAGAACTGTGCCGAGGAGAACACCGTGTACTTCTTCCCCGAGCAGGAAGTTGCCTGCATGGGTTGGGAGAAGCCCCGCAACGTCGTGCTCAAGGAAACCATCGAGGGTGCCGGGTACTCCATCGACTTCAATACGTCTCTCGTCAAGCTCGAGAAGGACGAGACGGGCCGCGTGACGGGCGCCATTGCGCAGAACACCCAGGACGGCCACTTCATCCGCATCAACGCCGCTGCTGGCGTGCTGCTCGCAGCCGGTGGCTACGACGGCAACCCCATGATGATGGACGCCCTCGACCCGCTTTCTTCCAGCGTCACCACCTGCTACAACTACAGCCCCCGCGACCGCGGCATGGGTATCCGCGCGGCTCTGTGGGCAGGTGCCGCCATGCAGGCCGAGCCCGCATCGATGCTGTTTGACCGCGGCCTTGTGGCGCCTGGCGTTGACGCCGGCTACCATGAGAACCCCGCTGCATTCGGTGGCAAGGAGTTCCCGGGCACGCTCAAGCAGTATTTCCCCGGCACCCAGCCCTTCCTCAAGGTCAACCGTCGCGGCGAGCGCTTCATGAACGAGTCGCAGACCTACGACAACGCCAACTTTGCCGCATTCAACCAGCCTGGCCATGTGTACTGCCAGATCATCGACGCCAACGCCGATGCCGACGTCGATCGCTTCCGCACTGTGGGTTGCTCTGCCGGCGTGCAGAACGGCAACATGATCAGGAGCGTCGAGGGCCAGGTCGAGGCGGGCCTTGTCATGAAGGCCGACACGCTCGAGGAGCTCGCCGACAAGCTCGGCTTCGAGGGCGAGGCCAAGGAGACCTTCCTCGCCACGTGCGAGCGCTACAACGAGATCTATGACGCCCAGTACGATGAGGACTTCGGCAAGCCTTCCTGCCGCCTGTCCGAGCTTCGCACGCCGCCCTTCTATGGCGCATGGCTGGGTGCGAGCCTGCTGTGCACGATGCAGGGCATCCTCATCAACGAGAACGCCCAGGCTATTGACGAGGCTCGCGAGCCTATCGCCGGCCTGTACTGCGCGGGCAACAACGCCGGCAGCTTCTTTGCCAACAACTATCCTTGCGTTCTGCCTGGTACCCGCTGCGGTTCCGCCATGGTCCAGGGCATCAAGGCCATCAAGCAGATGGGCGGCCTGGAGTAGGGGCGGTTTTGGTTCTTGGATGAAGCCCGGGGCTGAACCCAGGCGAGACATCATCGAGATGCGAGTGATGTCCTGAAGAGTGAGTAGCATCCATAGAGCTGCAGACTAAGAGGCTGGTCCCGGAATTCTCCGAGACCAGCCTCTTTTACAAATGAGTTGAGAAGAGGGGTCGAAAAACCCCGCATGTTTGCGTTTTAAATCGCACCGGGAAGCATGCCAGCTTCTCGACCACGCGTTTTCCCTGGTAGATTACGTGACCAAACAAGCGGTATCAGGGCCGCTCGGATTAAAACGCAAACATGTCGCTACTCGCCCTCGCCGGCCTTCTTCATGCGCTTCTTCTCCTGCATGTCCATGATGAGGTGCTTTGTGGCGAGCACGGGGCAGTGGAAGATCATGCGGGGGCCGGAATGGCGCATGGCGACGCGGATCTTTTCGCGCATTGCGGGCTTGTAGCAGGGGGTGGGGCAGTTGGAGCAGAACGTCTTCTCCTCGCCGCGGCGGCATGCGTCCACGCGGCGGTCGGCGTAGTCTGCGAGCTCTGAGCACTCCGGGCACAGCGTTCCCTTGGCCGTGCCGTGCGTGTCATTGCAGTAGAGGGCGATCATCAAGCGCACAACGCGCTTCTCATATGTCTTGCGGTCCTCTTTCACGATGCTCCCATCGAATTGGGTCTCCCGAATCATCTCTGTCTGCCATTTTAACTGCAGCAAACGAAAGCGCCCCTTTGGAAACCTTGCGTTTTGCCAAGGAGTCCAAAGGGGCGCCAGCGGTTCGGCTCAAAACCCGAGCATATGCCGTGTGTGGTGAATCCTATGCGGCCAGGGCAAAGCCAGCCACGATGTAGCCGACAATGGTGATGCCGGCCACGATGCCGATGTAGGGCAGCTGCGCCATGGCGTAGTCCACGTTGTTGATCTTGCAGGCCGAGGCGCTCATGAGCGTGACGTCGGAATAGAAGCAGGCCTGTGCGCCAAAGCACGCCGCGGAGATGATGGCGCCCAGCGTGAGCGGAATCGAAGCGCCCGTGGCGGCGGCGAGGGGCAGAATGATGGGCGTGCACACGGCCGGGATGCTCCAGATGTTGGCCGTGGCAAAGCACACGAGGCCTACGAGCACAAACGTGATGACGGGCAGCCACTGGGCGCTCATGAAGGGGCTTGCAACCTGGATGAGGTAATCGGAGAGGCCGATGAGGTTGATGGCCTCGCGGAAGAACAGCGACGCAATGAGTACGGCCGCGATGAAGAGCATGTCCTCCAAGCCCTTGTAGCAGGCATCGCAGAACTTGCCCAGGCTCATGATGCGCGTGGGCACGTAGAGCACGAAGCACACGAGGATGCCGACGACGACGCCATAGAGGATGTCGTCAAGAATCAGCGTGACCGCAATGACAGCAGCCATGGGAACGAGAAACGCCCACAGGTGAGGGGTTGCTTCCTTCTCCTCGGCGCGGTCGTCGGTGATGGCGCCGAGAGCCTCGCCCATGTTCGCCTGGTTCTGGGCGTTGGACGAGTCGGGCCAGAGCTGCCCCGTCTTTGCCACGCGCTCATAGGCGCGCTTGATGCCGCCCATCTTGGGCACAACGCCAAGGATGACGAGAAGCACGAAGATGACGCACAGGAACGGATAGAAGAAGTACGGCATGATGCCGTAGTAGATGCTCATGGCCGAGTCGCCCACCACGGCGGCTTCGGGCTGTTCGCCGAAGATGCCCGAGAAGAACACCACCCAGGCGGAGATGGGGATGATGAGGCACACGGGCGCGGAGGTCGTGTTGATGATGTAGCACAGCATCTCGCGCGGGGTCTTGTGCTCGTCGGCAATGGGCAGCACGCAGTTGGCCGTGACGAGGATGGAGAGGTAGTCGTCGATGAAGATGATGATGCCGCACAGCCAGGTGAGCAGGAGCACCTGCTTCTCCGACTTCACATACTTGCGGGCCCACATGGCCATGGCCGTGGCGCCGTTCGATTGGCGCAGCAGCTGCACGAAGCAGCCGAACAGCAGGCAGATGAGCACGATGTAGTTGTTGTCGGAGTCGCATGTCGCGTCGAGCAGGGCGTCGACGGTGGGCATGAAGAAGTCGGGGCCGTAATAGAGCAGGTAGCCCAGGATGCCCGACAGCAAGATGGAGAAGATGCACTTGCGGGTCACAAACGCGAAAACAAAAAAGCTGAGAGCGGGAATCAGGGTGAGGATTCCCAGGTTGGTGCCTTCCACAACAGGTCCTTCCGAATCGTACGTGCGGCTGTGCCTACACTTTGCCTAGAATCGAGACCTCCATGTGCAGCTCGTCGGCGTAGTATCGCTGAATCTCCTCCACGCGCGCGTCGCTTGGCGCGCAGAAGAGTTCCTGCTCGATGCCTACGTTGCGCGCCTTGCTGCGCCCCAGGTCGTGATAGGGGAGCAGCGTCACGCACTTGATGCCGAGCCGACTGTAGAGCTCGCCGCTGCGGCGCACGATATCATCGGTGTCGTTGATGCCGGCCAGGAGCGGCATTCGTATGCACAGCTTGGGTGCGCATACCTCGTCGCGTGCCAGCATCTCCAGGTTCGCCAATATGAGCTCGTTGCCGAAGCCGGTATATTCTCGGTGCAGATTGTTATCAATCAGTTTCATGTCATAGAGAATGTTCGTGACGTTTGACATGCGGGCCAAGGCGAGCAGGTCTTCAGCCCGGCCCAACCCCGAGGTGTCGAGGCACACGTTGATGCCGAGCTCTGCTGCACCGGATATGAGCTCGCGGGCAAAGACGGCGTGCGAGAGCACCTCGCCGCCGCTTATGGTGATGCCGCCGCCCGTGTTGTCGTAGAAGCCCTTGTCCTGCGCGGCCACGGCCAGAACCTCGGCCGCGCTCATCTCCTTGGCTACCGGGCGCAGCGCCTGCGCATAGCATTCCCGCGCGCAGGCAAGGCACACGTCGCAGCGTGTGCGGTCGATTGCCACGCCCACCTCGGGGCCTGCCGTTATGGCGCCCTGCGGGCAGACTCCCGCACAGTGCCCGCAGCCGATGCAGCGCGACTGCGAGAACACAAGCTGCTGACGAGCGGAGATGAGCTCGGGGTTGTGGCACCACCGGCACCGCAGCGGGCAGCCCTTGAGGAAGACGGTCGTGCGGATGCCTGGGCCGTCTTCCACGGAGAACTTCTGAATGCTTCCCACCAGGGCCGTTGTTGGGGTTGATGTGGGCAGACCGTTGGCGTCCGTGGAGGTTGCCGGCCTGCCTGCTGCATCGTCATGTATGGGTGCGGTGTGTGCCATGCGCGTGCGTCTGCCCCGTTGTCTTTAGCTGGCCTGAGAGAGGTGCGCGGTGCGGTAGATGATGGCGTCCTGCGCGGCCTTGTCGAGCTCGGTGAAGTACGCCATGTAACCGGCGACGCGCACCATGAGGCCGCGGTACTTCTCAGGCTCCTTCTGCGCGCGGCGCAGCGTCGCGTTGTCTACCACGTTGATCTGGATGTGCTCGCCGCCGTTTTGGAAGAACGTCTTGATGACGCCCTCGATAGTGGCGATGCCCTTCTCGCCCTGCACGCCCTTGGGGTCGAAGCGCAGGTTGAACAGGGCGCCCTCCTGCAGGATCGCCTGGTCGATGGCGGCCACCGACTTCACGGTGGCGGTGGGTCCGCAGATGTCGCGACCCATCATGGGCGAGGAGGCGTCGCAGAACGGCTCGCCGGCGAGCCTGCCGTCGGGAAGTGCGCCAGTCACCTTGCCGTGGGGAATGTTCATGGTCTGCGAGTCGATGCCGAATGCGTAGTGGCCGCCGCGCGCGTCGGGCCAGCTCTGCACGTTGTCGGCGATGAAGTGCATCATCTCGCGATAGATGCCGTCGACGTGCTCGCAGTTGTTACCGTACTTCTCGGGCTTGTTGAGCAGCAGCTGGCGCGTGCGCTCCTGACCCTCGAAGTTCGTGTCGCATGCATGGATGAGCTCGTCCATCGTGAGGTCGTGGTCTTCGAACACGCACTTCTCCACGGCGGCGATGGAATCGGCCAGGTTCGCCGCGCCCGTGACGTACATGCCGCAGGTGGAGTAGCGCGCGCCGCCCTCCTGCACCGACTTGCCGCTCTCCACGCAGCCCCTCGTTACCATGGAGGCGAAGATGACGGGATAGCGGTTCATATGGATGGACTGCATGAGGTTGTACCCGCGGCGGATGGTGTCGTAGCCGTGCAGGATCTGCGCCTTGAGGGCGTCCTTGAACTGCTCGATGTTCGTGAAGTCGCGCGGGTCGCCGGTCTGGAGTCCCATGAGCTTGCCCGTGGCCGGGTCGACGCCGTTGTGCAGCACGAACTCGATCATCTTGCCCATGTTCACGTAGCCCGCGTCGGGCGACCCGTCGGTGCCGCCGCCGCCGGGGCCTGCCTGGATGCAGCCCACGATGGTCCAGTCGCGCGCCTCCTCGATGGTGCCGCCCTTGCCCAGGGCCATCTGGATGGCGGCCTCGTCGTTGAAGAAGCCGGGGTTGGCCTGGCCTTCCTGAATCATCTTGCAGCCAAAACGGATGAGCTCCTCGGGGGTGTCCTCAAACACGCGCAGGGCCATGACGGGCTGCGTGGTCTGCAGGGCGTCGGCCGCCTGCAGGCACAGCAGCGACAGATCGTTGGAGGCGTCCTTGCCCTCGGAGGTCTGGCCTCCCACCACAAGGATCTGCCACATGGGGTAGCCGGCAAACGCGGTGGCGTACCAGTTGTCGCGCACCTCGTACACATCGCACGACTTGAGGTAGAGGCACTCGAGCATCTCAAGCGCCTCGTCGCGGCTCAGGGTCTTATCGTCCAGCACGTCCTTCTTGTAGAAGGGCCACATGTATTGGTCGAAGCGACCGAAGCCGCACGCCGTGGTGCACACCTCGATATAGAAATACACGTGCACGAACCACACCATCTGAAGTGCCTGGTAAAAGGTCTGAGGCGGGTTTTCGGGCACCACGCGGCAGTTCTGGGCTATCTGACGCAGCTCAGCGGCGCGCTTGGGGTCGGCGCACTCCTGTGCCATGCGGTCGGCTTCGTCGGCCATACGGTGGGCATAGGTGATGAGCGCCTCGGCCTGAATGATGCATGCGCGCCAGAAGTCGACCTTCGCCTGTTCCTCGCGCGTCTGCGGCATGGCTGCGTCGATGTTGCGCTGGCATTCCTCGATGTAGCCGCGCATACCCACGGTGAGGATCTTCTCGTGATCGCACGTCGTCTCTCCGGAAACGCCGTTCTCAAGGCCCACGCAGATGATGTCGTCGTGCTCGAGGTCTTGGATCCAGGAAGGCATAGCCTCGTCGGCGATGTCCTCCATCGACTTGCCCTCCCAATAGGGCAGCGTCTCCAAAATGGTGGCCTTGTCCTCAGGGGAGATGTAGTAAGGGTCTTTCTCGCGAGTTGAGAAGTCGTCGATGTCGCTTATATACCACGAGCTCGACTGGAAGTCGGGATGGAGGTTTGCGCCGCGGTACGCGTTGGTGGGCGTGCCCACGATGAGCTCGTCGTCGAAGATGAGCGTCGTCATACGCTCCATGATGTGGCGCACGACTTTGGCGCGGAAGATAGGCACTGCCTCGCCGGCAAACTTCTTATAGGCCTGCGTGGCGAGTACCAGGCGCTCCGAGGTAATGGTGGGGATGGTGTTGAAGTGCCTGTCACGCATGCGCTGAACTCTTGGGGTAAGCACGTGGCCTCCATGGGTGTAGACGTGGGCGTGTGCGATTGCGTGTGCGCCCTGATGTTTCAGTCGGCCAGTCTACGGCATCGAAACCCCTTGTTGCCTGCGGAAAGACCGTAATCTGGCGCATTCTCACAGGATTGCCGTGTATAACTATATGTGATCGAGATGTGGAGAAAGTGCTATGAATGAAATTGCCTCTTGCGCTCGCCTGAGAACTAGTGCATTATAACTCCCTGCGCAACGGCAACCACGAGCCGAGCGCCTCACGAACTTCTTCAGTACTTCTCGTGAGCTGGCGATTCTTGCTGTGGGGGTACACCCGGTCCCATACCGAACCCGGAAGTTAAGCCCACACGCGCCG
>CAKUFZ010000018.1 GCA_934654475.1 uncultured Coriobacteriales bacterium
AATGGTGGGCGTTACAAGATTTGAACTTGTGACCTCTTCCGTGTCAGGGAAGCGCTCTCCCCCTGAGCTAAACGCCCGTATGGTTTTCCGCAACAAGTGCGGGAGGGATATCGAATGGTGGGCGTTACAAGATTTGAACTTGTGACCTCTTCCGTGTCAGGGAAGCGCTCTCCCCCTGAGCTAAACGCCCATTCGGCCGCCGTATCCGTCGGCGAGGAGGTACTATATCGGGTATCGCACGCCGATGCAAGGGAAGATTTGTTTCAGGCGAAGAATTGAGCCTGTCTTCACAAGTCGCCTACAACTTCACACTCGCTCCCCCTCAGTCTTGCATACCCGCTGAGGTGGATTTTGCCGGCAGCCCCGGCTCGTGGGGCTCAGGCAACGTCGTGTACTCAACGTTCTCGAAACGCTCTTGCATGAACGCGTCGTCGTAATGCTGGTCGATAAACCGCTCCAGGGCGTTGGTTGCCGGTATGCCCTCGTCGCGAGCCCCCTTGCGCAGCGACACGGCGATCGTCATCGAGGCGTCCGCCACGAGGAAGGCAGTGAGCGCGACCACGATGATCGTGCGCGCCGGCTCTTCGGGCGTGCCGAGGAGAAAGACGGTCTCGGGCATGATCGAATGCGCCCACACGCACCCCAGCATGCCCCACAGAAGGCTCATGCGCAGGCACACGAATTTCGTGATGGCGTCGGGGTAGGTCTCGTAGGTCCAAGAGACCATGCCGAACACATGCTCCAGACACATGCCCACAAGTTGCTCGAGCACCGAGCCGATGACCATGGAGAGCAAGAAGATGACCCACAGGGGCCGCTTGCGTATCTTCCAGAGACAGACGGTGAGCAAAACGGCGCCGATGCCATACAGAGGCGAAAACGGCCCCCAGACCATGCCGTAGCGATGCTGCAAGGATCCCTGCGTGACAAGCCACCACAGGGTCTCAAGCACAAGGCCCAACACACTGGCAAACGTGAAGATGACAACGAGATGGTAGAAGCTCACCGATGGCAGGGAGTCGAGGTACGCCTCGCGACGGATCCTGCGCAGCCGCGAGCGCTCGTCGAGCTGCTCTTTGCTCAGGTGCCCCGAGCCAAGACGTCCCTGCGCCCGCAAGACGATGCGGGCAATGAGAAAGCCGGCCCCCACTAGGCACAGCAACATGGACAGTATGGTAAGAATCATGTCGCCCCCCGCATGTCGACGTTCTACCTCAGCCATGCATGATAGCCCCGCCGACACGCCTTGGCCGAAGTCGCCTCGATTCTCCTTGACTAAATGTGATGGACTTGTGAATCTGACAGAAAATTGGCCTAAAACGAAAATAGTGCTTGCCTCATCCACACGGCTGACGTATAGTTCTTTCTCGCACGCGGACTTGGCTCAGTTGGTAGAGCACAACCTTGCCAAGGTTGGGGTCGCGGGTTCGAGTCCCGTAGTCCGCTCCATGCTTAACACAGGGCCAGCTGATCTGGCCCTTTTGTTAGGATGGCGACGTCGCCAAGTGGTAAGGCAGAGGCCTGCAAAGCCTTTACCCCCAGTTCGAATCTGGGCGTCGCCTCCAATGAACTTTCAAGCCGTCCTTCGGGGCGGCTTTTTTGTTTAAGCTCAGCAAAGGCTTCAGGGGCTGCCCTGCCTGCAACCCCCTATCGCGGCCCCTCACGCATGAAGTCTGCCTCAGGCGCTGGCCGCCGCCGCACAGTCGAGCATTTTGACAAGACGCACGCAGGTGCCCTTGCCCGTCTCGCGCGGAACAATGGAAATGGAATCAGCAAGCATAAGCATGAGTTTGATGCCCCTGCCCCGCTCATGCGTGGGCTCGGGCAATGCGTCGCCCTGGTTGTACGCAATGCCGCATCCGCAGTCATTGACTTCCATGACGAGGCGATCGGAGTACAGCGACACCGTGGCCGAGACGTCCCCCTCCTGCCCCTGCGCGCCGCCGCCGTGGTCGAACGCGTTGCCGAGCGCCTCGCCCAAGGCGAGCACGATGTCGTAGGCGGTGCTGCGCGGCAATTGCAGCGCCTGGAGGATGGACGCGATGGATTTGCGAGCCAGCTCCATCGAGGATGGGTCGCTCGACAAGCTCACGGTATACACGCGCAGCGGCGCCTCGTCGGTGGGAACCCCCACATTGCGCACGCCCGCCATACCCTTGGGAATGCAGACAATTTTGTCGAGAATTTGGGCTTGTTTGAGCGAGCGCACGATTGACTCGGAGGCGTTGATGAGCACAAGCCTGCCCCCGCGAGCCGAAAGGCGCCTGGCGAGGAAAATGAGCACGGCCATGCCCGTCGAGTCGATGTACCCCACCGACTCGACGTTGAGCACAAGGCTCGAATAACCCTGCTGGGCAATGAGAAGAAGGCGCTCGCGCAAAGCTGGGGCGTTTTGCCATGTGACGTCGCCCGCAAGAGAGACTACGAGCGCACCTTTGTCGACGAGCATCGTTTCTCCTCGCACATCCGCTGCATAAACACTGCGTATCTTCCCCCACCGCGGCAGGTTCCAAACATGCAAGGATAAAAAGGCGCAGACTATGCCAGACCATCGAAGCGAACGGCGACCATCGCGATGTCGTCATGGGTGTCGTTGCCGGAGAATTCCTCGACCTCTTTGAGCACGCGGCGCGGGATGTCGTCCAGGCCGAACCGGCAGGCACGCAGAAGCGCGTCACGCAAGTTGCCTTCGCCGAAGAAACCCCCCGATGGGCTGCGGGCCTCGGTGGTGCCGTCGGTGTAGAGGAACAGCACGTCCCCGAGCTCGAACGTGAAGCTGCCCGAAATATAGCGCATGCCCTCGAAGGCACCCACCACCGGCGACTGCGTTGCGAGCAGCTCAAGGGAGGGGTTGGCGGAATCAGGCGCGTGCACAAGCATCGCGGGGGGATGCCCGGCGCTGCAGTACTTCGCCGAGCGCGAGGGCAGGTCGACAAGCACGACGCACATGGTGGCAAACGTCTCGGCACGCGAGAAATTGAGGAACAGGCTGTTGAGCGCGCTCACCATCTCGTCGGGTTCCGTTTTCTCCCAGACATAGGCGGCAAGGCCCGTCTTGGCCATGGAAGCCACAACGGCGGCCTCCACGCCCTTGCCCGACACGTCGCCCATGACAACGACGAAGCGGCCCTCCCCCAACTCATGCAAGTCGAAAAAGTCGCCGCCTACCACCGCCGATTCAGTGGCAGACAGGTACAGGGAGGCGGTGGAGATGCCGTTCACCTGGGGCATCTCGTTACGCAAGCCCACCTGCAGGGCATGGGCGATCTGGGCCTCGCTTGCATGGATGCGCTCCGAGAAGGCGATGCGGCCGATCTCCCCCGAGACATCGTTGAGGAACTCCTCGTCGAGGAAATCGAACGGGGCATCGAGCGGGCTGCGCAGCACGAGCAGTGCAAAACGCACGCCCTCGCACGCCTGCTTCGTGGCAATGGGCACGACAAACCCCGAGTTGAGGTCGGTATGGCGGGCAATCCACATCCCCAAGGCACTGGCATGCTGCACGGCGCGCACACCAGAGGCCTCCCCTAAGATCTCATCCATGGACATGTTGGTCTGAATGGGCATGTCGCAGTCTTCACCGGTGTCGAGCGGCACGATGGTGCAGCCCGCCTCCCCATCGCGGGCCTCCACCATGAGAACGCGCGCCGGCATCGCGTCGGCGACGCACAGGGCAACCTGCCTGACCATGGACGAACAGACAGAGTCGCTCTTCATGGCGAGGTCATGCACACGCAAAAGGGCGTCTTTAAGGTCGTTGGAACGCGTGAGGCGAAGCTGGCTCAAGGCCGAGGAGATGCCGAATGCAAGGGTCTCCGAGATGGTCTGGAGCATTTCGCGTTCCTCGTCGACCAATGCATGGTGTTCGTGCCACCCGAAGACAAGCACCGCGCTGACGCGGTCCTCGGAGAACACAGGGGCACCCACAATGCTGGAACAGGAAGTGGAGAGCAGCGAGCGCACCTTGAAACGGGTTCCCGCGTCGTCGCGCATGATGCAGGCCTCGTCGATGCGACCGGGCCGCTCGAGCACGCTCAGGCATGTAAGGGCACGCGTGCGCGCGACAAGCGGGGGGATGCCGGGTGTCGTGCGGGCCAAATCGGCAACGTCAGTCGCATTGACCGCCTGATAAAACCCGTCGGAGGCGCCAAAGGGAACGTAGCCCCTGTCGGCGATGAGGTAGAAGATGGCGGCATCTGCCAGCAGGGCATCTGCCAGCTCGTTGGCAATGAGGTCGCATGTCTCCATTGCGTTGAGCCCGAAGTTGGACGAGTGGCGCAAAAGCCCCAGGACGGCTTTAAGCCTGCGACGGCAACTGGAAAGCTCGCCCGTAAGCCGCGCGACCTCCTCACCCCTCCCCTGCGCCTCGATCGATGCGCCGCAAGCGCTGTCGTGGGTGAGTGCGTCCTTGTCGTGTTCAGACATGTCGTGACCTCGGCGTCCCTAAGGTGGACATATACGAAAAGAGCCCCTTGCGGGGCTCTTTGAAATTCAATGGTGTCGGAGGCGGGACTTGAACCCGCAAGACCGTAAAGGTCACTAGCACCTCAAGCTAGCGCGTCTGCCTATTCCGCCACTCCGACTTGCAACGCGAGAAATAACTATACAATACAAAGCTGTCTCTGACAAGCTCTGAATCGAAGTCTCTTCAGAACCAAAGAGTTGCTCATAATTCCACCATACATGAGCCTCGCACGCTACGCTGAAAGCCAGCATCCCGCAAAGTCGAGCGTGTAATCGGCCGAGACCACCAGGGAGTTGACGCGAGACGAGCACGCAACGCCAGGACCCGCATACAAGAGGGGCACGACCGGCATGTCCTGGGCGATGGTCTGACACACCTCGCGCAGGACGTCGAGCCTGGCCGCCTCGTCGGACATTTCCCAGGCCGACTCGAGCGCCTCGTCGACTTCGGCGCTGGCATATCCGCCCAGGTTGTCGCCGCCTTGAGAGTGGAAGAGGCTGAAGAGCTCCGCGCCGGCCGCGTCGCACAAAGGCAGGTGGCACACGAGGGCGAGCTCGAAGTCGCCCTCCTGCAGCCGGGAGAGATACTCGAACCACGAAGGGGTGTCGACGCGCACGGCAACGCCTGCGTCGTCGAGCTGCGCGGCCACCTCCTGACCCAGGCCTGCAAGCAGGCAAGGATCGCAAAGCATCTCAAGCTCATCCGTGCCGAGGGCGGCGTCTACCTGATCGGAGAGACCCTTTTCCAGCTCATTGTCGGGAAGCTTCCAGGCACGCTCCTCATAACCGAGGTTCGAGGGCAGCAACGCACCGTCGGCCGCACAAAGGGGGTCAAGACCGAGGGTGGTCGCCAAGACCTGAACGTCGAGCGCACGCTCAAGCGCGCGACGCGTCTCGGCCTGGTCAAACGGCTCACGGGCACAGTTGCACACGAGCATGCAGATGCTACTGAAACCCTCATGGGCAACCTGCGCGTCAGGGTTCAGCATACGGTCGGGGCCGGCGGAGCCCAACTCGTCGGACAGCGCGCTCGCTTGATCGACAGGCACGAGCGTGACGTCGAGATTGCCCGTCTTTATCGCCTCGCCCACATCCGAGAAGTCCTCGTTGACCTGGAACTGGAGCGCGTCGACATGGGCATTTGTCCCCCAATAGCTGGCATTGCGCACAAGATGCACGCCGGTGTCAGCTTGAGGGGCACCATCAAGGCAGAATGGTCCATTGCCGCAGGGCACGTCGCCAAATCCCCCCTCCGCCTTGAACGATGCAACGGACATGGGAGCGAGCTGCGGCAGGCTTGCCAGATAGGCGAAGTCGGGGAAGCTGTGCGCAAGGTTCACGATGAGCGTGTAGTCGTCGGGGCATTCCAAATCAAGCTGCGCACCCGAGACGCCTGCCGCGACATCCTCGTATCCCACCACCATGGACAGGCACGACGCAAGCCCATGCCCACCATGGGCAACAAGGACATTCCAGGCATTGGCGAAGCACGTTGACGTGACGGACTCTCCGTTTTGAAACGCCATGCCCTCACGCAGGTGAAATGTAAAGCGCTCGGAGAAGAGGTCGGCCTCCCAGCTCGTGGCTGCCTTTCCCACAAGCGTCATCTGGTCGAAGTCATATTGCGTCAGGCTGTCGAACATGCAGCGGCACACAAGCCGCTCCCAATACCCCCAGGCCTCATGGGGGTTGACCGTGGAAAGCGGGGCGCTCTGACACGTGAGCGTGCCGCCCTCAAGCACGCGGGCGGCCGCAGGGGCGCCCTGGTTGGCGGCGGGTCTCGCCTCGTTCACCACAGGCAGCTCGATGGGGCTGGAGCCGGGCATGACCCCGTTGAGGCTGCATCCTCCCAAGAGCGCAGCGCTGGCGCCCAAAAGCGCCGATGCGGCAAACCCGCGCCGGCTTACCATGCCCGTCTCTCGATCTCGCCTCATGCCATCTCCTGCCCGTCGCTCGTTGCTGAAAGTGTACCGTGAGACGGGCTCACGGCGGCGCGCAAACGAAAAAAGGTGCCGACGCTTTACACGCCGGCACCCTCAGATACCTTGAATCTCTGGTTTGGAGCAGACCCTATGCCACGCTGCCCTGCGGGAAGATGAGCATGAAGATAAGCAGGCAGATGATGAAGACGGCAGCGCAGATGATAGTAAGCTTGTCGAGGTTCTTCTCGACCGTGCCCGTGCCGCCCATGTTGGAGTACATGGAACCGGCGATCATCTCCGAAACACCCGTGCCCTTGCCGGAATGCATGAGAATGAAGACGACAAGGCCGATGCCAGAAAGGAACCAGATAACAATCAGCGGGATAAGCAGAGGGTTCAAGATGCGCTCCTCATAGTGCGGACTAAAGGTCTTAACAGTGAAACCGCAGGTAAAGCAAGCAGCGAAAGGTCAGCCGAGTCACTTGGGCCCAATCGCGGCACACCTAGAGCGGAAACAGTAGGTGATTGTATCAGGAAACCTTGTGTTGGATAAGGCTCTTGCCCGTCCAGCAGTCCGGTTTCTCCAATCCTACAAGATCGATGAGCGAGGGAGCCACGTCGCAGAGCTTGCCGTGGGCGTCGGGCACAATCTCGACCCCGTCGGCAGCGACGATGAAGGGCACGGGCGCCGTGGTATGGGACGTCACGGGATGGCGCTGTCCATCCTCGTCGACCTTGAACATGCAGTCGCAGTTGCCGTGGTCGGCGATGATGATGGCGAAACCACCCTTGGCCCGCACGGCGTCGACGACCTTGCCCACGGCCGCGTCGGTGGCCTCCACGGCGCGCACGGCTGCCTCAACGTTGCCTGTGTGGCCCACCATGTCGGGGTTGGCGAAGTTGACCACATACACGTCGGCCTCGTCGGACTCGATGGCCTCCTTGAGGCCGTCGGCAACCTCGGGGGCGCTCATCTGCGGCTGGAGGTCGTAGGTGGCAACCTTCGGCGAGGCAACGAGGACGCGCTCCTCTCCCTGCTTGGGCTGCTCGACGCCGCCGTTGATGAAGAACGTCACGTGCGCGTACTTCTCGGTCTCAGCCGTGTGGAACTGGCGCAGGCCCGCAGCGGCGATGACGTCGGCAAGAACGTTTTGCGGGTTCTCCTTCGGGAAGGCAACCTGCACGTTGAGCTCGGGGTCGTACTCGGTCATGGTGACGAAGCTCACCTGCGGGACACGGCCGCGCTCAAAGCCCGTGAAGTCGGCCTCGGTGAAGGCGCGGGAAAGCTCGCGGGCGCGGTCGGGCCTGAAGTTGAAGAACACCACCGCGTCACCGTCGACGACGCCGGCCTCGTCGCAGGCAAACGGCACGACGAACTCGTCGTAGACACCCGCCGCATAGCTGGCCTCAACACCCTGGCGAGCGGGCTGGACGGCAGTGCCGCGACCCAGGACGACGGCGTCCCATGCGCGCCGCACGCGCTCCCAGCGGTTGTCGCGGTCCATGGCGTAATAGCGGCCCGACACCGACCCGATGCGGCAGTCGCACACGCTCTTTTCGGATATGTTGGCGCACGCCGCCGAAAGCTCGTCGAGGTAACCCAGGCCGGAGTCGGGGGCGACGTCGCGACCATCGAGGAAGGCGTGCACGCGCACGCGCTGAACACCCTCGCGGGCAGCCAGCTCGAGCAGCGCCAGGCAATGACGGATGTGGGAGTGCACGCCGCCGTCGGACATAAGGCCCATCACATGCAGGGTGGACTTGCTCGCGGCGACCTTGCGGCAGGCCTCGACAAGCACCTCGTTCTCAAAGATCTCGCCAGTCTGAACGGCATGGTTCAGGCGCATGAGTTCCTGCATGACCACACGGCCGGCCCCGATGTTGAGGTGGCCCACCTCGGAGTTGCCCATCTGACCCGCAGGCAGGCCAACGGCCTCGCCGGAAGCCTCGATGGTCGTCCAGGGATACTGCGCCATGAGGGCGTCGAGATTGGGCGTGGCGGCGAGGCTCACGGCGTTTGCCTCGCTGGGTGCAGCCCATCCCAGGCCGTCCATGATGACGAGGAGGGCGGGAAGCCTATACATGCAGCACCGCCTTCACGATGTCGATGAACTTGTCGGCGTCAAGCGCGTCGCCGCCCACAAGCACGCCGTCCACGTCGGCACACGCGGTGAAAAACGCGGCGTTGCCGGACTTGACGGAGCCGCCGTAGAGTACATAGCAGCGCTTGGCGCAGTCCTGTCCTGCGACCTCGGCCACCGCCGCGCGAATTTGGGCGGCGACGTCCTGCACGTACTCGGGCGTGGGGACCTTGCCCGAGCCGATGGCCCAAACGGGCTCGTAGGCAACGGCGAAGTCGCGGCCCGCCAGGTCAAGCCCAGCAAGAGAGGCGCGCACCTGCTCGGTCACGTACGCAGAAGTGGAGCCCGCCTCGTAGACGTCGAGCGGCTCGCCGACGCACACGATGGGGGCGATGCCGGCGCGAATGAGCGCGGCGGCCTTGGCGGACACCTGCTCGCTCGTCTCGCCGTGACCATGCCTGCGCTCGGAATGGCCCACGATGCACCACGCACAGTCGAGGTCGGCAAGCATGGGCGCAGAGATGTCGCCCGTGAAGGCGCCCGCGTCTTCCGGCGAGCAGTCCTGGCCGCCCACCTTCGCGAAGGACTTGTCGAATGCGAGCACGTTGCTCACGCCGCGAAGCGCCGTGGCGGGCGGGCACAGGACGACCTCGACGCTGTTCTTCCAGGAACGCTCAAGACGGTCATCGACAAGCTGGGCAAGCTGAACGGCAGCGCTGTAGGTCTTGTTCATCTTCCAGTTGCCCGCCACGACGACCTTACGCTCGTCGCCGGGTTGGGGCTGCAACTGGGGACGACCGAAGCTAATCGGCATTGGGGATCGCCTCCACGCCGGGCAATGCCTTGCCCTCGACGAGCTCCATGGATGCACCGCCGCCCGTGGAGATGAAGGTCATGCCGCTCTCGAGGCCGAACTTCTTGACGGCTGCTGCCGAGTCGCCGCCACCCACAACGCTCGTGCACGCGGCGTTGTCGGCGATGGCCTGGCCCACGGCGCGGGTACCGGCGGCGAAGGCCTCCATCTCGAACACGCCCATGGGGCCGTTCCAGAAGACCGTCTTGGCGCCGGCGAGCTCGCGCGCGTACAGCTCGCAGGAACGCGGGCCAATGTCGAGGCCCATCCAGCCCTCGGGAATGGCGGTCTTGTCCACGATCTGCGTGGCGGCGTCGGCGGCGAACTTGTCGGCGACGACGTAGTCGAGCGGTAAGACGATGCGGCAGCCGCGCTCGGCAGCCTTGTCGAGCATCTCGCCGGCGCGCTCGACCCACTCGGGCTCAACGAGAGACGAGCCGATGGACAGGCCCTGGGCCTGCATGAACGTGAAGCACATGCCGCCGCCGATGAGCAGCACGTCGACCTTCTCAGAGAGGGCGTCGATCACGCCGATCTTGTCGGAGACCTTGGAACCGCCCAGCACGGCCACGAAGGGGCGGGCGGGGTCGTTGAGCATGCCCGTGATGGTGTCGACCTCACCGGCGAGCAGAAGGCCGGCGTATGCAGGAAGAATCGCAGGCACGCCGGCCACCGAGGCATGGGCGCGGTGCGCGACGCCAAAAGCGTCGTCGACATAGACGTCGCCAAGCTTGGCCAGTGCCGCCGCAAAGGCGGGGTCGTTCTTCTTCTCGCCCTTCTCAAAACGAAGGTTCTCGACGAGCAGCACCTCGCCGTCGGCAAGGGCCTGGGACGCCGCGAGGGCTTCCTCGCCGCACACGTCGCGCACGTAGGCAACAGGTGCGCCGAGCAGCTCGGAGAAGCGGGCGGCGACCGGCTCCATGGAGTAGGCGGCCTCGAAGCCCGTGCCGGCAGGCCTGCCCAGGTGGCTCATGCACACGGCGCGCGCGCCGCGCTCGCGAAGCAGGTTGATGGTGGGAAGAGCCGCGCGAATGCGCGTGTCGTCGCCCACGACGCCGTCCTTGACCGGCACGTTGAAGTCGACACGGACAATGACACGCTTGCCAGAGACGTCGGCGTCGGAGACGCTGCGCTTATAAGACATGCTTCCTCGATTCAAGTCGTGCGCCCAGGAAGGGGCGCGGCTGTAGGCACTCGAATTGTACCGTATGGCGCCTCCGGCCCCCAGGCGACCGGATACCGTTCAAACCAAACGCCGCCCAAAAGCCATGACGGGCCTTTGGGCGGCGCAAACAGGTCATACAATCACAACACAGGCGTGGGCTCTGATTCCGTAACGGTTTTAAACAGCCCTTGCACCAGGTCGTTTAACGCGTGGCGACAATCTTTGCCAGGTCGAGCAGGCGGCAGGAATAGCCCATCTCGTTGTCGTACCAGGAGACGACCTTCACGAGCGTGCCCTCGCCGCCGAGCACCATCGTGCAGCCGGCGTCAAACAAGCTCGAGCACTTCTCGCCGATGACGTCGTTGGACACGAGCGGCTCCTCGGAGTAGGCCAGGATGCCCTTGAGCGAGCCCTCGGTGGCGGCCTTCATGGCGGCGTTGATCTCCTCGATGCTCACGGGGCGCTCGAGCTCAGCCACGAGGTCGACCATGGAGCCGTCGGGAGTGGGAACGCGGGCGGAGAAGCCGTCCAGCTTGCCCTTGAGCTCGGGGATGACCAGGCCGAGAGCCTTGGCGGCACCGGTGGTGGTGGGGATGATGGACATGGCGGCGCCACGGGCGCGGCGCAGGTCGGAGTGCGAGTTATCGAGCAGGCGCTGGTCGGTGGTGTAGGAGTGCACCGTGGTCATGAAGCCGCGCTTGACGCCGAAGGAGTCCACGAGGACCTTGGCGACGGGGGCCAGGCAGTTCGTGGTGCAGGAGGCGTTGCTCACCACATGCATCGTGTCGGGATCGTACTGGTCGTCGTTGACGCCGACGACGAACGTGCCGTCGATCTCGCCCTTGGCGGGAGCGGACAGGACGACCTTCTTGGCACCGCACTCGATGTGACGGCGAAGGTCGGGTGCAGAGCGGAACTTGCCCGTGCAGTCGAGCACGACGTCGACGCCCAGCTCGCCCCAGGGAAGGGCGGGGATGGCCTTGGGCTCGCG
This sequence comes from uncultured Coriobacteriales bacterium, assembly GCA_934654475.1. GTDB lineage: Bacteria > Actinomycetota > Coriobacteriia > Coriobacteriales > UMGS124 > UMGS124. The sequence goes on from CAKUFZ010000018.1 coordinate 11,477, forward strand.
GGCGGAGAGACCCTTGATGCGGGTCGTGCCGTCGACGATGAAGTCCATGCCATCGACGACCAGGTCGTGTGCGAGCTTGCCGTGGACGGAGTCGCGGCGGCAAAGCTGCGCCATGGCCTCAGTTTTGCCCAGGTCGTTGATGGCCACGACCTCGATATCGGGATCGTCGAGAGCAGCGCGGAACGCCACGCGCCCGATGCGACCGAAGCCGTTGATACCGATTCTGACCGTCATGCGATAATCCTCCTTAACGTGGGCTCCACGCCCGAACATCGGATAGATGGTTAACACAATTGTAACGTATCATTCACTGCCGTTTGCCCGCTGCTCGGCGAGTAGCTGCTCTAAGCGGCGCACGCGGTGTGCGACGGCAGATTTTGACAAGGGTGGGTCGGCTATGTTGCCCAGCTCGCGCAACGACAGGTCGGCATGGGCCAGGCGCAGGTCGCAGAAGTCCTTGAGCGCGCGCGGAAGCTTTTCGTACCCTACCTCGGCGATGACCTGCTCGACGAGCAGCGTTTGGCTGCCTGCGGCGGCCGCCGCCTTCTTCTGATTCGCAAGCTCGGCATTTACCAGGCGGTTTGCATCGTTTCGAGCAGAACGCACCGCACGGACCCGTGCCATTTTGAGCGCGCAGCGCGGGGCGCCCAGGGCCGCGAGCATCTCTTGGATGCCCTCGGCGCTCTTGTGGTAGATGACGAAGGCGCCGCGCCGGCGACCCACACGGGCGGGGATGCCCACACGTTCGCACATGGAGGCGATGCCGTCGGCGATGCTGCGCGTCTGCGCCACAATCTCCATATGGGCGTCGGCCGTATGCGGCTCAGAGACGAATCCGCCAGCAAGGAAGGCTCCGCGCAGATAGGCGAACGCCGCCTCCTCATCGGGCACGAGGGCCGCAGGAATCTCCCGGGCAAGGCCGAGCTGGGAGGTGAGCACGCCCATCTCGATGAGCGCTTCCTCCAAACCCTCCTGGTCGGGAACGCTGATGAGGTAGTTGCGCGTCTTGTGCAGGACGCTGCGACGCACGGTGAGCTGGCACGCCAGCGGCTTCGAGCCGTTGAGAAGCGTGTATGCCACGCGGGCGACCGAACCGGTCTCAGTGGTGAGCGCGAGCCTGAAGCGCCGGGCACCCGACAGCGACAGCGTGCCGCAGATGCGCACGATGGCCGCCAGCTCGGCCCGCTCGGCGACCGCACCGCTCTCCACACGGGAAAGCTCGTCCTTTACCTCTGCCGTGAAGGACACGTCTCGATCACCCCTCGCAGCGCGCATTTCAGCTTGGACAGGTCGTGCCAGGTGGGATGTTCTGGGTCTGAGAAGTCGCGCACGATCACGAGCGGCACGCGGGCCTGCACGCGGCGCAGCGACTCTTCGCTGAGCGGCACGGGACGGAAGAACTCGTCGCCTGTGCCCATGTCGCTCGGCCCCGTCTGCGTGATGGCCCGGAAGCGACGCGTGGCCAGGCTTGCGTCGGCTTCAAGCGGCTTGTGCAGCAGCACGGCGTCCAGGCAGCCTTCCATGCCGTGGTCGAGCAGCGCCGCGACATATTCCTCGGCAGACAAACCCCAGGTCTCACCCTGCATGTCGGCCATGGAGCACACGTAGACCTTGCGCGCGCTCGTGGCATGCAGGGCGTCCCTGATGCCAGGCACGAGGATGTTGGGGATGACCGAGGTGAAAAGCGAGCCGGGGCCCAGCACCACGACGTCGGCCTCGAGAATCGCCTCGACCGCCGCCTCGGTTGCCTGCGGGGCACGCGGGGAAAGCCACACTTCCGACAGGGCGCAGGGGCCCGACCCGAGCGTCGCCTCGCCGCGAAACTCCATGCCGTCGCGCGTGCGACCGCACAAAACGACGTTCTCCATCGTGGAGGGGCACACCTTGCCGTGGCAGCCCAGCATCTCGCCGCACAGCTCGATCGCCTCGCCGAACGAGCCGGTCTCGGCCGCAAGCGAGGCAAGCAGAAGATTGCCCAGCGAGTGGTTGTCGGCAAAGGAGAAGCGGTGCTCGAAAGCGCGGGCCAGAGGACCCGCAGGGTCGGCCGCCATGGCCACGAGGCACTTGCGAATGTCGCCGGGGGGCACCATGCCCATCTCCTGGCGGATGATGCCCGTGGATCCGCCGTCATCGGCCATGGCGACGATGGCCGTGACGAAGCAGCCAGCTGCACGCAGGGCGCGAATCGCGTTGGGTTGTCCCGTGCCGCCACCGATGGAGACGGCGCGAACTTGGCCAGGCAGTAGATAGGCGCTCATGAAACCACCTATGCCTTGACGTGTCGGGGCAGGTCGCGGTGACCCACCGACACGTTGTAGCCGCGCTCGATAAGATGGGCTGCAGTGGCCTCGGCGATTACGACGCTTCGGTGCTGGCCACCGGTGCAGCCGACGGCTATGGCGAGGTGCTTCTTGCCCTCGGCCACGTACCCGGGCATCGTCACATCGAGCAGGTTGAACCACGCCGCCGTGAAAGCGCGCGTCTCCTCGCGACCAAGCACGAAGTCGCGCACGAGCTCGTCGTGACCGGTAAGCTCGGCCATCGTCGGGTCGTAATAGGGGTTGGGCAAAAAGCGCACGTCAATGACGATGTCCGCATCGAGCGGCACGCCGTATTTGAAGCCGAACGAGAACACCGAGACGTTGAGCGCCTGCTCGGCGGGTATGCGCGAGAACTCCTCGACAAGCAGCGTGCGCAGGTCACGGGCACGCAGGTTCGAGGTGTCGATCACCATGTTCGCCCGCTCGCGCACAAACGAGAGACGCTCGCGCTCGTGCTCGATGGCCTCGCTCACCGAGATGCCCCCGTCAGCCAAAGGATGGCGGCGGCGCAGGGAGTTGTAACGGCGGCGAAGCGTGTCGTCGTCGGCATCGAGGTAGACCACGCTGCATGAGACGCCCCGCTCGCGCAAGCGGTCGAGCTCACCGCACAGTTTGTCAAAGAGGTCGCGCGAGCGCAGGTCGCACACGACGGCGAGGCGGCGGTTCGCGTCAAGGCGCAAACCCGACTGCTCCACCAGCGCGGTAAGCATGGTGGGCGGCAGGTTGTCGATGCAATAGAAGCCGGCGTCTTCCAAGGCATGCAGCGCCTCGGTGCGGCCGGCACCCGACATTCCCGTGATTACGACAACCTCTGGAGCGGACATGCAGCTACCTTCCGTCTACGCAACGCCTACAAATGAAAGCGGCCTGCTGGGCAGAACCGCAGGTATCGTAGTAAACTGGCCGAGCTTTGCCATTCAGACTGCGGCCCGACTGCGGTCTTCAGTATACCGCTTAGAAGGAGACGCCAGGGCATGGCTTCAAAGTCCAGAGAATCAAACAAGCTGGGAACGCTCCTGGTTGACGCCGACGACCCCGCATACACGACCTCGTTCGGCGGGGCCGCGCGTTACGTGCGCGCCGCTTGGGGCATGCCCGACGTCTTGCCGAGCGCCCCCGTTGCAAAAAAGCCGATGTCACGCCGCATCGCCGTGGCTCTGGCGGCACTCGGTGTGGCCGTCGTCGCAGGGGCCGGCACGCTTGCCTACCATTTTGCATACGTGGTTCCCACGGGCGTCGCGCTCGACGCGACGACGTTTCCCGACGCAACCCTGCGCGCGGCCCTCGTCGCCTGCGACGAAGACGGGAACGGCCGCATCTCCGCGGAAGAAGCCTCGCACGTCACGAGCCTGGACCTCTCGAGCCTGGGCATCGTCGACCTTGCAGGCATCGACACCCTCACGCACCTGGAAAACCTCGATGTGTCGGGCAACGACCTGGCGACCGTCGACCTCACGAAATGCCGCAAGCTCGTCACGCTCGACGTCTCCGACAACCTCATCTCCGACCTCGACCTCGACGGCCTTGCGAACCTCGAGGAGCTCGATGCCCACAACAACGGCCTGCAGACGCTCCAGCTCGAAGACTGTGCCGCGCTGCGCGTGCTTGATGTGGAAGGCAACGGCCTGGCCCGCCTCGACTTGTCGGGGTGTCCGGCAATGGAGAGGCTCAATATGGACGAGGGCCAGGAGGTGACCCTGCCCCTGGCAAGCACGTTCTTCCCCGACGAGGGCCTGCGCACCGCGCTCGAACCGTTTGACACCGACGGAGATGGGGCCCTCTCGCAGCGCGAGCGCCAGGCGGTCTACAACCTCGTGGTCGACGCGAGCACGACAGACCTCGAAGGCCTCGAGTGGTTCACCAACCTGCAGGACCTCACCGTGTCGGGCGCCCAACTGGGTTCAATCGAGGCAGGCGTGCTTCCTCCCTCGCTCACGTCCCTGCGTGCAAGCGGATGCGCCCTTGAGTCGATCGACCTGTCTTCGACGGGGCGCCTCATGACGCTCGACCTGTCGAACAACCCGCTGGGCACGCTCGACGTGTCGAGCCTCGCGCGCCTTACGAACGCCAACTTTGCCAACTGCAACCTTGCAGGCGAGTTCAACGTCACGGCCAACACGCGCTTGGAGCACATCGACGTCTCGGGCAACCCCGCTCTTGTCACGCTCAATGCGCTGGGTGTGCCGGGTCTGGCCATCGAAGGCGCAATCACGGCCGATGCGACCTGCACCGTCGTGCTCAACGCAACCCCTGCCGCCGATGAAGGCGGCGAGGGGGCAGACGAGGAGCAGGACGCTCCCGCGGACGAAGAAGAGCAGGCCTAATCCTGCGCCTGGGCCATCTCTTCCACCTGGTCGCGCTCGCGTTCCCAAGCACGCAGGGTCTGCCAAATGCGTTCGGCCACCTCGCGCGGCACGCCGGGGGTGGCCGCAATGTCGTCGACGCTTGCCGCGCGCAGGCGCTTCATGGAGCCGAACTCCTTCATGATCGCCTTCTTGCGCTTTTGGCCCACGCCTTCCACCTCGTCGAGGATGCCCACGGTCATGGCCTTGTCGCGCAGCTCGCGGTGGAACGTGATGGCAAAACGGTGCGACTCGTCGCGCACCTGCTTCACGAGATACAGCGAGGCCGAACCGCTCGGCAGCACCACGGGGCCGTCTTCGGCCCAGGGCACGAAAAGCTCCTCGTCGGACTTGGCGAGACCGGCCACGGGAATGTCGAGCCCAAGCTCAGCCAGCTGCTCCACGGCGGCCGTGAGCTGGGGCTTGCCACCGTCGACGATGAGCAGGTCGGGGCGCGAGCCAAAGCGCTCGTCGGCCATGCGCTCGGGCGAGTAGCGTCGACCCAGAACCTCGCGCATGCTCTCGAAGTCGTTCGCCTCGCCAAAATCCTGACGAATCTTGAAACGGCGATACTGATCCTTGTCGGCCTTGCCGTTGGTAAAGACGACCATCGAGGCCACATTGAAGCGGCCGTGGATGGTGGAGATGTCGAAGCACTCAATGCGCAGGGGCGGCGCGGGAAGCGCAAGTGCGCTTTCGAGCTGCAGCAGCGCGTCGTTGGTGCGCTGGTCGGCATAGCTCGTGCGCACCATAAAGCGCATGAGCGTATGGCGAGCGTTGGTCTGCGCCAAATCGAGCAGCTTCTTCTTTTCGCCGCGCTTGGGCACATGGATGGACACCTTGCGAGGGCGCCCTTCCGCCAGCCAAGACTCCAGCAGCTCGGTATCGTCGGGCAGCTCGCAGGGGATGCACACCTCGTCGGGCACGTCGGCACCGGAGGAGTAATAGCGCTTGAGAAAGCCTGCGACAAGCTCCTCCTCCCCCACGTCGAGCCCCTTGTCAAGCACAAACTCGCAGCTACGGCGCGTGCGGCCCTCACGGACGGCGAACACCTGCACGCCCGCGATGGTCTCCTCGCGATAGAAGCCGATGACGTCCATGTCGATGGCCGAGGAGAACACGACCTGCTGGCGCTCCCCCACGTGCTTGAGGGCGGCGAGCCTGTCGCGGCAGCGGGCGGCCTTCTCGAAGTCGAGCTCGGCGGCCGCCTCGCGCATCTGATCGGTCAGCTGTTCCTCGAACTCGGCATGGTGGCCGGACAGGAACCGCTCCACGGCGGCGACGTTCTTCTTGTAGTCGGCCTCGGTGCAGGAGCCCGCGCACACGCCCGGGCCCAACCCCACGCTTGAGTCGAAGCAGGGCCTGCCCTTCTGGGCAATGAGCAAAGGCGCGGTTGCCACCTGCTCGGGATGGGCGTCGAGCAGGCGCTTGACGCGGCGCCATTCCGGGCATGTGGCCTGGCAGATGGGCACGACCTTGCGGCACATGTCAATGGTCTCGCGCGCCGCGCGGGAGTTCGTGTAAGGGCCGAAGTAGCGCGTGTCGCTGCGATGCTTCTCGCGCGTGAACTTGATGGCCGGGTAGATGTCGCCCTCGGTGAGCGCGATGTAGGGGTAGCTCTTGTCGTCGCGGAAGTCCACGTTGAAGGGCGGGTCGTACTGGCGGATGAGGTTCATCTCCAGCACGAGCGCCTCGTGCTCGCTGTTGACGACCACATACTCGAAGCTGCGGGCCTGCTCCATGAGCAGCGGGATCTTGAAGCGGCTGTCCTGCAGCGAGGTGTACTGGCGCATGCGCGAGCGCAGGTTCTTGGCCTTGCCCACGTAGAGGACCTTGCCGTCCTCGCCTTTCCAGATATAGCAGCCGGGGCTGGTGGGAACGAGCGCCACCTGCTCGGCGATGCTGAGGCCCGAGTCTTCTACCTGCATATTCGCTTAACCGCGCGCCTTCTCCACGTCCCACACCCAGCGCTTGAACTTGCGGATCTGGTTGAGGTACTGGATGCGGGCCCACATGTTGTGCGCAAGGGTGTCGGCCTTGTAGAACGAGGGGTTCATGGCGCGGCCCTGCGCGTAGAGGGCCAGGGCCTTGTCGCGGGCCTGCTCGTCCTTCACCGTCTTCTTCACGACCTTCTTGGGCACCACGGTGAAAAGGCCCTCGTCGCAGGCCACGCGCGTCTCGGTGGGACAGGCGAGCACGAACTCATCGACGATGAGCTTGACGATGTTGGCGCCGCCGATCTGCATATATATAGTGTTGCGGCCCGGGCGCGTGTTGATCTCGAAGAAGCGGTAGGAGTTGTCGCGCGGGTCGTACTTCACGTCGAAGTTGGAGAAGCCGCGATAGCCCACATGCTTGAGGAACTTCGCGGCCTGGGAGGCAATCTCGTCGTTGCGGTCGAGCATGATGCACACGGGGTTGCCGATGGCGGTGGGCACATGGTCCTCAAGCAGCACACGGCCCGTCGACCACACGCGGACGTTGCCGTCTTTGTCGGAGAAGCACGTGATGGTGCGCAGGCCGTCGTCGGCGCCGGGGATGAGGTCCTGCACGATGAGCTCCTTGTCATAGGGGCTCGCCTGCAGGTCGTTGAAGAGCTTCGTGAGCTCCTCGGGGCGCTCGATGGTGTAGATCTTCTTCTGGTTGGGGATGTTGGCGTAGTGGTAGCGCGCCGAGTTCGACGGCTTGGCGATGAGCGGGTAGCGGAACTGCTTCACCGGGATCTTCGCCTTGGTGTCGGAGCAGTCGTACACCCACGTCTTGGGGTACGGCACGCCGATCTCCTCGCAGATGGCGTAGAAGCGCTCCTTCTGCGTGATCTCGTCGAGCAGGGGGAAATCGATGTAGGGCACCACATACCACTGCTCGAGCTCGGCCTTGTGCTGCGAGAGGGTGCGCACATACCAGTCGGACGCGCAGGAGAGCACAAGGCCCACCTTGCCCTGGGCGGCAATCTTGGCGCCCTGCTCGCGCAGGGCCTGCATGAGGTTGTCGCCCTGGTCGATGTCGGGCACGATCACGTTGGAGCACAGGCGGCTCGTCGAGATCTGCTTGATCTCGAGGCCCGTGAGCACGATGGGCTCGATGCCGTAGGTCTCATGGAAGCAGCGCACCCAAGTGTAGGCAAGCAGGTCACCACCGATAACGACGGGCTGCAGGTAGGACTTGAGGTCGGCTTCGCTTTTGATGGCATCGAGGTTATGAGGCATGGGTGCGGCCTTTCGGTTTCGTTACATAATCTGGAATAGACCGAGCTTTGAGAGCAGGTGAAAAGCGCGGGGCGGCGCAGGCATCAGTGATACCCACGTCGCTCCGCTGTGTCTCGCTATTCGCCGATGACGTCGACAAGCTTGCCGTCGAGGATGTTGTTCATGTTCTTGACGGCGCAGAAGTTGCCGCACATCGAGCAGGTGTCCTCGGCCTCGGGCGCGGCCTCGGCGCGGTAGCGGCGAGCCTTCTCGGGGTCGATGGCCAGGTCGAACATGGCCTCCCAGTCAAGGGCCTTGCGAGCGTGGGCCATCTTGTCATCCCAGTCGCGCGCGCCCGGCAGGCCCTTGGCGATGTCGGCGGCATGCGCGGCGATCTTGAAGGCGACGATGCCCTCGCGCACGTCGTTGGCATCGGGCAGGCGCAGGTGCTCGGCGGGCGTCACATAGCACAGGAAGCTTGCACCCTTGCTGGCGGCAAGCGTGCCGCCGATGGCGGCCGTGATGTGGTCGTAGCCGGGGGCGACGTCGGTTACGAGCGGGCCGAGCACGTAGTAGGGAGCCTTGTGGCAGATAGTCTGCTGCATCTTCATCTGGGCCTCTACCTGGTCGAGCGCCACGTGGCCCGGACCCTCGATGATGACCTGCACGCCCTTGTCCCAAGCGCGCAGGGCCAGCTCGCCCAGATTCACAAGCTCGTCGATCTGCACGGCGTCGCCAGCGTCGGCCAGACATCCCGGGCGGCAGGAGTCACCCAGCGAGATGGTGACGTCGTGGGCGCGGCAGATCTCGAGCACCTCGTCGAAGTGCTCGTAGAAGGGGTTCTCCTGGCCCGTCATCTCCATCCAGGCAAACATGAGGGCACCGCCGCGCGACACGATGTTCATCTCGCGGTGGTTCACCTTGAGGCGCTGTACGATGGCGCGGGTGAGGCCGCAGTGAAGCGTAACGAAATCAACGCCGTCCTCGGCATGCATGCGCACGACATCGAGCCACTCCTGGGCCGTGATGTCACGCAGGGCCTTGCCGTAGTAGACGACGGCGTCGTAGATGGGCACCGTGCCGATGATGGCGGGACACTCGGAGGTGAGCTTGCGGCGGAAGGCGCGCGTGTCACCGTAGGTGGACAGGTCCATGATGGACTCGGCGCCCAGGCGCACGGCGTCCGTGACCTTCTCCATCTCCATGTCCAGGTCGCTCCAGTCGCGGCTGGTGCCCAGGTTCACGTTGATCTTGGTGCGCAGGGCAAAGCCGATGCCGAAGGGCGTGAGGCACGTGTGGTGCACGTTGGCCGGGATGGCAACCTCGCCCTTGGCCACGAGCTCGCGCAGGTGCTCGGGGTCCATGTGCTCCTCTTGGGCGACATGGGCCATCTGCGGGGTCACAATGCCCTGACGGGCGGCTTCAAGCTGAGTGGCATACGACGGCATAAAGGCCTCCTTCGGCGTGCGTGCGTTGGTCAAACATTGGATTATCTCACGCCTGCCCCACAGGAACCACCGGGCGAAAAGAAACCACGGGAGGAGAAGGCGCGACCACAGCCCAGCGCTCCATGATCCCTTTGATTCGCTCGGGGTAATGTGCTATAGGCCCTCGCCATTCCTCAGGCCGTTGTACAGGTCATCCACAAGCAAGTGGACCAAGTCCTTGCGCACCTCTCGGTGATTGAGCAAGAAGTTATAGAACTCCTGGTTCCGGTCATAGTTCTCGACAAGGGCCTCTTCGGTTTGGTCATCCACCGTATTGGTGAAGTCACGCTTGCTGTTGGCCTGGGCGCTGCGTTTAATACGCTCATTGGACTTGAGCGTACCGCGCAGGGACAACAGCGAGCTCGCCGCCACGTCGCTATCAAAGTTAGTACCATAGTGAGCATTCCAATCGGCAATAATCTTGGAGAGTGTCTCGAGGGCGTCCTTGGTAAGACCCATCCCTATACCACGTGCAATGCTGACCTCGGGCGAAGCCTTGAGGTCTCCCCCGATATGCTCGTCCACCTTGTTCACCTGAAAATCTGTGAACTCGACCTTGTCGCTAATGTCTATGCCCGACTCATGGCGACCGGCCTTCGCAATCTCTCGGATAAGGCATTGGCAGAAGCGGTACTCCATGTGCAGGTACTCATCAGTGAAGGGCGCGGCCATGATGAGGAAGGCGTATTGGTGGATGAAATGCCGTATGACCCTGCGGGCTTTGTCCGCCTCGTCCTCGTCCATGCCTTTAATAATTGCAGCAGCTGTCCCGAGCAGCCCCCACATGCGCTCTTTGTCCCTTGATGTCTGCTTCTCCTTTGCAAGCAGCTTATAAAACGCACGCACGTCATCGGCGTCAAGGACGTTCAGTTCCTCCAGGTGGCGCTCTGTCTCTTTGAGGTCGGAATACGTAAGTGGGTTCTCTAACACGGTGTTCTCATAGTACGGCGCAAACGCTGCGGCAATGTCTTCATAGGAATTGACGAAATCAAGCACATAGGGACGCTTCTCATAGGGAGGGCAGATGCGATTAAGCCGCGAGAGCGTCTGCACGGCGGAAAGCCTATGGAGTTTCTTGGCGACGTACATTGCCGAAAGGAGCGGCTCGTCGAAGCCCGTCTGGTACTTGTCGGCCACAATGAGGATGCGATACCCGTCCTCGTGAAACAGGTCGGGCAGTCTGCTCTCGGCAAGCCCACCATTCATACCCACCTCGGTGTACTTCTCACCGTCTACGATGACCTCGCCCGAGAAGGCGACGAGTGCTTGGACGTGGCCCAGTTTGCCCATGTTCTCGTGGCGCAGCTCTTCATAGGCCAAGCGATACCGCACGGCCGCTTCGCGGCTGGACGTGACAATCATGGCCTTTGCGCGGCCGCCGAGGTCGCCACGCACCTTCTCAGTAAAGTGGTTAACCATAACACGCAAGTTCCCCTTGACGGTGCCATCGTTTGTGGCAATGAGATGCGCAAGCTGGCGCTTGGCAGCCGCCGACTCTAGCTCCGGGTCATCCGGGATGGATTTGACAACTTTGCAAAACGAGTCATATGTGGTGTAGTTGGACGTGACGTCGAGGATGAACCCCTCCTCAATGGCCTGGCGCATAGAATAGAGGTCGAACGCCTCCTTCTGGCCTTGGTCGTTGAGCGTGCCAAACATGTCAAGCGTGCGTCCCGTAGGTGTGGCCGTAAAACCAATGACGGTGACGTTGCGCTGACGGCCCGAACGGGCGATGTCGCTGGAAATTACCTCTGATACCCGGTCGATCGCCGACGGATCCTGCACGTCGATGTCGGAAAGCACCCCGTTGACGGCCGCCATGGTCTCACCCGAGGTTGAGCCGTGCGCTTCGTCGATGAGCACGGCAAAATGCGAGCCCATACCGTCAAAGATGCCCTGCTCAAGGTTCAGAAACGTGGCCATGGTGCACACAACGATGCGGTAGCCGCCCTTGAGCGCGCGGGCAAGCTTGCCCGACTTGCTGGTCTCCCCGTGCTCGTCGGCCATGCCGTCAGAGTCGATGACCTTGACGGTGCCCGAAACCTTGGCCATGTCCTGCACCGCCGCCTGAAGCTGACGATCGACCACGATGCGGTCGGTGACAATGAGCACCTTGTTGAAGAGCAGGTCGTCCTCGCCCTGGGCATAAAGCCCCGCAAGCTTGTGGGCAAGCCAGCAGATGGTGTTGGTTTTTCCCGAACCCGCGCTGTGCTCCACGAGGTAGTTGCGCATCGTTTTGTTCCTGCGGATATCCTCGGCGATGCGGGTCACGGCACGATACTGCTGGAAGCGTGGGAAGATTGGCCTCTCATCCTTCTTCTTGTTGGTCTTGCGATCACGCGCGTAATAGACGAAGTCGTAGATAAGAGAGAAGACGACGCCCTTGGTGAGGACGTGCTCCCACATGTAGGCCGTGGCGACGCCATCGTAGCAAACGGGGTTGCCGGCACGCGTCTCATGCGAAGCTCCCTCAACCCGCACGCCCCTGTTGAACGGCAGAAACTTTGACGCCGCGCCTTTGAGCTGCGCGCACACCCAGACCTCGTGCAGGTCCATGGCAAAATGCGCAAGCGCCCCCACCTTGGGCATGAGCAGGCGCGTCTTGCAATCGCGCTCAAACTTGTACTGCTTGATGGCGTCGCGGTAGTCCCACCCCGTACCCGAAGACTCACACTTGAGCTCGATGGTGAAGATTGCCAGGCCGTTTAAGAAGATGACGAGGTCGATGCGCTCGTCTTCTTTGTGATAGACCTCATCCATGACAGAGAGCACGTTCTCATCGAAAAGAGCTTCCGCCTTATGGTCAAAGCCCGCCGAAGGACGTGGGTAGACAAGGCTGAGCTCGATTCCCGCATCAAACGGCACGCCGTTCCAAATTACGTTCACGAGGCCACGGTCGGCAATGGCGTTGCAAATCTTCGCCAGGATGGTCTCACGCGAGCCGCCGTTGTACAGGGCGTGGAGCTTGGCCATCTCTTCAGGCTGGGTGCATTCGAGAAAGGCAAAGAGCACGTCCGGGTCCATAGCACGCACAGGGTCGTAGCAGGCAGTATTGCGGTAAACATAGCCGTTCTCTTCGACCAGGTGGCCGATAATGAGGTTTTGGAACGCGCGCTCCGTGAGAACGTTCTTGCCAATAGGAGGCACCTTGATATGCCTTGTGGCTTCAATTTCATACCCCATAGCTAATCCTCCTCCCCTACGCGGCGCTTGCCCGTGACGTACTCGTAGATGAGCGATTGCCGACGACGTTTGAGGATATCGAGCTGTTTGCGCTTGGTATCAAGGATGGCGTCGATAACTGAGGTGCGAGCGTCGAGGTAGTCGGCAATCAACCGTTGTTCATCAAGCGGCGGCAATAGAACGGGAACCCGTTTGAGCAATTGCTGGCCGAGCGATGCACGAGTAACAATGACCATTTCCTTAGCAAAGAATTCGCGGAGATGCACAGACCTAAAGTAATAGGAACCGAATCGAGAATCTAAATCTCCGCCTTTGGGTCGAAATCTGACCAGGAACCCAGCGAAGGTCGCGTTTTCGATAACTTGCATACAAGTTGCCGCAAAACCAACTTCTTCGATAGTTTCTGATGTTCGAGTAAAGAAGACATCGCCACTTTGAACCGAGTAGCGGTGCCATTCATCGCTATTGCTTTCGACTAACCCCAAAACCACCTTGGGCAGGATCCGATTTTTGTAAACGTCTCCATAGCTAACAAAGGGGTATCCCGATCCGAACGAACCTCCATCCTTGCTGATGCCATTTTGAAAGCCGCCCAGATACCCAAGCGGAACTATGCGCCACCCCTCGGGAATCTCGCCAATCCACTCAACCCCACTGGGTTTGGTAGGAACAGACGGGTCAAGACCACGGGTCACAGCTTCATGGATAACGGAGGCACGATAACACTCAAGAACCGAAAGCTGTCCCTCAAGAGTGCGCATTGCCTCGTCAATAACGCGGCATTCTTTATCGAGAAACATCGCGATAACTCGCTGCTCCTCAATAGGGGGAATAGGAACAAAGAGAGAGCCGAGTTGGGACCAACTTGTACGCGGCATCTTTACGCCATACGTCATTGAGTCTATGGTATCTATAAGACCTCGATTAATCAGCAACCAAAAGAGATAATCCCTATCATGATGAACAGGTTGAATAGGAAGTAGCTCTGTAGAACACTGTCCGTCGCAATCAGGGCGAACGACTTTGGCAAGGTATGGGCGGAGCTTACCAAAGAGCACATCATTCGACGAATAAGTTGCGACTGTGGAATCAACCTCGTCAACTTCTGAAAGATTAGTTAGTTCGCCCGTCCACGAAACGACATTTTCAAGTGCAAGATAAGGTTGCTCCGCATCAAATTGACTTGTCGCGCTGTCCTGACGATCACAAAAGCGAAGCGGCACGCAGCTATTCCACTCTTCGGGAATCTCGCCAATCCATTCAACCCCGCTGTCCTTCATGGCCCCCATCACACCATCAGCTCCTTGAGCTGTGCTTGGAGCTGGGCTTCGAGTTCATTGAACTCGGCGAGAAGTTTGTCGGAAGGCTCGGGTGCCTCGTACTTGTAGAAGTACCGCGTAAACGGGATCTCGGCACCCGTCTTGATCACTTTGTCGGTCTCTTCATCAAACCACTTGGCATCGGGCACGTAAGGGTAAACCTCGCGCTCGAAGTAGTCCTCCACGTCCTCGGAAAGCTTTACGAGTTCGGTATCCTTGGTGGCATCGTCATACTCAACGGAACCGTCACGCTTGTAACGCAGCGGCGCGGTCTTATCCATCTGCGACATGGCGTCCACCACCTTGTCGATGACAGACTTGCGCTGGGCGGGCGTCTCCTTCTCCTTGTAATCCGGCAAGGCGGCAAGCAGCTGCTCAACAAACCGGGCAAAGGCCTTGTAGTCCTGTGTCGGCTCGTCCATGACGTTGTCGTGCAGCAGCTGGAGCATCTGCCCAAAGACAGGCTCCGCCTTCAGAAGTCCCTCGAGCTGCTTTTTCTGCTTTGAGGTCATGTCCATCTCGTCAATCAAGCTCAGTTCCTCGACCTTGGCGGGGTTGTGCCAGTCGTCCCTGAACTTGCCTGCCGCCAGAGTATCAATGCGCTCTGCAGTGATTTGATAGCTGCGTTGGAGCGGTTGCTTGACCGTATACTCCTTGTAGAGAAACTCCTCGTTAGGCAGGATATGGCTGTGGTCGTTCTCCTCGAAGGCGGCATAGAGCGACACGATCTCGTCAATCTGCTCGGATGAGATCTGTTTGCGCTTGTTGCCAAGGCTGCGACGCATGGGAGTCCACTTGTCCGTGGCGTCGATAAGCTGGACCATTCCTTTGCGCTTGGGCGACTTGTTCTTGGAAAGCACCCAAACATAGATGCCGATACCCGTGTTATAGAAGAGGTCGCCGGGAAGGCCCAAGATGGCCTCGATGTAGTCGTTCTCGAGCAGCCAGCGGCGGGTCTGCGACTCCCCCGAAGACGTACCGCCCGAGAAAAGCGGCGAGCCGTTCGAGATAACGCAGGCACGGCCGCTCGCCTCGTCGAGCTTGTACATGACGTGTTGCATAAACAGGAGCTGCATGTCGCTCTTTGCGGGAAGGCCTGCAGGGAAGCGACTGTCGAGCTTGGCGAACTCCTCGATCACCGCATTCTCAACGCCGTCGGAGGCGTCCTTGCCGCCCCATGGCTGGCCGAAGGGCGGATTCATGAGCACGAGGCGCATCTTGTCCTCGGGAAAGCAGTCTTCCTTCATGGTGTCGGCAAGGCGAATGTTCTCGGCGCGCTGGCCCTTGATAAGCATGTCCGCCAGGCAGATGGCATGCGTGTCGGGTATGACCTCCTGGCCGTAGAGGTAGACGTCGGCCCCGGGGAACCTCTTGTCCAACTCCTCCTTCGCACACGACAGCATGCCGCCCGTGCCGCAGGCAAAGTCGCCCACCTTGATGACGCGACCGGGCTCGGCAAGATCGTCGCAGCCCTCGGCAAGGGCCAGACGGGTGATAAGGTGAACCACTTCGCGCGGGGTGTAGTGGTCACCCGCCTCGGCATTCTCCGAAAAACGTCGGATGACCTCCTCGAACATGTAGCCCATGGCGACGTTGTTGACGTGCGCGGGGTCGAGGTCGAGTTCAGAGAACTTGCGCACAACGCCCGTAAGCTTGGCGCCCTTGTGCATCTTCTTGATCTCTTTGTCGAACTCAAGGTCGGCAAAGATCTGCTTGATGTTGGGCGAGAACGCGTCGATGTAGGTGGTAAGGTTGGCGGGCAGATGCTGCGCATCGCCGAGCAGCTTGGCAAGCGTCCACTTGCTGGTGTTGTAGAACGCATAGCCCGCCTTGCGGCGTAGCAGGGCCTCGGGAATGCTGGGATTGGCGTCATAGGCATCGCAGACAGCGTCCTTGGTACCCGCCAATGCGCACTCAAGGCGGCGCAGAATGACCATGGGGATGATGACATCGCGATACTTCTCGGGCTGGTAAGTGCCACGAAGGGTATTCGCGATGCTAAAGACGGTATCAATCTGGCGTTTGACGTCAATATGGTTGGGCATTTACTTTACTCTTCTCCGGCGGATTCCGCAGCCAAGTACTTATAGCTGGAAAGACGAAGCCCAGCAAAATTCCTTATGCATGATTTAGCGAGCACCAGGTTTAGTTGCTTAGGCAAGCCGAATGGTCTTGTCGGGCCATTCAACATTCATGACCAGCTTTGCACCCAAGCTCTCGACATAACGGCGGATTGTGTCGAGCTGCGCTGAACCGAGGTTGCCGTTTTCAATCTCAGAAACCCTCGACTGGCCAACCCCCATCTGTTTGGCAAGCTCAACCTGAGTAATGTGCCGCTCTTTACGCGCCTGCGAGAGGTTGTATGCCTCAATCTTGTCGAGAGTCGCACGATGTGCACGTTCCTGCATTTCGGGCGAGATGACGAGACCGCGCTCAGCCAGATATTCGTTCATGTCCATAGCTACTCCAATGACTCAAGGTGCCTGGCATACAGTTCTTCGGCTTTGGGAATGGCTTGCCGATACCATCCGTTCCATTTCAACTTGCCCGACTTGCCCTTTGCCTTATCACCTGCAAGAAGCATGACGGCCTTTCGGACTGGATCGAAAGCGAACAGAATGCGAATCTCGGTATCCCCGGGAGAAGCCGGCCGCAGCTCTTTCATATTCTTTAAACGCGACCCCGAAATAGAGTCCACCAGCGGCCTCCCCAACGAGGGCCCGGTTTCGCGTAGGACATTCAGCGAGTCAAAGATATGGGCGACCGTCTCGTCATCTTGTTCATTAAGCCAGTCTTTGATATATGCCAGTTCAATATCCCACATCCGTCACCTCACAATATCGGTTTTGACTGATATTATAACTCAACCATATACATTTCGCTCGTGGGAACAGCTTGAGAATCCATCCCCCGCTTCTGTAGCTATATCCAATCTCGAATATCATTCCATTTGAAAGCCCCGGAAGACCGCTCACGCAAAAACATCGCGATACCCCCGGGGGTTATTGCACTTCTGGGGCAGTTTATTGCCCTACCCCAGCTCCACCCACTGGCGAGGGTCATAGCCGAGCTGCTTGAGCTTGCTGGAGAGGTAGTCGATGCGGGTCGGGGTCACCTTGATAAGGTGGAGCATGCCCTTGATGCGGGGCAGCGACGCGGCGGGGATGTTCTTGGCCGCGGCAGCCCGAGCAAACTCGGCAGAGTCAAGGTCGACGATTTCGGCCGTGCCGGTGACCTGGGCGCTCTCAAGAGAGCCAAAACCGCCATAGGGTTCGTACACGGCCAGGCTCACGTTCTTGTTGGACGCAAGGCCGCGGAACTTCAGGCCGCCCTCCGAGAACATCCAGAACGCCCCGTCGCGCCAGACGTACTCGAGCGGGGTGCAGCGCACGAAGTCGCCTGAACCCGTGGCGAGGGCGCACGTGTTGTGCAAGCCCAGAAAGGCACCGATTGCAACGCGAAGCTCCTCAGTCGGCATCCTCTTCGCATCGGCTTCGCGTGCCACCCAATAGTCGGCGGCCTCTTCGTACTCCTTGCTGTTCATACCGCATGTCTCCCCTCAATTATCGGGCGCTCGTCATAATGCGGCACCACTAGCATGTTCGATTGTAGCCAGCAGAGGCAAGAGGAAGCCCGGTCGCCCGGATTTTTACCACCTGGCGGCAAGCATAACGAGTCAACAATCATCAAACAAAAAGCCCCCATCGCTTGGGCTGCAAGCGATGGGGGCCTAGGAAAGCGAGGTGGGGCGCCGGCTGAGAACTTAGCCGCGCTTGAAGTACTCGACGATCTTGTCGCCCATACCGCACGTGCCGAGCTTGTGGTCGGCCGCGGTGGTGGCGTCGGCGATGTCGCCGGTGCGCCAACCGTCGTTGAGCACGTCCTTCACGGCCTTGGCCAGGCGGTCGGCAGCCTCGTCCATCTTGAAGCTGTAGCGCAGCATGAGCTCCACCGAGAGAATCTGGGCGATGGGGTTGGCGATGCCCTTGCCCGCGATGTCGGGCGCCGAGCCGTGGCTGGGCTCGTAGAGCGCCGTGCCGTCGCCCAGGCTTGCGCTGGCGAGCATGCCAAGCGAACCCGTGAGCATGGAAGCCTCGTCGGAGAGGATGTCGCCGAAGGTGTTCTCGGTCACGAGGACGTCGAACTGGCCGGGGTTGTACACAAGCTGCATCGCGCAGTTGTCCACAAGCATGTCAGAGGCCTCTACCTGGGGATACTCAGCGGCGATACGATGAGCCGTCTCGCGCCAAAGGCGGCTGGTCTCAAGGACGTTGGCCTTGTCGACGGAAATGACGCGATGGCGGGGCCTGCGGCTGGCGGCATCGAAGGCCCAACGCACGACGCGCTCGATCTCGTACTCGTTGTAGTCCATGAGGTCGCGGCAGAACGTGCCCTTCGCGCCGTTCATGCCCGCGCCCTCGACGTTCTCGGTGCGCTCGTGGGCACCGAAGTAGATGCCGCCCGTGAGCTCGCGCACGATGAGGATGTCCACCCCTTCGAGCTTCTCGGGGCGAAGCGGGCTCGCGTCGCGCAGGGCGTCGTAGATGCGCACGGGACGCAGGTTGAGGTAAAGGCCCAGGTTCTTGCGGATGGCGAGCAGGCCCTGTTCGGGGCGGGCCTCACCGGGGGCGGCACCGTCCCACTTGGGGCCGCCCACAGCCGCAAGCAGTACCGCGTCGGAGGCCTTGGCGGCCTCAAGCGTCTCGTCGGGCAGCGCGGTGGGCTTCACGCCGGCGGCGCGGGTGGCGTCGATGGCGCAGCCGCCGATGAGATGCTCCTCGCAGTCGAACGTGCAGCCGTACTCCTGTCCGATGGCGTCGAGGACCTTCACGGCCTCGGCGATGATCTCGGGGCCGATGCCGTCGCCGGGCAGCAGGCAGATCTTGTACGTGGTGTCAGCCATGCTTTGCATACTCCTTGAGATGAAGGGCCGACGGGCCCAAAAGCCCGTCGGCCGTAGCAAATAAGCGAGAAATCGCTGGCAGATAGAATGCGTTACGCTTTCTTCTCAGCCAGAATGCGCCTGGTGCGATTCACCAGGCCGCCCTCGGCCACAATCTGCGCGATGAAGGGTGGGAAAGGCTCCACCTGGAAGGACTCGCCGGTGGTGAGGTCGGTGATGACGCCCTTGTCGGCGTCGACGGCCACCTCGTCGCCCGCCTTGATGGCGTCGACGGCAGCGGGGCACTCCATGATGGGCAGGCCGATGTTGATCGAGTTGCGGTAGAAGATACGCGCGAAGCTCTTGGCGATGACGCATGCCACGCCTGCGGCCTTGATGCACACGGGGGCGTGCTCGCGGCTGGAACCGCAGCCGAAGTTCTCCTCGGCCACAAGGATGTCACCGGGCGTCACCTTGTTGACGAAGTCCACGTCGAGATCCTCGAGGCAATGCTTGGCAAGCTCGGCAGGGTCGGAGGTGTTGAGGTAGCGCGCGGGAATGATGACGTCGGTGTCGATGTCGCGCCCGTAGCGGTGGGCGGTACCCTGAAACTGCATGTGTTCTCCCCCTTAGTCGAGGTCGGAAGGCTGGGCGATGTGGCCGGCCACAGCGCTGGCGGCGGCAACGGCGGGGCTGGCCAGGTAGACCTCGGAAGTCGGGTCGCCCATGCGGCCCACGAAGTTGCGGTTCGTGGTGGCGATGGCGCGCTCCCCTGCCGCAAGGATGCCCATGTAGCCGCCCAGGCACGGGCCGCACGTAGGCGTGCTCACGACGCAGTTGGCGTCGATGAAGATGTCCATGAGGCCCTCGGCGATGCACTGCTTGTACACGGCCTGCGTGGCGGGAATCACGATACAGCGCACAGTGGAGGCAATCTTGCGGCCGCGCAGCACCTCGGCGGCGGCGCGCATGTCCTCGATGCGGCCGTTGGTGCACGAGCCGATGACCGCCTGGTCGATGGCGATGTGGGTGGACTCGCTCACAGGGTGGGTGTTGGAGGGCAGGTGCGGCCAGCTCACCGTGGGCTGGATGGTGGAGGCGTCGATCTTGTAGACCTTCGCGTACTCGGCGTCGGGGTCGGAGTGGTACTCGACATAGGGGCGCTCGCAGCGGTCCTTGAGCCAGGCGCGGGCCAGGTCATCGACCTCGATGAGGCCGGCCTTGCCGCCTGCCTCGATGGCCATGTTGGACATGGTGAGGCGGCCCTCCATACTCATCGAGCGGATGGCGCTGCCCGTGAACTCCATGGCCGAATACAGCGCGCCGTCGACGCCGATCATGCCGATGATGTGCAGGATGACGTCCTTGCCCGACACGCCCGGGGCAAGCTCGCCGTCGATCTCGAACTTGAGGGTGGGCGGCACCTTGAACCAGGCGCGGCCGGTGGCCAGGCCCACGCCGGCGTCGGTGGAGCCCACGCCCGTGGAGAAGGCGCCCAGGGCGCCATAGGTGCAGGTGTGCGAATCGGCGCCGATGATGAGGTCGCCGGGCACGACGACGCCCTTCTCGGGCAGCAGCGCGTGCTCGATACCCATGCATCCCACCTCGTAGTAGTGGGTGACGCCCTGGGCGCGCGCAAAATCACGCACAATCTTT
This sequence comes from uncultured Coriobacteriales bacterium, assembly GCA_934654475.1. Classification (GTDB taxonomy): domain Bacteria; phylum Actinomycetota; class Coriobacteriia; order Coriobacteriales; family UMGS124; genus UMGS124. The sequence continues at coordinate 31,855 of CAKUFZ010000018.1, forward strand.
GCCTGCTCGGCGCTCTTGATGTCCTTGTTGGGCGTGTAGTGGTCGGGAACCAGGCACACGCGGGTGGGGTCGAAAACCTTCTCGGCCTCGAGGTCGTTGAAGACCTTGATGGCGATGGGTGCCGTGATGTCGTTGGCCAAGACGATGTCCAAGTCGCACTCGACGAGCTGGCCGGGGCGCACCTCGTCCAGGCCGGCATGCGCCGCCAGAATCTTCTCTGCCATGGTCATGGGACGTGCCATGTGGGGATTCCTTCCTCTCTTGATACAAGAACGGCGCGCCCGGCGAAGACGACTGCCCGGCCGGGCGCGCCAGGTCGGCTACTCGGCCTCGAGCGGGGTCTTCGCGACGCGTTCGGAGGCAAGCAGCCTGTTCAGGGCGTTGACATAGGCCTTGGTGGACGACACGACGATGTCGTTATCCGAGCCGCGGCCGATGAAGGTGTCGCCCGAGGGGTTCGTGATGTGGACGCACACCTCGCCCAGGGCGTCGATGCCCTTGGTCACGGCGGTCACCGAGAACTCGTTCAGGACGTTGGTGACGGCGATGACCTTGTCGACGGCCTTGAAGGCAGCGTCGACGGGGCCGGTGCCATAGGCGCATTCAGTGGTCTGCGTGCCGTGCTCGTCGGTGATGGTGACGGTGGCGGTGGGGATGAGGCCCGAGCCGCAGGAGACCTGCACGGCGTCGAGCGTGTAGATGGCGCTCACATCGCGGCGGTACTGGCAGACGATGGACTCCAGGTCCTCGTCGTAGACCTCCTTCTTGCGGTCGGCCACCTCCAGGAACGACTGATAGACGCGCTCGAACTCCTCCTGCTCGAACGTGTAGCCCAGCTCGCCGAGACGATGGCGCAGGGCGGCATGGCCCGAACGGGCGGACAGCAGGATCTGGCTGCCGGAGGCGCCGACCTCCTCGGGATTGATGATCTCGTAGGTGGTGCGGGCCTTGAGCACGCCGTCCTGGTGGATGCCGGAAGAGTGGGCAAAGGCATTGGCGCCGACAATGGCCTTGTTGGGCTGCACGTTGATACCCGTGATGGAGCTCACGAGACGGCTGGCACGCGTGAGCTCGCGGGTGTTGACGTCGGTGTGGGCGTCGAGCTCCTGCCCGTGCATCTTGATGGCCATGACGACCTCTTCGAGCGCGGTGTTGCCGGCGCGCTCGCCCAGGCCGTTGATGGTGCACTCGATCTGCGAAGCACCGTTGCGCACGGCGGCCAGGGCAAGAGCGGTGGCCATGCCCAGGTCGTTGTGGGTGTGGCAGGCCACAGTGACGTTCTCGATGCCACGGACGTTCTCCATGAGACCATGGATGCGCGCGCCGAAGTGCTCGGGCAGCGAGTAGCCGGTGGTGTCGGGGATGTTGATGACCGTGGCGCCTGCCTCCACGACGGCCTGGACGATGCGCTCGAGGAACTTCTGCTCAGCACGACCGGCATCCTCGCAGTAGAACTCGACGTCGTCGACGTACTTCTTGGCATAGCGCACCGCATGCACCGCACGCTCGACGGCCTGGTCCTCGGTGATGCGCAGCTTGTCGTGCAGGTGCGAGGGGCTCACGCCCAGGCCGGTGTGGATGCGGGGGCGACGAGCGCACTTGAGGGCCTCGGCCGCCGAGTCGATGTCCTTCTCAACGGCGCGGGTGAGGCCGCATACCACGGCGTCGTCGCCGGCAAGCTTGCCGATCTCCTGAACGGAGATGAAGTCGCCAGGGCTGGAAATGGGGAAACCGGCCTCGATGACGTCGACCTTCAGGCGCAGCAGCTCCTGTGCGACGAGCAGTTTCTCCTCGGTGTTCATGGAGGCGCCGGGCGACTGCTCGCCGTCGCGCAGGGTGGTGTCAAAAATTGCAATCTTGCGGGTCATGATTTCCTCCAAATCAGGCCATGCACTAGCTGCGCGCGATCCATGCAATAGGTATGAGTCAACCCCAACACATCGCCTGATACCAAATGCATCTACCAGGGCAATGAGTTACAAAAGGGCTATAGCGTTGTGGGAGAAAACAGGAAAGACCAAAGACTGCGTGGAAGGGGCGCCGGGGCCCCTATGTCATGCGCGCCGAGGGAGCCCCATCCTTATGGACGGCCCCTGCTCTAGCGCGCGCAGGTAAGTCGCGGACCAGGAAGGCCTAGAAGAAGCTGCATGGAGGCATTCTGATCGATGCGCACCTGGGCGCCCGCCATTTCCCTCTTCATCGCAGCCTTGAACGACATTGCCCTGCATCCTTTCGCAACAATCGCACACCCCTTTGGCGTGCGTGGGGCGCATCCTACGCCTTATACTGTGTAGAATCAATCGTTGACCGCGAAGTTAACTTAGTATAAATATAAAGATTAAGACAGGAGCAGATATGGAAGACCAGACGAAGCAGGACGCACCCGTCGCGACCCATAGGGGTGTGCTTGCTGGGCTAAGCGAAGACGAGCGCACCCAGAAGATTGAGACGACAATCAAGCACGAGTACATCGAGGGCCTCGACAACGCGCGCGTGTCGTCGCTCGCCAATCAGGCGCAGGACGGCCCCGTCGTCACCACGCTTGCCGAGCAGCTTGAGGCCTACACGCGCGACAAGCTTGTGGAAATGGCCAAGGACTACGACCTCAAGGGTTACTCCAAGCTCAAGAAGCCCGAACTCGCCCAGGCCGTCGCCCAGGCATGCGGTGAGCAGGACGAAGACGCCGCCTTCACGCTCGTCTTCGCCTCCCCTGCTGAGTTTGAAACGGCACGCAAGGTAATCGAAGCCGGTGGCACCCTCACGTTGAGCGACGAGGAGGTCTCCCGGGGCAACTTCCTAGAGACCATGCCGCCTTATGTGTATGTCTTCAGGGGCGAGGACGAGTTCACGATTCTGGTGCCCGAGGAACTGCGCGCAAGCCTGCAGCGCCTGGACTGGGCGGCCGTCGAGGCTCGCCGCGCCGAGGTCGCACATGCCCAGCACACGGCCGAGGTCCTCACCGACTTCTGCGGCATCGTGAGCCTGCCCGACGCCTGGAAGCAGTATCGTGCCTGGTACGGCGAGGGTATGGGCCAGGAAAGCTTTGAGCGCGACGTGCTGAGCGGCGTGAGCATGGGCGACCTCAACTACGGCGTGTGGTTCCTGGGCGACGAGTGCTACCT
>CAKUFZ010000019.1 GCA_934654475.1 uncultured Coriobacteriales bacterium
CCGTGTTCGGCGACGTGGGCGTGGCCATCATCGCGATTTTGAATGCGATGCGAGCAATGAAGGCACCGAAGTAGAGTTCTTCCCGGACGCCTTGAGGCGGATTCCCACGCTGCAGTCCTCGCCGCATAAAACGCGGCTGCGGATTTGCAGCTTAGGGAACCGCCTCAAGGCTGCGCACTCTGCTCCAAGGGATACCGTTTAGGGGCTTAAAACCATCTGGCGGGTGCGGATTCGCGGGTTGGGGGACGGTGCCTGAGCTGCGTGCCCTGCTCCAGGGGGTGCCGTTAGGGGCTTAAGGCCCTTTGGGTTGCGAGTTAGCAGGCGTCGCGGGGTGGCGGTGGGGTGGGGGTTGCGGGTATGATGCTCTGCGCATACGTCGACTGCGAGGAGGAGCCACGTGACCCGTCAAGCACACTGGAAGAGGCAGCATAGGCGCAACGTTGTTTTGGCGTCGCTCGCACTGGGCGCATTGATGAGCGCGACACCCGCGTTTGCGCTGGCAGATGAGCAGGTTGATGCAGAGTTCCCTGTCATCGACTGTTTTGAATACCAGGCGGACAACAACTACGACGCCGCTCCCCTCCCCTGCTTTGGCGAGATGCAAGCAGTGATTGACGACGAGGGCAATGTTCCGGGCGGCTCAAACAACGAGCAGGGCAGCGCCGACAGCACGCATAACGGCACCGCAGATAGCGCGGACGGCAATGACATCGGGCAAAACGGCGCTTCTGGCAGCGCAAATGCAGGCACCAGCAATGCCGGGCAAACCGAAACCTCGAACGACACGGACGCAAGTCAGAACAATGCCGGACAAACCGGAGCTTCGAACAGCACGAGCGCGAGCCAGGGCAACGCGGGACTAGATGACACCCCGATCGGCGCTGGGCAAGACGGTGCTTCTGGAAGCTCAAACGCAAAGCAAGACGACGCCACGAGTGGCGTGAATGCAGGTCAGGGCACCGAGCAGGGCGAAGCTTCGGGCGCGGGTTCGAGCAGCAGCAACACCACTCACGGCAACGCTACGGATAACGCAAGCGCAGACCAGGGCAACGGCGCCCAGGGCGATGCCGCGAACGGTGCGGACGAAAGCCAGAGCGGCGTCTCGGGCAGCGATGGCGCCAATCAAGACGGCGCTACAGGCACGGACCAGAGCGGCAACCCCGATGGCGCTGGCAGCAAGGCTGATGGGCAGGAAAACACCGGCGGCTCGACTGATGGGTCGACGAGTGACACCGATAAGCCAGACACGGGGACTGATACTTCCCAGGGAGGGACGACCGACAAGGGCGATGGCTCGCAGCCTGCGACTTCCGGACCTGACAAGCCTGGTACGGGGACTGATGCCTCCCAGGGAGGGACGGCCGACAAGGGCGACGGCTCGCAGCCTGGGGCTCCCGAACCCGACAAGCCCGGCTCGGGCTCCTCGACCCAAGAGCCGGCCGTACTTACCGGCTGGCAGAACATTGGCGGCTATCGCTATTACTACGACAACGACGGCAAACCTCTCACCGGCTTGCAAACCATCGAAGGCAAGACGTACCTGTTCAACGAAAAAGGCCAGCTCGGATATGGTTTCCTGTATCTGGGCGACAACGTCGTCTCATACTTTGACCCCATCACCGGCAGCCAGCTCACAGGCAAGCAGTTCATCCACGGCTCCTGGCGCAACATCGACGAGCAGACGGGTCTCAACTGCGGCCTCACCGAGGTCTCGGAATCCGGCAAGACCAACACGTATTACTACGACAACTACGACGGCGGGCTGCACACCGGCCAGCAGTACGTCAACAACTCGTGGCATTTCTTTGACGAGGACACGGGGCGCATGTACACCCGCGACGAGGAAGTGCGACGCATCGTGCAGTTTGCCCTGGCTGAGCTGGGCGGCAGTGAGTCGCAGGCGTTCGGCTACCTTGACGAGGTCAAGGCCGACGGCGGCACGTACTGCGGATACGGTCCCTGCATGGCCACGGTGCGCCATATCTTCAAGGCCGCCGGCATGAGCGGCTTCCTTGCCGACGGCTTCGTCGATAGCTGGCCGCACAAGTATCTTGACCTCATGATTGAAAAGGGCCAGCACACCATGACACCCCGCGTTGGCATGGTCGCCTTCTTCCTGTGGGAGAACTCCTTCGCCAACCAAATCGGTGTTTCCGCCGACCACGCCGAGATTATCGTTGAAGTGGGCGACGGCTGGTACAAGACCGTGGGCGCCATCGCAGGCGGCATCAAAGAGAGCATCTACTACACCGCCAGCGACTACAACATCGGCTTCGGCGTACCTGCGTTTTATCGGTAGACACGGGGCTGAGTTCTTCCCGGACGCTCGGGGGCGGATCTCCACGCCGCTGGTCCTCGCCGCCAAAAACGCGGCTGCGGATTCGCGGCTTAGGAGACCGCCCCCGAGCTGCCAACTCTGCTCCAAGGTGTCATATGGAGCTTAAAACCCGCACTACAACGAGGGCCGCCCTTCTCCCAACACAGGGAAAAGGGCAGCCCTCGACTCTTGTAAATCTGATTTTAAAGCTGAAAAACCGCACACGGCTGAAATTGCGTCAGCCGGCGGTTAGCCTAAGCTGCAAATCCGCAGCAGGGCGCACTTTGCCCTGCGAGGACTGCAGCGTGGCGAATCCGCCGGTGAGCGGGACGAACCTACGCCTGTGCGCCTGCCTGGGCGAGCGCCTCGGTAACGGCCGTGAAGATGGCCTTGGAGGTCACGCTGGCGCCGGAGACAGCCTCGACGCCGTCAACGCCGTTGGCCTCGACGATCTTGGCAGGGAGCTGCTCGATGGCCTTGGAGCCGATGCCCTGGGTCTCAGCGTTCTCGCCGACCTCGACGTTCGTGATCTTGCCGCCCTCGACGGTCACCGTAACGTCGAACGCGCCGCCGATGCCCTTGCCGGTGCCCGTGTAGGTGCCATCGGCAAGCTCGCCGGTGCCGGCTGCGGCGGGAGCCTCCTCAGCAGGAGCCTCCTCAACAACCTCGGCCTTCTCGGCGGGAACGGCCTCGGCCACGAGGTCACTGGTACCAGCGATGATCTGGCCGAGCAGATAACCCCAGGTCAGAGCACGGCCGTTGGAGTTGCCGGCCATGTTGATGGGATAGTCGACAGCGTACAGGTCGCCCGAAGCGTTGCCGGTGGCATAGAGGCCCTCGATGGGCTTGCGGTTGGTGTCGAGCACCTGCAGGCGGCGGTTGATGTCAAGACCACCGACGATGGCGAGCAGGGCCACGCCGACCTTGCAGGCATAGAACGGAGGCTCGGTGACGGGGAACAGGAAGTCAGCCTGCTTGTGGAAGTCCTCGTCGACGCCGCCCTCAACCAGCATGTTGTAGCGCTCAACGGAGGCCTTCATGGCGTCGGCGTCGATGCCGACGAGCTCGGCGAGCTCCTCGAGGGTGTCGGCCTTGTAGGCGCTGCCGTTGTCAGCCTGGATGGCTGCGTCAACGATAGCAGTGACGTCCTCGGGCTTGAAGGGGTCGCCCACCTCGCCACCCATGGAGTCCCAGAACATGCCGCCGCCCACGCCGTTCTCGAGCGTCTTGACGTTCTGCTCGCCGTAGTTGGCGTCCATGATGGCCCACGCGATGTGGTCGGTCTGACGCATGACGTTCATCGACTTGCCCTGAACCCAGGTGCCCTCGTTGCAGAAGCGCTCGCCCTCGAGGTTGAGGAACATGAACGCGCCGTGGAACATGCAGCCAGCCTGGGGATGGAGCATGAGCGGGAAGGGACCGTCCTGCATGCCGGCGCCGACCCACAGACCCATCTTGTGGCCGTCGCCAGTGGAGTAGCCGGCAGGGCCGTTCTGGTTCTCGAGGCAACCGTGGACGATGGGCTCACAGTAGTAGTCCACCATTTCCTCGTCCATGTCGATGCCGCCGGTAGCAAGCACGACTGCCTTGGTGCCCTCATAGTACACGTTGTTGCCGTCGGCATCGGTGGCGATGACGCCGGTGATGCGGCCGGACTCGTCCTTCACGAGCTGCTGGGCGCAGGTGTAGAAGTCATAGGTCGCGCACACGCCGTTGTGCTTGTCGGCATCCTGGGAGTCGACGTACAGCACGGCGGTGGGCAGGAAGTAGCCCGTCTCCTCGGGGAAGGTCACCGAGTCATCCACCTTGTGGAACTGGTGATACGAGAAGCTCTCGGGGATGATGGCGTTGGGGGCATAGGCGCGGAACGAGTCGGGCTCGACGCCGTACTCGGCAGCCTTGTCGATGAACCAGTCGCCAGCCTCGCCGGACTTGTTGAACCACAGGGAGACGAGAGACTCCTTCACGCGGCTTGCGCAGGTGCGGATCCAGCGGTGCTGAGCCTCCTCGACGTTGACCGTGAGGTCCTGGCCGATCTTCTCGCCATAGGCCTTGGTGAACTTGGTGTTGCACAGGCCCATGCCGCCGCCACGGCCCTGAACGGTGCCGAGCTTCTCGATGACGATGACGTTGAGGCCGTTGTCGACACAGGAGCTGGCGGCAGCGCAGCCGGAGTTGCCAGCGCCGATGACGATGACGTCGGCAGTCTTGGTGGAAGCGCAGCTAGCAGGGTCGATGGGCTCGGGAGCGGTCATGAAGGAAGGCACGGCCTTCTCATAGGCAGGGCCCGCAACGTTGACGCCGCCAGCCTCGGTGGGGGCAGCGTACTTCATATCCTCATCGGTGCCCGTGCCACCAGCAAACGCAGTGGCAGCAGACCCAGCAGCCAGAGCGGCAACGCCAGCACCAGCAAGGAAAGAACGACGAGAGAGGGTCATCTTGAATCCTTTCATCTAATCAGCTCGCCGGGGACCACCTGCCGCCTTGCAGCCGATTGATCCCCGGCATATCACATCACTCGGGCTCGCCGGGGCCAGCTGCGGCGTTGCGCTCGGGCTCATGTACGCCAGTACACTTCACCCTCGCGCGCCTTGCAGCCGGTCGGCCCTCGGCACATCACATCACTCGGGCTCGCCGGGGGCCATCTGCGGCGTTGCATGGAGGCTCATGTACGCTAGTACACCTCACCTCCATGCGCCTTGCAGCTGGTTGGCCCTCGGCACTTCACATCGCTCGGGCTCGCCGGGGGCCATCTGCGCCTTGCAGCTGGCCCCCGGGTCGGTTCCCCAAGGTTTTTGAAAGCAATAACCGACTGTCTTCGCGGGGGTTGAGGACCCCGGGCGCTACCAGCCAGAACAACGCCAGCCTGAGGGTTTCCCTAAGCTGCGAATCCGCAGCCGCGCTCTTTGCGGCGAGGACCAGCAGCGTGGGAAATCCCTCAGGCGAGCGAGCAGAACAACCTTTCAGCTACTTACAGCTGTGCAAGGTCCTTACCGAGCAAGTAAGACAGCGTGCCGCACACGGCGCCGAGGTTCTGGCCGGGCATCACGAAGTTGTAGGTGTTGGCGTAGAAGTCGCCGGTCATGATGCCGGTGTTGTACAGGCCCTCGATGGGCTCGTCGTTCTCGTCGCACACCTGCATCTTCTCGTTGGTGCGCAGGCCGCCGCACACGGTGAGGAAGGTGGCGCCCACGGACTTGGTGGCGTAGAACGGGCCGGTCTCGATGGGGAACAGGTACTCGGGGTTCACATGGAACTCCTCGTCGAGGCCGTTCTTGGCGTACTCGTTGTAGCGCTTGATGGACTCAAGGGCGTTTTCCGCGTCGATGCCGTCGGCAGCCATCTTCTCCACGAGCTCCTCGACGGTGTCGGCCTTGTAGTAGGTCGTGGAGGAACCGATGCCCTCGACGACGCCGGCCTCGGCGTTCTTGTCCCAACCGGCGATGATCTCCTCGGGGGTCGAGGGCTGAATGCCGTTCTCGAGGTCGATGCAGCAGCCGAAGGCCTCCCAGGTGTCCTGCGTGTAGGCGTAGTTGGTGTCCCACACGGCGAAGGCGGTCTGCTGGGGAAGCTGCAGCTTGGAGATGGCGCCGTAAGCGAAGTTGGTGATTTCGTTCTGGTAGCGCTCGCCATGAATGTCGAGGTTGATGCCCCAGAAGTTGGAGATGACGCCGTGGGCGGGGCCAGTGGCGCCACCGTTGATCATGGGAGCGACGGGGAAGGTCTTCTGCCAAGCGGCGCCGACCCACAGGCCCATCTTCTGGCCGTCGCCGGGCATGAGGCCGTCGTAGGCGAGCTCGGTGTCATAGTCGATCTTGTCCCAGCTGATGGCGTCCTTGAACCACTTGTAAGCCATGGGGCTGTAGCGGGCCATGAGGTCGCGGTCCTTGGAGAAGTCGCCCGTGGCGAGCACGACGGCCTTGGTGGCCTCGTACTTGATGTAGTTGCCGTCGGCGTCCTGGGCAACAACGGCGCTCACGCGGCCGGTGTTGTCGTCGTCACGGATGAGGTAGAGGGCGCGGGTGTTGTAGTCGATCTCGCCGCCGAGGTCCTCGGTGAAGATCTGAGCGTAGGTCTGGGCCTCGATGGGAGCACCCCACAGAGCGCCGAAGGGCTGCTCATCGCTGTAGAAGTTGTGGGACGCGGGCGGCACGTCGATGACGCCGTCGGGATCGGGGTAGCCGGGCTCCAGGCAGCAGTGCAGGCCCTTGCCCTCCATGAGCTCGATGGTCCAGTTGATGGACTCGGCGGAGTTGTTGATCCAGCGGGCCCACTTCTTCTTGTCCATGAGGTAGGTGCCGGAGGTCTGCTCGGTCTTCACGATCTTGCGGGCGAGCTCGGGGTTGTACTCGATGCCCTTCTCCACCTGATACTTGGAGCCGATGGCGTGGTTCGAGCCACCGCGGCTCATGGCCTTGGACGAAGCGGAGAAAAGGATGACGTCGGCGCCCTCCTGCGCAGCGGAGACGGCGGTGCACACGCCGGCCATGCCAGCGCCCACGACGACGATGTCGTGCGTGACGGTCTTGGAAATCTGGTCCTCAGGGATGGGGTCGGGAGCGATCTCGAAGCTCCACTTGGCGCCCTCGAGCTTGTCGGCGGTCATGGCCTCCTGCTCGTCGGCGACGGCGACACCGGCAAGCGCACCCATGGCGGCGACACCGGCAGCGGCGGCTCCTGCACCCTCGACAAACTGACGACGGTTGAGTTCCATGTTGGTTCCCCTTTCAACTTGGATAGCGGACCTGCCCAACAAGAACGCACCCTGTGGGCAGATAACGGCTTGAGTGTAGGCACGAAAAGTGGTCCATGCCTATGGGCCACCGGCTAAACCGCCGTGAACCTTTTGGCCCATTGCGTGGATGAGCTGGTGTTTTGTAATCTCGTACGGCATTTGTCGCGCACGAGAGCCCGCAGAGGCAAGACCTGCTGGCACCCCATCGCCCGCCTGGGGAACAACAGCCATCCCACCTAAAAAAGCAAGTCCCCCGACGTCGGGACGCATCAAAATCCCGTCGCTGCTATAGTGTGGGCATCCAAAAAACGCACGACTGAAGGAGCGCAATGGCAGCACGCGCCCAAACAACGCCAGACAAAACCGGCGCCGACGCAGAGATTCTCGCCGGCGGCAGCCCGGAGGATTCGACCGCCCGGCGTGGCTTTGCCGGCCTGCTCCTTGTGGGCCTTGGCTTTTGGCAGGCATGGTGGATGACGCTCGCCTCAACCTCGGTGGTCATGGGCCCCATCCAGCCCGCACCGGGCAGCATGCTGCTCCTTATGATTGCGACGCTCGCAGGCTATGTCGCAGCGACGCTTGCCGCCCCGCGCCTGGCGCCATACAGCAGCAGGTGCGGCCTTCTGCCACTCTCCGCAGCTGCGGGAACTGTGGGAACCGTGATGCTTGCCCTGTGCACGCACATAGCTTTCCCCTCAGCCGCCGGCCTCGCGCTGGAGTGGGCGGGCTACATTCTCACCTCAGTCTTCAGCGCCCTCGTCCTGCTCATGTGGGGAGAGCGCTGGAGCACGCTGGCCTCGGGCAACGTGGGCAGGCACCTCGTGTACTCGTTCCTCCTCGCCTTCGCGCTCTACTTCGTCGCCTGCACCCTTCCCACCGTTGTGGGATGCGCACTCATAGCCCTCTTCGCTCCCCTGTCGGCGTTGTCGCTGTACCTCTCACGCAATGAGCCCTGCCGCGGTGACGTTCCCGTGGCCGCTATACGCCTCGACGCGCGCCACCTTGTCGGCTTTGCCCTCTCCCTCATGGCCATCTCCATCGTCTTTGGCGCCGTGCAGCGCGTAAGCTCCTTCGACGGCAGCACGCGCATGCTGCAGCTCCTGGGCATGTCGGTAGCAGGCATCTTCATGGCAGCCTTCGCTTTCGCGATGTTCATGCGCGACTCCGTTGCCGACCCCTTCTCTTTCTACCGCCCCATTGTTCCCGCCATCGCGTGCGGAATGGCGCTGTGCCTCGCGTTTCCCGGCGACCTTTCGTTTGTGGGCAACGGCGGGGTCATCTTCGGCGTCTATTGCCTCGACATGTTCATCATGTTCACTGCAAGCGATTTGGCCTATCGCGCGCGCACGCACGTGGCCCTCATCTTCGGTGGCGCCATCGTGGCGACGCGCACCGGCACGCTCTTCGGTTCCTGGTTGGGGTACACACTCATGAGCAACGCCTCCTGGAGCCCCGACGTACGCGTAAGCCTCATCGCCTGCTTCATCGTCGCCGTGACCATCATCGGCAGCACGGTCTTCACCGAAGGCGGCCTGCGCACCCTCTACCAGCCCGCACAAGAACAAACCCGCTCTCACGTGCCCGACTTCGACGAGCGCTGCAAGCACCTCGCCCACGACGCCGGCCTCACCGCCCGCGAACTCGACGTCATGCTCCTCCTTGCCCGCGGCCGCAGCATCGCCCACATCTCCGAAGCGCTGGGCATCGCCCCCGGCACCGTGAAGCACCACACCTCAAACACCTACCGCAAACTAGGCGTCTACGACCGCCAAGGCCTCATCGACCTCGTCTGCGAGGCAACCTCCCCTGAGTAGGACGCTCGAGGGCGGATCTCCACGCCGCTGGTCCTCGCCGCAAAGGGCGCGGCTGCGGATTCGCGGCTTAGGAGACCGCCCCCGAGCTGCGCACTCTACTCCAGAGGTAGCGTTAGGGGCTTTAAAACCATCTGGTGGCTGCGGATTTGCAGCTTAGGGAACCGCCTCAAGGCTGCGCACTCTGCCCCGAGGTGTCGTTGGGGGCTTAAAACCCGTGCAACAAACAAGGGCCGCCCTTCTCCCAACACCGGGAAAAGGGCGGCCCTCGATTCTAGAAAGCTATGTTTCAAAGCCCAGAACGACACTCCCGAAGCAGGGCTCGCAGCCCAGGGATGGTCTCCTAAGCCGCGAATCCGCAGCCGCGCCCTTTGCGGCGAGGACCAGCGGTGTGGAGATCCATCCCTGGGCGTCCGGGAAGAGTCCGGCTTCAGTGTCCCTGCGAGGACCAGCGGCGTGGGAGCATCCGGGGACGGCCGGGTCGAATTTAAGCCTGTTCGTCTCCGGGGAGCGTGAACCGACCCAAGTCGACCTGGCCCACGGCCACGGCTTCGGCCATGTTCACGCAGCTGTTGCCGATACGATCCAGGCCGTTGAGCACCTCGTCGAAGGGACCCTTCGCCTCGGGCTCGCAGGTGCCCTTTGCCACGCGCTTCATGTGCGCCTTGCGCATCTTGATGTCCAGGTCAAGCGCGTCAGACTTGGCCGCAAACACTTCGCGCGCACGAGAACGGTCGCCTTGCGCGACAATCTCAAAAGCCGCATCGCACATCTTCTCGATGATGCCCGTGACCTCTTCGAGGTCCTTCGTTGCGGCCTTAGAGAAGTTATTGCTCAGGCACTGGGCAATCTCCTTGCACTGCGTGCCGATGCGCCCCTGGTCGTTGAGCACGCGCAGCACGCCGGCGGCGCCGTTCGCCTGGTCCTCCGTCAGCACGCCGGCGGCGAACATGTCGGTCAGGTAGTCGGTGGTCTTGGCGCACAGCGCGCATCCCGCCTCGGCCCTGCGCACAGCCTCGTCGGCGGCGTCGACGTCCAGCACGCCGGTATCGACGGAGCGATGCACCGCGCCCAGCGCCCCACGGATGGCCTCGCCGGCGCGCAGCGTCTCCTGCACCGTCATCTGCATGGCAACGGCAGGCGTGGCGATGAGGCGCTCGTCCAGGTACAGCGGGGTGGACAGGTTCTCAATGGCTGCAGCGGTTTGCTTGTCGACCGTCTTGTCGGGCAGGATGGTCGTCACAATCTTGGTCATGAGGCCGATGAGCGGCAACCAGATGAGGGTCATGGTGCAGTTGAACAGCGTGTGCGCGTTGGCAATCTGGCGCGAGATGACCTCGACCTCAGGGCCGCTCGGCGAGATGAACTGCACGAACTGGGCAAACTGCGGGATGAACCAGATGAACAAAAGCGCGCCCGACACGTTGAACAGCGTGTGCGATACAGCGGCGCGCTTGGCATTGCGCGACTGGCCAATGCAGGCGAGCAGGGCCGTGATGGTGGTGCCGATGTTGTCGCCCAGAAGGATCGGGATGGCGCCCTGCAGGCCGATGATGCTGCTCACGCCGCCGGGACCCGCCTGCGAGGCGAAGTTCTGCAGCACGGCGATGGTGGCGCTCGAGCTCTGAACCACGAGCGTCATGAGCGTGCCCACCGCCACACCAAGCACGGGGATGTCGGCCACCTGGCCGATGAGGTCGACGAACACCTGGCTCGTCGCCAAGGGCTTCATCGCACCGCCCATGGTGTCGATACCCAGGAAGAGCAGGCCAAACGCGAGCACCGACAGACCGATCTGCTTGGTGCGCTCCTTCTTGGCCACGAAGTTCACGAGGAAGCCAAGGAACAGGAACACCGGGATGTAGTCGGTGATTTTGAACGCGATGATCTGCGCGGTCATGGTGGTGCCGATGTTGGCGCCGAGGATGATGGAGATGGCCTGCGGCAGGCCCATGAGACCCGCGCTCACAAAACCGATGGCCATAACGGTGGTGGCGCTCGAGCTCTGGAGCACCGCCGTGGCCACCGCGCCGGCGAGCACGCCCATCACAGGGTTCTTGGTAAGCAGCGAGAGCACCCGGCGCATGCCGTCGCCCGCCACCTTCTGGAGCGTCTCGCTCATCAAGTTCATACCGTAAATAAACAGTGCCAGACCGCCAAGCAGGCCGAAGACGGTCGTGAGCGTCTCGTTCATGGTTTCCTTCCGGACGTCGTGTCATGCGCCGCGGCATAGTCCCGCAGCTTGGACACTAGAATGCACGTGCCTCGTCTGACCCTGGTAAACCATGTGTAAGAGACCTGTAAAGAAAAAGGGCCGCTCCCTTGGAAGGGAGCGGCCCCATGCACGGCGGCTCTATTTCGCCGGGCCTCGGCCCGTCTCCTTGAACTTCTCCTTGGCAACCGAAATCATGAGCTTGATGCGGTTGAGCTGGTTGACCTCGGACGCACCGGGGTCGTAGTCCACCGCGACGATGTTGGTGTCGGGGTGCTGGCGGCGCAGCTCCTTGATGACGGCCTTGCCCACCACGTGGTTGGGCAGGCACGCAAACGGCGAGCAGCACACGATGTTGGGCGTGCCGTTCTCGATGAGCTCGATCATCTCGGCCGTGAGGAGCCAGCCCTCGCCCATGTTGTTGGACACCGAAAGCACCTGCTCGGCCTTCTCAGCAAGCTCATAGATGCTGGTGGAAGGCGTAAAGCGCTTGGAGCGGGCAAACTCTTCGTCCACGGGCTTGCGCATCCAGTCGATGAGGGCGATGCCGGCCTTGGAGGTGATGACCTTCTTGGTGGGCGCGCCGATCTCGGGCTTGCACAAAAAGCGCGAGGCAAAGGCAAACTGGAAGAAGTCGACCAGGCCCGGCACCACGGCCTCGCAGCCCTCGCGCTCGATGACCTTGACTACCTCGTTGTTTGCCGTGGGGTGGAACTTGACGAGAATCTCGCCCACCACGCCCACGCGCGGCTTGGAGCCGTCGTTGACAAGCGGCAGGTTGTCGAACTCCGCAATCATCTCGCGGGCAATCTTCTTCATCGTGGAGCGACCCATGTTCGGCGCGGCCTGGCGCATGCGCTCCATCCACTTCTCGTAGAGGGCGTCGGCGCTGCCGGGCACGGCCTCGTAGGGACGCACGCGATAGAGCATCTGCATGATGGCGTCGGCCAGCACCATGCCGTAGAAGGCAGGCAGGAGCACCTTCGGGCCCACCTTGAAGCCGGGGTTGTGCTCGTCGAGCTTGGCGAAGGCCAGCGAGATGACCGGGATCTCCGGGTGGCCGAAGTCGCGCAGGGCCTTGCGGATGAGCGCGATGTAGTTGGTGGCACGGCAGCCGCCGCCGGTCTGCGTGATAATGACGGCCAGCTTGGACAGGTCGTAGCGGCCCGACGTCACCGCCTCCATGATCTGGCCCGTGACCAGGATAGAGGGGTAGCAGATGTCGTTGTTGACGTACTTGAGACCGGCGTCGACCGCGCCGTGGTCAACGCTGGGCAGAAGCTCCAGGTTGTAGCCGTTGGCGTGGAAGATGGGCACAAGCAGGTCAAAGTGGATGGGCGCCATCTGCGGGCACAGGATGGTGTAGCCCTTGTCGCGCATCTCCTCGGTGAACTGGGCCTTGGGCCAGGCAGTGCTGGCATGGGCACGCTCAACAGGTACCTCGGTGACCTTCTCGGGGTCCTCGCCGCGCTTGGCAGCCTCGACCTTGGCGGTCTCAAGTGCCTCGGTCTGCTTGTCCTTGAGGGCCGCCATGAGCGAGCGGATGCGGATGCGCGCCGCACCCAGGTTGGAAACCTCGTCGATCTTGAGCACGGTGTAAATCTTGCCGGAAGCCTCGAGGATCTCCTGCACCTGGTCGGTCGTGAGAGCGTCCAAGCCACAGCCGAAGGAGTTGAGCTGGATGAGGTCCAGGTCGTTGCGCGTGGTAACGAACTTCGCCGCCGCGTAGAGACGCGAGTGGTACATCCACTGGTCCACGACGCGGATGGGGCGGTCGGGCTGCATGAGGTGGCTCACGGAGTCCTCGGTGAGCACCGCAAAGCCGAACGAGTTCACGAGCTCGGGGATGGCGTGGTTGATCTCGCGGTCGTTGTGGTAGGGACGGCCAGCCAGCACGATGCCATGCGCGTGGTTGTCCTCGATCCACTTGAGGGCCTCCTCGCCAGCCTTGTGGATGGCGTCGTGGAAGCGGTCGGACTCGGCCCATGCGGCGTCAACGGCACGGGAGACCTCGTCCTTCGTGATGCGCGAGCCTTTGAAGCGGCCGATACCCGCCTGGGCGTCGTCCCAGCGCTTGCCGTCAACCAGCTCAAAGATGCGGCGCTTGAGCTCGTTGAGGTCGTGATAGGGCACGAAGTCGTTCATGAACTCGACGTGGCGTTGCTCGAGCTCGTCGATGTTGAGCTTGAGCGCCGTAGGGTAGCTCATGACGATGGGGCAGTTGTAGCAGTTGCCCGCGCCCTCGTCCTCCTGGCGCTCCCAGCGCACGCTGGGCATCCAGATGAAGTCGACGTCGCGGTCGATGAGGTCCATGACGTGGCCGTGGGAAAGCTTGGCCGGGTAGCACACCGACTCGCTCGGCATGGACTCGATGCCCGCCTCGTAGGTCGCCTTAGAAGAGGGGCCGGAGAGCACCACGGAGAAGCCCAGCTCGGTGAACATCTTGTGCCAGAAGGGATAGTCCTCGTACATGCCCAGTGCGCGCGGGATGCCCACAGTGCCGCGCGGGGCGGTCTCGGCCGGCAGGCACTCGCGGTCGAAGAGCAGGGCGTTCTTCTGTTTGAAGAGGTTGGGGGCGTCGGAGCCGGCCTTCTTGTGCCCGGCGCCGCGCTCGCAGCGGTTGCCCGTGACAAAGCGCCTGCCGCCGCCGAAGTCGGAGATGGTGAGCAGGCAGCGGTTGGAGCACAGGCCGCAGCGGGCGGACTTGTGCGCCACCTGGAGGTTGTCGATCTCGTCCTTGGAGAGCAGCGTGGAGGTGCCGTCGGCACCGGCACGGTCGCGCGCGAGCAGCGCAGCGCCGTAGCAGCCCATGCAGCCCGAGATGTCGGGGCGGAAGGCTTCCTTGCCCGTGAGCAGCTCGAACGCACGCAGCACGGCGTCGTTCAAGAACGTGCCGCCCTGCACGATGACCTTGTCGCCGATCTCCTTGGGGTCGCGGATCTTGATGACCTTGAACAGGGCGTTCTTCATGACCGAGTAGGACAGACCGGCGGAGATGTCGCCCACCGTGGCGCCTTCCTTCTGGGCCTGCTTCACACGCGAGTTCATGAAGACCGTGCAGCGGCTGCCCAGATCCACGGGGTGCTCGGCCGTGAGCGCGGCGGCGGCGAAGTCCTGCACCGTCATGCCCATGGAGTCAGCAAAAGCGCTGATGAACGAGCCGCAGCCCGAAGAGCAGGCCTCGTTGAGCATGATGTGCTCAATGACGCCGTTCTTCACGCGCAGGCACTTCATGTCCTGGCCGCCCACGTCGAGGATGAACTCGACGCCGGGAAGCACCTCGTTGGCGCCGCGCAGGTGCGCGACGGTCTCGATCTCGCCGGAGTCGGCGTGGAGCGCCTCGATGAGCAGGCCCTCGCCGTAGCCCGTGCAGGTGACGTGGCCCACGGTGCAGCCCTGCGGCAGCGCGTCGTAGAAGTCGTCCATAAGGATGCGGGCCGTGCCGAGGACGTCGCCCTTGTTGGGGCCGTACCAGGTGCGCAGCAGCTCGCCGTCCTCGCCGATGACGGCGCCCTTCATGGTGGTGGAGCCAGCGTCGATGCCGATGAAGACGCGACCGCGGTAGCTGGCAAGGTCGCCGTGCGCGACGACCTGGGCGCCGTGACGTGCGTCAAACTCGGCCTTGTCGGCAACCGTGGCGAAGAGCGGCGCCAAGCGCTGCACCTCGCTGCCCTGGATGTCGCCCAGAGAGTCGAGCTCCTCGATGAGGGAGGGCAGGCTCGACAACTTGCCCGAAACCGCCGCCAGGGCGGCGCCACAGGCCACGAACAGGTGGGCGTTAGCAGGGCAGATCATATGCTCGTCGTCGAGGTCGAGCGTCACACGGAAGCGCTTGCGCAGCTCGGAGAGGTACTGCAGAGGGCCGCCCAGGAAGGCGACGTGGCCGCGGATGGGACGGCCGCATGCAAGACCGGAAATGGTCTGCGTCACGACCGACTGGAAGATGGAGGCAGCCACATCCTCGGGCTTGGCACCCTCGTTGAGCAGGGGCTGCACGTCGGTCTTGGCAAAAACGCCGCAGCGGCTGGCGATGGGGTAGATGATGGTGGAACGCTTGGCCATCTCGTTGAGGCCGGAGGCGTCGGTGTGCAGCAGGCTCGCCATCTGGTCGATGAAGGCACCCGTGCCGCCAGCGCACGTGCCGTTCATGCGCTGCTCGATGCCGTTGTCAAAGTAGATGATCTTCGCGTCCTCGCCGCCCAGCTCGATGACGACGTCGGTCTTGGGCTCGAAAGCCTGGACTGCCGTCTTGGAGGCAATGACCTCCTGCACGAACTCAAGGCCCAGCCACTGTGACAGGAGCAGGCCGCCCGAACCGGTGATGGCAACCTCGAGACGAGCGTCGCCAAAGACCTCGCTCGCGGCGCGGAAGAGCGCCTTCACGGTTGCGCGCACGTCGGTATGATGGCGCTGGTAGCTGGCATAGACAAGCTTTGCGTCCTCGTCGAGCACGGCAAGCTTCACCGTGGTGGAGCCCACGTCGATGCCCAGGCGCAGCTTGCGGCCCGACCAGTCAAGGCCCGGACCAGGCGTGACCTCAACGGAAGTCTCCGCCTCGGCAAGCGCCGCAGCCTCAGAAGCCTCGCGTGCGGCCTGTCGCGCCGCAGCCATCTCAGCGTCAACCTCACCCTGGGCAGAGCCGTGGCCAGCACATCCCCCGGCAAGCGCCGCCTCGAAGTCACACTTGATGGCTTCGCGCTCGTTTTCGTCGGTCATGGTCGCCTCTCTCCTTATGCAGTGCAAAAACCACGCCGCACGGCAAGCAGCGTGTATCAATTGAATTTCGAACAGCTAAGTATCTCACACGCACGCAATGATTTATACAGGCCCCAAACAAAAACAGGCGGACCCTACGCTTTCGCGCGGGGCCCGCCTGTTTTGAATCAAAAACTAGGAAACGCTACGCAATAGAAGCGGCTGCCTTCTGGCCGGCGTTGATACCCATCACCGTAATGTCGCACACAGCGTTGCCGCCGATACGGTTGGAGCCGTGGATGCCGCCCGTGACCTCACCGGCAGCGAACAGGCCGGCGATCTTGTTGCCCTCGATGGTCAGGGCCTGGGAGTCACCGTCAACGTAGATGCCGCCCATGCAGTGGTGGATGCCGGGGTAGACGGCGATGGCGTAGAAGGGAGCGGTCTCGAGCTTGGAGACGAAGCCCGTGGTGCGGCCGAAGGGGTCCTCGGCGCCGTCGACGGACTGGTTGTAGGTGTCGATGGTAGCCTGGAGCTCATCAGCCGGGATGCCGAGCGTGTCGGCCAGGCCAGCCAGGTCATCGGCCTTGACGCTCATTTCCTTGTTCTCGTACTTGGCGCAGGCCTTGTTGTTGTCGTACACGGTCTGGTCGTACACAACCCAAACCTTGCCGTCAGGCTGGGCCATCTCGGCGGAGGACACGACGTCGCGAGTGCCCATCTCGTTGGTGAAGCGGTCGCCGGCGTTGTTGACCAGGATGCCGCCACCGCCGCGGACGCCCTCGGCGACGAGCGAGCCGTCGGCGAACACGGTGGGGTGAATCTGAATCTGGCTCATCTGGATGAGGTTGGCGCCAGCGTGCTGGGCCATGACCATGCCGTCGCCCGTGATGGAGGCGGCGTTGGTGGAAACGAAGGTCTCCAGGTCGGGACGGTACATCTTGACCATGTCCTTGTTGGAGCCGAAGCCGCCGGAGGTCAAAATGACAGCCTTGGCGTTGTACTGCGTGCCGTCCTCGCACACGACGCCCGTCACAGCGCCGGACTCGTCGACGACGAGCTCGGTGGCACGGCAGTTGTAAACGACCTCGATGCCGGCGTCGCTCACGGCCTGGGCGAGGGCGGGAACGTAGGAGGCGCCCACAGCGGAGCCGTCGGTGGGACGGTGGCAGCGCTGCACGCTCATGCCGCCGGTGGTGGTGATGTTGTCGAGAACCAGGCCGTGCTCGGCGAGCCAATCGATGGCAGCAGCGGAGCCCTCGCACATCTGGGTCACAAGTTCGACATTGTTCCAGTTGTGGCCACCGGCGATGGTCTCCTGAATGAACAGGTCGGTGGAGTCCTCGATGCCCTGCTCCTTCTGATAGGTGGTCTCAGAGGCGTTCATGCCGGAGGAAGCAAAGATGGTGTTACCGCCCTCCATGGCGTTCTTCTCGAGGATGACGATCTTCTCGACGCCGGCCTCGCTGGCGGCCAGAGCGGCGCACATGCCGGCGCCGCCCATGCCAACGACGACGATGTCGTAGTCGCCACCGGCCGGGGCCTCCTCAGCAAAGGCAGCAGCGGTAGGCACGAGTGCGGTTGCAGCGGCAGCGGCCAGGAAGCTGCGACGATTCATCGTGATTTGAGCCATGATACCTATACCTCCATGTTCAGTGGACGCACGCCAGTTCCCCACTGGCGTCTTGAGTAAAGCGTGAACTCCCTTTGCGCATGCAAGGCGCGGCGCCCGCTCATCTGTGGGGCAAGAACCGCATCTCGCAAGACTCCGGGGTTTCGCTTAACGGCATAAATGTGCTCCCAAACGGCTCGCCTGTCTTCACATACTTTGTGTGAAAGGGCATGTACCAGCGCAAATATGAGTAGAATACTTTTAGGCCCGCGCACACGCGCCATTCAACTACCACCATGGGGGCAACGCCTTTGAAGCAGCGTGCATTGATTGTCATCGGCATGGCGTTCTTCTGGCCCTTCATCAAGGGACCCAACCTTGCGCACTTTTTCAGCAAGGCGACCCAGAGCCCTCTCGCCGCCTTCCTTGCCGTCGCGATGTGCGGCGCCTTTTTGTGCCTGGCATGCGCATGGATGCGCACGACGGTGCGCCTGATGTCGAGCGAACGTCTGGCTACCCACAAACCATTGCCCGTCTCAACCCTGGCCACGGTCTTGCTGGGCTATCTCCTGAGCTTTGTGGTCGAGCTTCCGGTGGACTTGCTTCACGGCGAAATCGTGAAGCTGCTCATCCTGCTCATGCCCATTGTAAGCGGAGCGGCGGCATGGGGCGCCGAGCGCATAAGCCCCCTGCCCGATATCGCGCCCGCCCCGGCGGGCGAGGGAGAGCGCGCGAGCGGTCCTTCCCTGCAGCCCATGTGGCTGCTCGCGGGCATCGCGGCGCTCGCGTATGCCACCTCGGGCGTGCTGCTAGGCATGTACAGCACCGCGCCCGTCCCAGGCAACCTCCTCTCGGCGGGCCTGGCCGTGCCGTTTGTGCTCTGCGCGATGCTTCCCAAAGGTCGTTCGACGTTCTCGGCCCTGCTGTGGGGCCTGTGCCTGGTGCCGCTCATCATGAGCGCCCTTTTTGTCATCGTGCCCACGGGCGACATTTTCACTGCGGGGCTCAACCTTATCACCGCAAGCCGACGCGGGGTATTCGTCCTGCTCTGGCCCCTGCTTGCCGAGTGCGCCCTGGCAAGCAGGTCCCCCATGCGCACCGCGCTGTGGGGAGCCGGCGGGTATGTCGGCGTGTACCTGGCGGTTCGCGCCCTCATCGCCGGTTTGCGCGCAGTGGGCATCGAGGCAACCTTGAGCGCCGATGCCCTGCGCGTGGCGACCCTCGTGGTGGCACTCGTCATCGTGGCGTGCTCCCTTTCCATCATCACCGTTGCGGCGAGGACGCATGGCAGCGAGAACGCCAGCCCGACACAGGTCCCCGTGACGACCGAGGCCCCCACCGAGCGCGACCTGCGCCATGACGCCTGCCAGGCGATTGCCGCGCAAGCGACCCTCACCGAGATGGAGACCCTCGTGCTCGAGTTCGTCTCCATGGGCTACACCGTGGCCCGCATCGCTCAGGAACGCGGCGTCACCGAGAACACCGTGCGCACCCACACCAAGGGCCTCTACCGCAAACTCGACGTCCACTCAAAGCAGGAGATCATCGAGCTCGTAGAGGCAAGGATGGCCAAAATCTAGAGACCGCAACAGAGAATAGCCCACACGCGACTAATGCTTCACAAGAGATACCAGGCCATTCATGCATCGAGCGGCACACTTAGCTTCTATTTCCCTGTCCGTCGGCATGGTTTTCAATCCCTCGCGAATGCGCTGCAACACATCGTCAACACGACGAAGGACACCTCTCGGGGCCATGCCAACCTGCCTCGCCAAGTCCTCGAATGATTGGCGCGAAACGTCATCCAAGCGTTTCGCTTGACCCACCCGCATGCCAAGCGTTTGGGTCAAGTCTTCATAAACAGCAGTTGATACGAGGTCATATGCCGGGGCAAGCCGCAGGTGTCTCCAATCAGAAGAACGCAACAGCGAGTAATTCTTAAGATGCGCGTCGCAATTGCCGATGACAACGTCAAATGCAACGAGATCAATGAGCAGATTGCGATCTTCAAGAGGGTTCGACGACCATTGCTCAAGCACCTTAAACATTGTCGCAAGATGCTGCTCGCCTCGCTCTTCGTACTTCTCGCGCCCCAAAAGTCCAAGCGCCTGGCAGAAGTCTTCTTGATGGAGCCGACGAGGAACAGGCAGGCCCTGTATCCGATGACTACCCTCATCCACAACGCGGTCATAGCGCTTGACCGCGAGTAACCCAGGGTGCCCCACCATACAGCTGGCCTCAGCAACGGGAATACCCGATGCCTTCGCGAGGCTCATGCACCACAGCTCGTTTTGAACAAGCTCGTCGAAGACAGGATTCGTGGGCTTCACAACATGAGTTGATGGAGCAAGCCCACGTGGCATATACCATCCACCGGAAGTCTCATCAAGATACAAACCGGTCTTCGCTTGCGCACCCGCCAACGACAGCCGTGAACGACGGGCAAATTTGCCCGCTTGCGCATATCCTCCCTGCTCAAGTGAGGCGAGCTCCTCGTCACTGATAGGCAGGTACATCGACTCGGTTGGGTCGTCCTCACTTTCCTCACCAAGAGAAACCGCACCTATGCACTCCCCCGCCAAAGCGGCAAGCAGCTTAAGATAGGAATTCGAGGAGACGCCTAGACTACGGGCAATGCTTTTGCGCGCATCCTCCTCAGGCAGCAGGCCCTCAAAATAGGGACGCATTTCTGAGGCCATGTATACCTTGTCGCTTGATGGCAGTGACAGCGAGATTCCAACACCACCCATAGCTTCAAGCCAATCACGTGAATAGGAGAACTGCTCTCCTGTTCCCGGGAGCGTTCTGATTTCCCCCACGCTTCGAAAAGCGCCTGAAACCTCTGCCCTGACCTCGATATTCATTGCCAGCGGCCCCTTTCGCTCACGAGCAAATCAAGACCAAGTATGTTGACGATACGCAACGCAATTCCCAGTTCGGCCGTTTCCTTGCCGCGCTCGAGGTTGGAGAGATACATGATCGAGCACCCGCAGGCATCGGCAAGCTCTTGCTGCGTCAGGCCCAATCGTTTGCGCTGCAGACGTATCACCGAACCAAGGTCAGCGGCGTCCTTAACGCGTTGTGGCTGTTGAAAACCAGACATAGTTATCACGTCCGTTATAAAATGAGTTATCTAAAACCATTTTATAACGGACGTGATAAAAATCCATCTCAAAACAAAAATTATCACGCACATGAGAATTTGCTTACAAAAGGCCTGGCCCCTCTCGAGGTGCCAGGCCGACGCACCCACACCAAGGGTCTCTACCGCAAACTTGACGTCCACTCAAAGCAGGAGGTCATCGAGCTCGTAGAGGCAAGGATGGCCAAAGAAAACTAGCTTCGCAGCGCCCCTCCCCCGTTCGTCTTTGCCCATCCCAAGAAGAAGCGCGTCTGGAGGGCATGAACGGAACGTTATCTGTGGAACTATCGCCAAAAGGCGGGTATTATATAGCAAGTGTAATCTATTGACTATATGTTGGCTCATTGGAGGAACACAATGGCAACCGCAACATTGAGCGTTAAGATGGATGCAGACGTCAAACGGGGACTTGAAGACTTCTGCGCCGAAGTCGGCATGAACGTCACCACTGCCATCAATCTATTCGCGCGCGCCGTAATCCGTGACCAGACTCTTCCGTTTGAAATCACCACCAGGCCCGCAGACCCGTTCTACAGCGCAGCAAACCTCAACCGCCTAACCAATGCCGCAAAACGAATGGACGATCACGGCGGAACCGTCCACGACCTTCTGGACGACAATGATTAAGGCCTGGGATGACGATGCCTGGGAAGACTATCTCTATTGGCAAGGCCAGGATAAAAAGACCCTCAAACGGATAAACGCCCTTCTACGTGACATCGATCGCAACGGCATGGCAGAAGGAATCGGCAAGCCAGAACCGCTAAGCGGCAACCTCTCGGGATGGTGGAGCCGACGGATAGACGACGCCAACCGAATCGTCTATCGCATCCGGGACAACCGAATCGAAATCATCCAGTGCGGTTCTCACTACCGAGACAAATAACAAGGCTGGATTAACCCCAGAAACGTCCCACCCGCTAAACGCCAGATACAAAAAAGCCTGGTACCTCTCGAGGTACCAGGCCAACATACTTTCTTTGCTCATGCCCAGCCTGGGGCCAGCCGAGCGCGCGGAGGATTCTCTTCGCAGCGCGCCTCTGCAGTGAATACTGAGAAAGGGGCAAAAGTGCGCGCAGCGCACCCTTGCCCCGGTTTTTCTCAGTATTCGGTACGAGGATAAGCGCGCGAAGAAGAGAATCCTCCGCCCCCGCGCCTAGGCGAGCCCCAGCCACAGCGCCACCTTCGGGGCGTACCCCATCACGAAGATGACGATGATGAGCGCGGGGATGCCCCACTTGAGCCAGGGCAGCGACCAGGCAGGGAACTTCAGGCCCTGGCCGGCGTCAGCCTCGGCGAGGAACTTCTCCCAACCCCAACCCTTGCGCGAGATGCAGAACACGAGGTAGAGCAGGCTGCCCAGCGGCAGCATGTTGTTGGAAACGATGAAGTCCTCGATGGACTGGATGTCGCCGATGGCGGGAATGCTCACGCCCGACAGCACGTTGTAGCCCAGCGCGCAGGGAAGCGAAAGCACCACGACGGTCACAGCCATGCGGACCACGGCGGTCTTGCGGTCGAGGCCCCACTTGTCCATGACGAAGCTGATGAGGTTCTCGAAGACGGCGATGATGGTGGACAGCGCCGCGAAGCTCATGAACAGGAAGAAGAGCGCGCCCCAAAGCTGGCCCAACGGCATCTGGTTGAAGACGATGGGCAGCGTCACGAAGACGAGCGAGGGGCCCTCTCCGGGGTTCACGCCAAAGGCAAAGCACGCCGGGAAGATGATGAGGCCGGCCAGCAGCGCCACGCCGGTGTCGAGGCCGCAGATGTGCACAGCCTCGCCGGTGAGCGAGCGATCCTTGCCGATGTAGCTGCCGAAGACCTCCATGGCCGAGATGCCCAACGAAAGCGTGAAGAACGCCTGGCCCATGGCAGCGTACACCGCGTTGCCGAACGTGGCCCACTGCTCGGCGGCCGTCTCGCCGGCAAACAGCTTGCCGAAATCGGGAATCAGGTAGAACTCGATGCCCGCCTGTGCGCCCGGAAGCGTGAGCGAGCGCACCACGAGCACGACCATGACGAGCAAAAGGCAGGTCATCATGACCTTGGTGATGCGCTCGACGCCCTTCTGCAGGCCCATGCTGCACACAAGGAAGCCGATGACGCACACCGCGAGCATCCAGCCGATGAGCTCGCCGGGGTTGGCGAGCATGGCGCCGAAGACCTCGGCTGAGCCCGCCGCGTCAAGCCCGTTGAGCGCGCCGGTGCCCATCTTCACCACGTACGACAGCATCCAGCCGCCCACCGTGGTGTAGAACATCATGAGGATCAGGCAACCGATGAAGCCCCACCAGCTGAACCAGTGCCAGCGCCGCGATGGCTGCAGCGTGTCGAAGGCCAGAGCGGAGGACTTCTGGCTGGCACGGCCCACCGCGAACTCCATCACCATGACAGGCAGACCCAGAATCACAAGAAATAGCAGGTAGAGCAAGACAAACGCAGCGCCGCCGTACTGGCCCGTGATGTAGGGGAAGCGCCAGACGTTGCCCAGACCGATGGCACAGCCCGCGGAGATGAGAATGAAGCCCAGGCGCGACGCGAACCTCTCGCGACCGGCCTTCGCCGCAGCCTGCTGCACGGCAGGCGAGGCAGTTGTTTCAGTGGCCGTCATATATATGTTGCCTTTCGTAGGGTGCGGGAGCGCAGCGTGCCGCCGCCCCGCGCTTGCTTTTTTGACTGCGCGATTGTAGCGCAAGCACCTCCCGCAGAGCCCGACGTTGCCGCTGGTATACACTGACAAAGTCAAACAAACGGCCCTGCGGGGCGAATCGGGAGGGCAAGCCGTGTCCAACAGGCCCCAGAACAGCAGGCCCCAGGGTCGAAACAAGAACAACCCGCAAGGCGGCCCCGGCCGCCGCAGCGACGCCCAACCCCAGGGCGACCAGCGCCGCAAGCGCCGTCCCAACGACGACGACGCACGCCCACAGGCCCACGAGCACAGCAACAAACCCAGGCCGCGCAACGACGAGGCACCCCTGGGCAAGCGCCAAAGCCGCCCTCAGGGCAACGCGTCCCAGTCTTCAGACAGGCACGGCTCTGGTTCCCGCAACGACGAGGCACCCTTGGGCAAGCGCCGTCAGGATTCCGGCCAGGCGGCCCCCAAATCTGGCGGTGCCCCTAGGCCCTCTGAGCAGCTCGGACGCAACCCGGGCCAGGCCAAGCGCGGCCCCAAGCCTGCCGGCGGCGCCCCCAAGCCCGCAAAACAGCCCAAGCAGCCCGCCCCCTCGGCGCTGCCCGACCGCAGCAAGTTCCTGCCCACGACCCCGCAGGACCTCAAGGACCGCGGCATCGAGCAGCTCGACTTCGTGTATGTGTCGGGCGACGCCTACGTGGACCACTCCTCCTTTGGCACCGCCATCATCTCGAGGGTGCTCGTGGCCTTTGGCTACACGGTGGGCATCATCGCCCAGCCCGATTGGCGCGACCCCGAGAGCATCGCAGTCCTCGGCGAGCCGCGCCTTGGCTTCCTCGTTTCCTCGGGCAACATGGACTCGATGGTCAACCACTACACCTCCAACAAGAAGCGCCGCTCCACCGACGCCTACTCGCCCGGCGGCGAGGCGGGCCTGCGCCCCAACCGCGCCGTGAGCGTCTACGGCAACCTCATCCGCAAGCGCTTCAAGCATGTGCCCATCATCATCGGCGGCATCGAGGCAAGCCTGCGCCGCCTTGCCCACTACGACTACTGGAGCGACTCGCTCAAGCGCTCCATCCTGCTCGATTCCAACGCTGACCTGCTCATTTACGGCATGGGCGAGCATGCCGTACACGAAGTGGCCGATTCTCTGGCCGCCGGCATCGCCGTGCAGGACATCACCTACGTCGCAGGCACCGTGTATCGCGCCCGCGACCTCGAGGCCACCGTGGACCCCGTGATGCTGCCCTCCTACCAGGAGATGCTCGACGACAAGACCGCCTACGCCAAGAGCTTCTACACCCAGTACTGCAACATGGACTCCCACTACGCCAAGACGCTCGTGGAGCAGTACGAGGAACACCTCTTCGTGGTGCAGAACCCCCCGGCCGAGCCCCTCAGCGCCGATGAGCTCGACTTTGTGTACGAGCTGCCCTACGCCGGCACCTACCACCCCGACTACGAGGCCGCAGGCGGCGTCCCCGCCATCAAGGAGATCAAGTTCTCGCTCACCTCAAACCGCGGCTGCTTCGGCGGCTGCAGTTTCTGCGCCCTGGCCTTCCACCAAGGGCGACGTCTGCAGGCGCGCAGCCACGAGTCGCTCGTGCGCGAGGCCAAGGCACTCACGGCCCTGCCCGACTTCAAGGGCTACATCCACGACGTGGGCGGCCCCACGGCAAACTTCCAGGCACCGGCATGCACCCAGCAGCTCAAGCGCGGCGTGTGCCCCACCAAGCAGTGCCTTTTCCCCAAGCCTTGCCGCAACCTCAAGCCCGACCACACCGCCTACATCAAGCTGCTGCGCGAGCTGCGCGAGCTGCCGGGCGTGAAGAAGGTCTTCGTGCGCTCGGGCATACGCTTCGACTACATCATGGCCGACCCGCACGGGGAGGACTTCATCCGCGAGCTTTCCGCACACCATGTGTCGGGCCAGCTGCGCGTAGCACCCGAGCATGTCTCCGACAACGTGCTTGCCCTTATGGGAAAACCTGGTCAAGACGTGTACCAGGCGTTTTGCGATGAGTTCAAGCGCATCAACAAGCAGCTGGGCTTGGAGCAATACGTGGTGCCCTACCTCATCTCGTCGCACCCCGGCTCCACCATGGACGACGCCATCGCCCTGGCCGAGGCCGTGCGCGACATGGGCTACATGCCCGAGCAGGTGAGCGACTTCTACCCCACGCCCTCCACCCTGTCCACCGTCATGTACTACACGGGCCTCGACCCGCGCACCATGCAGCCCATTTATGTGCCGCGCGACCCCCAGGAAAAGGCCATGCAACGCGCGCTCATCCAGTACCGCGACCCCAAGAACTACGACCTGGTGCACAAAGCGCTCGTAAAGGCCGGCCGCCAGGACCTCATCGGCTACGACAAGCACTGCCTCATCAGACCCACGCGCCCCAAACAGGCAGGTAACGACGGCGGTGCAGCTGGCAAGGGCAAGCGTCGCTAGACATCTGCCAATCATTGCGTTTTCGCCATAATTGCCCCAGCGCCGCCCCGTGCGGGGTGGCGGGGGCCTCTTCGGGCTAAAGTAGGCTCACTCACCCAACGCGCCCACCAGGCGCGTACATCGAAAAGCACAGGAGAGACCATGAAGCGCTTCCTTGCCAAGGCGGGCCTTGCCGCCGCCCTTACCCTCAGCGTCGTCGCCGTCGGTGCCCTTACCGGCTGTGGCTCGCAGAACGCCAGCACACAGGGTGCCGACGAGGAGACCACCGCCACGGTCGCCACCTCGTCGGGGCAGGCCGTGAGCTCGTCGAACAGCAGCACGGGTTCGGACCAGGCCCCCAGCGTCCCCACGCCGACGTTCGACTTTAGCCGCGACCTCGATGACAACGGCCATTGGAAGGACATCACGGCCGGCGACTACGTCACGCTGTGCGATTACAGCTCCATCGAGATTCCCGCCTCGACGATCGACGTCTCCGACCAGGTGCAGAAGCGCATGGACTCCATCGTCTCCAGCGCCGGCATCGACGAGCTCACCGACGACTGGGTGCAGCAGAACTACGCCGAGTCTCGCGGCTGGAAGACCGTCGAGGACATGCGCGAGGCCCTCACCGAGTCCTATCAGGAAGACGCCAAGCAGACCTACATCCAGAACTACGTGGTGGAGCACTCGACCTTCACCGAGGTGCCCCAGACCCTGCTCGATTACACCAGCGACTACCTGGTGTATCAGTACACCTACATGGCAAGCCAGTACAACTTCACGCTTGAGGACCTCATCAAGATGATGTACGGCTACACCACCACCGACGAGCTCGTGGAGAACAACCAGGACACCATCGAGAGCCAGGCCAAGATGTATCTGGCGTTCCAGGCCATCGTCGAGAAGGAAGGCAGGGTCGCCGACGACAACGAGCTCAAGGAGCACTACGGCAGCGACCTGGACTCCCTCACGCAGACCTACGGCACGCCCTACCTCAAGCAGACCATCCTCATGAACGACACGCTGGCCGAGCTCGCCGCCAACGCGACCATCGTGGACGACTCGGCCGACAAGACCGACGCCGCCGAGAAGGACGCCGCCTCCGACGAGAAGGCGAGCAGCGACACGACCAGCGCGACCGAGGAGAAGGCAGCCTCCGACGAGGACGCCGAGAAGGCGACCTCCGCCAAGGACGCCGACAAGACCGCTGACAGCTCCTCTTCCACCAAGTAAAAACCGCCCTCACGCGGCCCATATGCCCCTCTTGAAAGACGCTCCTTCGGGGGCGTCTTTTCTTTCTTTGAGGTGACGAAAATTTGACGGTCTCCCTGTTGGGTTTAGGCCCCGATACCCCTACAATAGGCCTTCGTGCATTGTTCCCGATAAGCTCGGCCGAGAGGAGTGAGAGTTGGAAGTTCCACTGGTAGACCTTGTAGGCATCTGCAAGGAGTTCGACGGCAACACCATTCTCAACGACTACAACCTATCCATCAAGCAAAACGAGTTCGTCACCTTGCTGGGCCCATCAGGCTGCGGCAAGACGACGCTTTTGCGTTGCATCGCAGGTTTTGAGCAGCCAGACGCGGGCAAGATCCTCTTCGAAGGCAAGGACATCACGTCGCTGCCCGCCCACAAGCGCCCGCTCAACACCGTCTTCCAGAAATACTCGCTCTTCAGCCACATGACCGTGGCCGAGAACATCGCCTTTGGCCTCAAGATCTCGAAGAAGAGTAAGAAATACATCGCCGACAAAGTGGACTACGCGCTCAAGCTCGTCGACCTCGACGGGTTTGGCTCTCGCATGCCCAACTCCCTGTCGGGCGGCCAGCAGCAGCGCGTCGCCATCGCGCGCGCCATCGTCAACGAGCCCCGCGCCCTCCTGCTTGACGAGCCGCTCTCCGCACTCGACCTCAAGCTGCGCCAAGACATGCAGTACGAGCTCATCCGCCTCAAGAACGAGCTGGGCATCTCCTTCATCTTCGTCACGCACGACCAGGAGGAGGCCCTCACCATGTCCGACACGGTCGTGGTCATGAACCAGGGCCGCATCCAGCAGATGGGCACCCCGCAGGACATCTACAACGAGCCCACCAACGCGTTCGTGGCCGGCTTCGTGGGCGACTCCAACATCATCGACGCCGTCATGCTGCAGGACAAGCAAGTTGCCCTGTGCGGCGCACGCTGGGAGTGCATCGACACCGGCTTCGGCACCAATCGCCCGGTCGACGTCGTCATCCGCCCCGAGGACGTGGAGTACGTCGAGCCCGAACGCGGCATCATCAGGGGCGTCGTGAGCCACATCATCTTCAAGGGCGTGCACTGGGAGATGGAGGTGGAAGCCGGCGGCTTCACCTGGCTCGTGCAGTCCACCAACATGACGCCCGTGGGCACCGAGGTCGGCATCTACGTGCGTCCCGAGAACATCCAGGTCATGCACAAGCCTCAGACCGAGGACGAGGAGGCCCTCATCAATGAGTAGCCTCGACAAAAAGGAGCCTCCAGCCGGCGAAGGGTCTACGGCGGCGCTCGCCTGCCCCGTGCGTCCGCGCATCTCGAAGTCGCGCCTCGTGCGCGAGCTTCTGGCAGGTCCCTTCATGGCATGGATCGTCATCTTCACCGTGGTACCGCTCGCGCTCATGTTCAGCCGCGGCTTCACCGACAAGGCCGGCAACTTCACGTTCGACAACGTGATGGCCATCACCAACCCCATCTACTTCAAGGCGCTCGTGCTTGCACTCGAGCTGTCGGTGGTGGCCACCGTGGTGTGCCTCCTGCTGGCCTACCCGCTGGCGCTCATCCTGCGCGGCATGAAGCACGGCTCAGCCGGCGCCATCGTGTTCATCTTCGTGCTCCCCATGTGGATGAACTCGCTTCTGCGCACCATCGCCTGGCAGTCGCTGCTTGAGAAGGAAGGCGTCATCAACGGCCTGCTCGGCGTGCTGGGGCTTCCCGGCATCGGCATCATCAACACACCCGCAGCCGTCGTGCTCGGCATGGTGTACAACTACCTGCCCTTCATGGTGCTGCCCCTGTACAACGCCCTCGCCAAGATTGACGACGACATCATCGACGCCTCGCACGACCTGGGCGCGAACTTCTGGGCAACGCTGCGCCACGTGCTCATCCCCCAGAGCGTCGCGGGCATCGTGAGCGGCATCACCATGGTGTTCGTGCCCTCGCTCACCACCTTCGTGGTCAGCGACATCCTGGGCGGCGGCAAGGTGGCCCTCATCGGCAACCTCATCGAGCAGCAGTTCACGGTCAGCTACGACTGGAACACCGGCGCGGGCCTGTCCATCGTGCTCATGGTTTTCGTGCTGGCGAGCATGGCCGTCATGAACGCCTTCGACAAGTCGGACATGGCGAGCAGGAAGGTGGCCTAGCATGAAGAAGTTCGGCTCCAAGCTCTACCTGGGCCTCATCCTGCTCTTCCTGTACGCCCCCATCGTCACGCTCATGGTGCTGAGCTTCAACTCCTCCAAGAGCCGCGCGGTATGGGGCGGCTTCACGCTCGACTGGTACGCGCAGATGTTCGACTCGCCCAAGATCATGGGCGCGCTCTACAACTCGCTCACCATCGCGCTCATCGCCTCGGTGGTCGCCACGATCATCGGCCTCCTGGCCTGCATCGGCATACAGGCAATGCGCCGCTCTACCAGGACGTTCTGGCTCACGCTCAACAACATCCCGATGCTCAACGCCGACATCGTCACCGGCCTTTCGCTCATGATCTGCTTCGGCGCCTTCGGCATCTCGCTGGGCTACGGCTCGATTTTGGTGGCACACATCGCCTTCTGCATCCCCTACGTCATCCTGTCCATCATGCCGCGTATCAAGACGGCCTCGGCGGGAACTTACGAGGCGGCGCAGGACCTGGGCGCAAGCCCCTTCAAAGCGTTCGTAAAGGTCGTTCTGCCCGAGCTCATGCCGGGCATTGTGGCGGGCTTCCTGCTGTCGTTCACGATGAGCCTCGACGACTTCGTCATCAGCTACTTCGTGCGCGGCCGCGGCGTCGACACGCTCTCCACCCTCATCTACACGCAGGTGCGTCGCGGCATCGTGCCGAGCATGTACGCCCTGTCCACCCTCATCTTCGTCGTGGTACTCGTGGTGCTGCTTGTGCAGAACTTCGCCCCCGGCTGGATTGAAAAGCAGGCTATCAAGCGCAAGGAGCGCAAGGCGCTCAAGGCCGACCCCACCAACGAAATCGCGTAAGGAGAACAAACCATGGCTATTTCTCGCAGACAGTTCATGGCGGCAGGCGCCGCACTCGCCGGTACCGCTGCTATCGCCGGCCTTTCCGGCTGCGGTGCCGACAACAGCTCCACCGACGGCGACTCCACCAAGGCCGATTCCGGCAAGCTCTACGTCTACAACTGGGGCGAGTACATCGACGAGGACGTCGTCTCCCTGTTTGAGGAGGAGACCGGCATCGAGGTCGTCTACGACACCTTTGAGACCAACGAGATCATGTACCCCATCATCGAGCAGGGCCAGACCGTCTACGACGTGGTGTGCCCCAGCGACTACATGGTCGACAAGATGCGCAAGAACGGCCTTCTCGCCGAGATTGACTTCGACAACATCCCCAACTACAAGAACATCGCCGCCGCTCAGATCGAGACGTCCAAGCAGTTCGACCCCGAGAACAAGTTCAGTGTGCCCTACACCTGGGGCACCATGGGCATCCTGTACGACACGAAGCGCGTGGTCGAGCCTCCCACCAGCTGGGACGTGCTGTGGGACGAGCAGTACAAGGGCGAGATCCTCATGCAGAAGTCGGTGCGCGACCTTCTCGCCGTGGGCCTCAAGAAGCTCGGCTACTCGCTCAACACCACCGATGCCGACCAGATCGCCGAGGCTCGCGACCTGCTCATCGAGCAGAAGCCCCTCGTGCAGGCCTACGTCATCGACCAGGTGCGCGACAAGATGATTGGCGGCGAGGCCATCCTGGGCTGCATCTACTCCGGCGAGTACCTCTACTGCAAGGAGGAGAACCCCGACCTGGCCTACGTGGTGCCCGACGAGGGCTCCAACGTATGGGTCGACTCCTGGGTCATCCCGGCCAACGCCGAGAACAAGGCCAACGCCGAGAAGTGGATCGACTTCATGTGCCGCCCCGACATCGCCCTCAAGAACTTCGAGTACATCTGGTACGCCACGCCCAACACCGAGGCGCTCAAGGAGATCGAGCCCGAGATCGCCGAGGATCCCGGCGTGTTCCCCGACCAGGAGCTCATCGACCGCTGCGAGGTCTTCAACAGCCTCGACGCCGACGTGGAGAAGCTCTACACCGACGCCTACAACCAGATACTCGCAGCCGACTAAGGCCGAGCTCCATAAGTACGCACACAGAAACGCCCCCGAGCCCAGCTACGGACTCGGGGGCGTTTTTTTCATGCTGAAAGGCAGGGATGGTCGGACAGTCACGGGGCACCCCATGGCTCGGCGGCGGCGCTTCCCGCCTTGCAACAGGCCTTGAGACCGAAGGTGCGGTGACACTGGGTGCAGAGCCAACGCTGGGCACCCGCGCGGTCGCGGCCCTTGCGCACGACGAATGTGCAGCCGCAGTGCGGGCACGTGGGGCTGCGCGAGCCATCGCCCTCAAAGGGATCCGAGCCAGAGAGCATCGAGTCAAGCGCGTCGCGCACCTCAATCGCCTCGTCGCGCGAAAGCCCCTTTAGAAACTGCCAGTACACATCCCTCATGATCGATGCCCCCTTTCGGCCTCGACGTACAAGCGGGCACCCCGGCTTTGCGCCAGGGTGCCCCTTGCCTTACTTACGTGCTAGTTGTCGCGCCTGCGCGGGGTGACGATCAGGCACGCCAGGCCTGCTGCCAGGGAAGCCAGGCCGAGGTTTGCCAGCATCGCCATCATGCCGCTGGGAGTCTCGTCAGCGGTCTTGGGGATGGCGGGCTTGGGCTGCTCGGGCTTGGGGGCCACAGGCTGGTCCGGGTTGGGCTCAGGCGACCTGGGTGCCACCGGAATGACCGGCGTCTCGCCGTCGTCTGTGGTGCCGTCCTCAGCCGTTGCGGTTGCCACGTTCTTGAACTCCTTGCCCAAGTCGTCAGCCGTGATGGTGTAGCTGTAGTGCAGCGTCGCGGATGCGCCGGGTGCCAGGCTCTCGATCAGGTCGCTTTCGCCCTGGGCCAGAACGGCGCCCTCGAGCTTGTCGACGACCTTGACGTTCTTGAGCGTCTGGTTGCCGGTGTTGGCAACCGTGACCTCGAACTTCACGGTCTCGCCCTCGGCGTAGGCCTTGCCGTCGGCGGGCGTGGACACGATGGCCTTCGCCACGTCGAGCGAGCTTACGGCTTCCTCGGTCGTCACGGTCGTGGTGGCCTCGGTCTCCACGGGGTTGCCCTCGGGATCGGTGCCGGTGGCGGTGGCGACGTTGGTGACATTGCCGGCAACGAGGTCGGCTTCGGTCACGGTGTAGCTGTAGCGCAGCGTCGTAGACTCGCCGGGAGCCAGGGTGATGGTCTCGTCGGTCTGGCCCTCATCCAGGGTTGCACCCTCGAGCTTGTCGCTAACCACAATGCCGGTGATGGTCACGTTGCCGTTGTTGATGACCTCAACGGTGTAGGCAATCTTCTCGCCGAGCTGGAAGGCCTTGCCGTCAGCCGGATCGGAGGCCGTCTTGCTCGCGAAGAGGCTCGGGCGCGGGGTCTCGACGGGATCCTCGGTGGTGCCAGGATCGACGGGCACCTCGGGGTCGTCGGGGTTGGTGGACGTGCCGGTGGCGGTGGCGACGTTCATGACCTTGCCAGCCAGCACATCGGCTTCGGTCACGGTGTAGCTGTAGTGCAGCGTCGCGGACTCGCCGGGAGCCAGAGTACCAACCTCGGCGCCCTCGCCCTCAGCCAGGATTGCGCCTGCGAGCTCATCGGTGACTGTGACGCCCTCGACGGTCAGGTTGCCGTCGTTGGTAACGGTGACCTCGTACGTGATGGTTTCGTCGAGCGTGTACGCGTTGCCCTCGAAAGGCTGGCTCGTCGTGACCTTGGTCACGGTGAGGTGCGTCTCGGGGTCGTCGACGACAACGTCGTCGTCGCCCTCGAAGTCCTTGCCACCCTCGAAGCTGACGGTGACGGTGTTGGTAAAGCCGCCGGCAAGGATGTCGGCTTCCGTGACGGTGTAACGCGCAGTGGTGCTCACGGTCGCGCCGGGCTCGACGTTCTCAAAGGTTGCCTGGCCGGTAATCTCGACGTCGTCCTGCTCGACGAACGTCATGGTGCGGGCGTCGTCGTAGATGTTGGTGGCGGTGATGGCGAACTCCACCGTCTCGCCCAGCCCGTAGGTACCTTCCTCATGCGCCTTTACAACGACGAGGTCGGGGTCAACGGGATCGTTCTCAGTGCCGTCGGTCACGGTCAGGGTGCCGTCGACGGTGCTGACGGCGTAGTTGCCCGGGTCCGTCAGCGCGTTGAACTCGTAGCCGACGAT
>CAKUFZ010000020.1 GCA_934654475.1 uncultured Coriobacteriales bacterium
TTCCACGGAGCCTCATGTACTCCAGTAGGCCAAAGGCCCGCACCGCGCACATCGGCTCCGTGCGCCTTGCGCGTGAGAACCCGCGTTTTAGTGAGAGGCGGAACCTGGCCTGCTGCGTTCCGCAGGGCTCGTCGCACAGACCGCTCCGTGTCGGGAGGCTCACGCGCGGTGCGCACCTTTGGTGTACATCTAGTACGCATCGCCTCCCGATGCCTTGCAGGCCAGAACCCGCGTTTTGGTGGGTTGTGGAACCTGGATTGCTGTGTTCTGCAGGGCTTTGATTGCCAACGATTAGGACCACGTAGAGAAAGGCTGTAGCGTGGCTGACGATTCTAACAACATGAACGAGGGTGTGGGCCTGCCTGAGGACCTGCGCCGCCTCATGGCGCGCGCCGAGGAGGATGCGTCGTCGGGTGAAGAGTACGATCCCGATGCTCCCGACGAGACAGGTGAAGAGGAGGCCGAAGAGGAGGAAGACGAGGAGCTTGAGGCGGGCGTAGAGGACATCGCCCCTGCCCAGCTCCAGCTTACCGAGTTCGGCGGAGAGATGGAGCAGTCGTTCATCGAGTACTCGATGAGCGTCATCACCGCGCGCGCCCTTCCTGACGTGCGCGACGGCTTGAAGCCGGTGCACCGCCGCATCCTGTACGCCATGAACGAGGCGGGCATCTTCCCCAACAAGCCCCATAAGAAGTCGGCATGGACCGTCGGTGAAGTTATCGGTAAGTACCACCCCCACGGTGACTCCGCCGTGTACGACGCCATGGTGCGCCAGGCCCAGTGGTTCTCCATGCGTGTGCCGCTGGTAGACGGCCACGGCAACTTCGGCAACATCGACGGCGACTCTGCGGCAGCCATGCGTTACACCGAGTCGCGCCTGGCCAAGCCCGCCATGGAGCTCCTGCGCGACCTCAACAAGGACACCGTGGACTGGCAGCCCAACTACGACGAGTCGCTCCACGAGCCCACGGTGCTTCCGGCACGCTTCCCCAACTTGCTCGTCAACGGATCGGCCGGCATCGCCGTCGGCATGGCGACCAACGTCGCCCCCCACAACCTCGGCGAGGCCATCGACGCCACCTGCATGCTCATCGACAACCCCGATGCCACGGTCGACGAGCTCATGACCGTGATGCCCGGTCCTGACTTCCCCACCGGCGCCATCATCATGGGTTCCGACGGTATTCGCGAGGCCTATGAGACCGGCCGCGGCTCGCTCACCGTGCGTGCCAAGGCTCATGTCGAGACGAGCAAGACGGGCCGTAACAAGCTCGTGTTCACCGAGTTCCCCTACACGGTGAACAAGGGCATGCTGCAGGAGAAGATCGCCCAGCTTGTCAACGAGAAGCGCATCGAAGGCGTCGCCGACATGCGCGACGAGTCCAACCGCAAGGGCCTACGTCTCGTTATCGAGCTCAAGAACTCCGCCGTGCCCGAGGTCGTGCTCAACAACCTCTACAAGCACACCTCTCTGCAGACCACGTTCGGCTGCAACCACCTGGCGCTCGTCAACGGCGTGCCCAAGCAGCTGAGCCTGCGCGAGATGCTGCAGTACTACATCGACCACCAGGTTGAGGTCGTCACGAGGCGCACGCGCTACGACCTGGCAAAGGCCCAGGCCCGCGCACACATCCTCGAGGGCCTGCTCATGGCGCTCGACAACATCGACGAGGTCATCAACATCATCCGCTCCTCGCGCACCGACGTCGAGGCTTCCGAGCGCATGATCTCTCGTTTCGGCTTCACGACCGAGCAGACTGCAGCCATCCTCGAGATGCGCCTGAAGCGCCTCACCGGCCTCGAGCGCGACAAGATCCAGGAGGAGTTGGACGGTCTGCGCCGCGCCATCGCCTACTACGAGGACCTTCTTGCCAACCCCGACAAGATTCTGGGCGTCATCAAGGAAGAGATGCTCGAGATCAAGGAGAAGTTCTCCGACCCGCGTCGCACCGAGATCAGCCATGAGGGCACCAAGGAGCTCAACGTCGAGGACCTCATCGCCGACGAGGACATGGTCGTCACCATCACGTCTTCGGGCTATGTCAAGCGCCTGCCCGTTGCCACCTACCGCTCACAGAACCGCGGCGGCAAGGGCATGCAGGGCGTGAACCTCAAGGAGAACGACTTCGTCGACCGCATCTTCGTGGCCTCGACCCACGAGTACGTCCTCTTCTTCACCAACAAGGGCAAGGTCTACCGCCTCAAGGTCCACGAGCTGCCGCTCGCCAGCCGCACGGCTCGCGGCACGGCCATCGTGAACCTGCTGCCGCTCGAGGAAGGCGAGACCGTCGCCGCCGTCGTGAACACGCGCGACTTCCCCGAGAACGACTACTGGTTCTTCGCCACGCGCGAGGGTATGGTCAAGAAGACCTCGCTGGCGGAGTTTGCCAAGTCGCGCCGCGACGGCATCATCGCCATTCTGCTGCGTCCCACCGACGAGCTCATCGCCGTGCGCCGCGTGCATGAGGGCGACAAGGTCATCCTGGTGTCCGACGCCGGCAAGGCCATCAAGTGGGACGAGTCGCAGGTGCGCCCCACCGGCCGCAACACCATGGGCGTCAAGGGCATCGCGCTCACCGACGGCGCCAAGCTGCTCTCCATGGAGACGACCAACGGCAACGGTGACCTGTTCGTCATCACTGAGAAGGGCTACGGCAAGCGCACGCCCATCAGCGAGTACCCCGAGCAGAACCGTGGCGGCCAGGGTGTGTACACCATTCAAATGACGGTGAAGAAGGGCCTGCTTGCAGGTGTGAAGGTCATCGGTCCGCAGCATGAGATTATGATCGTCTCCGCCGAGGGCATCGTCATCCGCGTGCGTGCCAACGACATCTCGAAGCTCGGCCGCTCCACGCAGGGCGTGCGCATCATGGACGTGGCCGATGGCGACAGGGTCATGGCTGTGGCTCGCATGCGCCCCAACAACAAGTCCAAGGCTGCCCAGCTGTCGGGCCAGGGCACCCTTGACCTCAACGCCGTGACCGACGGCGGCCTCGACGAGGTCGACCTGGGCGACGGCGAGGAAGGTTCCGTCGACGAGGCGCTCGAAGCCGGAGAGTAACGGCTTTCGAGGTCGTCACTGACCTTGCGTGCTTGAAAGGGAAGGGCCTGTCCGCTCAATGCTTCTCAAAGAAGCGAGCGGACAGGCCCTTTTTCGTGCGCGATATGAGTGCGATTGGCTCTACAACGAGAAGTCTTCGGGGTTGAGCTCCTCCACAAAGCTGTGAAACTCCTCCTGCATGGCCTTTTGTGCCTCTTTGGGGACGTTGACCCATGCCGGGAAGCTCGCCGAGGCCATCACTGCGTCGTCGACGTAGATGGGGGCTTGGGCTCGCACCGCCAACGCAATGGCGTCAGAGGGCCTCGAATCGATGCAGACCTCATCGCAGATGCGCTTGATGTGGATGCTGGCATAGAACACTGTGCCGCTTACCTTGTCGATGGACACATGGCTTACCTGCCCACCGAGCTGCACGATGGCAGCATTGAGGAGCGCATGCGTCATGGGTCGGCTTGCGCCGTCGGGGTTGAGGGCACGGCCGATGCAGGCTGCCTCCACGGGGCCGATGCAAATGGGAAGCACGGAGTCTCGGTGCTTTTCTCCTGCTACCGGCCTCAAAAGAACGAGGCTTGTGCCAGGGATCGAGCCCATTGCGACCGTCTCTAGATTCACGCGTATCACTGCAGCCTCCTCTCGCTTCCTCTTTGCTCACTATAGGTTGCCCATTGTAGCTGTTTTGAATTATGATGATGTCTTCACAAATCAAATTCATTGTTGACGTCAGGCTTGAGGACGTTGTATATTAATCCCCGCGTTTTGAGGGCCCGTAGCTCAGTTGGTCAGAGCGTCCGGCTGATAACCGGGAGGTCACAAGTTCGAACCTTGTCGGGCCCACCATTTACTTGGTAATAAACGCCTCAGCGTGAGCCGAGTCGCCGCTGGGGCGTTTATTTTTACCTATGGGGATGTAGCTCAGCTGGGAGAGCGCGGGCTTTGCAAGCCTGAGGCCGAGGGTTCGAACCCCTTCATCTCCACCATCGAAACGAGCGGGTCGGACGGGGAAACCTGGCCGGCCCTTTTTGTTATTCCGGCGCGCGGAGGGAGCCGTCCAGATGAATCGCTTCGAGGCCCTGCATGCCCTCGGTTTGGAGGAGGGGGCAAACGACGAGGACATCACGATGGCCCTCTATGGACTGGAAAAGGCTGTGGGGGAGTTTGACTTCTCCGACATCCCGGCTTTGCAGAACCGCGTCGATCATTTCCTCAACAAAGCCCGCGAGGCAAAGAAGTATCTCCTCAACCCGCACAACCGCTCAGCGGCCCGTCAGGTGGACTCGTATGCGAATCCCCACAAGGGCAAAACGCGTGTGACTGCCCTTGTCGAGAAGCAGTCGCGGCTGAAGGGCGTGGAGCTCCTGCGCCAACAGGTGTGTATATACCTGGGCGTTCAGCAGGAAGCTCGTCGCAACTCCATCATCGCCCTGTTGGTATGCATCGTTGTGGGATTCGTCGCCTTGCGCTACGTGCGCCTGATGATGGCACGCGTTACCATCTTCACCGTGCTTGCCGTTGCAGCCGTGGTTGCCTCCACGGTCCTCACGCGTTCCATCCTCACGTGTCGCAAGCTCAAAGGTCATATCTTGGCCATCGACGAGTTGATTGCCTCTTTCAAGTGCGCGCTGGGTTTGACCGATGGAGAGGATGTGGCATCCACTCAGAAGGTTCCGGCTGCGCTTGAGGCGCCTGTGATTGATCCCGACCAGGATGTTGAGCACGAAGATGCCGACAGGAAGGAAGCATGATGAGCGATGCACATGACGCGCCCTGCACCCCCGAGCCCATCAGCCAAGAGCTCGACGACCTCACCTGTTCCCTCATCGATTATGCACTCGATATTCTTGCCACCTCTGGCGAGCTTTCTGTGAGCCTTGCTGTTGCCGACAAGGCCGGCAAGGCAACGCTGCTCACCTTCGATGACGACGACTTCGAGGAGAGCATCGAAGAGGCCCGCATGCGTGTGCGCGCGGCTGCCACGGGCAAGCAGCCGATTGAGGGCCTTACCGGCCCTGCCGTGCGTTATGCCATTGCGTACGACGGCGCAATCGACGAAGGCTTTGAAGAGGGATATGTTCCCGCCCTCATTGTCGAATACGGCGAGAAGGGTCTTTCGCAGGGCTATTCCGCCTACCTTACCTATGACAACCCCGCCGATGAGCAAAACTTTGTGTGCTCAGATGTTGCACCTGCCGGTGTGGTGGAGTTACTCGCATAGAACTCGCTATTCTTATCGCATGTACGCACGTTACGTCTGAAAGGTTGAAAAACATATGCGTCAGGAGCACTTGAGAAACGTTGCAATCATCGCCCACGTCGACCATGGTAAGACTACCTTGTGCGACAAGCTCCTGCGTGCGACGGACGCCTTCCGTGCCAACCAGGAGGTGCAGGAGCGCATCCTCGACTCTAACGACCAGGAGCGCGAGCGCGGCATCACCATCCTTGCCAAGAACATCTCCATTGAGTACAAGGGCATCAAGATCAACGTGATCGACACTCCTGGCCACGCTGACTTCGGTGGCGAGGTCGAGCGCGTTCTGCATATGGCCGACGGCGCCCTGCTGCTCGTTGACGCCTTCGAGGGCCCCATGCCCCAGACGCGTTTCGTGCTCTCCAACGCTATCTCTGCCGGCCTTTCCATCATGATCGTCATCAACAAGATCGACCGTCCCGGCGCCCGTCCCGAGGCTGCCGTCAACGACGTGCTCGACCTGATGTGCGACCTGGGCGCCACCGACGAGCAGCTCGCCTTCTCCATGGAGCACGTCATCTTCGCCTCGGGTGTCAACGGCTATGCCCGTCTTGATCCCG
Source organism: uncultured Coriobacteriales bacterium (assembly GCA_934654475.1). Taxonomy (GTDB): domain Bacteria; phylum Actinomycetota; class Coriobacteriia; order Coriobacteriales; family UMGS124; genus UMGS124. Next base: position 5,870 of record CAKUFZ010000020.1, read on the forward strand.
AAGACGGCAACATGGACATGTATCCGCTGCTCGACATGATCGTCGACGGCCTGCCCGCTCCCGAAGTCGACGTCGACGCCCCTCTTGCCATGCAGGTCGTCAACGTCGACCATGACAACTTCCTCGGCCGCATCGGCGTGGGCCGCATCTACTCCGGCACGGTGCACAAGGGCGACAAGATCGCTGTCGTCAAGAACAACGGCTCCACTTCCACGGCCACGGTCAAGACGCTCTTCACCTTTGACTACCTTGGTCGCAAAGAGTGCACCGAGGCTCAGGCTGGCGACATCGCCGCAGTCGTGGGTGCCGACGGCACCGACATCGGCGACGTGTTCACCGATCCCGAGAACCCCCAGCACCTTGAGCCTCTTCATGTTGATCCCCCCACGCTGTCGGTCATTTTCGAGGCTTCCACCTCGCCGCTCGTGGGTCGCGAGGACCAGAACAACATCGTGGGCGCCCGCCAGCTCAAGGAGCGCCTGATGGCCGAGAAAGAGGCCAACATCACGATGTCCATTAACGAGCTCGAGGATCACTCGGGCGTCGAGGTCGCCGGTCGCGGCATCCTGCACCTGACTGTTCTCATGGAGAGCATGCGCCGCGAGGGCTACGAGTTCCAGGTCGGCCGTCCCCGCGTCATCTATCACAAGGACGAGAACGGCAAGCTCCTCGAGCCCTATGAGGAGGCCGTGGTCGAGACTCCTGCCGAGTATGCCGGCAAGGTCATCGAGCAGTTCGGCTTCGTGGGTGGCGTCATGACCAACATGGAGACCTACGACGACCGCGCTAACGTGAAGTTCAAGATCCCCACCCGCGGCCTCATGGGCCTCAAGACCCGCGTGCTCAACGTCAGCCACGGCGAGGCCATGATGTACCACACGTTCCTCGAGTACGGCCCCTACGCAGGCGACATCAACGCCCGCAAGAACGGCCTCATGGTCTCCATGTCCACCGAGGCCGCCGTCGCCTACGCCCTGGGTACCCTGCAGGAGCGCGGCCAGCTCTTCGTTGAGCCGGGCGACGAGTGCTACGAGGGCATGATTGTGGGCGAGCAGCCTCGCGAGGGCGAGATGGTCGTCAACGTCGCGCGTACCAAGTCCCTGGGCAACCAGCGTTCCTCCACGGCCGACATCGCCGTGCAGCTTACCCCCAAGCGTACCTTCACGCTTGAGGAGGCCCTCGAGTACATCGCCGACGACGAGCTTGTCGAGGTGACCCCGCGTCACATCCGCATGCGCAAGCGCCTGCTCACCGAGACCGAGCGCCGCAAGGCCAAGGTCCGCGCCATGAACGCCGCGGCTGCCGCCAACGCCTAAGATTGCTTTTCAAGGCCTCGCCTGGGAAACTGGGCGGGGCCTTTCTTGGATTATTGTCAGGTTTGTGAGACGAGAGGATGACCATGATCGATCGCTACACCCGCCCTGAAATGGGAGCCATCTGGGAGCTTGAGAACAAGTACGCCATTTGGCAGAAAGTTGAGGTCGCGGCTTGCGAGGCCCAGGCTGAGCTGGGCAAGATCGGCATCACCAAGGAAGAGGCGGCTTGGATCTCCGAGCATGCTGCCTTCAACAAGGAGGAAGTCGACCAAATCGAGGCAGTCACCAACCATGACGTCATCGCCTTCCTCACGAACATGGGCTCCTACATTGACGCCGAGATTCCCGAGGGAGACCCCAAGCCTTCCCGCTGGGTGCACTACGGCATGACAAGCTCTGACCTGGGCGATACCGCGCTTTCCTATCAGATCACGCAGGCCATCGACATCATCCTGGCCGATGTCAAACAGCTCGGTGAGACGTGCCGCCGCCGTGCCTTTGAGCTCAAGGATGCCCTGTGCGTGGGCCGTACGCATGGCATCCATGCCGAGCCCATGACCTTCGGCATGAAGTTTGGTTCCTGGGCATGGGCCCTCAAGCGTGCCCAGACTCGCCTTGAGCAGGCTCGCGAGGTTGCGGCCACCGGCGCCATCTCGGGTGCAGTGGGCACCTACTCCTCCATCGACCCGTTCGTGGAACAGTATGTCTGCGCCAAACTCGGTCTCACCCCCGATCCGCTGTCGACCCAGGTGCTTGCCCGCGATCGTCATGCCCAGGTCATGTCGACGCTCGCCGTCACGGCCTCCACGCTTGAGAGCATCGCCATGCAGGTTCGCCTCATGCAGCAGTCTGACGTCATCGAGGCTGAGGAGCCGTTCAAGAAGGGCCAGAAGGGCTCTTCCGCCATGCCTCACAAGCGCAACCCCATCACCGCCGAGCGCGTGTGCGGCCTTGCGCGCGTCGTGAAGGCAAACGCCCAGGTTGCCTATGACGACGTCGCCCTGTGGTACGAGCGCGACATCTCGCACTCCGGTGCCGAGCGCGTGGCCCTTGCCGACTCGTTCATCGCGCTTGACTACATGTTTGGCAAGATGCAGTGGATGCTCGACGGTCTGCAGGTGTACCCCGAGAAGATGAAGCACAACCTCAACCGCACGCGCGGCCTCATCTTCTCCAGCAAGGTGCTGCTTGCGCTCGTCGACACGGGCATTACTCGCGAGGCGGCCTATACCATCGTGCAGCGCAACGCCATGGCCGTGTGGGAAGACATTCAGCAGGCAGTGAATGGCCCCACCTATCGCGAGCGCCTCGAGGCCGACCCCGAGTGCACGCTCAGCGCTGAGAAGCTCGACGAGATCTTCGATCCGTGGGATTTCCTCACGCGCATCCAGGCCGTCTTTGACCGTCTTGAGGAACTCGAGTTCTAAAAAACAGCCGACACAGCACCAGCCGTCGCAGGCCGAAGGGGCGCCGTTTACCGAGCGGACCCCTTCGGCCTTTTGTTTTTATTTGAAGTTGAACGTTGCACACATGACCTGCACTGTCATTTGTTTTCTTGCAAGTAGCCTATGAATGTTTCTAATAGCAGGCAGTAAGGAAGATAGCGTAAGGGGGGCTTATGGATCGCGTTTCAACGTCAGCCATCGTTGCGCTGTCTGTATCTTCACTCTGCATTGCTTGTGCGATCATTTCCGGTTGCTCGGCATCGGCGAGCACCGTCACTTCCGAAGACACACAGGCCATGGTCAGCGAGGCCCTCGAGGCAAACCATCTCGAAGCCTCGGACGTGGCGGCTGTTGTCAACGGCACGGTCATCACCCAGGTCGAGGTGAACAAGGCTGTGCAGGCGGAATATACGCGCCTGGGCCTCACGACCGTTGCCGACCAGCAGAATTACCTTGCTGCGCAGAACATGACTGCATGGGACTTCCGTGCACAGGTCATTTGTAACCTTATCGACGTTGTCCTGCTTGAATCAGCCGCTCAGGATTTGGGTGTCGAGCTGTCCGACAGCGACGTTGCGGCCTCTGTCAACGATGTTGCGAGCCTCTATCCCAATCGCAGCTCTTTCCTGTCGGCAATTAGCAACTCGGGCTATACCGAGGAGAGCTACACTGCCGCCGTGCGCGAACAGATGCTTCGCTCTTGCCTGCGTGACGTCGTTATCCCCGAGCCGGAGCCAACCTCCGAGCAAATCGGTCGTTACGCACGCACGATGATTGCCGGTCTTGAGACGAAGCGCTCCTCGTTCATCTTGTTCTCGCAGACGGATTACAGCCTTGCACGCGAGGTGAAAGACGAGCTTGACGAGGGCGCTGATTTTGCCGAGATGGCCCGCACCTACTCGATGGACTCCACTGCCGAGCAGGGCGGCGAGGCTGGTTGGGACTTCCTTACCACGTTCCCCCAGGAATACCAGGATGCCCTCAATGAGCTTGAGCCCGGCGAGACGTCCTCTATCGTGAGGACGCGCTTCGGCTATTACATCATCAAGTGCACGGGCTTCTATCAGGCTAAGACAGATAACGCCGGAGACATCGACCTGTCGGACGTCCCCAGCGACATCATGGCCTCCATCAAGCAGAATCTGCGTGATTCGCTCAAGACGCAGCTCTTCGAGCTCTATGTCAACAACCTTGAGGCATCCTCGACCATCGCCGTCTATGACGAGGGCGGCCTGCAGGTTCTTGACCTCGAAGAAGTGGGCCTTGCCACTCAGACGATTTACAACCCCACGGTCGATGACGTCATCGATGAGGTTCAAGAGGAAGCCGCTTCCGCAACGCTCTAATCTTCCTCAGCTGTTTCTTCCTGGTCTTTTGGTTCGTCTGGGGAAGTGTCGTGACATTGCGTGTAGCGCTGCGCCAAATCGATGGGCGCGCACGTGTGCCAGTTGTAATGCAGCGACAGATATCGCAAAGACAGTACGACTGCGGCGCTTACCAGCGTGGCCCAACCCTTCACCATGTGATGTGTGACAAGCAGGCAATAGACAAGTGTGCCTGCCAGGGAGCAGACGGCATAGAAGTTGCTTGCCCGGAAGATGGCAGGTACGCGTCCCACGATGACATCGCGGATGACGCCTCCACCCACGGCGGTGAGCACTCCCAAAACAATGCCTGCAGAAACGCCGTATCCGGCAACAAGGGCCTTGTCTGCTCCTGCGACGGAGAACAGGGCCACGCTTACGATGTCGAAGAAGGCAATGGGTTTCTCAAAGCGCTGGATAAGGCTTGAGAAGAAGAAGGCAAGAAAGGCGACAACAATGCAGCAAAGCATTGCCTGGGGGTAGTCGAGCATGTAGACGCCCTGATCGGAGAGGATCATGTCGCGAATCAAGCCGCCGCCCAGCGAGCTTGCCCCGGCTAGAACGCACACCCCGATGAGGTCCATGCGCATGTTGCAGGCCGTGAGGGCACCTGACACGGCACCGGCAAGAACGGCCCCAAACTCCAACACTATAGGGAAGCTCACGCTAGCCGCACTCGGGTCACCGAGTGTGAATAGAGAGCTGAAAAAGGATTGCAGCACGTCCATGGTGTCTCCTCGCGAAGATGATGCGCTGGATTGTACGCTTATCTGTGGTGACTAAGTGATGAGGTCGAGGATTTGTGCAAAGAACTGGACGCGAACGGAGAAATGCGTATACTTGAACCTCGCTTACGGAGGGCTGTCCGAGTGGCCGAAGGAGCACGATTGGAAATCGTGTAGGCGGCAAAACCGTCTCTAGGGTTCAAATCCCTAGCCCTCCGCCAGAACTTTCTCGGGGCGTCGATCATATTGGTCGCGCCCCGTTTTCCATCCTTGGAGGGATGGCAGAGTGGTTGAATGCGGCGGTCTCGAAAACCGTTTAGCCAGTGTCCCTGGCTACGAGGGTTCGAATCCCTCTCCCTCCGCCAGATAGACTTTTAAAGCGCCGCATGGCGCTTTTTTTGTATACTAAGGGCTTTGTGCAGCTACAACATGACGAGAAAGTGAGCAACGCCATGGATCAGGTGACCCTTCAGATTTCCGACAACGCCCAGCAGGCGCTCAACTTTGCCTTCAACGAGGCCCAGCAGCGCCTCAATACCATGGGGCAGTTTGACCCGTTCACCGTGACGGTTGTCGATGAGGGCGTCGAGGTCAACGACCACCCCGCCTCTTCTCCGGAGGGCGTGCGCGAGAGCGTGAAGATGCTCGTTGCCCAGGACATGCCCGAGGCATACGTGCTGTGCTACGACGGCGACGTCGAGACTGATGACGGCACGCTTGACTGCATCGTTGCCGAGGTTGCCGATCGCGGAAGCGCCGATGCTTACATTCTCGTGCTGCTCTACACCAAGGACGCCGAGGGCTTTACGTTCGAGGCTGACTTTGTCTATGCCGGTCCTGCCCCCACGCTCTATCCTGCCGGCACGAAGCCGATCGTCAGCGGTTTGGTCGCGCTGCAGCGCGAGGAAGGCGCCGCAGCCGACGGCACGCCTGTGGATTCCGACGCCGACAAGGCCGAGGAGCCCGAATCAGGCGACCAGGTTGCCGAGCCCGCTGTTGAGGACTGCGCCGAGTAAATTCTCTTTGCCATATGTTTGAGTCATGCGGCCCGGCTGGAAGTATTCCAGTCGGGCCGCATGCATATGGGCCTGAACTTGGCACGAGGAAGTCCGGCTGTAATGTTTTGTGACGTACATGACGCATTTCCTGTCATGGGCATTACAAGAAGTCACGTCGAAAAAATGCTAGGTTTTGCTTGCGCAGACGATTATGGATGGCAAGTTATGGATATGCAGCGCAGGTAGAAAATTATACTGGACTACTTGCATGGTTGCGCGGTATCCTTAGCCGCTGTCATTCCCTGCTTCGGACACAGCCTTCACGAGATCCGAAGCCACTTTAGCCCAGAGGAGGTGACACCATGAAGGCTTATGAACTGCTGTTCTTTGTGAACCCGTCTCTTGATGACGAGGCTCGCGCCGGTGTGATGAAGAGGATCGATTCCACTATCGTTGAGAACGGTGGTGCTGTCGAATCCGTCGAGGATTGGGGTAAGCGCAAGCTCGCTTACACCATCGACAAGCTCACCGAGGGCGACTACACCCTGATCAACTTCCAGCTCGATCCTGCCTGCATCGCAGAGCTTGACCGCGTTCTCGGCATTCTGGACGGCGTTGTCCGTTCCATGATCGTCCGTCGCGCGGAGGCTTAATGTGATTCGGGTTTGTCGCCCTAGGGCGACATTCCCGGCGATGTAAGGAGTGTGGACGGTATGGCAAACATCAACAGGGTCATTATCTCTGGCAGGCTTACCCGCGATCCGGAGCTTCGGCAGACCGCCGGCGGCACGCCGGTTCTGGGTATGGGCGTGGCAGTCAACGATCGTCGACGCAACGTTCAAACTGGCCAGTGGGAAGACTACACCAACTTCATCGATTGCACCATGTTCGGCGCCCGCGCCGAATCGCTGTCGCGCATTCTTACCAAAGGTATGCTCGTCTGCATTGAAGGTCGCCTTCGTTGGAGTCAGTGGGAGCGCGACGGCCAAAAGCGCAGCAAAATCGAGGTTATCGTTGATGAGCTCGAGTTGCCCAGCCGCGGCCAGGGTGCTCAGGACGGCGGGGCCCCTCAGGCTTACGCACCTGCGCCCCAGCAGTCGTATTCTTCCTCGTATGCCCCTGCTCCGCAGCAGCAATATGCAGCTCCTGCAGCTATGCCGCCCGCAGACCAGATTTATGACGAGGAGATTCCGTTCTAGGAATCCCCAGCCCATTTCACTTCGGATTTAGCGTAAAGGAGGTCAAGCCACCATGGCCAACGATTTTCAGCGTCAGCCTCGCAAGAAGTATTGCCAGCTTTGCAAGGACGAGGTCGAGTTCATCGACTACAAGGATGTGGCTCTTCTTCGCAAGTATATGACCGATCGCGGCAAGATTAAGCCCCGTCGTGTCACCGGTGCTTGCAGGCAGCATCAGCACGAGATGGCTGTTGCCATCAAGCGTGCCCGCGTCATGGCCCTCGTGCCCTACACCGTCACGGTTGTCAGCGGCAGCAGGGATCGTCGAGGCTAAAGAGGCATGCCATGGACGAGACGCACGCTTCACCTGAGTCTCTCGTTGAGTCGCCAGGAAAGCAGCACCGTCCCGCCCAGCCCGTGTTCGAGTTCGTTCTTTGCGTCATTGGCTCTCTCGGCACGATAGTTCTTCCTGGTGTGAGCACTGCACTCATGGTCTTCGGAGCATGGTTGCTTGCTCGAAAGGAAGAAGGTCGCGCCCTTTGGGCTATCGCAGGATGTCTTGGACCGGGTATCGCCCTTTCCTTCGCGACGTGGGATTATGCATCGCTCGTCTTGCCCTGTGCTCTCGCCGCCTTGGCAATTGCCTTGCTTTTGCCGGGGCGTGTGAGCGTCACTTCGGTCGTTTGCCTCATCGTGGTTCTTACTGCGTTACTCATCGGGGCAGATGCATCGCTTCTGATGTTGCAGGGTGAGAATTTTGCGGCTTATGTCCAAGCGCTGCTCGAAGAGCTTCGCCAGGTCATGACCGCATCTCTGCCGACGGGAACATCCTCGGTGTCAGTTTCTGCCACCGTTGATTCTACCGTCGAGCTTCTGGGGAGGACCTGGCCCCTTATCTATGTGATGAGGGCCATCTCCATCGTGCTCCTGGGGTCTTTGGGCCTCATCGTTGCGCGACGGGACTCCTATCAGAAAGTCAGCGGGGCGTTCAAGCGCTTCGATGTGCCGCTTTGGCTCGTCGCGGTGTTCATCGCCTCATTGGCTGTTCTGGCAGGATGGGTCATGACCTCCGGGGTGCCTGAGGGTGTGGGGGTTGTTGCCCTCAATATCATCTTGTGCCTACGCTTGGTCTTTTTCCTCCAGGGGTTTGCCGTGATGTTGAGCCTTATGGACTCGCATGGTTGGGGAGCGGTTCCCCGCGTACTGGTTATCTCGGCGGCTCTGCTGATCGAGATGAGCCTGTCCGTCGTGTGCGTCCTGGGACTTGTCGACGTTTGGGCCAACTTTCGCAAGCTGGCCCGTACAGGGCGGTCTGGGCGCCACAGCTGCGGCGAAGGTGAGTAAACTGGCTGAAGGCCCTGCTTCGAGCAGGCCTCAACGTGAGGAGTACTAACAATGAAGGTTATTCTCTTGGGCGAGCTCAAGGGGAAGGGTGGCGAGGGCGACGTCATCGACGTTGCCGACGGTTTCGCCAACAACTGGCTCTTCCCTCAGAAGATCGCTATCAAGGCTACTGAGGGCAACCTCAAGCAGCTCGAGCAGAAGCGCAACAACATCGCCAAGCGCGAGGTTGTTCGTGTCGCTGAGGCCAACGAGAAGGCTGCTGAGCTCGAGGGCAAGTCTGTCCGCATCGAGGTCCGTCTGGGCGACGAGGGCCAGCTCTTCGGCTCTGTCACCGCTGCCCAGGTCGCTGAGGCTCTCCAGGCCCAGTGCGGCCTCGAGGTTGACCGTCACCGTATCGACCTGCGCCCCATCAAGGAGGCCGGTTCGCACACGGCTGTCATCTCGCTGTACCGCGACATCGTCGCCAACATCGAGGTTCAGGTCAACAACGCCGCTGGCTTCGCTGCCATCGACGCTGCTGCTGCTGAGGCCAAGGCCGCTGAGGCTGAGGTCGAGGCTGCCGAGGAGTCTGACGCCGAGTAAATCGGCTCTGCCTTGTGCATAGCTTTTAAAAAGGGACGCCGACGTGTCGGTGTCCCTTTTTTGATGCGCGAACACAGATAGGGGTCCCAGCTCTCTGTTTCGCGATTACAATCAGGTGTTCGCACGCGGTATGTGTCGCTGGCATACGATGTGGCACGACGAACAGTTTGGAGGAGCTGCTTCGATGGATATCAACGAGAACGATCCGCGCCTTACAGGTGGAAACCCGCTCCCGCAAAGTCCCGAAGCTGAGGCTGCCGTCCTTGCTGCTGCGATTCTGTCGGCCGAAGTCACGCCGGAACTGGCATTTAAGCTTCAGGTCGACGACTTCTATCGCCCTTCAAACCGTACGGTTTTTGCTGCCATTCTCGAGCTGCATCGTCGCGACATCCCCATCGACCAGGTCTCTCTCACCGAGTACCTTTCCGCATCAGGCGACCTTGCCCGAGTGGGAGGCCCTGCGTTCATTGTCGACCTCGCCAACAACTCCTTTGCCTTGGTCAACTGGCGCCATCATGCCGACATCGTCAAGCGCGACGCCATTCTGCGCAGGCTTATTGCAGCCTCGACCTCCATTACGGCACTTGCGTTTGATGCGCCCCCCGATGACATCGAAGACATTGTGCGCCAGTCCGAAGAGCTTCTGCTCACGGTTACCGACAAGCAGGTGTCTTCGAACGCCCGCCCCTTGGGCGACTTCGTGCAAGAAGCCTACGCCGAGATCGAGGAGATCGCGCTCAACCGCGGCCACACCGCCGGTGTCGCAACGGGCTTTGACCTGCTCGACAAGGTGTTGATGGGCATGCGACCCGGCTCGCTCAACGTCGTGGGTGCCCGACCCGGCGTCGGTAAGACGTCGTTTGCCCTTTCGCTTGCCCTCAACGCGGCCAAAGCGGGCGTCAGCGTGCTCTTCTTCTCGCTCGAGATGAGCGGTTCTGAGATTGCGACGCGTCTCATCTGTTCTGAGGCCGCCGTCTCAAACGAGGACGTGCGTTCCGGCAACGTCCCCGACGAGATGTGGCCGGCCATCTTTGAGGCGTCCGAGCGCCTCAACAACATCGATATGACCATCGACGACACGGCCGGCACCAACGTCATCGAGATTCGCACCAAAGCACGCCGTTTGCTGCACGGTAAAGACCACGGTCTCATCATCGTTGACTACCTGCAGCTCATCGAGCCTGTTGGCCGCAACAAGAACGACTCCATGTCTACCGCCGTAGGTGAGATTTCCCGAGCCCTCAAGGTTCTGGCCAAAGATCTCAAGGTTCCCGTCATCGCCCTGTCGCAGCTCAACCGTGAGGTCGATAAACGTCCCGACAAGCGCCCGGTCCTGGCCGACCTGCGTGAGTCCGGCGCAATCGAGCAGGATGCCGACACGGTCATGTTCCTCGACCGTTCCCTCTCCGAGGAAGAGGCGGCCGATGAGCGCCATGAGAGGCCGCCTCTGGGTACCGCTAACGTCATCGTTGCAAAGAACCGTGCAGGCCGCTCGGGCGTGACGGTGCCTCTTGCGTTCATCGCCGACCGTACCGCGTTTCGCAACCTGGCCCTCCACGAGGGGTAACCTAACGTGGGCAAGCGGTATTGAGCTTGCGCATAGATTGCGCCGACGCGCGCCCTGCCCATTGTTGGGGCGCCTGCGCGGTTATAATCTTTTCGTCTGTATGTCGGCCGAGGCGCGCATGTGCCCGGCCTTGATGCGAAAAGAGCAACCATGCCCGCAACTGTTCTTGTCGGTTCTCAATGGGGCGATGAAGGCAAGGGTAAGATCACCGACCTTCTCTCCAGCGACTATGATTACGTGGTGCGCTTCCAGGGCGGCAACAACGCCGGCCACACGGTCATCACGCCCAAGCACCATCTGGCGCTGCACCTCATTCCCTCGGGTGTCATGTATGAAAACGTGACCCCTGTCATCGGCAATGGCTGCGTCGTGGATCCCAAGGTGCTCCTGGGTGAGATTGACACGCTGGCGCAGGAAGACATCAGCTGCGAGCGCCTTACGATCTCGAGCAACGCCCACATCATCATGCCGTACCACCGTGACCTCGACGGCGCCTCCGAGCGTCGCCTGGGCCTGAACTTGATCGGCACCACGCGCCGTGGCATCGGCCCGGCCTATCAGGACAAGGCTTCGCGCATGGGCCTGCGCATGCAGGACATGCTCGATCCGGGCATCTTCCGCGAGAAGGTCGCCGCTGCCCTGCCTGAGAAGAACGACATCCTCTCCAAGGTGTACGGTCTGCCCACCTATACCGTTGACCAGATCTGCGACGAGTACCTCCCTTACGCCGAGAGGCTTGCCCCGCACATCGCCGAGACCTCCATCATGCTCAACGACGAGCTCGAGGCCGGCAAGAAGGTCCTGTTCGAGGGCGCTCAGGCCACGATGCTCGACATCGACTTCGGCACCTACCCCTTCGTCACCTCGTCGAACTGCTCGGCCGGCGGCTCCGTCACGGGCTCTGGCGTGGGCATGAAGTATGTCGACCGCGTGCTTGGCATTGCGAAGGCCTACATCACCCGCGTTGGCTCGGGCCCCTTCCCCACCGAGATTCCCGAGGACGACGAGTGCGGCGACAAGCTGTGCCAGATTGGCGGCGAGTACGGCGTCACGACGGGCCGCAAGCGTCGCTGCGGTTGGTATGACGCGGTAACCATCGCCTATGCCGCCCGCGTGAACGGCCTGACTGACCTCGCCATCACCAAGCTCGACGTTCTCTCGGCCTTCGACACCATCAAGGTCTGCGTCGCCTATGACTGCGACGGCCAGATCCTTCGCACCGCCCCGCAGAACCAGACCCTCTTCCATCACGCCAAGCCTATCTATGAAGAGGTCAAGGGTTGGAACTGCGACATTTCCGGTTGCCGTACGTTCGATGAGCTGCCCCAGGCTGCCAAGGACTACATCGCCTTTATCGAGGAGCTCGCGGGTGTCCGCGTTTCCATCGTGGCCGTTGGTCCTTCGCGCGAGCAGACCATCATGAGGTATTGGTAACGACCTGCGGGTACGGGACTGTCAAAGAGATTGAGGGGACACGACACCATGGATATCCTGCTTCTGGGTTCGGGCGGTCGCGAGCATGCCATTGCGGTCGCGCTCAAGGCTTCGCCGTTGTGCGATGCGCTCTACGTTGCTCCCGGCAACGGTGGAACGGCCGCTATTGCGACGAACATCAAGCTTGACATCAACGACCCCGCCGCAGTGGCCGATTATGCCGCCGAGCATGGCGTGGGGCTTGTGGTAATCGGTCCCGAGGCCCCGCTTGTGGCCGGCGTTGCCGACGCAGTGCGCGCCAAGGGCATCCCCGCCTTCGGCCCGGGTGCCCAAGGCGCCCAGATGGAGGGGTCCAAGCGCTTCGCCAAGGAGTTCATGGAGCGCCATGGCATTCCTACCGCCGCGTATCGCAGCTTTACCGAGCAAGCGGGCGCCGAGGCATACGTCGCACAGCGCTTCGCTGCCGATGTGAAGGTTCTCGTGGTGAAGGCCGACGGCCTTGCCGCCGGCAAGGGCGTCGTGGTCGCCACCAGCGAGCAGGAGGCTCTTGAGGCCGTGCGTGATTGCTTCTCGGGCCACTTCGGTGAAGCCGGCTCCACCGTCGTCATCGAAGAGGGCCTGACGGGCCCCGAGTGCTCGCTGCTCGCTTTCGTCGACGGCTCCACCGTGCGCCTCATGGCTACTGCCCAGGATCACAAGCGCGCCCTTGAGGGTGACCTGGGTCCCAACACGGGCGGCATGGGCGTTTATTCGCCTGTGCCCATCGTCACTGACGAGGAATACGCCACCATGGCTGCTGCAATGCAGACGGCGGCAGACGGTCTTGTCGCTGACGGCATCGAGTACCGCGGCGTGCTGTACGGTGGCTTCATGCTCACGCCTGAGGGCCCCAAGGTGCTTGAGTTCAACGCTCGTTTCGGCGATCCCGAGACGCAGGTTATCCTGCCTCGTCTCAAGACCGATCTTGTCGAGGTCATGCTCGCTGTGGCCCAGGGTCGCCTCAACGAGGTCGAGCTCGCATGGCGCGACGAGTGGGCGGTCAGCGTCGTTCTCGCAAGCGCCGGTTATCCCGGCTCCTATCCCAAGGGCATCGAGATTTCGGGCATCGAGCGTGCCGAGGCTCTTCCCGGTGTCACGGTCTACCACGCCGGTACGACCCTCGATGAGCAGGGCGTTCTGCGCACCTCCGGCGGTCGTGTTCTCAACGTCACGGCTCTGGGCGCCACGTTCGCACAGGCTCGCGAGCGCGCCTACGAGGGCTGCGACCTCATCGAGTTTGAAGGCAAGACGCTGCGTCGCGACATCGGCGCCCGTGCCCTTCGCGGCCGCAGCGCCTGGGAGGATTAAGGCATATGGAGGACTTCGACGGGGATGTGCTCGCATCGCCTGCAGGGGACAGTGACGCTTCGCTTGTTGACGATGCGTCCGTCTGTGATGTCACGCCGGTTTTTGACGACGACTTCATCCGTTCGCGGCGCGCTCGCAACAAGGCGAAGGTGACTCAGCCGCCCGTCGAGGACGACTCTTTGCCACAGGATGGCCTCACCGAGGCCATCCTTGATTCTCGTATGGTCTGGCGCGGCGACTACCTCTCGGTGGAAGACACCACGGTTCGCCTGCCCAACGGTTCTTTGGGGCATCGCGACATCGTGCGTCATCCTGGTGCCGTAGCCGTCATCGCCCTGACCGACGACGGCAAAATCGTGCTTGTCCATCAGTACCGCACGCCCCTTGAGCAGGTTACGGTCGAGATTCCTGCAGGCAAGATGGAACCCGGCGAAGACCCCGCCACGGCCGCCGCGCGCGAGTTGATGGAGGAAACCGGCTATTTGGCCGAACGTATGGCCTATCTTGGACCCATTGCGCCGGCGCCGGGGTATTCCGACGAGCTGCTGCACCTCTACATGGCCATGGGCCTTTCGTTTGTGGGCGCTTCGCCCGACGATGACGAGTTCATCAACGTCGATCTCGTCGATCTCAACGAGATGGTCGACCGGGTCCTCGACGGCAAGGTCATCGACGCCAAGACGGTGGTCGGGATTCTTCTCTGCGAGGCGATTTCGCGCCGCATGGAGGCTTAGCGCCCTTATGAAACACTCATCCCAACCTGGAACTTTCGCCCGCTTTGTCTCGTATTACAAGGGACAAGGTGGGCTCTTTTGGGCAGATATGGCGTGCGCCCTCATCGTCGCCGGTATCGACCTTGCCTTCCCTCAGATTCTGCGCTCGCTGAGTTCGGGCCTGTTCGCGAGCGGTGCGTCAGAAATCCTCTCCGCACTGGGAACTCTGCTGGCGTGTTTGGCCGCCATGTATCTGGTTCGCTTTGGATGCCGCTACTTCGTGGGAGCCTGGGGCCACATCATGGGCGTCCGCATGGAGACGCGCATGCGTCAGGACCTCTTCGACGCCTACGAGCGCTTTTCATTTGCGTGGTATGACAAGGCCAAGACCGGCGACCTCATGAGCCGCGTCACGAATGACTTGTTCGACATTTCCGAGGCGGCGCACCACGGCCCGGAGAACATCGTCATCTCCGTTATCGAGATCGTCGGCATGCTTGTCATTCTGTCCACCATTGACCTTGCACTCGCTTTGGCGGTCTTTGTTGTGTGCGCTGTGGCCGTTGGGTACCTCATCGTTAAGAACAAGCAGCTCAAAGCGACATTTCGCGACAACCGCGTGAAAATTTCCGCCGTGAACTCACAGTTGGAAGACACCTTGCAGGGTGTGCGCACCGTCAAGGCGTTCGTTGCTGAGGATCACGAGCGTTCTCGTTTCGCCATGTCCAACAACGCCTACCTTTCGTCGAAGACCGCGACATACAAGGCCATGGGATTCTTCAACGCCATGAGCTCGACGCTCTCGGGCATGTTGTACACGGTTGTCATCGTGTTCGGCGGCTACCGGGTTGCATTCGGGGAGATCTCTGCTGCCGACCTTGCGATATTCGCCCTCTACATTGGTATTCTTGCCACACCCATCGAGACGCTCGTCAACTTCACCGAGGTCTTCCAAAAGGCTGCCGCTGGATTCAGGCGTTTCTGCGAGATAGTGGACTGCCCCCTCGACGTGCGCGAGCAGACGGGCGCTCCCGATCTCGAGGTTACCTGCGGCCGTGTCGACTTCAACGACGTCCATTTCTCCTATGGTGAGGATGCCCCTGCCCTCAAAGGCCTCAGCTTGCATGTCGAGGCGGGGCAGACTGTCGCGCTTGTCGGGCCTTCGGGCGGAGGCAAGACGACTACCTGCTCGTTGCTTCCGCGCTTTTACGACGTCGACGAGGGCAGCGTATGCATCGACGGCGTCGACGTGAGACAGGTAAGCTTGGCGAGCTTGCGGCGAGCCGTCGGTTTCGTGCAGCAAGACGTCTACCTGTTCGATGCGACCATCGCCGAGAACATTGCCTATGGTGACTTTTCGGCGAGCAGGGAACGCATTGTCGAGGCAGCCAAGAAGGCCAACATACACGACTTCATTACCAGCCTGCCTCAAGGGTATGACACGCTCGTCGGTGAGCGCGGCGCCCGCCTGTCCGGTGGACAGAAGCAGCGTGTCGCCATTGCCCGCGTGTTCTTGAAAGACCCTTCCATCATCGTGCTTGACGAGGCGACGAGCGCTTTGGACAACGAAAGCGAGTCGCTCGTTCAAGAAAGCCTCGCCGCCCTTTCGCATGGCCGCACTGTTCTCGTCATTGCGCACCGGCTTTCTACCATCCGGCACGCCCATGCCATTGCCGTTATCGAGGACGGGCGTGTGCAGCAAGTCGGCACGCATGATGAGCTTATGAAGCAGGGGGGTACGTACGAGCGCTATTACCGTATGCAGTTCGAATAGTGCCATTGTGCGAAGAGACCGCTCAGCGTTGGTAAAACCTCATCAGCTGCTTTATAGTTGCATGTATAGCATGGCCCGGAATCGCCTCGGTGGTTCCGAAGTTGTTTCATTGTCCGTCGACTTCGCGACAACATAGAAAGTTGACCGTATGTCAGAGCCCAATAATGCTCAAAACGAGCAGACCACTGAACGCCCGCACGGCTACACGCTGGCCGATGAGGAGATGGAGCGCCTTGAGGAGAAGCGCGCGTCTGTTGACGCGTTGGATCCCATTGCGCTTGACGATCCCGTGGGCATGTCGGTCGAGAAGGTGATTGGCCGCGCACTGGTTTTCGTGGTGTTCATCCTTGTCGTGGGAATCCTCTTTGCCCAGGTTGCCTGCAAGAACATCCAGCTCATGAGCGTGGCTTCCTTCGACAAGAAGGTCGATGCCGCTAGTGTCGAGAAGGCTGCGACCTCTGGTGTGAGTTGGGCTGGCGATATCGTCAAGTTCCCGAGCATGGTGTCGTCCGCCTACGACGCGCAGAGCGCGACGGCAACGGTCGTCGTGCAGAACGATTCTCCGCGCACGCTTTCCCAGCTTGTCAGTGCCTCGCAGAGCCAGGCGTTCACGCTTGCCATGGCGATATTTGAGAACGATGAGGTCAACACGGTTGTCTACAGCGTGTGCTCCAACACCCTGGCTCCCGTCACCGACCAGTCTGGTGCAAAGGCCGCTTCTCAGGATGAAGCTCCCGAGCCGCTCATCAGCTTCGTGTGGCAGCGTGGTGTCGACGGTACCTACGCCTGCACGCTTCAAGGCTACGACCCCGACGCCGCCAGCCTGATGGCGGGGGAGCAGGAGTAACGCCATGCTCGCAGAGAAAATGCTTTCGAGTGTTGTCAGCCTTCTGGGCGGCAAGTACTTCAAGCTCGACCCGACGCCGGGCGTGACGCTGCCCGACCCCAATCCCAAGCAGCACTACATGCTGTACATGCATGTCCCGTTCTGCGAGGTGCTTTGCCCCTACTGCTCGTTTAACCGCTTTCCTTTTGAGCGCGACCGTGCCCTCAAATACTTCGAGTCCATGCGCGAGGAAATGCGCCGCCTGGCTGACCGCGGTTATACGTTCGAGGAAGTCTATGTGGGTGGCGGCACCCCCACGGTCATGATGGACCAGCTTGCGCAGACCATTGGTTTGGCTCGCGAGCTGTTCCCCTCCATTCGTGACGTCTCAAGCGAAACGAATCCCAACCACCTTGTGCCCGGCTACCTCGAAGACCTCTCGAGCCTTGTCCAGCGCCTCTCGGTCGGCGTGCAGAGCTTCGACGATGACATGCTCAAGCGTATGGCTCGCTACAACAAGTACGGTAGCTCGCAGGTGATTTTCGAGCGCATCCGTTCGGTCGCCGATGCCAAGCTCTTTAAGTCTCTCAATGTCGACATGATCTTTAACTTCCCTGGTCAGACGCCTGAAATGGTTGCCCACGACATTGAGATGGTCAAGGCAAGCGGTGCCAACCAGACGACGTTCTACCCGCTCATGGTGTCTCCGGCGAGCCGTGCCAGCATCGAGAAGACGGTGGGCCACGTCGACTACAAGAACGAAGAGCGTTTCTACCATCAGATTTATGACGGGTTCTGCGGGGGAGACAACCCCGAGTTCCGTCCCTCGAGCTGCTACACATTCAGCCGTGAAGAGGGTCAGATGATCGACGAGTACGTCGTGAACTATGAGGAATACCCCGCCATCGGATCGGGCGGCATCTCGTATCTCGACGGCAGCCTCTACATCAACACGTTCTCCCTGCGTGACTACTCCGAGCGCATCGCGCAAGGCGGCCTGTCCACGTTGGCGCAGACGAAGTTCCCCAAGCGCGACTGGATGCGCTACAGGTTCATGATGAACCTGTTCGGCCTGTCCATTGACAAGCGTGCCTGGCACGAGCGCTTTGGATGCTCGGTGGCGCAGGGCCTGCCTGTCGAGTATGCGTTCATGAAGATGAACGGGGCTTTCGATCGCGACGACGACGAGGTGCTTACGCTCACCCCGCGTGGCCGCTATCTGATGGTTGTCATGATGCGCCAGTTCTTTATCGGCGTGAACAGCCTGCGCGACCAGGCACGCGCTGCTCTTCCTGGCGACGAGCACGCGCTTATCTTCGGGGAGTGCCCTTCCTCTGACGGTTGCCCACAGGGTTCTCTTACGGAGGGAAGGTAGGCAGCCGTGGACCATATCAGCCAGGACAACGTTATCTCGCTTGCCGGGGTTGATTGGCAGCAGGCTTGGGAGTACGAGGATTCCCGGCGCGTGAGGCCTGCCGACGCTTCGCATTGGTCTGGCCGGGCCAAGAGCTACGGCGAGCACAGCCTGGGTGAATATGAGAGGACCTTCATCGAGCGTGCCCAGATCAAGCCCGGTCAAACAGTACTTGATTTCGGTTGCGGCATCGGTCTGCTTGCCATTCCGCTTGCAAAGATGGGATGCAAGGTGATCGCGTGCGATTTCTCCGAGGGCATGCTTGCGATGCTGCGTGAGGGTGCCGCCGCGGCTGGTGTCTCCGACTCAATCGATGCACGCCTGCTTGCCTGGGACGATGATTGGCAAGCTGCGGGCATTGAGCCTGATAGCGTCGATGTCGCCATCGCCTCACGTTCTATCTCCACGCACAATCTTTTGGGTGCACTCACCAAGCTCGACCGCACTGCCCGTGAACGCGCGTGCGTGACGGTGGCCGCTGGGTGTTCGCCCCGTCGCGACGAGCGCGCGTTTGCCGCGGTGGGCCGCACGCGCCCGCCCGTGGTCGATTACGCGTTTTGCACCAACATCTTGTTCCAACACGGGGCTTTCCCCGAGATTTCCTACATCGTGACGCACAGTCGACCCGCATTCGCCGATCGCAACGAGGCCGTCGAGTCCCTGACCGACATGCTCGGCTCTTCGTTGACCTCGGACGAGCGGGTTGCCCTCGAAGCGTTTCTCGACGAGCACTATGCTGTCGACGAGCACGCCAAGCCTGGTCGGGCATATGCGTCTGACGAGCTGCGCGAGGTGCGTTGGGCTTTCATTTCTTGGTAGCAACGGTTTTAACGGGATTAGGAGAGACTATGGCAGAGCAAAAGCCGCTGGTTGGCATCATCATGGGTTCCAAGAGCGATATGCCTGCAATGGAGGCATGCACCAACCAGCTCGATGAGATGGGCGTTCCCTACGAGCTTGTTGTGTACAGCGCGCATCGTACTCCCATGCAGGTTCATGAGTGGGCAAGCACCGCAGCCGAGCGTGGCATGCGCGTCATCATCGCCGCTGCCGGCAAGGCCGCCGCGCTTCCGGGTGTTGTCGCTGCTGTGACCCCTCTGCCGGTCATCGGCGTCCCCATGAAGACGAGCGACCTGGGTGGCCTGGACTCCTTGCTTTCCATGGTGCAGATGCCTTCCGGCGTGCCTGTCGCCACGGTTGCCATCGGCGGGGCAAAGAACGCCGCCATCCTTGCGGTGCAGGTCATGGGCGCTTCCGACCCTGCATGGCGCGACAAGATGGTTGAGTACAAGCGCGCGCTGGCGGAGGCATAAGAATGCGCCGTCTGCTCATGGGCAATCAGGCAATTGCGTTTGCGGCCCTCGAGGCCGGCGTGAACGTTGCCTGCGGATATCCCGGAACCCCCTCGACGGAGATTGTCGAGACCATCGCGCAGAACAATCCCCAAGGCCGGGTGCATGTCGAGTGGTCGTGCAACGAGAAGGCCGCCATGGAGCTTGCTGCCGGTGTGAGCTACTCGGGAGGTCGTGTCATCGTCACCTGCAAGCAGGTGGGCATGAATGTGGCCGCCGATCCGTTCATGTGCCTGTCATATGTGGGTACGCGCGGCGGTGTGGTCGTTGTCGTTGCCGACGATCCCGGTCCCATTTCCAGCCAGACCGAGCAGGACTCTCGTCAGTTCGCTCAGTTCGCCCATGTCCCCGTGCTTGATCCCGCCACGCCTGAAGAGGCGTATCTCATGACGAAGGCCGCCTTTGAGATCTCCGAGGCGCATCACCTTCCTGTCATTCTCCGTCCCACAACGCGTGTCGACCATGGCTGTGCGAGCATCGATGTGCCCGACGACATCTCGTCGCTTCCCCGCCATGAGATGGCCGGTTTTGTCAAATCACCCGATTTCGTCATTTTCCCCTCTCTGTCCCGCGCTGCCCATGAGCGCATGACCCATGAGCTTGAGACCATCTCTCAGGAGTTTGCCTCAAGCGAGTTCAACAAGCTCGGCGAGTACGTGCGCGACGACTACGAGCTCTTTTTGGGCATAGCATGCTCCGGCGATTCGCGCGGTTATACGCTCGAGGCATTGGAGCGCCTGCAGGCTGCAGCTGCTGCGCAGGGTACCGAGCTGCCTTCGTACCGTTTGCTGCAGGTGGGAACGCCCTATCCTTTCCCCGAGCGTCTTGGCCGCGACTTCCTGCTCGGCCTGTCTGACGCCCTCGTCATTGAAGAGCTCGAGCCCGTCGTGGAGCGAAGCCTTCTCGAGATGACGGGCCCGGTTGCTGCCGATGCCTACATCACTTCGTGCCCCACAACCGTGCACGGCCGTCTTGATGGCACCACCCCGATTTGCGGCGAGTATTCTGCCGACATGCTTGTGCCGGTTATCGCCGAGTTCCTCGGTGTTTCCGAACTTGCCCAGGCGTGCCTGCCCGAAAGCGTCGAGGTTCCCGGCGATTTGGTGCCGCCTCGCCCGGCGGTTTTGTGTGCCGGATGCCCCCACAGGGCGTCGTTTACGGCTGTCAAAGAGGCTGCTCGCGGCAAGAACGTCGTATATAGCGGCGATATCGGCTGCTATACGCTGGGGTGCGCCAAACCGCTTCAGACGACGGACACCTGCCTGTGCATGGGCGCCGGCGTGACGGTGGCCCAGGGCCTGCAGACTGCCGCCCATCTTGCCGGTGACGACGAGACGCTGCATGTTGGCTTCGTCGGCGACTCGACGTTCTTCGCCTCCGCCATGACGGGCCTGGCAAACGCCGTCTACAACCGCCATCGCATGGTGCTGTGCGTGCTTGACAACGCAACGACGGCCATGACGGGTTCGCAGCCCCATCCGGGCACGGGTGTGACGCTCATGGGCACACGCTCGAAGCCCATCTCTATCGTTGAGGTTGCCCGTGCACTTGGATGCGACATGGTCGAGGCGGTCGACCCGTTCGATCGCGCAGCCGCCGTTGAGGCTGCAAAGCGCGCTCTTTCCTGCGAAGGTGTGGCAGTGCTGGTGTTCCAAAGCCCGTGCGTGCAGCTTTTCAAGCCGCTCGAGCCCGTGTCGATCACATCTGACTGCCGCGGGTGCGGTCGATGCGTCCGCGCATTGGGATGCCCCGCACTCAGCATGAAAAAAGACGGCGATGGGGCGGCCTTCCGTGCCCATGTCGATCGCACATTGTGCTATGGATGCGACCTGTGCCTGGAGACTTGCGCGTTCGGCGCAATCGAGTCGCCTCGCGCGGGCATGTCCCCGGCTGAAGTCGATGCCATGAGAAGGGGTGCGGCTCGTGGATAACAGCAGGTTTTCGGAACCCTTTAACTGTCTTGTTGTAGGCGTGGGTGGCCAGGGCGTCGTTTTGGCGAGTCGCCTTGTTGCCGCTGCCTGCATGAAGGCGGGTGCGTTCGTGCGTACGGCGGAGACGATTGGCATGTCGCAGCGCGGCGGTTCTGTCGCCTCGCATGTGCGCGCCGCGTCAGATGACACTGCGCTGCCTTCAAGCCTTATCGAGACTGCGGGCGCCGATCTTGTCCTTTCGTTTGAGCCGGGCGAAGCGCTGCGTGCCTATGGGCGGCTCAAGCCCAGCGGTGCCTTAGTCTGTGCCAACAGGGCGGTTGTGCCCGCCTCGTCTTCAAACTATGACGGGTCGGCGCAGCTTGATTGGCTTCGCACGACGGTCGAGCCGCAGCGTCTTGCGATTGTCGACACCTCTGTGCTCGAACAAGAGGGCTTGAGCCCGAAATGCCTGAATGTCATGCTTCTGGGAGCGGCGATTGGCCTGGGCGCCCTTCCGTTTGACTCGGAAGCCCTTCTTGCGGCAATGAAGGAGCTCATGCGCCCCAATCTCGTTCCCATGAACGAAAAAGCCCTGGAACTGGGCACAAAACTGGCTATTCAACGCTGATTGGCCCCTCTTTTAGTGGTATATGGGGATACAATCGGTCAAACGTATCTAAAGGTCACGGGAGCTTCTCATGAATCCTGCCATCGTCATACCGAGCTACTGGTCTAACGAAGAGCGTCTCGGCGAGTCGGGCAGCGTCGCCTGCTACGACCATGCCACGCCCATCGATACACCTGCGCCCCAGCTTGCCGACTGCCTCAAGTCGCTTGAGCAAGTCGCCGGTCTGGGCAGCGTCGTCATCTTGGTCGTTGCCTTTCCCGACGTCGAGGAGCGTGCCGTCCATAGGGTGTCCGACATCGCTGCCGCCAGCGGTCTGCCTGACGTCGTCATTGTCGACAGCTTCAAGGCCGCCGGACTTCGTGACCAGTATGCGCACATGCTGCCTGCCGAGCTTTCCGGCGCAATCGGGCTTGTGGGCTATGGAGCCGTTCGCAACCTGGGCCTTCTTGCCTGCTGCGCTTTGGGGTGCGACGTCGCGGTGTTTATCGATGATGACGAAGTCGTCCTTGACCCCGAGTTCCTGGCACAGGCCGTGTATGGCTTGGGCGCGCAGCCTCGCACGGGAACGCCCGTCGTTGCCAAGTCGGGCTACTTCCTCGACCATCGCAACTCGGCTCTCGCCGATCGCCGTCGCGTGCACTTCTACGACCGCCACTGGTCCAAGCGCCTCGAGTTCAACGAGTGGATGACCCAGGCGCTGGCTGGCCCCAGGATTTCGCGCAGCAACACGGTGTGCGGTGGCTGTTTCGCCGTTCATGCCGAGGCATTCACGCGCGTTGCCTTCGACGCGTGGATCACGCGCGGTGAAGACACCGACTACCTTATCGACCTGCGTGCCTATGGCCTGGACGTGTGGTTCGACAACAAGTGGCGCGTCCGCCATAACCCGCCGCGTCTGTCCGACCGAGCTTTCCGTTTCGAGCAAGACGTCTACCGTTGGATTTACACGCGTCGCAAGATCGAGGTCCTGAATTCCAACATCGACCTGCACAAAATCCTTCCTGAGCAGTTCATGCCGTACCCGGGTCCTTGGATTGGTCCCGAGCTCGAGACGCGCATTCGCAAGACGGTCAACCTGCGCTCGATCTTCTCTCCCGAGCGCCGCGCCTACATGCAGATTCGCCGCACGTGGCGCAAGGATGCCTCCGCATACGCCGAGCAGAACTGCACCAACTACATGCGCTTTCAGACCCATTGGGCCGAGATTGCCGCCCTTGCCTGGCAAAACGAGGCTATGGCGTGCATGCTGCGCGGCCAGGGCATGCTGAATCCCACTGTCGCGGCGCATGTTGCGCAGGCTCGTGGTATGGACGTCGCGGATGAGTGCCCGGATCTGGTCATGGAAGAGACGCAGGAGTAACGCGTGTTTGGGTTCGACCTTCTCTCCTTGATTGCCATCTTGGCTTGCGGCGTGCTGGTGGGTGTGCTGTCCGCTATGTTCGGTATCGGCGGCGGCACCGTTATGGTTCCCCTTATTCACCTGGTGTTCGGGCAACCCGCTGCCGTCTCCTCTGGCACGTCGCTCTTTGCCATCCTGCCTACGTCCGTGTCGTCGATGATTGCGCGCTTGCACGACGGTACCATCAACTTCAAGGTCGGTCTCGCCATTGGCCTGGCGGGTGCGTGCTTCTCGCCATTGGGTGCCTATGCAGCCAAGGTGCTGCCCGGCGAGATTGCCATGGTGCTCACCGCGGTCTTTATTCTGTACTCGGCTTTCAACATGTATCGACGTGTATGGCGCACGCGTGCGGGGACATCTAAACCTGCCGGTGAGAAGATTGCCCGCTTGGCGTCGGCCCAAGGCCTGCGCTTGTATGGCAGTGCTGCGCTGATGGGTGTCTTTGTCGGGTTCATCTCGGGGTATGTCGGTTTGGGAGGCGGCTTCATCGTCGTGCCGCTGCTCCAGTGGCTTTTTGGCTTCACCATGAAGCAGGCAAGCGGCACCTCTTTGGTGTCTGTTGCCATTTTTGCCGTGCCGAGCTTTGTCGCACACGCCATTCTCGGCAACGTTGCCTGGGTCATCGGTCTTTTGCTTATCGCTGGGTCGCTCTTTGGTTCGCGTTTGGGCGCTCAAATCATTCAGCGTGTCAATGACCGCATGCTGACGCTCCTTTTTGCCACGGTGCTCGTCATATCCGGAGTCATTCTTGCTGGTACTGAGTTTTTGGGGTAAGCGACTGTGAATAAGAAAAACGCCAAAGGCAACCTCAAAGTCCCTGCCTACGGGCGCAGTGCGTTCATTGAGACCGTGATTACCACGATCGTCGCCTTGCTCGTGCTTGTCCTCTTTTACTCGCTTTTGAGTGAGGAACCCAACATTCTCGTTGCCTCGGTGGCGCTTGCCGGTATGGTGACCGTCGCGTTTGCCATTATTCGCTCGTCTTTTTCTCCCGACAAGCTACGTGCTCAGCAAACGAACAAGACTCTCAGCCTCGCCTCTCAGACACTTGTGTACATGCGCGGTGGCCTGTCGGAGCAGAACTGCCAGGAAGTGTGCAATATCTTGCTTCCCGAATGTCAGGCTATGGCCGTTGCCATGACAGATGACAAACTTGTTTTGGGGTATGCCGGTGCGCATGCCGAAGCGTTCCCCATCGGTAGTGCCATTCACACGCCGGCCACCCATCGCGTGCTGGCCTCGCAGACAGTCGAGGTTTTTCGCAGCTCCGAGGCGTTTGCGTCTGCCTCGAACCCCCTTATTCCTGCCGGAATCGTGGCTCCGCTTGTGGTGCGCGGCGTTTCCGTGGGTACGCTCAAGCTGTATTACGAGTCCGACGTGCTCATCGACGAGACGCAGCGCGCCATTGCCGAGGGTCTGGCGCAGCTGCTTTCCACCCAGCTTTCAATCGCGGAGCTCGATCGACAGGTTGAGCTTGCAACCAAGGCGGAGCTGCAGGCCCTTCAGGCGCAGATCAACCCGCACTTCCTCTTCAACACCATCAACACCATCGCCTCGCTCATCCGCACCGATCCCACCCGCGCCCGTGTCCTGTTGCGCGAATTTGCGGCGTTTTATCGACAGACGCTCGAAAACTCCAACGATCTCATCCCGCTCGATCGCGAGATGCAGCAGACGATGCGCTATTTCGCGTTTGAGCAGGCTCGTTTTGGCGCAGAGCGCGTGCGCCTCGAGGCGGATATTGACGATTTCGGCGATTTGCGCGTGCCGTCCTTTATCATCCAGCCCATCGTTGAGAACGCCGTAAACCACGCGATGCCAGCAGAAGGCCAGCTCAACATTGATATTTCAATCGAGGAAGCTGGTGATGACGTCGTCATTACGGTCGCCGACGACGGTGTGGGCATGAGCGAAGAGCAGGCTCGTCGCCTTCTGCAGAATGCATCGGCGTCCGAAAAGGGCACGGGTATCGCGCTAAAAAATGTCGACGCGCGCTTGCGTGCGGTGTTCGGGCCGGGTTCAGGAGTGAGCGTCCGCTCGCAGATTGGCAAAGGCACACAGGTTACATTGCTTCTTGTTGGCGCAAATGTTGCGGAAATCGAAGAATAAGGCCAAACATTGGTTACAATGCGGCTGATAGCAACGACTGAGCAGCCGGTCCGAAGATGTCACTGGCGCAGTGGAGAGAGGTACGTATGTTGAGGGCAATGATCGTCGACGATGAGGCACCGGCTCGCAGCGAACTTGCATTCCTGCTTGAGGAGATCGGTGACGTCGAGATTGCAGTCGAGGCCGACAATGTGCGCAAGGCTATCGAAAGCCTGAAGGAGCATCGTTGTGACGTCGTCTTCCTCGACATCAACATGCCCGGTGTCAATGGCATGCAGTTTGCTGAAGCTCTCAGCAAGCTGAAGAATCCCCCTGCTGTCGTCTTCGTGACTGCTTACAGCGAGTATGGTGCCGACGCCTTTGGCGTCAATGCCATCGACTATCTCGTCAAGCCTGTCGAGACCGATCGTCTGCGCCAAGCTGTCGACAAGGTTCGCGTACAGTGCGGCCAGGCCACGAAGAAGCCTGCCGTTGAGCGCATCCCCGTGGAGAAGGGCGGCAAGAAGGTACTCGTTCCCATCGACAAGATTCGTTATGTCATGGCAAAGGACGACTATTCCTGCCTGTACACCGACGATGACCACTATCTGTCCACCATCAGCCTCGCCCAGCTTGAGAGCCGTCTGTCTTCCGCGAACTTCTTCCGTGTGCACAGGCGTTACATCGTGAACCTGTCTCATGTGAGCGAGGTCGAGAGCGTCTCGGGCGGAACGCTGCTGCTTACCATGCGCGACGATGGGGAGAAGATTCCTGTTTCGCGTCGCAGGGTTGCGGCGCTCAAAAAGGTCCTCAAGTTCTAGCGTTGGCGGAAGTCATCGTGAACATCGAGAAACACATTCATCCAAACGCCCAGGGCCAGGTGGTCCTGGGCGTTTTGTCTGATACGCACGGCTCACTGAGCGCGGAGGCTTTCCGAGCTCTAGCCGACATGGACCCGCAGCTCATCTTGCACGCTGGCGATATTTGCGGCCAAGACATCTTGCCCCAGCTTGAGATGCTTGCGCCTGTCGTGGCGGTCTTGGGCAACAACGATTACTTCGGGGAGTACGGCTCTTCGGTTACGTCTCGCGCCGACCTCGATATATGCGGCATTTCAATTACCATGACCCATATACCGTCACGCCTGTTAATGGGCACGGCGCGTCTGGGTGTTTGCGGACATACCCATGTTCCACGCATCGAACAGATGGGGGCCATGACCATTCTCAATCCTGGATCAGTGACGCGCCCTCGGTCTCAAGAGGGACCGACCATTGCACGGGTGGTTCTTGAGGAGAACTATATACGTCAGATTGAAATCATCCCCATCATGAAGAGATAAGCGTATTGCCCGCGTTTTAATACCGCCCCAGTAGGGCGTTGAGGGCAGCTGGCATGTATATAGGTCGATGCAATGCCTGTACAAAGAGGCAGGCTAGATTCTGTGTGCAGAATTTATGGACGTGGATAATCAAACTTGTCCACTGCTAAAAATGCGCGTATAGTTCACTTCCACGCCGCACCCCGAAGTGCGGCCGCGCGAACCCCGAGAACCGGATACTGCGGAAGACGCAGGAGGTCAGACAGACCAT
>CAKUFZ010000021.1 GCA_934654475.1 uncultured Coriobacteriales bacterium
GGGCCCGTAGCTCAGTTGGTCAGAGCGTCCGGCTGATAACCGGGAGGTCACAAGTTCGAACCTTGTCGGGCCCACCACTTCGCATGATAAAGACCCCAACAGTCTCTGGTTGTTGGGGTCTTTTGCTATAGTGCGCCTTCCATCTCGTGAAAGGCTTTCAACCCCATGCTCAAAACGATCTTCTCCAAGCCGTTTGCTGTGGCGTGCGCGCTCACGTTGGCTTGCTCGGTTCTCGGCAGCCTGTTGGCGGGCCTTCCCTACCTGGCGGTCCTTGGCGCGCTCGTCATCTCGCTTATCTTAGGTGTTGTGTGTCAGGCGGCCAAGCCGACCGTTTCTTATGCCAAGCCTGGCATCGCGCTCATCTCGAACAAGTTTTTGCGGGCAGGCATTATCTTGCTCGGATTCAAGCTCAACCTTGTGGCCCTGGCGCAGGCGGGTGTAAAGACCATTGCACTGGCGTGCGTGGTGGTCACCGGCACCATCTTCCTCGCCTACAATCTGGCCCGACGCTTCGGCGTCGACAGGCACCTGGCCGTTCTCACCGCGTCCGGCACGGGCATCTGCGGAGCGGCGGCGGTCATGGGCATCGCCTCCCAGTTGCCTACCAGCGAAAAGGATGCCGAGCGCCACAGCGAGGACAAGGTAGTGGCCGTGGCCATCGTTGCGATTCTTGGCACGCTGTTCACGCTTGTCGACATCGCCGTGGGGCCTCTGCTCGGCATGAGCGCTACGCAGTTCGGCGTCATGGCGGGCGGTTCGCTTCATGAGATTGCCCATGCGGTAGCGGCAGGCGGTGCCGGTGGCTCCGAGAGCCTCGACATCGCAATCATCACGAAGCTTTCGCGCGTGCTGTTGCTGGCACCTGCGGCCATTATCATCGGCGTGTGGTACCGCAAGGCCGAGGGTGTGGAGGCTGACGGCAAGGGCAAGGTGCCCATCCCTTGGTTCATGGTGGGCTTTGTTGCCGCCAGCGTTGTCGGTACCTTTGCTCCCCTCACCCAGGAGATGCTCGACGGCCTTGTCAAGGTGAGCTACCTGCTGCTTGGCATGGCCATGGCGGCTCTCGGCATGACGGTGAACTTCCGTGTGCTGCTTACCCGCGGCCGCAACGCGTTCGTTGCCGCGCTCATCACCTCGGTCGTCCTGCTTGCCTTCGTCGCCGCCATGGCGTTGCTGTTCTTCTAAGCCCGAGTGCTTAGGGCACGTTTGGTCCTAGCCCCATACCATGTCGGCTGAGATGTCGGACACGCTTTGCGCGCCGCACATCCCCATAGTGTCGGCAAGCTCGTCGCGGAAACGCTTGAGCAAGAAGCGGATGCCCTCCTCGCCCGCGCCATAAGCTGCCACCACGAACGGCCTGCACACCAGTACGCCATCGGCGCCCAGGGCAAGCGCGCGGAAGACGTCGAGGCCGGAGCGGATGCCGCCGTCTACCAGCACAGTTGCACGGCCTGCCACGGCGCGGGCGATGTCGGGGAGCACCTCGGCGGTAGCCGGGCATCCATCGAGCACGCGCCCGCCGTGGTTGCTCACCACGATGGCGCTGGCCCCGGCCTCAACGGCCTTTTCAGCGGCGCGGGCCGTCATGACGCCCTTGACGATGAAGGGCACTTCGAGGCCCTGCGCAATGTCACGCAGCTGCTCTGCCGACTTGGGTCCTGCGGGCGGCTCGAGACCTTTCAAGAACGGCAGCCCTGCGGCATCGACGTCCATGGCAACGGCGAACGACCCGCAGGCTCGCGCGAGTTCGAGGCGGCGCTCCAGCGCTTCTCCGCTCCACGGCTTCACGGTGGGCACGCCGACTCCGTTTGCCTCCTTGATGGTCTGGCAGGACCCCTCAAACAGCTCTATTGCCACCCCGTCGCCGGTAAAAGCGGCAACCCCTTCGGCTTGGGCCACGGCGAGGGACATGCGGTTGTAGGCCAGCGTGTCGAACGCGGGGCCGTAATGGCGGTTCACGTCGCCCACCGGTGCAATGAACAGCGGCATTGACCAGCGCTTTCCAAAGAGCTCGCACGAGGTGTCGGGTGCACCGGCGCTCTCGTAGAGGGTGTCCATGTTTACGCGCACGCGCCTCCACGCCTCGTAGTTGCGGATTGCGGTGTCGCCCACGCCTTTGGCCCCTGGGCCGGGGATCGAGTTTTTGCAGGCACGGCCATCGCATACGGGGCATGCCTTGCACACCTGTCCCACCAGGGGTCTGGCTGCAGTGGTTATCTCGTTCCATGTCAGATTCATAGCGCGCCGATCCTCTCCCGTGTGCCCTGCAACGATGGTCTTGCCAGTTGGGAACGCATGATAAAGCAACCCTGCCGTCACTTTTGTGCCGATACGCCGAAGGCGCACGCTGCTTCGGTCAAACGGGTACTATGCCACGTATGCGTGCGTTCATGCATCCGGCTGGACGCGATCTTACGAAGGGACTTGATAGATATGTGCGCTTCCGACGCACACAAACCGCAGGATGACACCTTTCCCTACGTTATCCGCGACCTCACGGTGGACGACCTTGACCAGTACAACGCACTGTTGCGCTATGCCTTCCAGGTGACCGAGCAAGAGCTTATGACCGACGGTTGGAGCAACGACTCCATCAAGCAGTCCAAATTCCCTGTCATCAAGCGTGCCGACATCTTGGGGTGCTACGACGGTGACAGCCTTATCTCGCAGTTTGCCGTCTACCCGCTGAAGATGAACATTTACCAGTCCATCTACCAGGTCGGTTTCATCACGAGTGTTTCCACCTACCCCGAGTACACCGGTCAGGGCATCATGGGCAGGCTTATGCGCCAGAGCCTCATGCGCATGCGCGAGAAGAACCAGACGCTTGCCATTCTCTTCCCCTACTCCATTCCGCTGTATCGCCATCGCGGCTGGGAGATCATCTCCAACAAGATTTCGTACAAGGTGCGCGACAACCAGGTGCCTCGCCGCATGAGGGCCCCGGGTTACGTGCGCCGCGTGCCCGATGACAACCTCGACTTCATGAACCTGCACTCCACGTTTGCCCAGCAGACGCACGGGTGCCTGTTCCGCAACGCGCTGGCGTGGGACGAGTACTGGCGTTGGGATGAGGACGACACCATGGTCGCCGTGTACTACAACGTTGAGGACAAGCCCATCGGCTACATGGTGTACCTCATCAAAGACGACATCATGCACATCAAGGAGATGATCTACCTCAACCGCGAGGCGCAAAAGGGTCTTTGGGAGTACATCCACGCCCATGACTCCATGATCGACGAGGTGCGCGGCAACACGTACTTCAACGAGCCCATCGCCTTCGATATGGACGACTCCGACATCGTGGAGACCATCCAGCCTTACATCATGGGGCGCATTGTGGATGTGGAGCAGTTCCTCGAGCAATATCCTTGTGCGCCTGACGCGCACCTGCGCATTGCGCTCGACATCGAGGACCCGTTCATCGAGGAAAACACCGCAACGTACGTGGTGGAATTCTGCGAGGGCAAAACTGTCGTGCATGAGGTCTACCGCGGCGCCGACACGGCTGCTCTGACCTGCGATGCCGACAATGCGGTGGCTACGCAGCAAGAAGGCGAAGGCGCGGTGGTTGAGGCGGCCCGCTGTGAGCGTGATCCCATGCGGACGCACATGAACAGCTTCGCTCGCCTGCACATGTCCATTGGTACGCTTACCTGCCTGCTCATGGGCTATAAAACCGCTGCTCAGCTCTTTGAGCGCGAGCGCATTCAGGGCGACGCCGCTGGCGTGGAGGCCCTCGATGCGGCCCTGCTGCACGAATGCCCCTACATCTCGGACTACATTTAAGGTGTAGATATCACCTTACAGAAAGGACATGCCATGCCACCTCAAACTGAAGATGACACGGCCGCTCCCGAGGTGCCGGCGCTCACGCATGCTGACTATGCGGCGTTTTGCAAGCAAGGAGATACCCAGCTGCTTGCGTGCTGCGAGGTGGAGACGTTCCATGCGACGGGCCCAGGTGGGCAAGGCGTGAACACGGCCGACTCGGCCGTTCGCATGCGGCACACGCCCACAGGTATCGTGGTTGTGGCACGTTCGGAGCGCTCGCAGCTTTTGAATCGTCAGGCATGCCTGGCGAAGTTGCGCGCCGAGCTTGAGCGTCGTTCGAGGCCTCCGAAAAAGCGCCTGAAGACACGTGTGCCCCACCGCTCAAAGGAACGCCGTCTGCAGTCCAAGCATGAGGTCTCCCAGAAGAAGAGCCTGCGCAGCAAGGTGGACTTGTCTCGAGAGGATTAAGCGCTTGACAAAGAGGGGCGCCCTTCCGTTCATGCACGGTAGGGCGCCCCTTAAAAGATGGATCTAGCCTTTCAGTTACTTTACGCCGTGAATGACGTCCAGATCGTAGCCGGCAGCAGCGACGTCCTCATCGGTGATGGGGGCCGTGGGTTCGTACTTGCCCGTAGCTGCGGCGATGCCACAGTAGCGACCAGAGGTCATGCAATGGCCGGCGCTCATACCGCCCGTGTACATGGACCAGTCAGGCAGGCCGCACAACTGGCCGGCGCCAAAGCCTGTTGCCCACAGGTTGGGGATGACGGTGCCGTCTGCCTTGGTGACCTGGTAGTTTGCATTGACCGTCATGCCGGCGCACAGGGCGGAAACACGGATGTGCTTGTGGATGCCATAGAAGGGCGGCGTGTCGATGCGCTTCATGTAGCAGGCCTTCTTGCCGAAGTCGCTGTCGAAGCCAGCATCGACAAGCTCGTTGTAGCGCTCGACGCTTGCAATCAGGGCGTCGGCCGGAATACCGAGAGCCTCAGCGAGCTCCTCAAGGGTATCGCAACGGTGCGTGTCAATGAGGTACTCAAGCACGCCTGCACCCGACTCCACAGAGCGATCCATCTCGATATTGGGCATATAGATCTCGAGCTTCTCGGGGTCAGTTGCCCTGCCGCCCCACTCAGTCACCTGATCGACATAGTTAGCGTCGAAGATCTGCGAGTACCAGCCAGGCTTGGGCTGATAACGCAGTTCGTTATTGAGCTGCTCGAATTCTGCATCCTCGTTCATAAAGCGCTCGCCGTTTTCGTTGACGGTGAGGAAAGGCTCGTTGAACATGGGGCCGGAGTCGAAGTCATGCATCATGTGCGAGTGGCCCACGGGCACAAAGCCGGCACCGATGGCCATGGTCATGAGAATGCCGTCGCCGGTCTTGCCGACCTGCTTGCGGTCAAACTCTTTGACGTCGGGGCAGTAGCGTTCGACGAGGCTCTGGTTGTTCTGATAGTCGCCTGTGGAGACGATGACGCCCTTCGTGGCGTTGAACTTGATGTATTCGCCAGCTTCGGTCTTGCCGACAACGCCGGTCACGGCTCCGGATTCATCCTGGATGAGCTGGATGCCGGGAGTGCTGTAATAGAAATCGACGCCGCGCTCCTCGGCCAGCTTGGCAAGGGCGTTGATAAGCTCATTGTTGGTGTACGGCTTGGGCCCGAAGCGGTTGGAGCGCTTCGTGCACTTGCTGCCGTCCTCATACTCGAACGTGACCTCACCGATGCTGTAGGGCGGGAAGCCAGCCTCCATGGAACGGACCTCCATCCAGCGCATGGTCTCGCCGGAGTGGTCATAATAGAAGCGTGCCAGACCGCGGTCGGCGCGCCAGTGG
Source organism: uncultured Coriobacteriales bacterium (assembly GCA_934654475.1). GTDB lineage: Bacteria > Actinomycetota > Coriobacteriia > Coriobacteriales > UMGS124 > UMGS124. Next base: position 5,615 of record CAKUFZ010000021.1, read on the forward strand.
CAATCTTCGATGAAGCCCTGCATGTGGTTCATGACACCCTGCTCGTCGCTTTCGTCGAGCATGATGCCCGTGGAAGTGCCGCCCTGCGAAAGCGGTGCGCTTTCCTTTTGCAGGCAGCAGGCGGTTGCACCTTCCTCCACGGCAGAAAGAGCTGCGGGGACGCCGCCGGTGCCGGCACCGATGACAACGACGTCGTAAGTATACTCGGCTGCAAACTCCGTGATGGGTGCCAGCTCAACAGGTGACTCCGCAAAATCGGAGGCCTGCAGGCCCTCGGGGTAGACAACATCGGCCGTAGCCTCGTCGGCCAGTGCGGGCACAGTTGCGGCACTTGCGGCCACGGCTGCGCTGGCCAGACCGGCACCCTTGACGAAGTTCCTACGTGACAGGTTCGACATCGCATGCTCCTTTTCTCAAAACGCTTGAAATACGGACGTGTCGTGCGTCGCAGATGCTGGCGGCCGGCTGGGACAGATGGCAGAGCACCGGGAAGATGATTCCTTTGCACCGCTTCCTTTGCCGTGCGCCGCATCTTGTGACTGACTCGACTATGCCCCCATCACGGCGGAATTGGCACGGCCTAAAGTCATAACCATGCCGCTGAGAAAAATTAACCCCTAGCTTTAACCCCTTACCTGAGCTGGAATGATGATAATGGGGAAGACGCAAGGGCAAAACGATTGGGGAATTACGTGAGCGTTGCGCCCCCGCGTCAGAAAATTTCGGTTCGTTCCCGTTGACAAGCCAATGAATCATGAAATGCAATGTGCGGATATGGGCGGACCGATACAATGGGCGGCATTGCGGTTTAGTTGCGCATGGAAAGGGGTCGTGGGACGTGGGGCAGATGGAAACCGTGGACACGGATGAAATCATCGGGACGGATGCCGATGAGACCGTTGGCCAGACTGGCGTCTGGGCCAAGTTCGTTGCATGGTTGACTGCCACTCCCCTTATCCCGCTGCCGTTTCTGGGCTTGGGCGTCTATCGTGCATGGCTCAACGTTCTTTTCGATCGCGACCTCATTGAAGGATTTGGCGGCCTATTCGTTTCACAAAACGCCTTCGATGTTGTGATGGTGGCATCGTTGATAATCTGTCTGGTTCTTGCTCATCGTCTTACTCCGCTTGTCTCACATCGCTGGTCACGTCCGGTATGCATGGCTCTGCTTGTTTGCTCCACGCTATGCGGATATGCCGCCTGGTGGCTCCCCTTCCTTGCAACGCCTTCACTGTGGGCATGCACCGTTCTTGGCGGCGTCGGCACGGCGCTTGTCATTCTGCTATGGTCTGAGGCATACGGAAGGCTCAGCCCCGTGCGCATTTGCCTCTACTATTCTGCCTCCCTTGTTGTTGGCGCCGCTTTGGGATGGGTGTACGGCGGCATCGATTTGAGCAGGTTGCCGGCCATGACCTGCGCCCTTCCCATAGTCTCAATCATGTGCCTGAACAGTTGTTATGGACGCAATCTCGTGACGCCTCCCGGTGAGGGCGAGTGGGCGAGCTTCTCTTTTCCGTGGAAGCCCGTGTTGGTTGTGGCAATCTATTCGTTCTCTTATGGCCTGCTGCAATCCTCGATTTTCGAGGTTTCGCGGTCCAATGAGTCGGCAGGCACTATCGGTTGCGCTCTGTTTGTGGCGGCAATCATTGCGTTTGCCTCACGCAAGGTTGATTTCGGACCGGTGTACGGCACCGTGCTGCCTTTTATGTCTGCTGTCTTTCTCATCTTGTCTACGACATGCGAGTGGAACAGTTGGGCACGCAACCTATTTGCCAACTGGGGCTACACCGCGAGCCAGATTTTCATCATGACGATGATCGGTTCCATTTGCTATCGCTGGGGAGCCAGTGCGGTGTGGCTTTTTGGAATCGAACGGTCGGTGCGACAGGTCGCCATGATTGCAGGCCGTGCTCTGGAAGGCTGGCTGGGCGGTATGGGCGTCTCGGCAACTCCCCTGCTTATCATTGTTGTTATGGCGGCGACGCTTGTTGCCTTGCGTGAAAGCAGGCTTGATTCATCCTGGGGCATGGAGCTTGCGGCCACACAACCTGAGCCTGAACGTTCGCGCGCTGTGGAGGAGAAGCATTCGCTGGCACGTGCGTGTGCTGAGCTCTCGCACCAGCGCAATCTGTCGCAGCGCGAGGGCGAGGTGTTGTTGCTCCTTGCCCAACACAAGACGGCCCGCGACATTGAAGCTGAGCTTTGCGTGGCAAACGGAACAGCCAAGGCCCACATCCGCCACGTGTACCAAAAGCTCGATATCCATACCCGCGAGGAGCTGTTTGAGCTGGTAGAAGAGGCAAGGATTCAGAGAAAGACGCAATCGATTGCATAGCAGTCTAGGTGGGGACGCCCTGGGCTATCGTTTGTTTCCGATATCGGCGCGATGCTAAGACTCACGCACGACCTGTCGCTGCCCAACTCTTTCCTTGACTGGTGAACGAACGTTTACTATTATGGCGTTGCCACGTGGTAAACGATTGTTCACCATTTTCGAAAGAGGCGGTCAGTATGGAGTATCCACACGCTGAGAAGTATTCCGTCGAACTCGTTCGCAGCAAGATTATGGGGCCCAACCCGCTCAAGCTTGCAGAGGAGGTCCTGGAGCGCCATTCTGTGCCGAGGGGCTCGCGGGTGCTTGACCTGGGAAGCGGCATGGCGCTCACTTCGGCTTTTCTTCACCAGCAATACGGGCTCATAGTTACGGCAGGTGATTTGTGGAGCGACCCCGATGAGAACCAGGCGTTTCTCTTGAGTCTGGGAATTGCGCCCGACCAGGTCCGTGCCGTGCATGCCGATGCTGCCGACCTGCCGTTTGAGCACGAGGAATTCGACGCCATTACCTGTATCGACGCATATAACTTTTTCGGACGCGACAGTGACTTCCTCGATGCGAAGCTCCTTCCCTACCTGAAGCCTCATGGGCGGATTCTGCTGGCAATTTCCGGTCTTACACATGACTGCCATGATGACATCCCGCCTGAGCTGCTCGTTTCCTGGACGCCAGAACAGCTTGACTACATGCATGATATGACCTGGTGGCGCGGTATTTTCGAGCAAAGCAAGGGTGCTCGCATCGTCGACATGTGGGAGATGCAGACTAACGACGAGGCCTGGGCCGACTGGCTTGCCTGCGACAATCCCTACGCAGTGGGCGACCGCGCCTCGATGGAGGCGGGCGCGGGGAAGTATCTCAACTTCATCGGCGTCGTGCTGGAGAAGCTCTAAACAAAGGTGGGTATGTGACGGCAGCTCGCGCGGTATGATATTCGCCGACTTCAGCCATTCGACCAACGGGGAAAGGACCGAGCGTGGCCCACGAGAGAACGACCGTATCGTCAAGCGCCGCCACCACGCGCGAGTCTATCCTCATGGCGGCGCTCCGCCTCTTCTCCCGTAATGGCTACGAGGGCACCTCTATGCGTGACATCGCAGGTGAGGTCGGCATTTCGCAGGGAGCTATCTACAAGCATTTTGCTGGCAAAGATGCCCTCCTGGAGGCTATTTGCACATGCATGGAGGAAGATGACGCCACATATGCTGAGGCTGCGGGCGTACCAGTTGAGGATCCGCTGACGTGTGACGATTCTTCGCTCAGCCAGCAGTCTTCAGACGGCGGTCTTGCGTCTGACGAAAACGCTGCGTCTCTCTTTGCTGCCTTTCGCGCCTTCACGCTCGACATGTTCTCCTATTGGGCGACCGATCCCATTGCGGCACCATTTCGCCGCATGATTGAAATCGACCACTTTCGTACTCCGCGCATGGAGCAGCTGCATCGCCAGTATCTGGGGGCGGGCCCTTTGAGCTATACAAGGGGCTGCCTCATGTCGATGGGAATGGACGATGCCGTCGCTCAGCGGCAGGGGTTGCGGATATGGGCGGCGTTTCGCCTGCTTCTCGAGATGATTGATACTCAAGACATCGCATGCGAAGAAGCAGCTGATTCCCTCAGGCAGGTGCTCCTGGAGACGGAAGCCTTTCTGCCATCCTTGCAAGCGCATTAAACAAGAAGGCGGCCCGTGTCTCGATAGACGCGGGCCGCCTGAGATAACTGAAACATGCGATGCGCGAACAGGCTGGATGAGCGCTAATCTCCCAGCACGGCTTCCACATTGCACGGGCCTTGGGCACCGGCGGATTCAGGCGAAACGGGAGCGGGAACCTCGCCAACACGGCAGAGGATGCTCGTCTTGGCCGAATCGATGCGTCGATCATCCAGGATAAGCTCGCCGATTTGATCGGCTTCAATCGTGCCCGATTCAGGGTTGAACACACTCTCCACGCGGCCCGTGAGGTTGGCAGTCACGCTTGAGTACTCAAACGCCAGCGTCGTGTTGATGAGCTTGCAGTTCTCAAGCACGATGTTCTCGGCATAGCACATGCCCTGCAGGCTCTCGATGGCGCAGTTGACCAGGCGCAGGTTCTTGGAGTTCCAGCCAAGGTACTCACCTGCGATGTAAGAGTCCTCCACGAGCACGTCCTCGGTATTCCAGAAGGAGTCTTTGGAGAGAAGGCGCGAGTTCTTCACGTGTATGTGGCGCGCCCCGTCGAAGGAATAGTTGCCGTCGAGCACAAGGCCGTCGACCTCGATGTCTTCGCTGTTCATGGCGAAGTAGTCGCCCTTTGCCGTGACGTTTTCGAGTGTGACGTCGCGGCAGGTCCACAGCGTCTCGGCCGCATTGGGCAGCGCCACGTTGCGAAGCGTGACACCGGTGCAGCGGCGGAAGTTCTTCGGGGCCTCGATGACAGAGTCCTCTACCAGGATGTCGTCGGTATACCACACGCCCGAGCGCGCCATTTCGAACCACGTGCACTTGCGCACCGCGACATGCGTGGCGTACCACAGTGGGTACTTCCAGCGAAACGCGCTTCCTACAAGCTCGATGTCAGAGCTTTCCTTGAGGGGAGACTCGCCGTCGGTAAAGACAGTGTCGACAATACGCAGGTCATGGGCATGGAACAAGGCGCGCTCCCCGCCCAGAAGCCGCTGGTTAATCTCTTGGGTCATGGTTGCCGGACCCTCCTTGGTGTGAGTGGCATACGTCGTGGGAAAGGTTCTTTTTTCTTGCAGGCATCTTAACCCGAACACAGGCAAAGGCGACGTTGAGTACCCTGCAGACGGTATGTTTTCCACGGATGGGAGCTTCTATTCGTTGGAAGGCAAAAAATAACATACATTTCGCGTGTTCATATGTATGTTATTTCAACAAAGTACCAGTTGGCGTGTTTTTTGAAATCCTGAAATGTATGTTATTTCCCCTTGGGATGCGCCCGCAGGTTCCTGGACGCATCCTTCCAACATCAAGCGAGGTCCCTCATGTCCCACGTTTCCTCTCCTGAGCTCGTAGCGCTTGGCGAAGTGCTTATTGATTTCACTCAGGCAGGGTTCTCCGCCAATGGTCAGGCCCTTTTTGAGCGCAATGCAGGAGGTGCTCCGGCCAATGTTGCCGTACAGGCAGTGAGGCTTGGCATGTCTGCCCAGTTCGTGGGCAAGGTCGGCGCAGACATGCACGGCGACTTTCTCAGGCGTTCTCTCCAAGAGCGTGGCGTGGACGTGTCGTCTGTTGTGCAAGACCCCGAGGCGTTCACCACGCTTGCCTTTGTCGAGGTCGATCCGCGTACGGCTGAGCGTTCATTTTCCTTTGCCCGCAAGCCCGGTGCTGACACGCGCCTCTCCCCTGCCGAGGTGCCCGAGCAGGTCATACGCGACTGTCATGTGCTCCATGTGGGGTCGCTTTCCCTTACCGATGAGCCTGCACGCGCGGCGACGCTGCATGCGGTAAGCATTGCCCGCCAGGCAGGTACGCTCATCAGTTGTGACCCGAACTACCGAGCCAGCCTGTGGCCCAGCGAAAGCGAGGCTATCGAGCAGATGACAACGCTTTTGCAACAGGCTGACTTGGTGAAGATCAACGAAGACGAAGCCCTGCTGCTGTGCGGTACGAGCAACCCCGAGGCCGCCGCCCAGTGCATCCTCGACCAGGATGCCGCCCTCGCTGCCGTGACGTTGGGGTCCCAAGGGGCGCTCGTTGCGACGCAGACCGAGTGCGTGCTTGTTCCTACACGCCCTTGCCAGGCGCGTGACACGACCGGCGCGGGCGATTCCTTCTGGGGTGCGCTCCTTTTCCAACTCGTGCATGAGCAGGGGGTGCGCACGGCCGGCGATTTGGCCGCCCTCTCGCGCGAGGCACTTCTCTGCGCAGGGTCCTTCGCTTGCGCCGCCGCTTCGTGCTGTGTAGAACGTCCAGGTGGCATCCCTGCGATGCCCAGCAAGGACGAGGTGCTTGACCGGCTTGCGCGTTAACGGCGGAGCATGCATTGAGGCACATCAGGTAGGTAGTCGGGGACTTAATCGCCGAAGCCTTTTGATACTTGCCTTTTAACGTGCGACGCCCAGATTCAACGGGGGTTGCTTCCAAACGTCCGATGCGACGTGCCCAGGCATCGCCCAATCGTTCATCGCATGAGCCAACCAGCTGTCTAGGCGCTCTCTGTCCCGAGACGAGTCATTTTTCATATCCCAAACAAAATACGCCCCCTCCCTCCTCGCAAGTACAGCGTGAGGAGGAAGGGGGCGCTTCGGGGTTTCGGACGTTTGCGTGTTATCGAGCGAGCAGGATTGCCACGCGCAGCTGGCGCTCGTCGGAATCGAGGTCGATGTCGCCTCCGTCTTGGACAGTCAGGCGAATCTCGTAGATGTTCTCGGGTACAAGCTCGCCTTCACCCGCACCTTCAAGCGACCAACCTTCTGTGACCTCGCGGTATGCGCCGTCGGTACCCAGGGCAAAGAGCCTGTAGTCGCTCGCCTGCCCCTCGAGGCCGTTCACACGAACCGCGAGCGTGACCTGAGGATGCACGTTGCGCACCGCCGCGCCATGCAGCCAGGTTGCGGGCGTGCCCTGGCCACCGGCTGCCGCGAACTCCTCGGCCGTGACGATCGTGCGCGTCGTCTTGTCGAGGTCGACCTTGCGGTAGGGCATCTCGGGTAGATATGCAAAGCGGTCCTGCAGGCGCATGAGCTCCCTGTAACCGGTGGGGCAATACAGCCTGTTGCCATCGTGGGCGGCGTACATGCCGATGGCCATGTTGTTGTAGCCATACGGTGAGGCGACGTCCACCGTCAGCGTCGTCTCACCAGTCTCGAAGTCGAGGGCGATGAACTGCCACATACCGGTGGTCAGGTCCTGTACGTAACCGTAGATGTAGCCGGTGGCCGTGGAGAGCTTCATCATTGAGGTATCACTGATGTCGTCGCGGCACCAGACGCTTTCCATGACATAGCCGTCGTCGGTCTTAATGGTATCGACACGCTCGATACCAGGGATAATCATGCAGTTGCCCTTGAGCAGCCAGTTCGTGTCGTAGATGTTCTCGTAGCTTTGGATGGACGAGTCGCTGTCGGGCTTTGCCAGGTTGGGGCTGCCGGCGCCGAACCAGTTGCAGGCGATGACGCTCGCACGGCCTTGCCCGTCGTCGTACACCATGGCGGAGTTCTCAACCGAAACAGGCATGTCGGCGGGCAGCTCGTCGATGATGGGGCAGCTGGCGACGACCTCGCCCGTCTCCATGCTGAGCGCGAGCAGGCTCACGGTTTCCAAGTTGTCGGTGAAGAAGACAAGCTCGCTGCCAAGCGAGGGCGAGCAACCGCCGCCCCATGCCAGGCCGCCGCCCGTCGTGGCTGCGCCCTCGCGGCTGTCCTTTGCGCCGGCGCTCTCATAGGGAGTGCGCCACACAACTTCAACCCCGTCGTTGGCGCGCAGCATGTAGCAGGCAAGGTTTGTAAGGATGACGGCGCCATATGTGCACGAGGCGATGCCGTTCTCGGCACCCTCGCCCGGTTCGGGCAGGTACACGTGCACCTCTTGGGACAGGTCGGCTTCGCTACCTGCAAGAATGGCGTCGATTGCCGTGGCCGAAATATAGCCCATGGCACCTTGCTGCCCGCGGTCGGGATAGATGCGGAAGCCGCCCGTCACAAACCACAGGTTACCCTCGTAGTCGAACACGATGGAAAGCAGGTTTTGATCGATGGTGACCCCGAAGGCGGCCTCGGCTGCTGCCTTCACGTCGATGTCGAGGACTTTCTCGAACACGGGCAGAGGAGTGCCTGTCTCATCGGTGGCACGCAGCATGAGCACGTGGTTGTGGTTTGTGGGGCACACGATGAGGTTGCGCGAGTCGACAAAGGAGTACGAGCTCTGGATGACGTAGCCGCCGCCATCGTGTTGCGTGGGAGAGAAACAGCCCAGTGTTCCGACCTCTTCGGCGTCATGGTCGCGGATGGCGAGGCCGCCCAGGAGGGGCGACACGGGGTTGTCGAAATTGTCGAAGAAAATCGCCGGCGAGGCGTTGGGGTTGGTGGTCTCAAACGCGACGTTGACCTCGGGGAAGATGCCCATGGGCAGTACTGCGTCGGTCGAGTCAGTGTTGCAGCAGTCGTGGTGGATGTTGGACTCGCTCGTTCCCATGAACGGGTTTGGCACCACGGCCTTGGGATTGAGCGGTTTGGGAGGCATGGCCGTTTGATTTGAGGTCGGAGCGGCTTCATCGGCGCTGGCCAGGCATGGTATGGCTGAGGTCAGGCCGCAGCCTACAGCAGCGAGAGCCCCGGCGTTAAGAAAGGTTCGACGAGTCGTGTTCATGGTGCGTCTCCATTCTTTTGAGTATGGCAACATCCTGCACACGCGAAAAATTATCCCACATGCCACTTGCTGGCACATTAGGCTTTTTTGGGCCTAAATGAGGCATTTTCGAAGATTGTACCGTATGGCCGCGAGGTTTGAATCCGAGTTTGATTCGGCCAAGTCGCAGGCGGTCTTACCAGGCATTTGGCATGCCAATTCCCAGTTGCCCACATACTTCGCCGGGATGGTGGGCAACATGGGACGGTCTCTGCTCAAGCAGAGACTCTTCGTTAAACATGCCCCACGTAGCGGCAACGGTAACGCATCCTGCGGCGTTTCCCGCCGCGATGTCGAACGGGCTGTCGCCTACGTAGACGCATTCTTGCGGTGCCAGGCCCAACCGCTCGCAACCATAGAGCACAGGTGCGGGATCGGGCTTGTGGCCCGAATATTCGTCGCTTCCTATTGCGAACTCAAAATAGTCGCTCAGGCCACAGACCTGAAGACCTCGGCGCGCCAGGCTGCCGCGCTTTGAGGTTACAACGCCCAGGCGCGGGCCAGCAGGCGCGAGCATGCCGAGCATGCCCTTCACACCGGGAAACGCATGCACCAGCCCGTCGTGCGCACGTTCGTTGTAAGACCGAAAAGCGCCAACAAGATCTGTTTGCAACTTCTCATCGTCGGTGAAGTCCTTGACCTCTTCAACGAGCGGCATGCCGACCTTTGCCATGAGGATCTTCTCGGGCAACTCATGGCCCAGCACCTGGGCGGTCGCATGGCGAAAGCTTGCGAGGATGAGCGCATAGGTGTCGAGCAATGTTCCGTCAAGGTCGAAGAGGATTCCCTTTGGTGTCACAATGCGTTCCTTTGCTTGGTTGATGATGGGACGGGGGCTGCAGGGTCTGGCTTGTTTGGTGTGTACAAATCAGTGGCGAGGTATCCCCGACTTTTCTAGGATGAATGCGCCCATTTCATCAATGACGTCCTCTGCCTGGGGAAACACGCCCGTTGCGTTGATGTAGCCGTGGCCCAGGCCATTGTAGACGACCATTCTGACTTCGACGCCGGCATCCGTGAGCTTATGCGCCCAGCCAAAGGCATCTTTGCGCAGATAGTCCAAGGCGCCTACTGAGATGAACGTCGGGGTGTCGCATGCAACGCCGAAGGAATAGGGATTGTTGAGTTGGTCAGGCTGTGTCATGCCAATCTTTGTGATGTCGAATCGAACCAATGACTGCATCTGTCGAACCACACCTTTGGAGAGCAGCTTTTGAGAGGGTTCGAACGTAAAGTCGTCGATGCCCTTCTTGTAGTACTTGTCTTCGATGGAAAACAGGTTGAGCGTTGGGTAGAGCAAAAGTTGCCCGCGCACCATCGAGGTGCCTTGCGCTGCATTCGTGCATGCTTGGGCAAGGTTACCGCCCGCGCTGTCGCCGCATACGAAAATCTTGTACCTGTCGATTTCGTAGGCCTCGGCGTGTTCATAGATATGGCACAGCACGTCAAGGCAGTCGTTGTACGAGGTTGGATAGGGGTTTTCGGGCAGCAAACGATAGTCGACGCTCACGACCGTCACACCGAACTTTGAGGCAAACATCCTCCAGCATTCGTCGTAAGGGTCGAGTGTGCCGCCGATGAATGCCCCACCATGCATGAAATACAGGCAGATATCTGTTCTGTCGTTATCGCGCCTGTAGATTCGCGTTGGGATCCTATAGCCGTCGCGCGCGATGACGGAGTCGTCTTTCGTTGAGACATCTTGAATATGGCAGTCTGCGGACGAAGTCTTGCTGAAGGATTTTCTGAAGACGCCCAAGATCGTTGCATTGACGGGAAGCCGGACAAAATCGAAGGCAAAGCCCGGAATGATGCAGAGTCTCTTGGCGAGCCGACCAATGGGTCCGCCTAACATGCGGGGGTCGATACCGAGTTCAGACACGGCGTCGGGGGCATGTTTGACCGCGTAGGCGACATCGCCGTCGTACTCGACACGAGCAGTGGCTTTCAGGCTCTGCAGAAACTCGTCGGTATACCACTTGTGGTTCCAACTCTTCTTCATGGTCTCACCCCCGTGGGCCCCGGCATGTCTCTCCTTGATGCAGCAATGGTACGCCAAACGGGTCGTGCGGGGTGGCGTGATAGGTGGTTATGAGCTCTCATTGTTGACGAGCCGGCTGGAGTGGACTGAACAAGAGGGCGCAAGGGCCGCGCGCGGGCTGCCGATCGGGTCGCCCAAAGGGCAGACCTCTTAGAGCTTGCCCTGAACTGTAATGGACGAATGAAAGCCCTGTTATAAAGATACATCTCATCTAAAGCCTTACTGTGAAGCACTGTAGATAAGAATATTAATCCATATAGATACACTTGAGAGTTATATATTTTACTTTTATGCACGCTACCATATTTAATAATCTAACTGTCACCTTTAAGGTTACCTGTTGAATCAGATCTTACCTGGTAAAACGTCAAACAGAACGATGTGTCGCCCATGTAATTCGGATTACTGCGACAGCTGTAAGAAACATTGGAATTTGTTTGGTTTGCAACATTATAGCTAAGCTAAAACGTTCTACTTGAGAATCTAATCAATCAGCCATACGTTAAATGTAGACTATAGACTTTACCTATAGTGTGCAGCTGTCAAGAATAAGGGGTGCGGAGCCTGTGCCTCGCAGACTCCGCACCCCTTCGGGCTTTCACGATGCTTTGTATTGCATGAGCCAGAATCACCTAGAGCGTAGTTTCATCATCGAACTCAATGGGCCCGAGGCCCTTTGGCTCTGTCCCAGCGATGCTCCCCATCCGTCCTAAATGGCTCGAGCCGCCAGGTTGGCTGTGGAGATGGCCTCGGCGATGTTCCACGGTTCGGCACAGTCGCCAACCGCAGCGCAGTCGATGCCTGCCGCCGTGATGGCGTCAACCAGCTCGGTATTGGGCAGCATGTCGCTGAGATCGACAACGGCGTCAGCCTTCACAGTTGCTTCTACGCCGGCATCGTTGCGTGTGATGGTCACAAAGCCATCTCCCACCTCAACGAGAGTCGCATTGGCATAGATGGTTCCACCGTTTGCGGTAAACGCATTGCGGATGAACTGCTGCACGTTGCCCGAATGGCCCTTCTCGAACAGCTCCATGGGATCGGGGGTCACGATGGTTACGTGCTTACCCTTCTTCTCCAGGTAGATAGCGGTGTCAACGGCGCGTGCGCTGCTACCGAGAACCACGACCTCGGGGCCGCATTCAAGGCCGGGCACCGTCTCGAGCGTGGCGCCCATGGTGCCGGCGGTGGGCATCCAGGTTGCCATGGGCTCGATGGCGCCGGTTGCCACAACCACGTAGTCGGGTGCCGCGGCAACCACATCATCGACGGTCATCTCAGTGCCGGTGACTACCTCCACGCCCGTGACATCGAGCTCACGAGCCAGGTAGGTGGTCAGACGCCCCAAGTTCTCGTGCGGGCCCTTGATGGCCTCGGCCACAGGCAGCGTGCCTCCGAGGCTGTCGGCCTTCTCATACAGCGTGACCGCATGACCGCGCTGGGCGGCAACGCGAGCCGCCTCCATGCCGGCGGGGCCGCCACCGATGACCATGACCTTCTTGGGGGTTTCGGCGGGCGCGGGGTCGAAGCCCTCAGGCATGACAGGTCCGTAGGCACGCCAGTTGGCGGCGTTCACACGACAGTGTTCAAAGGGTACGGTGCCCTTATGGTCAACGTCGTAGAAGCAGTGCAGGCAGCGCGTGCACGGAGCAATCTCGTCAATACGGCCCTCGCGAAGCTTGTTCACGTATTCGGGATCAACGCACAAGGGGCGGTTCATCACGAAGAAGTCGAGCTTGCCCTCCTCAAGAGCCTGCTCAAAGTAGTCGGGCGCTTGGGCGGGATCCATGTACGTGGCGGCGCCCACGGGGATGGAGACGGCGCTCTTGATCTCTGCCGCCATGTCGATGCCCAGGCCGCAGCCTGAATGGTTGCCGCGCAGAATTCCCTGCCAGTGCTTGCTGAAATCATAGCGTCCGCTGTGGGAGTTCATGCCCTCCAGGCCGTTGGCGCAGAAGTACAGGTCGCCGGCGAACTGGGCGATGTGCGTGAAGGCAGGCCCGATGCGTACATGCAGCGAGTCGGCGCCGGCTTCTTCCAGGATTTTGGCGATGGCCTTGGACTCCTCGATTGAAGTGAACTCGCCGTCGTTGCCCAGGTCCTTGTCGTTGCTCTCAATGGCGTTGATGAGTGCCTGCACCACGAAGTCGGGTCCGCATGCCTCCTTGATGGCATGGATGGTCTCGACAGCCCAACGAGTGCGGCTCTCCAGGCTCTGGGGACCGTACTCGTCGTCACGGTTGTTGCGGGTTCGCGACAGGAACGATTGGCCCATGTTGTTGGCGGCCATGTTGAGCTCAATGGCATCGAAACCGTCGGCCTGCAAGCGCTTTGCCAGGTCGACGACCACCTGTTGCCAAGACTGAATCTCCTCGGTGGAATAGTTGCCGATGAAGGGCTCGGTGTAGTCAAGCGGGCCGATGGGTGCGCCCATGGTGTCAAACTGATAGCCCACGTATGCGCCGTCGGCATGGAGCGCCGCGACGAGCCCCTTCACGTCGTATGTATCGTAGTCCTGCTTGAGGGGGCTTGCCGTCATGTCCCAGAAGTTGGCGAAGTCCTCAATCCAAATCATCTCGACGCCGCCCTTGGCCATGCGCTCGTAATAGGCAAAGTACTCGTCGGGATTGGCGTTGAAGAAAGCGAGCTGGAAAGCAGCCGACTTCACCATACGGTGATGAAGTTCGATGGGGCCGAGTTTCCAGTCCGAGAAAAGCTGCGTCTTGGTGAAGTCGGTGATGGAGTTGGTGGTGTAGGAGTAGTCCTGCTCGTTGATAACCTGGGTGGTGTCACTCTGACCTGCGGGTTCATCCTGTGCGTAAGCAGGTGCGATGTTCGGCGCAATGCTCAGCCCTGCCGCGCCAACCGCTGCACCCGCAACAAACCCACGCCTCGAAACGCTTGTTTGCATACCCATGGTGCGCTCCCCTCTCCCTATGTCTCTTGCCAGGTGTCCAGCAGATTCCCGCCTTAAACCCGACGCATGCGAGTCCCTTTGCTCGCATGTACAGGACATATCAAACCACGCCAAGAAAAGAAGGAAAAGCAGCGTTTATAGCCATGGGTGCAACAAACCGGTTGCGCCTTATTCAAGCGCTATTTTCTCTCGAGCAAACTGAGCAAAATCGCAGGAAATAGCAGCAGAGGGCGAGTCAGCATGGAATGAGACTCCTACCTCCCAATATGGTGCGTCCTCGCCAACAAGTGGCACGTGGACATACGAGCAGGTGCCGAAATCAGTTTGTGCGCCCCGCGCCTCGACGAGAACCCCTCCTTGGCCGGAGCGCATCAAACTCGTGGTGAGGGCGGTGTCGGAGTTGCCAAAGGTGAGGCGTGCAGTTGGCACATGCGCTTGGAGGAAGGGAGCGAGCTTGCATTCCACGGAGTTTGATGGGTCGATACCGAAAATGCGCTTGCCAGACAAAGCCGACAGGGGAAGCACAAGGTGTGACGACTCGTTCGTCTTATTTGGCGGAAAAGCACCGAGTTCCTCAGGGGAAAACGCGCTGCGGCTGAACACAACAACAAGGTCACCCACAAAGATCGACTCGAAGACTAAGCCATCGTGAGATGCGGACTTCGAGGGCGAGTTGGGTGCGGAAGGCTTTTCTGAATCATGGTCTAGCATGCCGGGTGGACCAGCCAGAATAGCATCTGCCCTGCCTGAGACCAGCGCCTCACGCACTGCGTTTGGGGACAATATCTCTGTTGACAGGTGAACTTCCGGTCTTGCAGCCATGTAGTCCTCGATAAGCCGTGCCGGAAGGGTAAGTGCGGCGTTGGCCTCGACGGCAAGGCGGATTGAACCGGCCTGGCCACTGGCAAATCGGCTGGATATATCACGCACATCGTCAAATTCAGACAGTGTCTGACATATATGTGGGTACACAGCTTTGGCAAGCGAGGTGGGAACGACGCCACGAGCTTTTCTTATAAAGAGCGGACCGAGTTCTGCCTCAAGGTGCAAAATCGTTTTGCTGAGAGCTTGACGCGTCACGTAATTTGCCCTGGCGGCCTCAGTGAGAGATTGGTGCTCATACACAGCCTTGAAGGCTCGCAAATCATGGATGTCCACGTTTCCCCCGTTACGCCATCCCTTGCCGTGGTTTCGCACGAACTAAGAGAATTGTACATCGGTGAAATGAGCACGTCTCCATGCATGTGCAAAGCCATCCGTCGGTGAGAGGCGGGGTCACTTTGCTTGCTATACGGTATGATTCCGTGCAGTTACGGTAATCGGTCGCACGCGCGGCATACTGAGAAAGTTGAGGAAGCATGGCTCACGGCATCGCCGCGCTCAGCTCCGAGCGTCACTATATGGGTTCGTTCACGAGCGGTGCCTATGCCACCAATCGTGACCTGCGCCCGGACTACGATACGCGACCCAGTGAGGAAACCCGCGCTCGCTGGCAGGCAAACGAGCTCGCAAATCGTACGCGCTATTTGCGCGAGCAGGACGTGCTCGGCTTGGTCATTGACTGCCATGAGGCCAAGGAAGAACTTGCCCTCATCGATGCCAAACTCTCTGGCTTGCAGGAGACTGCCGGGCAGAAAGATGCTCTGCAAGGCGATGAAGCAGCGTCTGTTCGTGAGGCTATCACCCTGCTTGAGGCTCGCCATGTCGAGGCACTTGCTGTTCGCCAGGCACTTTCTTCGAAATTGCGCAGCTTGGGAATCTCTCCCAAGGAAGAGGCTGAGATTTGGCGCGAGCTTACTCGCCGAGAAGCCGAAGAGGCGGCTCGCTAGGGACATAGTCGCCAACCCAAAGCGTGCTGTGGCAAAAACCTTGCGTGAGTTCGGTATGTGCTGGGGCTTCAGCCGCCCAAAACGCCAAAAGTCTGCGTTATACCAATCCGCATGGCGGAAAGTCCAGCCTTACTGTTTTCATTTGCCCAGGTAAAAGGCTTAGGCAAGCAGCCGCTTGAAGACGCCCAAGATGTATAACGCAGACTTTTGGCCATTTCACGCACGCAGTCCAGTCAGGCCGCCCCGTATGCCTGCCATATAGGGATCTCTATGCGCACCAGAGCTCGCGTGCGGTCCAGTCAAACGGCCCCATGCGCTTGCTGTAATTCTCACACGCCGGCCGCGGCGAGGTCTCCATCAAAGGCGACTTTGGGGAAACAGGCAGTTGATGTGGTGATTTCGGTTTGTCTGAATGTCTTCCTGATCTCAAATCGCAGAAGGCGTAGAGGCCTGCACAGTATTGCGTCGTGCAGGTGGCCAAACTCCACAGCTCACCTCGATTGGCTTTCATTGTGAATTATGTCAGCCAGCACTAGGTCTGAACAGACTCTTTCCCTGCTAACCATATAGTAGGTTTTATATGTCATTGAGACGGTTAGTAGATAGAAGGAGCTTTACCATGAACGATGCCTCCAAGACTCTTGCACAGATGAAGAAGGCCAACAAGCTTGTGCAGCTTGCTTTCCGCAAGAACGGTCCCAAGAGCTTCAAGCGCGGCCAGGGCCTGCTGCTCAACGCCCTGCGCAACAACGACGGCACCCTGACCCGCGACGACCTCATTTGGATCATGGGCTGCGACCGCTGCGAGCTCAAGGGTGTTGTGAAGAAGGCTGTGCGCAACGGTTACGTTACTTTCGAGAACGATGAGGAGCACGGCTACTCCGTGAAGCTCACCGATCTGGGCCGTCAGCTCGCCGAGAAGCGCGTCGCTGCCAACGACCGCACTGCCGAGGAGATTGTCTCCTGCCTGAACGCTGAGGAGATTGCCCAGCTCAACGCCATCACCGAGAAGCTCATCCTCGGCTGCAAGGCTCAGGGCATCTGCGGCAAGAAGAAGGGCTACAAGTACAACCGCGAGACCACCAGCTGCTAAGCAACTAGCGCAGGTAGTTTTCTAGTGCGGCTTTTTGGTTCGATACCGCCGCGAAAACGCGGTTCTCCAGCCGCAATGACGAGCGCCCGGATGCCAGCAGGTGTCCGGGCGCTCTTTTTTGTAGATGCGGACCTTGCCAAAAAGGATAAAATGCCTGGTAGTTAGCACGATAATAGTCGCCAGCTGTCTTTGCCAATCTTCCATGCAGCAAACTGAAGAAATGCGCGGCTGGAGAACCCTGTTTATGCGGAAAGACCCGGCGTGAAAAAGTCTGACTGTCAAAATAGACCGCGCATGGGTGTGGCTATCTATCGAAAAGACTCCGTACAAAAATGTTCGTTTGTCGCTCGGGCCTTTGCCGAGGGGATATTTGTAAGAAGGCCTTGCACGAGAGCAGCTCCCGCCGAATGATTCCTTGCATGGGGGCGCCCATCTACCGCAAAGCCTCGCTGGAAAATGCCTGTCAATCTAACCCTCCCCCGCATGGGTGGGTTCGCCTTTTGGAAACCATCGTATAGGCGATTCGCCTATGAAAAGTCTCGTGCGAGAGCATCCGATCATCTCTTAAACACGCACTGCGTTCCGAGACCGCGATTTTCTACCTGCTTGGAGTGACGACGGCGTTATCAAACGATGTCAGCACGCTCGAGTCTGGGACACTCTGTGGGGACGGCGCCTTGCAGCCATGCATGGGAAAAACCGCGCGGCAGGATAAGAGGCATGCGAGGATGTATGGGCAGGATATCGGGGCTGGCGGGAACGGTTACGACGGAGAATTGATCACCTTCATACACGCCGGCCATCAAGAACACGGGCATCCCAGCGACATGGAACAGCACGTCACCTTGTGGGGACGGCTCCCAAATCCCACGTGTTGGCACCAGGCAGCGCCGTGCGCGCGACCAGAATCCCCTCCCCTGTTTTTCCTGGTCGAAGAGCTTTTCACTGCGGGCGTTAAAGACAGGCTTGCTTCCGGTGGGTGGTGGAAAACCCCACAACAGGGTGCGGCACTCCATGTCGCCCGCACCGCCAACAATGACTGGCACAGCGCCATTGGGCCAAACGGGTTCGACGGTCTCTCCTTTGGGAAAACCAGCCCGGCGGCCAGCATTCCACGATGATAGGGCGGCGACAACCTCTGCCTCCGTCAACGGTTGGAACTCATGCATGTGCATCGCCTCCTGCCCACTACCTGTCTGCCTGGTGGCTATGATAGCGCACGGACACATGCTCAAACCCGCGTTGAGAGGACCATCCCGTGCATCTCGTTCAAGCAAAGACGATTCTCTCGGCAAACAACGGTGTCAACATCTATCGTGGGTGCACCCACGGCTGCATCTACTGTGATGGCCGTAGCGATTGCTACAACATGGACCACGACTTCGAAGACATCGAGGCCAAGGCGAACGCGCCGCAGCTTCTCGATCGGGTGCTCGCTTCCAAACGCAAGAAATGCATGGTGGGAACCGGGGCAATGAGTGACCCATATAACCCACTTGAACTCGAGCTTCGCTTATGGCGGCAGTGTCTGGAGATTATCGACCGACGTCGCTTTGGCGCCACGTTTCTTACCAAGTCGGATTGCTTTCTGCGTGACATCGATCTTTTGACTTCCATTAACGACAAAAGCAAAGCCGTGGTGCAGATGACGCTCACCACGGTTGACGAGAATCTGTGCCGCATCGTAGAGCCCAATGTCTCGACAACCGCCGAGCGATATCGCGCTTTGAAGACACTCCAGGAGGCCGGCATTCCCAACGTTGTATGGCTGTGCCCGCTTCTCCCCTACATCAATGACACGCCGGAGAACCTGCGAGCCATTCTCGACATGTGCTTCGATGCGGGTACGAAGGGCATCATCATGTTTGACGCAGGCCTTACCCTGCGCGATGGCAACCGAGCGTACTTTTACCAGGCACTCGATTGCCATTTTCCCGGCTTGCGCAAGGTGTATGAGCGCGAGTATGGCCTTTCGTATGCCATTCAGAGTCCCCGCGCGGCACAGCTCATGGCGATGTTCCACGAAGAGTGCGAGCGTCGAGGGGTTCTCCATACGCCCAACGAGGTCTTCTCCTATCTGCACGAATATCCCCAGCCCTACGAGCAGCTCAGCTTATTTTAAATACTCTCGTGCCAGAATAGTCTCTTCCCGATGCGCAAAACACCGCCCTCGGCTCGCGATGTAATCTCGTGAGCCGGGGGCGGTTTCAGGCGTGCTGTATGCAAATCAAACCGACTCAGGCACATCGCCTAAGGTCACGCGGCAGACTTACTTGCCGATGAACTCCTTGGCGGCTTCCTCGGCCATACGGCCGGAGTTGATGGCCCAAGAGGCGCAGGAACCAGCGGCGATGCCGGCGTCGTAAGCGTCGCCGTAGAATCCGCCGGCGTCCATGCCGCCCATGTACAGGCCGGGAATGACCTGACGGTCATCGTTGACAGCCTCGCACTTCGTGGTGACCTTGATGCCGCCCACGGTGCAGAAGTAGCCGTTCTGGACCTCGAAGAGGTAGTACGGGCCCTCCTCGTCCTTCAGCGGGATCATGAACTCATCGGCCTTGTCAAACTGCGTGTCCTTGCCGGCCTCGCACATGGTGTTGTACTTCTCGACGGTGGCAGTGAGCTTGTCGGCATCGAGGCCAGCAGCGTTAGCCAGTTCAGCGACGGTGTCGGCAACCCAGATGTGCTCGTTGCCCTCGTCGATGAGCTCCTGAAGGTCTGCCTTGAGGCTCGTCAGCGGCACACCGGTCTCGCAGTAGACGCCGACCTGCAGCTGAACGCCCTCAGCCTCGTACTGGTCGATGAACTTCTGGGTGAGCATGGTGTAGACGGTCTTCTGGCTCTTGTGGGCCATGCCGGCAAACGGGAAGTTGCGATGGAACATATCCTCGGCCACGAAGCGCTCGCAAGCCTCGTTGATCCACAGAACGGGCTGCAGCGACGTAGCGGCCTGGACAGGCGTACCGTAGGTCGTGCCATAGAGAATGGGGCCGTACCAGGCAGCGGTTCCAGGAGCGGGAGCCATGATGGCGCCGGCGTGACGTGCCATGCGGATGCCGTCGCCCTCGCGGCCGCTCGTGGTTCCAGCGGCGCAGATTTTGGCCGGGTCGACCTCGCAGAGCTGCTTCATCATGTTGTCGTTGTTGGCATAACCGCCGGTGCCGATGATGACGGCCTTGGCGTTGAACTGGATGACCTTGCCGTCCACGTCAACGGCGAGAACGCCGGTCACAGCGCCGGACTCGTCGACGATGAGCTGCTTGGCGGGGGTCTCAAAGCGAATGTCGAGGCCAATCTCCTCGGCATGGGCGATGAAGCTCACCATGAACTGGGCGCCCAGGCCCTTGGAGCGCTCGCCGGCGTAGAGGTGCCAGGTGGGGTCGGACTCGCCCAGGGCAACGACCTCCTGGAAGCCAACACCCTCCTTCTCGAGCCAGTCGATGGTCTCGGCGGTCTTGTTGAAGAAGGCGCGGTAGAGCTCGGGGTCGGGCACGTAGTGGTGGTAGGTCATGAGGCGGCCGATGATCTCCTCAACGTCGATCTCGTAGCCGGCCTCCTTCTGCCAGTGCGAACCCACGGCGAACATGCCCTCCGAGCCGGGGAAGGTGCCGCCGGCGAGAGCCTTCTTCTCAAGGACGACGACGTCGAGGCCGTCTTCAAAAGCCTGGATGCCAGCAGCAAGGCCAGTGCCGCCGGCGCCGACAACGATGATCTCATGCTCCTCGACCTCTGCGGGCTCGCCGACCTCCTCGACGACGTTGGTGTAGTCGATGATCGTGGGCTCCTTGCCGTCGGCTGCAGGGTCGACGTAGCCGGTGCCAGAGTAATCGGCGACAGCGGCCTCATCGGCAAGCGCGGTGGTGGCGCCGGCGGCGAGGGCGGCGGCTGCAGTGGCGGCGCCTGCGGCCTGGACAAAGTTGCGACGAGTGAGTTCCATCATGTACCCCTTTCATATAGGGAGGTGTGTCGGGCATGGCCCGAATGCCATGCGCCATTTCCTTGCGCTAGGTCCGCGGCAATCCGTGCGGCCTGGCGTCGAACGGCTCGAACAATAGGGCCCGCCGTGGCCCAATGCCAAACATCCTCTTGTAAGACCGCCTGTAACCAAAAGTTGTTTGTGCAGGTAAGGACATCTATTTTTAAGTCAAAAGAACCTTTTGCCCCTATGGTGGCGAGCGCGTACAATAGCAGCGGCCGAAAAGGGATGGCATAGGTCGCGTCATGACAAGGGGGATCATGAACACCAACCAGATCGATTACTTCCTCAAGGCTTATCGCGAACGGAGCTATACGGCTGCGGCAAAGCTCGTGCCCATGTCTGCCCAGGGCCTCACGAAAGCCATCCATTCGCTTGAGGGCGAGCTGGGCGTGCCGTTGTTTGAAAATGACGCCAATGGCAAAATCAAACCCACTCCCTATGCTGAGGAGTTCAAGGCTTTCTGCAAGGAATTTGACGAAGCCCGCTCGCGCATGGCTGCCGGATTTGACCGCCTTGCGGGTCAAGCGCATCGCACCATCCGGCTTGCCGCGGCAATCGGCTCCATGGGGCTGCTTGGCATCGATCTCATCTCAAGCTTCAAAAAGGTGCATCCGGATGTCGAGGTGGAGTGCGACGACCTTCCCGACATGCGCGTGGAAAAGACCCTGCGCGACGGCAACAGCTCCCTGGGCCTCACGGTGCTTCCCACAAGTGACGAGTTCGAGACGGTGGAGCTTGCCAGCTGCGAGCGATGCGTGTGGGTGGCCGCCGATGACCCGCTGGTCGCCAAGGGACAGGTGTGCATCACCGATCTTGAGGGTCGCAACATCGCGCTTGTGGGCTCGCAATTCAAAAACTACGGCCTTCTCCTCGAGGCGCTGGAGCAGGCGGGTGTGCACCCCGCCGACATCACCACCTCGTCGGAGATGATCTGGCTGCACCAGTTTGCCAAGGGACCTGGCTGCATCTCGTTTACAGCCCAATCGGTTCTGCCTCTCTTTAAGGACGACACGAGCGTGGTAGCGCTCCCCTTTACTGGCATGCCGTATCAAATTGGCATTTCCTGGCTTCGCACGCACACACCTAACGAGGATGAGCGAGCATTCATTGAGGCCTGCGAGGTTCGAGCTAAAGAGCTGCAGCAGAAGTCTGATCCCAAGGAACGCATTCGCCCTGGCGCGGCTGGGCGCGCGACGAACTTCTTGCGCAGGCTGACGGGGAGATAAGACAAGGAAGCGGGCCCCGGGGTGACGTTGCCATCTCGGGGCCCGCCGTTGTTTGGTGACTACACACAAAAGCGGGGTCGGAGCTTCTCGCCCCGACCCCGCTTGGCTTTCTCTTTGGAGGGGTGCGCCCCTCCTGTTGTGGTGCTTGAACGCCTGAACCACGGTTCTTTGCGATAATGCATATTCAGACGTTAATATTCAATTGTTTGGTAACTCGTATTCAGTACTTCGGACTCATCTCCACTACGTCGAAGGAACTACGAGCCTTGCAAGATGAGGTAGACCGTACTCAGTTCTTTGGACTCAACTCCAAAAATTCGAAGGGAGCTCAACAAAACATGAGGTAACCCGTACTCAGTGCTTTGGACTCATCTCCAGTAAATCGAAAGGACTGGGTACCTAACGCTGGGGTTTTCCAAGCGGAAAGCCGCTCATCTACTGCCCTTTGGACTCATCTCCCATCTAGGAAGCTATCTGACTGTCCAACCAAGGGATAAAACCCGCCGCCTAACAGGCGAATTACAACCACCCACAGGCGGCGGCCATGGAGCCGGGCTCAATGCCCTCGTCATTGCACATGGTACCGGCCATAGGGGCCACCTCCTTCGTCGCGCCTTCGCACGGAATAGGTCGTGGCTGAATGCCCTGGGCTCTTTGCCCTCTTGGGCTTTCGGCTACCGAAAGTATAAAATGAAGTTCATGATTATGCAAGACTTTTTTATTCGTTTTTTCACCTGGGGCAGAGTGGGGAGATTTCCGGGGGCACGTGCCTGCCTGCTATACTCGACGTTCCAATCCCGAGCCTGAGGTCGTGTGCCATGTCGCTTTTGCTCTGCCCAGTTTGTCGCAAGCCCCTTGATGACGGGGAGAAGAAGGCCTCCTGCGAGAACGGCCACAGGTTCGATCGCGCGCGTGAGGGCTATCTCAACTTGCTTCGCTCCTCCAAGGCTGGCGACACCATGGGCGACCCGAAGGCTCAGGCGCGCTCGAGGCGCGACTTCCTCGACAAGGGATACTACGCTCCTTTGCGAGATGCTCTCGTGAAGCTAGTCAGCGAAAAGGTACAGTCGTACGCCGCCAACGAAGGCCAGCCCTCCCCCATTCTCGACATCTGCTGCGGTGAGGGTTACTACACCTCGGCTCTCGGCGCCATTCCCCAGACTGACGTCTATGGCTTTGACCTTGCGAAGGAAATGGTGCGACTTGCTGCCAAGCGCGGTGGTGCCGCGTACTTCGTCGCCAACCTCAAGGCTATCCCTGTGCCCGACGCAAGCGTGGCCGTGGCCACTCATCTCTTTGCGCCGTTCAACAGCAAGGAGTTTGCGCGCATCCTGCGTCCCAATGGCACCCTGTTTTCGGTCATTCCGGGAGCCCGGCACCTTTTTGGCCTCAAACAGGCGCTCTACGACACACCGTATGTCAACGACGAGAAGCTTCCTACCTGCGAAGAGCTTGAACTTGTCACCACGACGAAGGTTGCGGCCGACATCACGCTTGCGAGTAGCGCCGACATCGAGGCCGTCTTCCAGATGACCCCCTATTACTACCGCACAAGCGCCCGTGACAAGGCTCGTCTCGAAGATCTCGAAACGCTTGACACGCCTATCGAGTTCGTAATCGCCGAATACCGCAAGCCATTGTAGGCATCGGGTGACAATGGGCGATGGCTATGACAGGAGGAGTGGCATTTCGGCTCCCCTGAACTAGAATGTGCCTAACTCTACAGAAGTCCGGCAAGGGGCCCCACGCCCCGGAAGCCGGCTAGTCAAAAGGGGGTTCATTCATGCGTATTGAGACTTCTACCTGGCCTGCCGTAAAGAAGTACTTCGACGACGGCAACGACCTCGTCATCCTCACCATTGGTTCCACCGAGGAGCACGGCCGTCACAACCCGCTCGGTGTGGACACGATCGCGCCCAACTACCTGCTCGACCTCATCGAGGCCCAGGACCCCAGCGTTCTCATTGCCCCCACGCTGCCCTTTGGCGCGGCCGATGACCTGCTGGGCTACCCCGGCACGCTTTCCATCGGCTATGAGCTGCTGTATCAGATCACGAAGCGCCTCACCGACCAGCTCTTCGACTACGGCGCGCGCCACTTTGTCTTCCTCAACGGCCATGGCCCCAACATCAAGCCGCTCTCCCAGGTGGGCGAGGAGCTCGACCGTCGCGGTGCCCGCTGCGCGCTCATGAACTGGTGGCTCATGGCCGGCGAGATCAACCCCGCTTGGGCCGGTGGCCACGGTGCCGGCGAGGAGACCTCGGCCATGCTTGCCGTGAACCCCGACCTCGTTGACATGACGCAGCTTGAGGGCCAGGTCGGCGAGATGAACCTGGTCAACGACGTGAGCGAGACCATGCCCACCGACGGTTGGAGCAGGGTGCTGTACAAGGGCGTGCACGTGGACATGCCGCGTGATGCCGTGCGCTATGCCGCCAACGGTTGGATCGGCCCCGACCACGCCAAGACTGCCAGCAAGGAGTGGGGCGACGCGATGATGGCCGGCACCGCCGACTACATCGTCGACTTCCTCAAGGAGTTCCGTCAGACCCCCCTGCCTGAGCCCCTCCCCGTCCGCTGCGCCGGCAAGCCGGGCGCCATCGCGTAGGGGTTTATTCGACCTCGAACTTCCCCAGGTTGATGCCGAGGTCTTCGGCTTTTTCGCAGAGCTCGTGGCTGTCCATTCTTTCGATGTCCGCCACATCGAGAATGGCTGCGGGAGAGTCGGAGAACGCAGCTGTGCCGCAGTAGTCGACCATGTAATCGCGCAGCTCGTCGACGTCGATTTCCATACGTGAGCCTCCATTAGGTAGATGGCGGGCCGTGAGAGCGATTAGGCTTCACGGCCCGCCAAAACTTTTCTTACTACAAATTACAGCAAACCGCGCTGCTTGTACTCGTTCTCGGCATTTTCCTTCGCAGCAGCGAGTTTCTTGCGCGCGTCGTCGACCTGGGTCATTGCGGCACGAGACTTCTCGAGTACCGCACGCTCCTCCTCCAGGGCAGCAATGCGGGTCTTGAGCTCCTTCTTTTTGCCGAATGCGAAGAATCCGGCATTGTTGAGCGCAAGAATGGCCTTTGTGCGCTCGACGTCGACCTCACGCAAACGCTCCTCGCTGAAGGGTTTGCCTGCCGCATAAGCTTCTTCGGCTTTCTTTTCCCTTTTCTCGAGGGTGAGTATGGCCTGCTTGTGGTCGCGCATGGGCTTGCCGGCCTCGTCACGGTGGCACCAGAGATAGAGCTTGCCGTCACGCTCAACAACGGCCGGGTCCGAGCTTGCCGCCGAGAGGGCCTCTTCTCCCAGGCGCGAAACCACGGTGTCTTTCGCAAGGCCGCCGCCACTGGTGCGCAGCATGTTCACAACGCGTCCCAGCGGCTTGTCGTCTGCAAGGTCGTCTTCGCCGAGAGTGCGAGGCGGTATCTCGCCGGCGCGGAACTGGCGATCAAGCTCAGCGATGGTGTCGTCAAACATAGAGCCGTTTCCGCCGGCTGAATACATAGCTTTGCGAACGGCGCGCATGGTGGTTGCGGGGTTTACAGCGGGGGCTCCGTGCTCTATGTCTGCCTCCACCCGATCGTGCATTTGCTCGAGCATCTGCTCGAGCGTTAGAGCGGGCTTCTTGGGCTTGGCAGGAGCGGTTTTCTTGGTTTTGGAGGCTGCAGGCTTGGCGGTTCCGGTCTCATCGGCGGCAGACTTGGCTTTTGTGGTCCTCGACTTCGTTGTCTTGGGCGTTGCGGATTTGGCCTTTGAGCCTTCGGTCGATTTGGACTTGGCTGTCGTGTCCTTTGCCTTCGCAGTCTTGGATGTTGAGGACTGAGCGGGTTCGGCCTTGTCGGAGTCAGCCTTCGACTTCGTCGTCTTGGTCTTCGTGGTTTTAGATGCAGGAGTCTTCTCGGCGTTGTCCGCAGCGGGTTTAGCCTTTGTGGTCTTGGACGCAGGGGCCTTCTCGGGCTCATCCTCGACGGCGTCAGCCTTAGCCTTTGCGGTCTTGTTCTTCGTCGTCTTTGCGGGTGCAACCTCATCGGCGGCAGTCTTCGCTTTCGTGGTCTTCGCTTTCGACTCCTTGGCAAGTGCGGCCTTGGCGACTTCGGGCAGCGTGATTTCCGGCGCGCTCTTTACGACAAGCGACTTGCGGGCCCTCTGGGCCCCAGGTACCGAGCGGACGGGCTCGTCGCCATACAAAACGTCGGCATCGACGTTTCGAACGCCGACAAAATTGACGGTAAACGGCTTGTCTGCCAGGCTCTTTGAGCAGGCTCGCATGTCCCAGATAAGGCGGCCCATGAGGTTGAAGAACTGCGGGATGCCCTTTGCGAGGCGCGTGTCGTACATCAACGTGTACGTGTCGCGCGAAATCTCGTCGTCCAGGCGGATGGAACTCGCCATGGCGGCAAGGTTGGCCAAGGTGATGCCCGTGAGGTCGCCGCCGGCACCGATGTTCATACCGTCGCACACAGGCCCGCGGACAATATCCGAGATGAGCTCCTTGGGCACGTGCAGCGCCTCGTCTTCTTCAATCTCGTTGAGAATGTTCACGAGGAACTGGCTTACTTCCTCGATGTCATCCATGTCGGCGCACCAGGCCTCGTGTACGCGGTCCATGAGGCCGCTGCGCATCATGAAGTTGACGTCGACACGGCTAATCTCATGGTGAGAGCCGTTCCACGAAATGGTGTCATCGGGGAAATAGAGGTAGTCTTCGGCAAGCAGGCCAAGCACAAAGTTCGGAATGGGGACAAAGGCGTCGCCGCTGGGGGCCTCATCTGCGCCGTTCTCATCGTAGCCCTTGTACTCCACGCCGTCATGAGATTCGAGCTTGCAGCCAAGCTCGTCGGCAAGCTGCCCAGCCCGCTTCTCAAACGCGAGGCGCTCCTGCGGGGGATCAAGCAGGCCCTTCTTCTTGACGAGCCCCCAATCGGATTCCATGGTAAGCCCAAGGTTGGGTATGAGCTCTTTTTCCTTATCCCAAAGCCCCTCAAGCATGGCAATCACATCGGCGGTCGCCGTGCCATGAGCAAGCTGGGCTTCCACGGCATCAAGCAAGCGCATCCAGTGCACATAATGACGGTTCGCGAACTCGGTACGTGCACT
>CAKUFZ010000022.1 GCA_934654475.1 uncultured Coriobacteriales bacterium
TACAAGGCGCCCGCACCCCGCGCGTCGGTCCCGACCCCGCTGGAGCCGTTCGGGGGACTTTTTCATTGTCTCCCTAGACGATGATTAAGTCCGGTCGGCCTCATCGAACACGTTTTCTGCCTGCGCTGTTGCAATGGCGAAGTGCCGTACGGCCCACTTGCTCATCGTCTAGTTTTCTTGCAAGGCCATCTTATCGATTAGCTCGTCAAGCTCCTGACGAGAGTGAATCCCAAGTTTGCGATAGAGCGTACGGCTATGGGTCTGGACGGTATTGATGGAGAGGCATTCGGCTTGCGATATACGCTTGGCGCTGTGGCCCTCATAGAGATGGCGGGCGACATCGGTCTCACGTGGAGTGAGAGAGAATTGGGCAGCAAGGGCCTCGAGCGCCCCATCCAAAACCTGCGCACTCCCAGCAGAGCCCCCAGCGCAAGCGCTTGTCCGTGACGCCGAGCCGTCGCGCGCCTCAAGGTAGCGAAGCTCACGCTTATACGAAACGCCACAAACCGAGAGCGACACCGCCATTATCAAGGCAACCGACACAGGCACAAGCAAACTCGCGGGATTGATGCCGAATACTGGCAAGAGCGACGTCGCACCATATCCTACAAAGCATGCCAGCATTTCAGGAATGAGAAGCGCCAAAGAGCAAACAGCAATCGGACTCGCATGGGTCCGTGCGCAATAGATGGCACAGAGCGCAAGTGCCGTGGACTCTGCCAGCACCCTCGCCGAAACAACCGTGGCAACACCGGTGAACAAAAGGCTGCCTGAACAAGAGGCGACAACACCAATTCCCAAAACAAGTGAGAAGACCAAGAGATACAAGACCGATACCATGAAGTGCCGGGCATCAGTGCTTGCAAATGAAAGCAGCATGACCCCCGCGACTTCAACAATGCCAACGATATGCTTGACCATGCGACCTTGCTCGCCAACAGGCCCTACGCCGCTGTCAAAAAAAGATTTCGCCAGCGTCGCTACAACAAGCAGGGCAACAACGGCAGCCATGCGGCCTCGAAGGAAGGCCGGCTCAAACCAATCAGCAACGCAACCTTCTGATTTGTCTGGCATAGGAGCCCCAGCAAACCAGAAACAAAGGGCCGAAAGCACGGGTGAAATCGCCGCAGTAATCTTATCTACTGCAAGCACATCTCCCAGCACAAAGGTAATGACAATGCTTAGGAACGCCGACGAGAAGGAACAGATTGCCGCAAGCATCGGATTCACATTCGCCTGAAGGGTCAGGAGGCGAAGGGCCTGCCGAACCAAGGCAACGGTAGATGCCGCTATGCAAAAGGCAACAAAGCATTGGCAGAACATCGCCGCGAAGCCCTGAGGCCCCGCTGGAAAAAGAAGGCCTATGCAAACTCCGCATGAGGCAACACCGCAAACACCAAACAAAAACGGCCATGCGCAAACGTGGCGCCCCGCACGCTCAAGCCCAAGGGCAATCGCACATATCAGACAAATGGACGCATAGTACACGGCCATCCATGCTTCGGGACCGATAGACATCCCCGCTTGGGGGAATGGAATCGCCACCAAAACGCAGGCATGACGAAAAAGTTGCCACATGAAGGCAAGTCCGAACGTAGCAAACATGGCGTTTCGCCCGAAAAAACCTTGTACAGGCGAATCGGTCTCCCCAACCATTCAAGCCCCCCATCTGATGCCAGCCGACAACCATAATACTCGCCTGCGCTCCACACAGGGGCCTGGTTATTAACAAAACTCCAGCTTGATGCCGTATGTGAATGTCAACTGTGAGATTAGCCGAGATATTCACATACAACAAAGGCACAGAACTCACAGTCAGAGCCACAGAAAAACGCACGGGCAGCGCAATTGTCGCGACCACTATTGAAACAACCCGGGCAACACAGCCCCAGGCAACCACAAAGCGGCCAACCAGGGGAAAGCCGCAAAAAAGGAGGGCGACATGGAAGTCTCTCGTAGGAGTTTTCTCGCCGGTGCAGCAGCAGGAACCGCAGGGATTATCGCAAGCACAGCAATCACCAGCTCGAACATCGCGCATGCTGAGTCAACCCCCGATACAGCCCCGGCAACCACAGGCGGCGACGGCACCTACAGCGCAACCGCCAAAGGACTGGGCGGCGACGTCACTGTAACCTTGACCATCGAAAACAGCACGCTCACCGATGTCACCGCAGAAGGCCCCAACGAAACTCAGGGCATTGGTTCTCGCGCCCTCGAAATCATGCCTTCCGACATGGTCTCCAAGAATTCGGTCGAAGTTGACGGGGTCTCCGGCGCCACTGTTACCTCGAACGCCATCCTGCAGGCCGCAGCCGATGCGCTTGCCCAGAGCGGAGTGACGCTTCAGGCAGCTGAAACAACCCCTGTTGTACAGGCGATGACCCCGGGCGTGTACTACGGCGAGGAGTTCGGCAAGTGGAAGAAGGGCACCATCGAGGGCGAGCGCTTCGGCAGCCCCCATATCATTGAACCGACGCGCGTCGCCGTTGAGGTCGACGAGACGAAGATTCTTTCCGTGACCGTTGAGTCGTGCTCGGACACGCCGGGCTTCATTGAGCCGTGCATCGAGCGCATTCCCGCCGCTATTGTTGAGGCCCAGTCGGTGAACGTCGACTGCGTCACCGGCGCCACCATGACTTCTCAAGCCATCATTGCCGGCGTAGAGCAGGCCCTCACCGAAGCTGGAGCCGATTTGTCCGGCTTCCGTTCCGCCCCTGTGCGCATTGAAGCGTCCGAGGAATACGAGTGCGACTTTGCCATCGTATCGGCCGGCGGCGCAGGCACGGTTGCCGCAATGCGCGCGGTTGAAGCTGGCCTCAGCGTTGTCATCATCGAGAAGTGCGGCAAGGTCGGCGGCGAAAGCGTCTGCTCAACCGGCATCCTGGCCCCCGGCGCAGAGTGGCTCAACAAGGCCCATGCGGAGGACGGCGTCGAGGTGCCGGATGCGAACTACATGTTCACCGAGCTAAGCGAATACGCAAAGTACCGCTGCGACACCAACGTGCTGTACAACGTCGTCAATCACATGGGCCCCGTGGCTGATTACCTGGCCGATCACTTCGATCGTTCGGCTGCCAAGGAAGCTCGCTTTGACGGCTTCGTTCCTTCCATCAACGGCTGTTCCATGGACTGGGGCAAGGGCACGACAAAGTTCGATGTCCTCTATGACGACTACATCCTCCCCGGTGGAGCAAAGCTGCTTCTCGAGACCCGCGCCTATGAACTCATCCAAGACGAGGACGGCACCGTCACGGGTGTCAAGGCAAGGAAACAAGACGGTACTGAGGTGACCGTGAAGGCCCCGTACACGCTCGTGGCCTGCGGCGGTTTCGGTGGCAATCGCGACCTCATGCGCGAGTATCTGCGCACCGACAACCTCTATCTATACGGCGTTTCCTCCAATACGGGAGACGGACTCCAGATGGCCCTGGCCGCCGGCGGCCGCCTGACTACCGAAATCAACCCCCTTCCTGCTGAGTTCTGCTCCAACCTCAAGGTTGACTTCTACGCTGGCTACATGAAGTTCATCAACTATGCCGGTCTGCTTCAAGTGAACCCCGAGGGACAGCGCTTCTACAACGAGGAGCTCGGCGCGACCGAGCCTCTCGGCGTCGGCACGTCAGCCTTGTATGCCATTGACCACGCATACGCCATCTTCTGCCAGGCAGACCTTGATGCCATGGTGGCCGAGGGCTGCCCGGGCCTCCTGAGTGAAGAGGTCCGTGAAACGCTGCGCATCTACCGCTCTCGCGCTTGCGTGCCCTTCTACACGTTGGCCGACGAAATGCAGGCCGCCATCGATGCCGGCGAGGGTTGGAGTGCCGACACTCTGGAGGAACTTGGCGAGAAGATCGGGTTTGACCCCGACGTCTGGAGCAACACCATCGACGATTACCTGGCCGCCATTGAGGCCGGCGAAGACGCCCAGTTCCACAAGCGTCCCGAGATGCTTCGTCCGCTTTCCGAGGGCCCCTTCTATGCCGTGCGCTTCTGCATGGCCATCGACGGCACGCTCAACGGCGTACGCGCAAACCAGTACTTCCAGGCTCTCAACGAGAACCTCAAGCCCATCCCCGGCCTCTTCCTGGGAGGCTTGGATGCAGGCGGCATGTGGGGCAACGTGTACTACGCTTCGCAGCACTGCGCCGGCGTATCACAGGGTCATTCCGTGACCTCGGGATACATCGCAGCAGAGAAGGTCATCGAGCTGCTCGGGGCATAGAGGGACGGCCGCGTCCATCCTGGGCGTCTTTTAGGCTCATGGGCCCGGATTTCAAAGCCACCTCCGGCTGAGATTCGGGCCCTTCGTTTTTTGCGCCTGGCTGGGCTGCTTCCCCCTCCCCCAAAACACCAACGGGGCAGGTCCAGGGCGGTTTGGTACCGCCGGACCTGCCCCGTTCTTATCGTGCGAGCTAAGCTCCTACCAGCTTATGCCTCGTACCTCTTGATGACGTTGCCGCCACGGTGGACAGCGGACGCCACGGGAAGAGCCTGAACCTCGGACAGACCCACGTAACGCACCGAGAGGTCGATTCCGTAGGCGTCGCCCATGCTCTCGGCACCGAGCTCGGCAATCTTCTTGCAGATGTCGCTCTCCGGGTCGTTCATGTCGCCGAAGTAGCGGGCGCGCGTGATGCACGTACCCACGCAGGCGGGCAGAAGGCCGTGCGAGGTGCGGTGATAGCAGAACGTGCACTTGCCGGCCTTGCCAGCGTCCAGCCAGCGAGCCTCGAAGGGGCACACGTTCACGCAGGCCCCGCAGCCGATGCACTTCTCCTCGTCGACGAGCACCACGCCGTCCTCGGTGCGATAGGTCGCCTCGGCCGGGCACACCTTCACGCACGGCGCGTCGACGCAATGGTTGCACTGTTTGGGCAGGTTGGCACGACTGACCTGCCCGTCCTTCTCAACGTCCCAGCTCTCAACCCAGGTGTTGAACGCGCCCAGGGGCACGCCGTTCTCCTGCTTGCACGCCACGCTGCACGCGTTGCAACCAACGCACAGCGCCAGGTCGATGAGCATGCCGTAACGCTTTTCCTGCTCGCTCATATCCGGCACCCCCCTTACGCCTTCTCGATCTTGTACATGCCACCGCTGCGTCCCGGCGTGGCCGTGTCGTGGTCAACCAGGGCATAGATCACATCGTCGGCCACCTTGGGGTCGAGGATGGTCTGCAGGTGCACGCCTGCGCCGATAGCCGGGTCGCCGGGCAGCTCGGCCCCGTCGATCACACTGTCCTGCGCACCGTAGGCACGGTGGCCGTAGCCGTACGCCATGCCGAAGGTACCAGGGGCGATACCGGCGCGAACCAGGGCCTCGCCTTCCATGACGTCGCCCATGGCGCTCGTGACGCGCACCTCGTCGCCGTCGGCGATGCCCAGGCGAGCGGCGTCGTCGCGGTTGATCTCGAGGAAGTTCTTCGCGCACAGGTCGCGCATGATGGGGCTGTTAGCCTGCATGGAGACGGAGCGGAAACGCGGCTTGTAGTTCGTGGAGCGGAAGGGGAAATCCGTCTCGTTGAACGTGTCGGTCAGAGGCGAACGGTCGCACAGGTCCTCGGGGACCCACTTGAGCGCGCCGGAGGGCCTCACGCCGGAGTACGGGTTAATGTTGGTGGCCTTGAGCTCGCTGTAAACGTAGGCCAGGTACTCCATGGCGAAGGCGCTGCGGCCCTCAGCCGTCTGGCTGTCCTCGATGGGCCAGAACCTACCGCCGCGGGACAGGACGTTCTGAACCTTGGGCCACTCTTCCTCGGTGACGGCGGCCTTCCAGACGTCGGGCAGCTCGTCGAGGGCCTGGACGCGTGCCTCGTCGGGATCGACGTCGGCAACAGGCTCGCCCTCATACGCGAGGTTGGCGATGGCCTTGAGGAAGTAGTCGGGAGCGTCGTTGAACGGCCAGGTGCTGCCGTCGACGTCCTCAAAGGCGTTGTCGCCGAAGCCGGGCATGTCGCATACGCGGGCAACGTCGCAGACAAACGCCTCGAAGCTTGCGTAACGACCGTCATCGAGACGAATCGTCTCGGGCTCCTTGGCACGCCAGCGCACCGTGTTGCCCTTGCCGCACCAATAGCCCTCGTTCGTGACGACGCCGAAGCTCTCAAACGGCGTGGTGTCAGGCACGATGTAGTCGGCCAAGGCCGCATGCTCGCCGATGAAGGCGTCGCAGGCGATGTGCAGCGGCAGGACAGCGGGGTCTTCCAGGCGCTCGATAACGGCGTCGCGCATGGCGCCGGGAGTTGCCTGCAGCGTGTTGACCATCCAGGAGATGAGGATCTTGGCCTGGTAGGGGTACTGGTTGACGATGGACATGAGCGCCTGGTTGTCGGAAGTCGCGCTCGACTTGAACCAAGGCAGCTTCGGCTTGGGGTCTTCCTCGCCAGCAGCCACGCGAGCCTTGTACTCGTCAGTGGCGCTGAACAGCTTGCCCGTACGGCAAATGTGGCTGGCGTTCTTGGCGCTGACGGCGGGCTTGCCGGCGATGGTGCCGAGCTTGTAGCGAGCGCCGTCGGCCGTTGCCTTGGCACCCACGCGGTACACGTTACAGCCGCCGGTCATCTGGTTGGAGCCGATAATGGCGTTGAGCACGCGGAAGGCGAAGGTACCGTCCGTGCCGTTGGCAGTGGCCGTACCGCCCATGCCGCGGGCAGAAGCCTTCACGCCGTGGGCGCAGAACTCGCGAGCGATGCGCTCGATCGCGGCAGCGTCGACGCCGGTGATCTCGGCGTATTCCTGCAGAGTATGCTCGTAGACGTTGTCCTTGAGGAAGAGGTAGGCGGTGCGGACCTTGACGCCGTTGACCTCGCCCTCATATTCAAGCTCGCCGGCAGCAGAGTCGGTGTGGAGGGTGGGGTCGCCGCTCTGCTTGTCAATGACGATGTAGTACGTCTTGGGTGCGGCGTCCTTGTCCTCGGGCTCGGGAATCTCCAGGCCCGACTCCTCGCCGCGCATGAACTTACCGTAATTGGGGTTGTCTTCATCCACGATGACCAGGTGCGTGGCGTTGGTGTATCCCGCATAGCCAGCGTCGAGAGATGCCTGGTAGTTGGGGAATTCGAGAATGGCCGGGTCATTGAGGCCCTCGTCGAGCATGACATGGATCATGCCCAGCGTAAATGCGGAGTTGGTGGCCGTCTTGATGGGCACCCAGTTGATGCCCTTGGTGGTGGGGGTGACGCAACCGTTGCCCAGGACGGGGTCAAGGACGTCCATAGTGCACTCGCCGGCCTGCAGGCGAGTGAGGACGCGCTTGGAAATGCCCTGGAAGCTCTTGCCGGTGGCACCGGGGAACGTGCCCATCCAGAGAACGTATTCGCAGTTCTCAAGGTCGCACTGGGTGTTGCGAGAAGCGGATTCCGTCAGCACACGGCTGACCGAGGAGCCGCCTCAAGTGGCGCCGTGTCCATATTGGTTTATTGAGCCGAAGCAGTTGGTGAAGCGCGTGCCGATCACCGTGCGGCCGTCACCTCGGCCTCCGAGCACGACGAGCTGGTTCGACACGGGGCCCAGGTCGGGCTGGTCGGGGTTCATCGGCGTCTCGGTGTCGTGGAGAGCCTTGAAGCCCTGGATCTCCTGGTCTTCGCCGATGCCCTCGAAGAGCTTGCCGCCCTCGGTGACCTCATGAATGAGCTGCTCCCAGCTAATGGTCTCCCACTTGCCCTCGCCGCGCTTGCCGGCGCGCTTGAGCGGGGCCGTGACGCGGTCGCCCTGAGAGTAGGCGTCCTGCGTTGCCTGGCCGCGACCGCACACCGTGCCGCGCGTGAGGTTGCCCTCTCCGTCGGCGAAGCTCAGGGCCTTGTAGGCCTTCTCGAGCGGCTCGTCAAAGTTGAGGTACGGGAACGCGCACGACGGGTTGTAGGGGTTGCCGCCCACGGACAGCAACTCGCCTGTGTTCCTGTCAATCTTCAGGCGGTTTCCGCAGCTGCTGTAGCAACCCAGGCAGCCGCTGTAGCGCACGATGACGTCCTCGTTGACGGTGACAGCACCCGTCTTGGGATCGATCTCAGCCTCGATGGGCTTGCCGTGCGCCGGCTTGGGAAACTTTGCAGTCTGGAGCTTCGAGGTTTGGGCGTGAGCCTGCGCCGGGGCGCAAGCGTCGAGCGCAGGGCTTGCGACAGCCAGCGCTCCCAAACCACCCGCGGCTTTAACAAAGTCGCGCCGGTCAAACGTGATCGGATTCATATTCCCCTCCTTGGAAATACATCCCCCTTACGATGGGGGAATCGTTGCATATGCCACAGAGAAGGGCATCATCGCGATATGGGTATGTTCGACGCCCGCGAACGCCTAATCACGCCGGTGGGGACCGCAGGAAATCTCACCATATAATGGGTATTCCTCCCTTGTGAGCTGGATTTTTCTGCAGTTGTGGGCCGAAAAGACGGGCGCAGCGGCTACACTGGCTTCAGGGGAAAATTCAGGGGGACGTGGATGACATGGACAAGATTGTGCGGGTTTGGAAGCACTCAGGCGGGTTGGGCCTAACGCTTTCTTGGGCGTTTTTGGTTTTGCTTGAGATAGGCACAGGCCTTGCCCGGGGAGCCGCGGCAGATGCCTTGGCATGCATGGCGTGGGTGCTCGTCATTACTTCTTGCGCACTTATCTTCCTGCGCGCGCGAACCTTTATTACCGGCCCGCAGGTCTACGGAATCGTAGCAAGCATAATGGGCGCGCTCGCCCCCGTGCTTTTGTGGCTGGGAGTCGCGGGGCCCCTCGCCACGCACGCGCAGGTGATGGGTGTCTGCGCCGGCGTTGCAGCCGGTGTGAGCCTGGGGCTGCAAACCATGATTTGGGGTCAGCGGCTGAGTGGCCACGAGGTCTTTCACCTTGAGACCGATGTGCCGCGCGCATTTCTCATCGCGTTTATTTGCTGTCTGGGCGCAGCATGGCTTCACGGAATCGCATATGCCCTGGTATGTGCCATATTGCCTGCTGTCTCCATGCGCATGGCATTTCAAATGCGCCAGCACTGGCAGTGCCCCTACGAAAAAGAGTGCATCTTTGGTCCGCGCAGGACGCTGTCGGCAAGCGCGGTTCTGACGCAACTGCGCAGCATGGGGCCGTTGCTGCTCTTATTCATGCTGATGTGGGCCCAATTTGCGACGTTCCACGTCATGCAGGCGGCGGGCGTGTTCTCCATGCAAGAATCGGCGGCGATATATTCGCTCATCGCCTTTGCCTGCGCCCTGCTGATCTTCTATGCCTGCGTGCAGCTCAGCCGCTACCTCAACTACTCGCTCATGTACCGCCAGGCAATCCCACTCGTTGTGATGGGATACGCCATGCTGTTCACGTGCCGCGAATGCGCGCCGGGCAACGACTGCGGGCCGCTTCTTGCCTGCATCCTCAACATGACGGCAGCCTTCGGCGTGCTGATCTGCCTGTGGACTGTCACCCCCAAACACATCTGCCGCATGGGCATCAACCCCATCGTCGCGTTTTGCGCGTTTGGCGCAGCCGGCGGCATCGGAGCAGGTACGGGGCTTGCCGTTCTCAATGCCCTGGGCACCGAGGGACCCCACACGGCAACGATATGCTTCGTGATATCGACCCTGTTCGTAGGCGTCGCGATGGTGGTGGGATTCAACCCAGCGTGGTTCTTTGTTGTCCACGCGGTGAACCCGCTGTCGAAGACCAGGTCTGGACAGGCGACCGTGCGTGATGATGGTGCAAAGGGTGAGGCTTCGGGTGCACAGGTTGGCGCAACCCGGGCCGAAGCGCAAACCGAAACAGCGCCCGGGGCCAGTGAGGTTGGATGCCACGAGGATGAGCTGTGTCCCGTAGCCGTGTCGTCCGCCACGCCGCTGGGAACGCGCGCGCAAATCGAGGACGCCTGCCTCCAGCGCGCCGCCGTCATCCAAAAGCGCTACGGCCTGACGGAGCGCGAGGCGCAGATCGCCGCGCTGCTCCTGGAAGGCAGGAGCCGCCCCTACATCCGCGACGAGCTTGTCATCTCGCTCAACACCGTGCACACCCACGCCCGCAGCATCTACGCCAAGTGCGGCGTGCACTCCCAGCGCGAGTTCATGGAGCTGCCCGACGAGAAGTAGCGGGGGCAAGCGTGGGGCCGCAAAAGCGGGTAGAGACACATCAGAGGACAGATGCCTGGGAGGGTTATCCCAGCTTGAGCACCATGCGGGATGTTCCCGGGAGCTTCGTGAAACCGAAGTGCTCGTAGAAGGCCGCCGCATCGGGGCCCGTTGGGTCCACAACGAGTGCACGGGCACCCGCGAGGCTCGCGACCTTCATCGCGTTCTGAATGGCGTCGCGAAACAACGACGCGCCCAGGCCGAGGCCTTTTTGGCAGCAAAACAAATTTCGGAGTAGTTTTCCCGAGTGCTTCTTATCAAATCTAGATTTGAATAGATGTAGCAGGAAAGATGAGATTTTGCCATGCTCAGGACGGGCCTTTGCGGCCGGAGCAGGCAGGGCCGGAGCAGGTGGGCATTTTGGACGATTCGGCGACGAGAAACAGTAGGCCGGCCCGTGGTACACTCCTGCACAGATGACTCAAAGAGGAGGCATAGAAGATGGGCGAGGCGGCTGCAACACGCAGGTATCCAGTTGGGATTCAGACGTTCAGCGACATTCGCGAGAACGGGTATCTCTACATCGACAAGACACCGCTTATCTATACGCTTGCGCATGGATCGGGAAAGACTTACTTCCTGAGTCGTCCGCGCCGCTTCGGCAAGTCGCTGCTGCTCTCCACCATGCAGGCGTATTTCGAGGGACGCCGCGAACTCTTCGACGGCCTCGCGATTGCGCAGATGGAAACCGAGTGGGAGGCGCACCCCGTCATCCGCGTGGACCTCTCCACCGTGAAGACCGAGGACACCGGTCAGCTTGCGGAGCTGCTCGATGTCGTCCTGCGCAACTTTGAGGAGACTTGGGGCAGAGACGACCGCGATGTCACCCCCGGCTCGCGCCTCATGGCGCTCATCAAGGCCGCCGTAGCCCAAACCGGCAAACAAGCCATCGTCCTCATCGACGAGTACGACGCCCCGCTTCTCAACGTGGCGCACGACCCCGAGAAGCTCCGCGAGTTCCGCGTGGTCATGCGCGAATTTTTCGCCCCGCTCAAGGCATGCGACGAGTTCCTGCGCTTCGTATTCCTCACCGGCATCACCAAGTTCAGCCAGCTGTCCATCTTCAGCGAGCTTAACAACCTGCAGAACATCAGCCTCGACCCCCGCTTCGCCGCCATCTGCGGCATCACGCAAGACGAGCTGTGCGGTCAGATGGCGCCCGACGTCGACGCACTGGCCGCGGCGCTGGACACCACGCCAACGGAGACACTTGCCAGGCTCAAGGCCAACTACGACGGCTACCATTTCAGCGAGGGGTCGCCTGACATCTACAACCCGTTCAGCCTGCTTAGCTCTTTTGCCTCCGGCAAAATTGCCTCCTACTGGTTTGGCAGCGGCACTCCCACCGGGCTCATCAACCTGCTTCAGGAAAGCAACTGGGAAATAGGCGACCTTGAGGGGCGCGAGGCCGACGAGGACGAATTCGACGCCCCAACCGAGGACATGCCCACGCCGCTACCCATGCTTTACCAGGCCGGATACCTCACCATCAAGAGCTACGACCCGCTCACGTGCTCCTACACGCTTGGCATCCCCAACGCCGAGGTCGCGCGCGGTTTCTCGAAATCCCTGGTGAGGCGGGCGGCCGGGGCGCAGGTCGGCGAGTTCAACGGGCTGGTGCGCACCATCTCGCGCAGCCTGCGGGCGCACGACATGGAAGGTGCCCTCCGGGCCACGAAGGCGTTCATGGCGGGGATGCCCTATCATCTGGGGTCGCACAGCGAGCGTGGCTTCCAGACGACGTTTTGGCTCATATTCACCCTACTCGGAGCCCAAATCGAGACCGAGGTGAAGACGGCGACAGGCCGCGTGGACGCCGTGGTCAAAGCCCCCGATGCCATCTATGTCGTGGAGTTCAAGTACGAGAAGTCCGCCCAGGAGGCCCTCGCGCAGATTGATGAGAGAGGCTATCTGCTTCCCTACGCCACCGATGGCCGCAAACTCTACAAGGTCGGCGTCAACTTCTCCGAGAGGACGCAAACGATTGGGGAGTGGATTATCGAGGAAGGGTAAGGTCGCAACTTCCTCCATACACACATACCGCAGGGTCAACGGGGGCAGGGCAGCCTGCTCTAAATTCCGCACTTTGCAAGAAAGGGTGCACTGCCACACAGAAGCGAAGTGACAGCAAAGAGACGGCTCGCCCAGTTTTAAAAACCAGGCGAGCCGTCAGCAGCTCTTAGCTATTCACCGTTGTTTTGCATCAACTCGAGACGAAAGCCGACGCTCAACCTACAGCTTTCGACCGCACAGGTTGCCGGCAGTGATGGCCTCGGCGATATTGAAAGGCTTATCCGCATCGCCAATCACATACGTTTCGCCCACGCTCGTCTCATCGGCAAGACTGGCGTTGGGAAGCATGTCCATACCCTCAACAACGGCATCGCAGGCGATCGTAATATCGCATCCCGCGTCACCTGCGATAGTCACAGTGCCATCGCCGATGGCAGTCACTGCGGCGTTGGGCCACACACGCATGCCGCGAGCATACAGCATGGGCATAACGAACGTCTTGACCCAGTTGGATTGGCCCTTGTCCACAGCGGCCAGCGGATCGGGCGTTACCATGGTGACATTGGTGCCATGAGCCTGGAGCCAAAGCGCGGCGTCAATGGCCTGGGCATTGCTGCCTACGATGGTGACATTCTTGCCCTCCAGACCAGCAAACATGAACTGGTCGAGCGCGACAACAGGCGTGGCGTCGCTGCCCTCCACGGCAAGCTTATCGCGCACGCCGCCAGCAGCCACGACAAGTGCGTCGGGAGCCTTCTGCGCCACGACATCGGCCGTGACCTCGCAGTTGAGCTCCACCGTCACGCCGGCGAGCTCAAGCTGCTTCTGCAGGTATGCGTTGAGGTCGTCGAGATTCTCGTGCGGACCCTTAACTGCAGAAGCAAACGTCAGCAAGCCACCGAGCATGCCAGACTTTTCGGCCAGCGTGACGTTGTGCCCGCGCAGAGCCGCCACGCGCGCAGCCTCCATGCCGGCAGGGCCACCGCCAACAACCAAAACATTCTTGGGACCGGCTGCGAGCTCGGGCAGGTCAAAGCCCTCGGGCATGGCATCGCGGTAAGCACGCTGCGTGCAAGCGTTTACGCGACAATGCTCGTAAATGTTGCCCTCGGTGTCGTAGTCAAAATGGCAGTGCATGCAGCGCGTGCACGGCGCAATCTCGTCGATTTTTCCATCGTGCAGCTTGTTGACGTAGTCTGGGTCAACAGTAAGAGGGCGCGTCATGAGGTAGAAGTCAGCCATGCCCTCTACAAGCGCGTTCTCGAAGTAATCAGGCGCATGAGCCGGGTCCATATACGTGACGGCACCCACAGGAATAGAAACGGCCGTCTTAAACTCGCGGGCAACGCCGAGCATCATGCCAGCGCCGCCATGCTCAGCAAGCAGCTTGCCCTGCCAATGACGCTTAAAGTCAAACTGCGTACCATAGGCCGTGGTGCCGTCAATGCCGTACCCCGTGAAATAGAGGTCGCTGGCAAACTGGCACACATGCATACCGAGCGGCCCCAGGCGCACATGCAGGGAATTGGCACCGGCAGCCTCGAGGCACTTAGCAATTTCGAGGTTCTCCTCCACCGTGGTCATGAGCGTGGAGTCGCCCAGGTTGGTGTCGTTCTCCTCGATACCGTTGATGAGCACCTGCACGGGAAAGTCCTGCCCGCAGGCCTCCTTGATGCCCTGAATCATCTCGCACACAAAGCGGGCGCGGTTCTCGAAGCTCTGGGGACCATACTCGTCATCACGCTTGTTGCGCATGCGCGAGAAGAACGACTGGCCAATGTTGTTGCCCGCAGCGTTGATTTCAACAGCATCCCAACCAAGGTCCTGAAGCTGCTTGGCAAAGTTGGCCGAATCTTGCTGGAGGGTATGAATCTCATCGATCGTCATATCGCCAGCCACGGCCGAGGCAAACGAACCCGAAGCTGTCTGCTGCGTGCCGCTAAACGGAATACCCATGCAGGAGATTTGATAACCGATGTGGCCACCCTCTTCGTGAACCGCATCGGCAAGTTCCTTGAGCGGGGCAGTATCCATGGGCACGCCGCGCGTCATGGGGAAGTGCTCATACTTGTCCACAAAGTCCTCGACCCACACCATATCCACCCCGCCATGGGCAAAGGCACGGTAGTAAGCCACGCATTCTTCGTTGTTCTTGCCCGTATCGGAGCCTGCGGCCGACTTCACGATACGGTTCTTAATCTCGAGACCGCCAAACTGCCAAGGAGAAAACAGCGTAGCGAAATCGGTGGTGTTGGAACGCCATCCCTCTCCCGCCGCAGCGTACTCTTGAGCGTTCATCTGCGCCGGGGCAATCAGACCCTCAGCAACGGCCCCCTCGGCCCTGGCCTGCACAGGCGCATTCGTGGTACCCGCCACGCTGGAAAGTGCTACCAGTCCGCCAGCAACCGCAGCGCCGCCCGCAACAAAGCCGCGCCTCGTCACACGTGCATTCATATAATGCCTCCTTCTCCAGCAGGCGCAGGGCAGTCCCCAATAAGCTGCCCGCCAACCTGCAACTGGATTGCAGCCTAATTCAAGGTCTGTGAACATGCCCACATCTTCGATGTAGTCACTTGTCCGATTAGGTTTTGGTACCCCCCACATCAAATGGGGAATAGCTGAGAAATACAGTCGCCTCCTCATTTCCTGGCCTGTGCTACCATGGCGTTCTGACAAAGGGGGACGGGAAGTGAAACGGCAGGCAAGCACACAGAGCACCGGCATGTTAGACAGCTTTTCCATAATGCCGATACTGGGAATCTGCGCGTTCCGCGTCTCAGCATGGTCGGTATTCGGCAGCTCCTACATCGACTACACGCCCGAGGCCTTTTCCATCTCGCGCCTGGCTCAACTTCTTGGCATTCTTGCCATAATGCTTGTCTCCACACGTTGGGCGATTTCGCGCAAAGCACAACTGGCGGGCATTGCCTGCGCAACTCTTGGAATGACGGCCGGGGCAGCAATGTGTTTGGCGTGCACCGACCCAACCTCCGCGCTTTTTACTGGAGCCCGTCTCTTTCATGGTGCATGCTCTGCCGTGCTCATAATGGGATGGGGCGCTTACACATGCGACCTCGA
This sequence comes from uncultured Coriobacteriales bacterium, assembly GCA_934654475.1. Classification (GTDB taxonomy): domain Bacteria; phylum Actinomycetota; class Coriobacteriia; order Coriobacteriales; family UMGS124; genus UMGS124. Next base: position 15,179 of record CAKUFZ010000022.1, read on the forward strand.
ACCTCGCAAGACTGCTGTTTATGTATCTCTTGCTTTTGTGTTATACGGCGCCGTCTCTTTTGGCCTGCAGGGGTCGGGGGCAGCTCTGAGCGGCCTTGTTGCCATCAGCTCGCCGCTCCTGGCAGGGCTGCTGCTCTGCGTCACACCCCGACCCGCAGATGCCTCAGGTGCGCATACCGACATAAACGCCGAAAACACCATACCGCGCGCATACAGGCAAAAAGGTGCCCTTCGCAACATCGATTGGGGCCCAGCAATAATGTTGCTCGCCTGCTGCATTGTCTGCTCCATAAGCGACCTTCTTGTTGCTCCGATGAGCGGCGGCACGTCCGCCTACACCGTCAACGCCTTCCGAGTACTCGCGTTTCTCGTCCTTGCCTGCGTTTTCTGTACTTGGGTATTCGGACTTCACCGAGATGACCCCGACCAACTCTGGCCGCTTTACTCATGCACGGTTTTCTTTGGCTTGCTTGGCTTCTCGTCGTTTTCCTTTGTAAACCCCATCGCATCATTGAGCTTCATGCAGGCAACTCAAGACTGCATCATGCTGTTTGCCTGGGTTTTCGTGGCAGGCACCTGTTATCGCCAGCATCTGCCGCGTCTTATCGCCTTTGGCGTGGGAACAACGCTGTACATGCGAACCGACATTATTTCAAACATCCTGACTCTTCTCGGAATCCATCTCGACAGAGCCGATGACGCCGTAGCGGTCGCACTCAGTTTCACCATGGCGGCCGTACTCATCGTGTACACAGTCATGCTTTTGGGCAGGAAGATCTGGGGTGTGAAGTCCAGCAACAGGGACACTGACGAGGACGCGGCTTCAGCCGACATGTCAACAGAGCTCGTGAACTGCGGAAGCGGCGGCGTGGCAGCCAGTGGCACCGATAGCGAACTTTCATGGCTTGACCCCTACGACCTTTCAGCCCGCGAGCAGCAAGTCGTCAATCTGCTGCTACACGGATACACCCTGCCCCAAGTGGGCGAGCGCCTTGGCGTGTCCTTAAACACCGCCCGATACTACGCCAAAGGCATCTATCGCAAGCTCGACATCCACAGCAAGGCCGAGCTCATCGACCTGGCAGAAGGAAGAAAATAGGGTAATCCACGTATCACCGGCAATACCCACGTCCGCAGCATCTACACCAAGTGCGGCGTGCACTCCCAGCGCGAGTTCATGGAACTGCCTGACGAGAAGTAGCGGCGGGCAAAAAGAGAGCGTAAACGACGGACAGTGCCGTCTTCCAGCCAAAACCCTTGTCACCTCTTTTACGTGACATGCCTGGTTATGGCAAAGAGCCTGCGTTTGATGCGACATGGCGTAGTTGGGGGTCGGCTATGGTCTTCTTCAGCGAGCGAGGCGCGGAGCCCCGCTCGAGTGAAGGCATACTTCCAAGGAGGACCATCATGCACACCAACCATCAGGCACCTGCCGCCTTCGCGGCGCTCGACCGTCGCGCGTTCGTTGCCGGCGCAGCCGCTGTCGCAGCCGGCACCGCCGCACTCGCCAGCGCCGCTCACGCCGACGAGGCCGCACCCGTCGCCGACGACCGCAACGGCACCTCGGCCCGCGCCGCCCAGGAGACGGCCGACGAGACCGTCGAGTGCGACGTCGTCATCGCGGGCGCCGGCATCGCCGGCCTCATGGCCGCCGACCACCTCGTCGAGCAGGGCTTCAAGGTGTGCCTGCTTGAGAAGGGCGTCAGCGCCGTCGTGTCCGACTGGGCCCAGTGCGGCGGCCCCAACGCCTGCGAGACGCAGATCCAGAAGGACGAGGACGCCTGGGTTTCCCTCGACGACATGTTCAAGTACATGTACGGCTTCTCCAACGGCTCCGTCAACGCCAAGCTGCTCAAGAACGTCCTGGCTGGTACCGGACCGGCTATCGACCGCATGATGGACCTGGGAATCGCCATGAGTCTGTGGGGCGATCCTTACGGCGTGGGCTTCCGCGGCCGCCACTTCATCGACGCCAGCCCCACCGACCGCACCGAACCCATCGTCGCTGACATCGAGGCCAACGGTGGCACGGTGACCTTCGGCGCTGCCGTCTACGCCATCCTCATGGAAGACGGCAAGGCCGTGGGCGTTCAGGCCGAGGTTGACGGCAAGGTCGTGGACTACCGCGCCAAGGCCACCGTCATCGCCACGGGCGGCTTCCTGGGCAACACTCAGATGCAGCAGGAACACTTCAACACGCCCATCTTCCCGCTGGGCAACACCGTGTCCGACGGCACGGGCATCCAGATGGTCCTCGACGCCGGCGGTGCGCTCGACCGTCCCTTCGCGATTCTGGGCAACGAGTGCGGCGCCGTGTCGCCCGCCACGGACAGCTGGCCCTTCTCGCCCGAGTGGAAAAACCTCAACGAACACTACGGCTACTGGCTGTTCGGCGGCCTGTACGTGGACGGCACGGGCAGCCGTTTCGTGAACGAGGGCGACGTGGCGGCCCTTCCGCTCGCCAAGGGCGGCGAGGCGCTCGCACGCGCCGGCCATGCCTGGGTGGTCATGGACGCCGACTACTACAACGCCTGCCAGAACGAGGGCATCTACGCCTACCTTGGCGAGCCTGCCGAGTGGGTCTCAGGCGCCGAGGCGGGCTACTACAACCCCACGCCCGAGAACGCCGAGGATCACCTGCAGCAGGCCATCGAGGAGGGTTGGGGCATCAAGGCCGACACCCTCGAGGAGGTCGCCGAGAAGTTCGGCCTCACGAACCTTGTCTCCACGGTCGAGAGCTACAACGCCATGTGCGAGGCCGGCGAGGACACCGAGTTCTACAAGCCCGCTTGCTTCATGAAGCCCGTTGCCACCGCCCCGTTCTACGCCTTTGAGTACGTGCCGAGCGCCTGGGGCACGAACGGCGGCGTCAAGGTGGACAGCGGCCTGCACGCCGTGGACGCCGAGAACAACGCCATCCCCGGCCTGTACGTGGCTGGCGTCGACGCGGGCTCCATGTACACGGTGCCCTACTACACCAACCCCGGCTCCTCGGTGGGCAACGCCATGGGCTCGGGCTGGTTCGTCGCCGACCAGATCGCTGCCGACCTCGCGTAAGGCGAGCGTCTGAGGCGCTCTAGAGCGCGGCGGTAGGCCAGGCTCAGTGCCAGCGCTCCGACCTTGCGCAGAGCCAACGCGAGGTCGGAGCGTAAATGGCACAACATGCGCCGCAACTCCTAGGAGGTCGTCCGGAAACGGGCGGCCTCCTTATTCTTCATGGCCTTCTACCAGGTCGATAAGCTCCTGCTTGGAATGAACGTCGAGCTTGGTGTAGATGCGCCGCACGTGGGTGGCCACGGTGTTCTTAGACAGGAACAGCGCCTCGCGAATGTATGTTTGCGAACGGCCGCGCGCCAGGTACTCGCACACCTCGGCCTCGCGAGGAGACAGCTGATACCGCGCGGCGACACGTGCGACACCGGCCGCGATGGGGTCGGGGGAATCGGCTGCGGGCTCGGGCGCAACGCCCTCCTGCGCATATTCGCCGGAAGCGCCCGGAACAACCCGCGCTCCCACAGCAGAACCCAGCTTGGCGCGCTCGGCCTGCACCTCATAGGACCGCTGCGGGATGAGTGCCATCGCAAGCGCATACACACAGACAACAACGAGGCCAAACAGCGCGGGGTCAGCCTCGGCAACCCCGGCCCGAGCGCACCAACCGCTCAGCAGCTGGCCAAGCAGCACTCCCAGATAGCTCGCCGCCGAACCCGACGCCAACCAAAACGCGCGCCTCTCAGGCCGGCTCTGCGCAATGCGGATAAAGTACAGCAGGAGGATAATTTCGCAGCATGAGTTGAGCGCGACATTGAGCACTCCTGCCCAAAACTGAGCCATCGGGCTATCAAAGGCAAACAGCGTCACCGAAAGCACGAGCACCGGCAGCGTCATCGAAGCAAGCGCCTGAAAATCAACGCGCACGGCAAAGCGAATGATGAGCAATGCGAAGGCAATGGCAAGCGAATACCCGACGACGCCCGCAATGTCGACGCCAGCAACAAGGTCCTCGTTACCAGGCAGCACCTGGCCTGACGACGTCGGCGCGATGTTGATAGCCGTCCAAGCCACGACCCCGAAGATGAGCATGCGCACGATGGCCGGCACTCCCTCGGGCGCATACGTGTCGCCCGCAGCTCCGTCCAGCTTTTCGGCATTCCCCCCGTCAACCCACGCCCGCGCACGGCCGAGCGTCACGGCGCACGCAACCACAAGCAGGAGCGCGACAACGAGCGCCGGCAACTGTGCAAGCGACGGCACAACGATGGCGCACGTCGCGCTTGCCAAGAACGACACCGGCACGATCGTCTCGAGGCTCGCCATGTCGAGACGCGACAGGGCCAGGCTCCACAGCAGGCTGAACAGGGCGCTCGCCGCACCCGTGCACACGCCGCTCACGGCAGCGAGCACCCAGGCAAGCGTCGGCTGCCCAACATGCTGGTACACAACCGAGAGCACCGTGCCCAACGCCGCCAGGCCGGGTGCCGCAATGTATGCCGCCCGGCTCTGCTCCAGGTCGCGCCGCGTTCCAAGCACGGCGAGAACCACAAGCAAGGCGGGCACAACAGCCGCCGAGACCAGCCATGACAGATCGAAGTCGCCTCCGTTCACCGACCTGGTGGCAAGCGACGCCGTGCTCCACGACACATAGCCCCACGCGTAGAGGAAGCCGTAGCCAAAGAAAAAGAACGGGATGTTCCGCCATGAAGCGCAGGGCGAAACCTCAGATGACAGCCCCATGGAACCTCGCAGTGTCGATGACGAACATTGGGAAGATTGTACAGCGTACAGAGCTCGATGCGCCCGCCTCCCTACCCCTGCCGCACGCGGTCGAGCAGTTCGGCGCGGGTATGCACGTCGAGCTTCTGGTAAATGTGCCGCTTGTGAGTAAGCGCAGTCCCCTCGGAAATGCAAAGCTCTTCTTGAACGCGGGCAACGTCGTAGCCGTGCGCAAGCACGGCAAGCACATCACGTTCGCGTGGCGTAAGACCGCACGCATCTGCAAGAAGAGCGCAGTTACTGGTCAAAGCGTCTATTTCATCGGGCACATCATCAGCCGAAACAACGGCATCGCCCGCAGCGCCCTCTTCCATATCCGATGCCCCATCAGCCCCATCGTGGCGAAAACGCAACGGACGATTCAACACGAGCGTAAGCGACACGAATCCCACGACCATAGAAGAGACGCCGGAAACGAGCACGAAAGAGCCCTCAAAGGCAGATCCAGCCACCAGATATCCCAGCGGACCGCCCAGAGTACCGGCAACAACCAATCCAACCACAAACGCCAGACAGCAAACAGCCGGACGGCACCCATCCCTCAACGCAAAGGCCGACAACGTAGACGGCAAAACCGCAACCGCCGACCACAAGGCAAGCGTCGTAACCGCGAGAGCAAACTTGAGGGAGAAATCACTCCCGGCGTTCATGGGATAGAAAGCGACGACAAACAAGGCTGCGACGACCCAACAGGTTACAAATGGGTCCCACGCACCACGCAGCCTGCGCACTGCGATTTGCGCAATGGCCCCGAACACAACGCCGAGCAGTCCAAACATCCAGGTGTTTGAATCAGCTGTACCGTTTGTGCACCCCAAGAACTGACCCGTCATGAGCGATACGGTAAAGCCAAGCAACACGCCCGCCAATAAAGGACGTCCAGCCTTCCGAATCGAAAGCGCATCGCCGCCATCCGCCGACGTCGTCATGCACTCGGCGCCCGATACACCGGCAACCAGCAGCGCGTACGATATGACCGCAAACACCCCCGTGATGCAGGGCGCCCATATGTTAGACCCAAGCCATGCCGCAAGAGCGCACTGGACTGTAAGCACAAACGAGAACGCAAGCCCACCGAGCACCACATCAGCCGAGCTTGAAGGAGCATCTTTCTCGGAAACCCGCTCCGAGTGGCGCCCTTCCACCCAAACGCACGTAAGCGCCCCTCCGCCAAGCGCGGTGACAAGGCCCACGGCAAAAACCACCGCCTGCCAGGCTAATGTAAAAGGGCCATCCCACGACCCCGCGCCACGTGTGGCCGCGAGTCCCATACAGCCAACGAGCGTACAGGCAAGCGCCAGGCCCGCGCGACATTCAAGCGAAGCACGTCTGCCCCCTTGCCGGCCGGCATGTTTGCCCGTGAGGAACCACCCCACATACGCCACGAGCAAACCCGCGGCCGTGCCAAACCACATGGGCCCAACGAATACCCCAAGATCAAGGCTCGCCCGGTAACCATCTGCGATGAGCCCAACAAGCGGCAGCCAACTCTGGGCAAATGCCATCCCCACCGCGCCAAGCAGTACACCGCGTGCGCCACGAATCTTGTCAATCAACGTCCCCATGGCACCTCACCGATAAACGTCCCACCAAACGGCACGAACCTGCAATCCCCATGTCGCAGACTCATTTTTCCCAACTGCCATTATGCACATTTTCACGCGCCCAAGCGGGCCGCTGCTCTAAGTGGAGCATGCAAAAACGAAAGCCAGTAGGGCGTCCGAGCCTTGAAATGCAGCCTCACCCCTCGAAAATCGACTCATACGACCCTGATGATTGCATTGCATATGTATGTATCTACCAGCATGTTTGCATATCATCAAACCCGTGAGATGCCATCTGAGGCACAAATGGCCACCATAGTGTTCCGTCAGCGCCCGCAAGGGCGGAAACGTTAGACGCACAAGGAGGATCGCATGGAAGAAACAAGCGGCATCTCGCGTAGGGGCTTTGTAGCGAGCGCGGCGGGAGCAGCGGTTGCGACGGGGATGGCAGCCACCTCTGCGCATGCTGATAGTGCCTCGGACCCCAACAAGCCTTGGCTGCCCGCATCCTGGGATTATGAGACCGACGTTCTGGTAATCGGCTACGGTGGCGCAGGCCAGTGGGCCGGCCTCATTGCCTATGACGAGGGCGCCGAGGTCATGTTCCTCGAGAAGTCTCCCTTCCGTGGCGGCGGAAGCTCGTCCATCAACATGGGCCAGTGGACCTGCCCTCATGACGCCGACGCAGCCGCCCAGTTCGCCTTCGAGGCTTTCCACGGCCAGACGCCCATGGACGTGTGCCAGGCTTGGGCCGACGAGGCCGTCCAGAACGCCGACTACGCCGACAAGTACGGCATCGAGTACACCCTCGGCGACTCGGCGCGCGCTGAGTACGACATCTTCACCGGCTTTGACCAGATGTATGTCGGTCAGGGCGTTGGCTGGGGCGTCGCTGCGTTTGAGGTCCTCGACCAGCACATCAAGGACCGCGGCATCGAGATTCTCTTTGACTGCCACGACGAGGAGCTTATCCAGGACCCCATCACCAAGGAGATCCTCGGCGCCTACACTCTCATCGGCGACGATGAGACGAAGAAGGCCGTCAAGGCCCGCAAGGGCGTCTGCCTGTGCACGGGCGGTTTCGAGTTCAACTTCGACCTGCAGGCCAAATACCTCAAGTGCTACCCCATGCGCGGTTTCTACGGCTGGAAGTACAACACGGGCGACGGCATCGGCATGGCGCAGAAGGTCGGCGCAGACCTGTGGCATATGCAGCAGATTTGCGGTGGCGTCAACTGCTGGTTTGATGACCCCGAAATCGTTCCTGGCGGCGTTAGCTGCACCATCCCCACGGACAACTACATCGAGGTAAGCCGTCGCGGCGACCGCTTCATAAACGAAGACACGTTCAGCCCTCACGGCGGCTGGAAGCCCTACGCAACGTTCGACGAGGAGATTTGCGACTTCGACCGCGTCCCGTCGTGGTGGGTCTTCGACCAGACCGCTTTCGAGGGCGGCTCGCTCGGCGGCATGGTCGGCGGCGCCAGCCAGGAGGCCGGCGGCACGGGCATCGGTTACACCACCCCCGGCCTCGACCCCGAGCTGGGCGGCTGGGCTGGCTGGTCCGTGGACAACCAGTGGGAGCTCGAGCGCGGGTGGATCAAGTGCGGCGACACCCTCGAGGAGCTCGTCGAGGTCATGCACGCTTGGGATCCCGACTACATGGAGATCGATCGCCTCAAGGCCGCCATTGACCGTTGGAACGAGCTGTGCGACAAGGGCGTCGACGAGGACTTCGGCCGCAGCGGCCTGGCGAAGATCGAGACTCCTCCCTTCTATGCCCTGCCTCTGTACCCCGGCATCTGCAACACCATCGGCGGCGCACGTCGCAACGGCAAGGCACAGGTGCTGAACCCCGACGGAGACCCCATCCCGCGTCTGTACTCGGCCGGCTCCTTTGGCAACATGGCCGGTCACACGTATGCTGTCACGGGCGGCAACGGAAGCGAGAACTGGTGCGTGGGACGCATCGCAGGCCGCGAGGCAGCGCATCTCGACTCCTGGGAGTAACGGGCCACACAGCTCCTGCGAGCAGTTGTAGATCCGGGCACCCGGCATCGTGCACAACTGTTTGAAACTGTTCTGCCCGGCGGTCTTAAAATGGGCCGCCGGGCCTTCTGATTAGCAAAGGGAGACCCCATGTCGCATCAAGAACGCAGCTGGGTGGAAAAGACCGATGAAGCAACCGGCAAGCCCCGATGGGACGTCCTCATCAACGGCGTCGCAGTCCCGGGCGGCTATGTGCTGCAAATCGCTCCCGATGTCTTCGAGGCCCACTATCCTCGCATTGAGCCGTTCACGCGCCCCACGCTGGCCGAGGCCAAAGAGCGCCTAGAATGGGCTCCGCCCATTACCAGCGGCGTGGCGCATATCGGCGCCGAGGTAGCCGATGATTCCGCGGGCTTCGTTTCAACAGAAGAAGCAGCCGAGGCACTTGGCGTGAGCGTGTACCGCGTGAACGCCATGGTTTCCAATGGAAAGCTCCCCGCCCGCCGAAACCCGTCTGGCATCGCCGAGGTTGCCCGCACTTCTCTTGCCGCCCTTGTCGAGGCATGTCGCACATCGAGCGCAAACGAAGCAAAAACCGTCATCTAACTGGAGCAGAAGCCATGGCCGGACTCGAATTCTCCTTCCCTTACAACGGCGACATCTCCGTCTTGGATGCCCAACTCGCCCTGAATGCGCGCGGAGGCAACCGCGTTCGCGAGGTGTACCTCAACATCCCCCAGGAAATAGCGGGGTCGGGCAGGGCCGGCGGCAGCGACCGTATGACCGAAGACGAGTTCGTGCGCATTGCCGACCGCATCCATGCAGCCGGTGTCGGAGTGGACATGACGGTGAACGCCATGTGCGGCGGAAGCTCGTGGTATGACGAGGATGTCGTGAAACGCCTGGTAGAATTCGTGCGCCGCATGCACGAAGACCATGGTGTTGAAGCCATCACGCTCGCCAACCCATTTCACATTGAGCAGGTCCGCGCCGCATGCCCCAATATCGAGATATCGGCCTCTGTGCTCTCGGAAATTGACTGCGTCTCACGCGCGCAGGCTTTCGCAGACGCCGGAGCGACGACGTTCACCCCGGCAACGAGCATCAATCGCGACCTCAAGCTTCTGGCAACCATCTCGCGTCGTTGCGGCTTGGAAGTCAAGCTCATGGTGAATGAGGGCTGCCTGTACAAGTGCCCCTATCGCACGTTCCATATGAACCTGATCTCGCATCGCTCGCAAGAGTCCCGCCCCGAAGGTCAGTCGTTCTCATTTGCCTGCGGTGAGCGCATCGAGAAAAACCGCGGCGAGATTTTCCGCTCGAACTGGGTGCGCCCGGAGGAACTCGGGCTCTACGCCAAGGCCGGAGCTGCACACTTTTTCAAGATTGTGGGGCGAGACATGCTCGCCAGCAAGGTCTTGCGCAGCTGCACCGCCTACTTTGAGGAAACGTATGACGGCAACCTGCTCGATTTGATGTGCTCGAGCATCGGGTTCTACAACGTCGAGAAAAGCGCCTATATCGACAACAAGTCCCTCGATACCAGCGGTTACTTCAAAAGACTTTCGACCTGCAACCGCAAGTGCCATGACTGCTCGTACTGCGCGGAGCTTGCGGACAAATACGTGCGCTACGGCTGGGTAACCGAAGAAAACCTGTACGACATGGGCCAGGGCCATCTGGCCGAGATGGTCAAGGCACGTTTTGGCGGACGATACCCCAAGTGCCCGGACATGAGCGCAAATCCCAAGCCCTCTACCCCTGACGCACGCGGTCGAGCAGGGCGATAAGCTCGGCGCGGCTGTGGACGCCGCATTTCTCGTAAATGTGGCGCACGTGCGTCTTGACGGTGGACTCCGAAAGGCCAAGGGTTTCGCCTATCGAACGCAGGCCATGGCTCGTCACCCATAGGCCCAAGATTTCATCCTCGCGCTCGGTCAGGTTCCACTCGGGCGGATACAGCGAATCGGCGGGGACCACGGGCTGGGAGGGCTCCGCCGCAGCGGCGTCGGGCGATAGACCTTCCGAGCCAGCACCCGCAGCAGCGCCCGGCTCAAGTCCGGCCGCCTCGTCTGCCTGCTCTTTTGTGCCCAAGAACGTCTCGCGCTCAGAGAACAGGAAGACAAACGAGAGCACGAGCAAGAAGATGACCAGCGTGCCGAACAGCGACATGTTGCCCATCCCAACAAATCCCGCAAGCTCGCCCAGCGACATGCCAAGCTGCACAACGAAGCGGCCGGCACCGATGACCAGCAGGGCCGAGACGCCCCGTCGCGCACGGTCGACGATGAGCACCCAGCACAGGCACTCGGTGACCAGGCAGGCGATTTGAGCGATGAAACCCAGGATTTCAGGGTGATCCTGCCCCACCGTCAGAAGAACGGCATAGGCAGCCGCGACCAGCGGAAGCGTTATCTTGTAGAGTGCCCCAAGTGAGGCAATGGGCCTCTTGGCCGCACAGAACACGCCGGTGAAGGCAAGCGCCAGGACCACGATGCCCACGCCGAGCCACACGGGGCTCATCATCAGGTCGCCGGTCACATGCTCAACGTACACACGGATACCGCCAATGGCAAAATACATACAGGCAATCACGCAAAACGTCCGCCACGGCAGCGCCGCAAACTCCGCGCGGGCGGCGTCCTTGGCCGATGACCCCTGGCCCGTCTTCGCCACAGCCGCAACCGCGGCTTCACCGCCGGGCGCCACCTGGCCCCCTTGGCCCGCAATCGAGACGCCGGTACCAGGCGCTCCCTGGCTCGCACCACAAGCAGCTGCTCCGCTCGCACCACCGCAGCGCCCCGATGCCCCGCCGGCCGTAACGAGCAGCGCGGAGACCACAGGCAGCAAGCTCGCCAGAGCCACAACCACCACGCGCGGCGCGAACGCCGAAAGCCCAGATAGCAGCAGCAAAACCGCATAGGCGATAAGGAAGACGAGAATCGTCCCACTGAGAAGCTGCCCCACGGAAAATCGCGCGAACGCCTCGGCCAGCGCGCAGACAATGAGGGCCACAGCCGCGCCCGACACGCATGCCGCCGCGAGGGCGACGGGCCCGGGAACCCCAGGCATCAGGTAGAACGGCGTCGTGGCGGCCGTCAGCATGCTGCATGCAATCAGGAGGGTCTTGCGCGCGCAAAGCGGCGCGATACGGTGGCGCAGCAAGCACACCGCAAGGAAAGACGCCGAGGCACCCACCATCGACGTGACATGCAGGGCGGCCACAGGAAACACCGAGGCGATGGGCGGGTTGAACGAGAAGAACGTCCAAGCCCAGTACAGACCGAGGCTCACGACGCAGCGCGCAAAGAAGCTCGACGCGGCATCGGTACCCGTTGATGCCGCTTTGTCTTGCACGCCCATGCTCTCTGCCCCCCGAAAAAACTCTGACCAAAATTGTCGATGTGCCCCTAAACACTGCATTCTACCTGAGGAAATGCCGCCAATAAACAGTGACCCGTTTGGACGATGCGCCTACATGCCACATCGACATACGATGGGTTGCGTTGTGTGGCCGCAAAGGACGGCCGCACGTTCTTGTCCGCACGCGAAACGAGGAGCAACACATGGCAAACCTTTCTCGCCGTTCGTTCATCTCCGGCACCGCCGCCGTCGCCAGCACGGCCGCCCTGGCCGGCACCGTGACGAGCGCCCTGGCCGACGAGGCCCAGGAGAGCGCCGCCTACACGCCTTCCTTCATGCAGGCCCCCGCGCCCATCGACGCAGCCGACATCAAGGAGACCGTCGACGCCGACATCGTCATCATCGGTTCCGCCCTTTCCGGCCTGTGCGCCTGCCGCGCCGCCGTTGAGAACGGTGCCAAGAACATCGTCGTCATCGAGAAGGCCGACACGTGGCAGTGCCGCTCCAACCAGTTCGGCACCATCGGCGGCAAGATCCAGGAGGACCTGGGCATCAAGATCGACCGCAACGCCGCCGTGGGCCAGCTCATGAAGGAGTGCGGCTACCGTCCCAACCAGCGCATCCTCAACCTGTGGGCCGACAACTCCGGCGAGGCGTTCGACTGGTTCCTCGCGCCGATGGAGGGCAAGTACGTCGTTGAGAACGAGAGCGACCCCTACGACGCAGAGGAAGGCCACCTCTCCGTGCGCAAGACGCACTGGCCTGAGCCTGACAACTCCCACACCGAGGACGACTTCTATCCCATCTTCAGCGACTGCCAGATCACGCTTCCCACCATGTCGCCCTGGGTCGAGGCCATCTACAACATCTGCGTCGAGGCAGGCGTGACCTTCAAGTTCTCCACGTGGGCCCGTCAGCTCGTCCGCGAGAACAACGAGGGCCCCGTCACGGGCGTCATCTGCCAGGACGTCGACGGCAACTACTCGCAGGTCAACGCCTCAAAGGCCGTCCTGCTCGCCACGGGCGACTTCGCCGGCAACAAGGACATGATGTCCTACTACGTGCCGTGGGCCACGCGCTTCGCCAGCATCTTCCCCAACCGCGACGCCGCCGGCGACCCCACGAACACCGGTGACGGCCAGCGCATGGGCATGTGGATTGGCGCCAAGATGGAGGACGGCCCCCTCGCCCCGATGACCCACCACCTGGGCGGCCCCTTGGGCATGGACGCCTTCCTGCTGACCGACGTCAACGGCGACCGCTTCGTGAACGAGGACGTGGGTGGCCAGCCCTTCCAGAACCAGCTCAGCCGCCTGCCCAAGAAGACCGCCTGGCAGGTCTTCGACTCCGAGTGGCCCAACCAGCTGCAGTACATGGACTGCGGCCACGGCAACGTGAGCTGGTACGTTGACGATGACAAGGTGCCCGGCGGCTCCTACGGCCGCAACGCCTACATCTCGCAGGCCATGTTCGACGAAGCCATGTCGGGCGACGCCGGCGTTCAGGCCGACACCATCGAAGAGCTCGCCGAGAAGATGGGCGTGCCGGTGGAGGAGTTCTGCGCCACGATCGAACGCTACAACGAGCTGGCCAAGAAGGGCGTCGACGAGGACTTCGGCAAGCGCGCCGACCGCATGTTCGCCATCGAGAACCCGCCGTTCTACGGTTACAAGCTGACCGACACCGTGCTGCTCGTGTGCATGGGCGGCCTCGAGACCACGGTCGACTTCGAGGTCCTCGACACCAACGACGACGTCATCCCCGGCCTGTACGCCGTGGGCAACGCTCAGGGCGGCCGCTTCCTCGTGGACTACCCGCTCCCCTGCCCGGGCATCAGCCACGGCATGGCCATGACCCACGGCATGCTCGTCGGCCGCATCCTGGCTGCGCTGTAAGGCAAAAAGCGAGGTGGCGTGGATGGTGCGGGCGTCATAGACACCGCAACTGCGCGCCGGTCTCAAACATACGCGCCAACCATCGGGGCGGGCATCCATTCGGGTGCCCGCCCCGCTTGCATTAATTTGCGGCTGGGAATGTCCCCTTGCTGACGGAGGACATCGTTCCAGTCTTTCCTTGCCGGGACAAGGCGAATGACGGCGATCTCGCTGGGAATGTCCTGCGCCAGTCGGGA
>CAKUFZ010000023.1 GCA_934654475.1 uncultured Coriobacteriales bacterium
CTCTGCGAAGCGCCCTACCAAAGAGTCGTTCTCGCGGCCTGGCGCGTCCGCCCTGCCGTTGCTGCCGTATGGAAAGCCTTGCATTCTCTTCCCTCACCTCCTATAGGGCATAACGTGGTTTGGCGCTGGGATGTGCGCGGAATTATGATATTTACGTCCCATGCAATGGAGGAAAACCACAGCCAGCGATGCTCGGTGAGTGGCGGATATGCGAGGGGGTGGCAGGCGGAAAGGGGCTTATTCGCTTTCCCAAACCGCTCTGGTCATTTGAACGAGGCGCGCCAGAGATTGTAATCGTCCTGAGTCATCTTCCCCGACTTGAGATCCTCCTGTGCGCTCTGCCATGCCTTGATGGCAGCCTCAAGCTTCTGGGCTCCCTTTGTCTTCGGGTCGATGCGCAGAGCGTCGATAGAATCTGGGGCGATTCCGAACGCTTCCTCAAGCCTGAAGAGATACTCCATGGCGTCACGTGCCGTGTCGGTCGAGTAACCCTCTAGCGCCCTCTCGCTCACCTTGAGAGCCTTGGCGATCTCTTTGAGCTTCTCTGGAGTCGGAGCTGCTCGGCGGCGTCCCTTCTCGCGTCCTCGCTCTTGACCATGTGCATGTAGGCGAGGGCGAGGGCAGTGAAGTCGTGGACGATGGGCGCCCTCTTGGTGAACGACACGAGCACGCGGTCGATTCCCAGCTCTTCGACCGCCATCCTCGAGATGGAGCCGACGTGGTCGACGCCATCACGTCGACGGCTAAGACTTTGCAAGCATGCAAGCAGAACTTTTATGTGTTATAGTTACAAGATAGTTAGCCCCGGTACGACCGCTGATTCAAGTCGCCGGGGCTCAATTTTTTTCTAAGGAAAGGTCCCCCATGCCGGACGCTCCGAAGATAGACCGGGCGCACGTCATATCGTGACTTTCTGAACCGCGATATAGCAAATATCTCGAAGTAACACGAGGCGATGACGCCGTCGCTCTCAACCTCTACCTCTGGAACATCGGCCTTGCGCAGGCCGTCTTGAAAGACGTCTCGTTCTTCGAGGTCGCCCTCAGAAACGCGTACGACAGGGCAATATCCTCCACCTGGAGCGGGTCCGACCACTGGCTGTTCGACGACGCCTCTCCCGTAAGGCACCCGATCCTCAGGACGAATAAGCGCGGACAGGTCAACGATGCCAACCGACTGAACAGGAATTCGATTGACCACCTGAGAAGCGGCCTTCGCGAGAACGCGACCGCAGACGACATCGTCTCGAACCTCACGCTGGGTTTCTGGGCCCACATGACGGACCGCAGCCATGAACGCGATTTGTGGATTCCAATCATCCATAAGGCATGGCCAAAGGGGGCAGACCGAAACGACGTCAATGAATGGATAGCGGGAATCAACAAGATCCGTAATCGTGCCGCCCACCACGAACACCTCTTCGCACATGCGGGATGCGAATGCGGGACTTTGCGATCGTGCCGAAACGCCGCTTTGCTGTTCGCTCAGCTTGAGCCAATTGCGCACAGTTATATTTACGAAGGAAGCATCAATAGATGCTCGGTCGACAACTACCTGGAGGAGCACCCGGCCCCTTGCGACGTTGCGGTCTGAGAAAACCCACGCGCGCAAGCCGGGGCAGATATTTGATACCGATTCGTTTGTTTTTGCTCCGCCCGCCGATTTTGGTTGTGAATGCTGCCCAAATGTGCCCAGTGAATTGCTCGATGAGATGCCCTCAGGCGACTATGTCGTGTATTACCCCGAATCTATCGTTGGCGCTGACGGATCGAATCGATTCATCCACGACGTGAACCGCCTGCTTGATTATATTGAGGAGCACAATCTGGAGGTAGCCGGCGATTATTACGGGATTGTACTGGCAGAGAGTGAACTTTTTGGCTATGCAGAGGGAGACATGCTCTATAAGATGTGCATCCCGGTGACTAAAAAGCGCATAGGGGAAAGTCAGAGAATCGTTGCCCCGCGGGGCATCCTTGGGCGCATGAGACAACTTGGCAAGAAGCAGGGGCAGTAGCGAGCAGTTTCATATTGCCTGCTCAAATCTCGTTTTATTCCTCTTGGAGCTGGGCCCTTGCCGCTCCGAAACGAAAACGTGCCGGCCGGGTCGCGAGGGACCCGGCCGGCACGGCAGGCAAAGCGTGCGTGAAGCGGTGGGTGACTACGCCCTGGCCAGCTCGTTGAAGCGGAAGTTGCCCAGGGGGGTCTGATGGAAGCCCACGATGTCGGCGCGCGTGGCGTTGGGCCAGGGCATCGTGAACAGGGGGATCCACACGGCCTGCTCGCGGAAGGTCTGCTGCATCTGGTGGTACATCTCGACGCGCTTGTCGTCGTCGGTCTCGGCGTTGCAGGCGTCGTTGAGGGCGACCATGTCGTCAGGCTGACGGAAGTTCGTGTCGAAGCCGGAGGCGCCGTCGAAGTCGAAGATCCACTGCATGAACTCGGAGGGATCCTGGATGTCGTCGGACCAGTAGTCGATGATGGCGTCGAAATCCATGGCGTACATGCGGGTCTTGTACGAGGTGGCCTCGATCTCCTCGATGGAGACGGTCACGCCGATCTTGGCCCACTGCTGCGTGAGAATCATGGCAATCTGCTTGTCGACCTCGTTGCCGCTGCGCATGAGGATGGTGATCGGGAAGCCACCGTCCAGGCCGGCCTGGGCGAGCAGCGCCTTGGCGCCCTCGATGTCGGGCGCGACGGGGTCGAGGGAGTGGTCGCAGTACTTGCTGGTGGGGGCGAAGATGGTGCCGATGGCGGTGCCGTAACCGAAGAGCGCGACGTCCACGATTTCCTGAGGGTCCGTGGCCTTGATGAGGGCCTGGCGGGCCTCGTCATGGGCGAGGTACTCGTTCTCGACGTTGAGCGACATGAAGCGCGTGATGGTGGAGGGCAAGGCTGCAACGATGCAGTTGGGGTCGCTCTCAATCTGCATGAGGGAGGAGAGGGGCAGGTCAACGGCGATGTCGATGTCGCCGCCCTGCAGCTGGATCTGGCGAGAGGCGTCGTCGGCGACAACGCGGAACTCGATGTCAGCCGTGGCGGGCACGCCGTCCTCGCGGTAGTAGGGGTTGGCAGTCATGGCCAGGTACTCGCCGCGCTTCCACTCCTTGATCATGTAGGCGCCGGTGCCCAGCGGGCCGTCGACGTAACGATCCGCGCCGACCGACTCGAAGTAGGCCTTGCTCTGGACGCCCAGGGTAAAGATGCACAGGTTGGCAAGCGTGCTGGCGGCCTCAGACTTCATGTACACGATGACGGTCGTGTCGTCGGGGCACTCGACATGGTCGAGGTTCTCGACGCACATGTGCCAGTTGGAATCCTCGGACTGGATGGCGCGGTCGAACGTGAACTGCCAGTCCTCGGCGGTGACGGGGGAGCCGTCGGAGAAGGTGAGGCCCTCCTTGACCTTGAATGTGTAGGTGAGGCCGTTGTCGGAGACGTCGTAGCTCTCGGCCAGGCACAGCTCGATGTCGGAGCCGTCGTCGCTGGTCATGACAAGGCCCTCAAGGATGAGGTTGAAGATGAAGATGTTGGTGTTGCCGACGCAGGTGACGGGGTCCAGGTTGTCGGAGTCCTGAGCACGGCCGATGACGATCGGCTTGGAATCGCCGTCGGCGAGCGCGCCGGCCGGTGCCAGGGCAGAAAGGGCGGCCAGTGCAGCGGCGCCCTTGAGGAAGCCCCTGCGGTTCATGGTGAAGTCAGAGCTCATGTCTCGTACCACCTTTGGTTGGTCCGGTCACGCCTGTGCCCCTTTGACACGACGTGGCGGCGGAAGGTTGGCCGCATTGTAAGCCACTTCTCCTGGCAAGGGCAGTAGATATGCATCATTTCGCTTAAAAAGGCTTAAATACTAATTTTTACTGCAAGTGTTATGTCGCATGACACTCATGGCGAGTCTGATACAGGCAAACAAAAACCCGCAGGGAACAAAACTGTTCCCTGCGGGCTCCCTGGGAGGCGATGGTTGCGCCGTGATGGCGCCGCCGCCTTTATGCGCCAGCGAGAATGCCGACGTTGGGGCGGTTGACGTACTGGTCCTCGGGTGCGTCCTCGCTGCCGGGGATGGCGGGTGCGACGGCCTCGGCGGTTACCTCGATGGATACGACGTTGCGCGTGAAGTACTTGGCGGCGGTGCCGTCGAGCCACACCTGGTTGGTGCCGCCCACGGAGGCGCCCAGGTCCTCGCCGTTGATGGCGCTGGCGATGATGGCCCTGCGCTGCATAACGTAATCAAGCGGCAGCGACATGGTGTAGCCGTCGGCGGAGGTCAGCGTGACGGTGTTGGCATTGGCTGCGGGCCTTGCGCGCTCGATGAGGGCGGCCAGGGACACGCCGCTCACGTCGGCGTTCACCACGGCGCGGCCGCCGGCGGGGTTCGCGGCGCAGGAGCAGCCCATGATCTGAGACAGCGTGCCGTCGTCCTGGGCAATCTCACCGATGGTGGCGTTGTAGGGGTTGGCCACGTCGCCGCACACCGCGATGGACCAGTCGTCGGCCTGTGTCACGGCAAGCTCGGTGGAAGCGCCGCACAGCGTGGCGCTGGCCTTCTGGAAGACGTCAGCGATGCGGTCGTTGGGCGTGACCGTCGTCTGATCGAAGGAGAACTCGCCCTGAACGTTGGGAACGCGCACGACGCCGCTGGCAGGGGCCTCTCCCTCAACAGCCTGGCTGGAGGCGGGCACGGTCGTCCAGGTGGCAGGTGCATCGGCAGCCGGGCTGGCGGCAATGGCGAGGCCGGGTACGAGCAGGGCGGCCGCTCCGGCGGCGCTCAGCACTTTTGTCGTTGAGACTTTCATTTCTAGCTCCATCCTCGTAGCACGGGGTAGCTTGGTTTGAGTGTCAAGTTCAGGTAGAGCCTTGCGCGGCTTACCTCACGTTGAAGAAGACCTGCGAGGGGTCGGTGCTGACGGAGCCGTCGGCTGCGACGCCGCGAACCATAAGCAGGTAGCCGCCGGCCTTCTCGGGCGTGAACTCAAACTTCCAGTTGATCCAGCGGGAGACGTCGGTGTCGCCCAGCTCGTAGGTCGTCCACGTGGCGCCCTTGTCCATGGAGATCTCGACGGCGGTCACGGGTACCTCGTATGCGTCGGCAAAGCCCTGGAACTCAATGGTCTCGCCCAGCGGGAAGATGGTGCCATTCTTGACGTAGAAGATGGAGGTGTTCGGCTTGTTGAACATCTCGCCGGTCTTGGGGTTCGTGAAGCCCTGGAAAATGCGAGGAGCGTTGTCCTCATAGGTGAACTTCAGCTCAACGACGCGCTTGGTGTAGTGGCAGCCACCGGCAGGGGCGGTCCAAAGCTGGACGGGGTAGCCCTGGAGCATGCCGAGGGGCTCGCCGTTGATCTCGGTCACAAGCATCATGCTGTCGAGGTACTCGTAGACGTACTCCATGGGCAGCGGGTACACGTCCCAGCCGTCATCGGCAACGGAGTGCATGGCGGTAGCGGCGGGGTCGACGCCGGCATCCTCAAGGATGGTGGCCAGCGGGATGCCCTTGACCACGACGTTGCACACATAGGCACCGGCGGGCGGGTTGGTCTGGCAGTCCATCTTGATGGTGCGCTCGACCATCTGATCCTCGTAGTCGGAGAGCTTGAAGGTGAACGGGTTGGAGGCAGCGTCGCCGTCGACGGTGATCTCCCAGTTCTCATAGGCCTCGACCGACGTGTCGTTGTCGGGGGTCACGCCGCGGTGGTCGTTGTTCTCCCAGTAGTAGAAGACCTCGTCGGTGTCGGTGATAGTGTCCTGCGTGAAGCTGAACGTAGCGCCCGACAGGTCGGAGACGTTGGAGATGCCCATGTAGGCCTCGTTGTACTTCACGAGGTCCCACATCTCAAATTCGCCCGTGGCGGGGCTCACATAGTGGCAGGAGTCGCAGCTACCGCCCATGGCGGCGAACTCCGTGCTCGTGTTGTGGATGGCGTGCATGCTGTCCTGGAAGTACAGCGCCTTGGAGTGGCACATGTAGCAGAACTTGATGGTCGCGTCGACGTTATAGGGGTTCCATAGCTCGGGGTGCGGCATATCCATTTCCTGGGTTACATCCAGGATGGAGGTGTGGCAGCCGCTCTCGGTGCAGCCGCGCTTGTCGCCCTTGAGCGAGGTGGTGTTCCACAGGAACGGGTCGCTCGGAATGGTCTGGAGCTGCGTACCGTCCTCGAGCGTCACAACCTCGGGGGAGTGCTCCGCCATTGCGACGGCGGCCTTGTCCTTCTGGGCGACCTCCTCAGCCATGCCCGTGTTCGGTGCCAGGCCGGCGGCCATCATCGTGCCAGCAAGCACGCATGCGGCGCCGCATGCCAGCAACCTTGTGGCAATCCTTCCCTCCATGATGCGTCCCCTTTCTCTGTGGTGTACCGCATGCACGCGGGTACACCGCCCTTGGGTCGCGCCTCCCTTTTGACGCGACGCCCTTCGGATTCAGCGTAGGCGCGAGGCGCGGGTTTGTCTTCAAGAGAAACCTCTGATTTCGAAAATGGGGCTTTTTGAGGATTGATAAGGGTATCTGCCTGGTCTTTTTGCTACACTGGCACCAAGGTGTGGATGCTATCAATAGAAACTGTTGATGCGTTTCGGGGGAGTCGTGCCAACTGGTTCTGTTGTTTTGGCCTGTATGTGGCAAATGTCGCATCTTTGTTTGCATGAGTTTGCGCCGTTTGATATGGCGCGTCCAAAGGGGAGCTGGGGCGCATGGCTGATAGGCAAGAGGGCATTGGGGAGGATGGGGCCGCGGTTGTCGGTGGCCCGTCCATGCGTCGGATTGCACGCGCCGTCTCATGGGTCAATGTGGTCGGTTTTGCGCTGTGTCAGGTGTGGAACGTCTTGTGCGTTGCCCTGCCCGATCCCGTGACATATGGCGAGCCGTTCCACGACCTTCGCTGGTTGTCGCTGCTTACCGCGCTGGTCATGTGCATTGTGGCCGTCGTCCGTCGTCAGTCGATTCTTGCGGCTGCTCACCGCATCTCGACGTTCGTCGTTCTTGCTGCCATTTCCGCCGCGAGCAGTTTGCTCGGGCCGGTGAGCGTCCTGTTCCCCGTTGCGTCTGAGCTGCTCATTCACCTGGCGGCCGTGGGCGTCGGCGTCGGATTTGCGGGGCTGTTCGTATTGTGGTATGTGCGCTTCTTTGAAACGGGCGACATGATGGGGCTCGCCTTTAGCGTGGTTGCCGCGGCCCTGCTTTCCTATCCTATGGCAAACGTCCTGGATACCGACCAGATCAGCCCGTGGGCCTCCGCCTTTGCGGGGTCGTTGCTGCCGCTGTGCTCTGCCATATGCTTTTGGGCGGGCAGCCGTTTCTCACGGGGTCAGGTGGTAAATGAAGAGACAGATACGCCCACGACTCCTGAGGCGCTCGACGACGGTTCGCCCGAAAGTGCGCTCCCGGCTGTGGACGCCGCCTCGCGCCGGCTCTTCCTGCGGTTTGCGGCCTGCCTTTTTATAGTTGTCTGCGTTACGGAGACGGCTCGCAACCTGCTGCTGGGAGGCACAGCTATCGGCTTTTATTCCGGCCTTGCCAATCTGGGCGGCCTGATGCTCAAGATTGGCTGCGCGGCGTGGCTCGTCTCGGTGTTCGACGCGCGCGACGCGCGGGGTGTCTCACTGGCGTACCGCATCGCCTTCATCATGCTGTTGGGCGTGGTGCTCTGCACACCGCTTCTGCTGCAAGGCAACCTTTTGGCGCATATGCTGCTCGACGTGGGGTCGTTTTTCTTCCAGCTTGTCGTGCTCATGGTAGCCTATCAGATAGGCGTCGGCCTTCGTCTGGGTCCTGTGGTCGTGTTCGCCTCGGCTCGCGCGGTGTGGGCCGCCGGAGTCCTGGCGGGTATTGCGATTGCGCAGCTATGGGGCGGCCCTGAGGCTGTGCAGGCTTTCGCGGTGGTTTTGGGAATCGCCGTGGCCGCGGCCTTCACCTTCATGTTCACCGAGAGGGATTGCACCGATGTCTTGGCAAGCCTGCCGGAACCCGACCATGCGCCGCGCTTCAGGGAGAAGTGCGAGCATGTGGCGGGACGTTACGGCTTGTCGGCTCGTGAGCTCGAGGTCCTCATCCTCATGGCCAAGGGCCGGTCGGCCTCGCGTGTGGCTGAAGACTTGGGTGTCACGCTGGCCACGATCAATTCGCACGTCAACCATATCTATCGCAAGCTCGGGGTCCACTCGCGCCAGGAGCTCATCGACGTGATCGAGCAGAACGCGGGCTAGCGATCTCTAGTCTCTGGCTGCGAAGACTTCAAACTCCACACTGTCGGGCAGGGGGCTCGCGTCGCCATCCTCATTGATGGAGCGCACGAGCAGCTGGTAGAGCCCCTCTTGTTCGGGCGTATAAGAGAAATGCCAGGTCAAGAGCTTGCCGGGGACGGCACCCTCGGTTGCGTGGCGCGTCCAGGTAGCGCCCCCGTCGAGTGAGAATTCAACGGCGACGATGGCCTTGTCGAAGTCGTCGGCATACCCCTCAAAGTTCATGGGCTTTCCAACGGTTCCCGCGATGCGTCCAAGCATGGGTGCCTCCAAAATGTGTGCGTGATTGTGCAGACAAGGTTCTCACGCGGCGCCCGCTTGGTCAACAGGCAAGTCTGCGCGGCGCTATGTTTGGGGCAAGTCGCTTGCAATTGTGTGGCATGCGGGATACTATTGCGCTCAATAAACCCCCGGGGGGTATATGGAACGCGTGAGAACGGATGATGGAATGAGCGATTGCTGTTGCGCGCATCATGCGGACATGCCTGAAGAGGTGCCGCAAGCCACGGCTTCACCTGAGACGGAAAAGCCTCAGGACCAGGAGTGTTGTTGCGCCAAGTACAAGGCCACGCCGCGCGGCGAGGAGTTTCAGGCCGACCTGCAGCGCAGGCTCAACCGTGCCATCGGCCAGCTCAACGGCGTGAAGGCGATGATTGACGACAACCGCTATTGCGGCGACGTCCTCACGCAGCTTGCCGCTGCGGAGAGTGCCGTGCATCGCGTGAGCGAGATGATCCTGCGCAACCACATGCAAACATGCGTGGTGGAGCAGATTCGCGCCGGGCATGACGAGATCGTCGACGAGGCGATGGACTTGATTCACAGGTTTGGAGGAAGGTAAGTGGCAACTCAGGTATTCGACGTCACGGGCATGACCTGCGCGGCGTGCTCGGCTCGCGTCGAGAAGACGACGAGC
Organism: uncultured Coriobacteriales bacterium; assembly: GCA_934654475.1. Lineage (GTDB taxonomy): Bacteria > Actinomycetota > Coriobacteriia > Coriobacteriales > UMGS124 > UMGS124. The sequence continues at coordinate 9,158 of CAKUFZ010000023.1, forward strand.
GCGGTGCCCGGCGTGGAGAAGGCCGTGGTCAACCTGCTCAAGAACAGCATGGAGGTCACGTACTCGGGCGACGAGGCGGTGCTGGCCGCCATTAGCGACGCGGTGGACAAGGCCGGATACGGCGCCATCCCGCGTGCCGCTCAAGGCGCATCGGCTGGCGCCGCGGCTCAGAAGGGGCCTGCCGGACCCACGCCGGCGCAGATCGCCCAAGCCGAGGCAAAGCGCGTGCGCATCCGCCTCATCGTGAGCTTTATCTTCACCATCCCACTGTTTTACCTGGACATGGGCCATATGTACGGCTGGCCCCTGCCGGGTATTTTCTTGGGCCACGAGAACATGATGACGTTTGGACTCACGCAGTTCCTGCTCGTCATCCCTGTTATAGCCATCAACTTCAAGTTCTTCCGCAACGGCCTCAAGGGTCTCATCCACAAGGCTCCCAACATGGACACGCTTGTGGCGCTGGGCGCGGCTGCGTCCACGCTTTACAGCATTGCGGCTCTGTACCGCATTGGGTATGCGCTCGGCCATGGCGACATGGACGGGGCGCATGCGGCGGCAATGGACCTGTACTTCGAGAGCGCCGGCATGATCCTCACGCTCATCACGCTGGGCAAGTACTTCGAGGCGCGTGCAAAGGGCCGCACGACCGATGCCATCGCCTCGCTCATGAACCTGGCTCCCAAGACGGCAGTGCTCGTGGGCGACGACGGCGCAGAGCGCGAGGTGCCGGTCGAGCAGGTGCAGGTGGGCGACATCCTGGTTGTTCGCACGGGCACGGGCGTGCCGGTCGACGGCGTGGTGGTCGACGGCTCGGCCGCGCTCGACGAGTCGGCGCTCACCGGCGAGAGCGTGCCGGTGGACAAGGCTGCGGGCGGCGAGCTTTCCGCAGGTACGGTGGTTGTTTCGGGCTATGTTCGCATGCGCGCCACGCGCGTGGGCGACGATACCGCGCTCGCCCATATCATCAAGCTGGTGGATGACGCCACGAGCAGCAAGGCCCCCATTCAGCGCATTGCCGACCGCATTTCCGGCGTGTTCGTGCCTGCGGTCATCACGGTGGCGGTCGCCGTGTTCTGCATCTGGCTCGTTGCCACGGGCATGGATGTGACGAAGGCCATTGTCCACGGCATCTCGGTGCTCGTCATCAGCTGTCCGTGCGCCCTTGGCCTGGCGACCCCGACTGCGATTATGGTGGGCACGGGCCGCGGTGCCAAGCAGGGCATTCTCATCAAGAGTGCCGAGACGCTCGAAAACGCCCACGATGTGGCGTGCGTCGTGTTCGACAAGACGGGCACTATCACCCACGGTGCGCCCGAGGTCACCGACGTGGTGTGCGCCCCCGGCATGGACGAGGCCGACCTTCTCACGCTTGCCCTGAGCATCGAGGAGAAGAGCGAGCATCCCCTGGCGCGTGCGGTGGTGGACTACGCGGGCAGCCGCGCCACCGACAAGCTTCCCGTGAAGGACTGGCGCCAGGTGTCGGGCCAGGGCCTTGCTTGTACGACCGAAGGTCAGGAGGCCCTTGCGGGCAACGCGCTCATGATGAGCGAGCACCGCATCGACCTGGCGGGATTGGGAGCGCGTGCCGACGAGCTTGCCGCCCAGGGCAAGACGCCGCTCTTCTTCGCTTGGGCCGACCAGCTTGTGGGCCTTATTGCACTTGCCGACACGGTGAAGCCCACGAGTGCCGCCGCCATCGCCGAGCTGCGCGCGATGGGCATCAAGACCGTCATGCTCACGGGCGACAACGAGCGCACGGCCGCTGCCATCCAGAAGCAGGTGGGCGTCGACGAGGTTGTGGCTGGTGTGCTGCCCGAGGGCAAAGACGCCGAGATTCGCCGCCTGCAGGCGCAGGGCAAGGTCGCCATGGTGGGCGACGGCGTGAACGATGCCCCTGCTCTGGCGCGCGCTGACATCGGCATTGCCATCGGCGCCGGCACCGATGTGGCCATCGAGAGCGCCGACATGGTCCTCATGCGCTCCGACCTGCTCGATGTGACCAGTGCCATCAAACTTTCGCGCTCCACGCTGCGCAACATCAAGCAGAACCTGTTCTGGGCACTGTTCTATAACGTGATCTGCATCCCGGTGGCTGCCGGTGCGCTCACGCCGCTCGGCGTCACGCTCACGCCCGACTTCGCGGCCTTTGCCATGAGCTGCAGCTCGATCTGCGTCGCGAGCAATGCGCTTCGCCTGCGCGGCTGGAAGCCCAAATGGCTCTCGACCGAGGCCGGCAAGGTGGCGGCGGGACAATAGGGGCTCTTGCTTGTAAGATGGGTTCCACGATGCGGGGCGGCATGGTCGCCCTGCATCTGACATACGTAGAGTGCAGGTGTTTCGCGCCTGTCAAGGAGAGTAGAAGGGATTGCAATCATGGGTCTGTTCAGCAAGAAGGAGACCACCACGTTCACTGTCAAGGGCATGCACTGCCCCAAGTGCGTGGCCCGCGTGACCGACGCGCTCCAGGGCGTCGAGGGCGTCACCGCTGTCACCGTCACGCTTGAGGACGAGAAGGCCGTCGTCGAGGGCCACGGCTACTCGGTTGGCGCCTGCATCGCCGCCGTCAGCGAAATCGGCTTCGAGGCCAGCCTGGCATAAAAGGGACACCGTGGTTTAAGGCCGAGGAGAGGCTGCTTCCATCGGAGCTAGGCCCTGCTCCAACGCGCGACACTACCGCACGCTGCATAGACCCGTGTGCGTATGGCCCGATTTGTGGCCATAGACGCGCAAGGGGCGCCAGGTTCTTCCCGGCGCAGTTTTCCTAAAAGAAGGGGCCCGTGAGGGCCCCTTCTTTTAGGAACTGTTTGAGCACGGGAAGAACCCGGCACCCCCTCGGGAGCCTCGTCCGAGCTACTCGGCCCTCTCCACGTAGCGCGCCATGGCGCACTGCACGATGTCGGAGCGGTTGATGACGCCCACAACCTGGCCTTCGTCGAGGACGGCGACCTTCTTGAGATGGTTCTCGCCGAGCACGCGGCATACCTCGGGAAGGTCGGCATGGATGTCCACGCCGATGATGCCCTTGGTGCCGATTTCCTTGGCAGGCAGCTTGACCAGGGCGTCGAGCACCTCGTTGAAGCCCTCGCCCTCCTTGGTCTTGCTGATGGTCTGGGACATCATGACGATGGGGTCCACCACGGTGGCGGTGCGCTTGGAGAGGAAGCGCATCACGTCGCCGTCGGACACGAAGCCCAGGGCGTGGCCGTTCTCGTCCACGAGCGGGGCTGCGGAGATGCCCTTGTCAACAAAGAGGTGCAGGGCATCGAGCACGGTTGCGTTGGCCGGCAGGGAGTACACATCGCGGCGCATGATGGACTCCAGGATGCTGCGACGCTCGCCCGTGGGGTCGGCGGAGGCTGCCTCGCCGGGCTTGTCCTTCACAAAGACGAGCGTGAGGATGAAGGCCGCAAGGCACATGAAGCCTGCGACGACGAAGGCCATGTTCGTGCCGTGGATGCCTGCGTGCACGGGGTCCATGCCGGTGGAGGAGTTGGTCACGGCGGTGGAGACGCTCACGATGATGGCGGTGCCCAGCGAGCCCGCAACCTGGCGGAACGTGTTGCTCACCGAGGTGCCGTGGTTCATGAGGCTGTTGTCCAGGGCGTTCATGCCCCAAGTGCCGATGGGCATGTTCACAAGAGACAGCGAGAAGAGGCGCACGGTGTACAGGGCGCAGATCCAGGAGACAGGCGTGGAGTCACCCAGCAGCGCAAAGCCGAACGTCGTGATGGTGAGCACGCCGGTGCCGATGAGACTGAGCATGCGCGGGCCGCGCTTGTCGAAGAGACGGCCTGCCACAAGGCCCATGAGGGCCATGACGATGGCGCCGGGCAGGAGCACCAGACCCGAGGTGGTCGCCGAGATGCCGCGCAGGGACTGCAGGTAGATGGGCACGAGGATGCCGGCGGCCATGAGGGCGCCCTGCACGACCATGCTGATGATGGTGGAGATGAGGAACTTGCGGTTGGAGAGCACACGCACCTGCAGCATGGGCTTCTCCATCTTGAGCTGGCGGGTGAAGAACACGACGAGGGCCACAACGCCCACGATGACGCCGACTAGAGCAGCTGCGCTCACACCGGATCCGCCGATGACCGACAGGCCGTAAAGCAGGCCGCCAAAGCCCAGCGTGGAGGTGATGACGCTGGGCACGTCGAGCGTGGCGTCCTTGCGCGCACCCTGGCCATGCTCAAGCACCACGGCCGAAAAGGCCAGGATGATGACGCCTAGTCCTGCGACGATGAAGAAAAGGTCGTGCCAGGTGGCGTTGTCGATGATGAGGCCGGCGGCCGTGGGTCCAAGTGCCGGCGCAAAGCCGATGACGAGGCCGTACAGGCCCATGGCCGTGCCGCGCTTCTCAACGGGGAACATGAGCATGAGCTCGGTCATCACGAGGGGCATCATGACGCCCTCGCCGGCGGCTTGCACGAGACGGCCCACCAGGATGGTGGGGAAGTTGGGTCCCCAGCCCGCGATGGCGGAGCCGGCCGTGAAGATCGCCATGGCAACGAGGAACAGGTTACGCATCGAGAAGCGGTCGATGAGAAATGCCGTGATGGGAATCATGATGGCGTTCACGAGCGTGAAGCCGGTGGTGAGCCACTGCGCGGTGGAGGCGTCGACGTTCGTCTCAATCATGATGGAGGGAAGCGCCGGGGTCACCAGCGTCTGGTTGAGCACGGCGATGAACGTGCCGAAAATCATCACCACGAGCATGAGTGTTTGTTTGCGTGTGAGTCCGAGTAATGCCATATGCGCCTCTTCAGTTCTTATTCCTAGAAAACATGTAGCAATCCAAGGTATGCCTGCCATGTGCGCACCGCGTGCCGAGAAGGTGGTTTCCTCATGGATGCACGGGCAAAACATGTTGCATGATTTCCGGCGGCAATGCTCCGTTTGGATACAAACAAGTCGTTAACCAGCACGTTTGTTGAAAAATCACCAACTATTGGCGAGAGGCAGCAATAGTTGGTGAACATGGCCTCTGCCGCGGTTTTCGCCAACTTTGACCGCTGTGCCCGCTTGCGGCGTTCCATATATTTTTCCTCAGAAACGCACGGAAGCCTTTGGGGTTTGCCGGACACGCGACGGTGCGGTCTGAGGAGGAACAGCGTATGAGGGATGACAACGATATGACGCACGCAGCGCAGTTCGATCGCGAGGAAGGCGTTGAGGCTGTCGATTCCTGCAAGCAGGATGCTGCAGGGGACCGTACGCCTGAAGAAGTAACCGCGTCCTTGCGTGCGCGCCTTACGGCCAATCACGCCAACACGCTTGCCTACATTGCCTGCCTCAAAGCTTGTACTGGCGCACCTCGCCCGTATCGCGAGGTCGAGGAGGAGCTCCTGGCCTCGCCTGCGTTTGCAATCTCGCTGCAGACGCCCCATACCTTGCTGGGCTTCCTCATTTCGGACGGCGGCATTGAAAAGATTAATGTTGACCCTGAATCTGAGGTTGAGACTCAAGGTGAAAAGGGTCCCGAGGGCGATGCTGCCATCGACGAGATTTCTGAAGCCGCCGCTTCAACTGACGCATGCATGACGGATGACGCCCAGCCTGCGGTACCTGGTGAAACTGCAGATGTCGACCAGCCAGTCGACTACCTTTTGCACACCACGGAGCAGGGCGAGGCGATTCTGGCCGAGTTTGACGGAGTCGCCCGGTTCGAGCGCCTTCTTGCCGCTGAGCCTGAAGGTTACCTCGAGGCTTACCTCATCGTCCTGGATACCTGCGCCGACGAGGGGGCGAGCCTGAAGGCGATAGAGGTCGCGCTTGCGGGTCATCCTGCCCTCACCAATCCCAAGCGCGTGTATGCGGGCTACTTCATCTCAAAGCTCGAGCATGTGGGCGCCATCGCCTGGACAGACGCCTGGCACATCACGGAAGACGGCAAACGCATCATCGCCGCCCTTGCTGCATAGCGTCAAAGAGCGGCCACGTTTTTTTGGTTTCAATCGCGCACGGTGCGCGTTGAACACGCCCTGCTTCAGGCGGGGCGTCATAGGAGAGAGGAAGGACACAACATGTTCGAGAAGGAGGTCACGATGGAGAAGACCACGATGTCGCGTCGTACGTTCACCAAGTGTGCCGCGGCGCTCGGTGCCGTTGCCGCCCTGGGTATGGGCGTGTCTGGCGACCTGGTCAAGGCCGACCCCGCCCGTGCCGAGGAGGCCGACGAGGAGCAGATCATCAAGACGTCGTGCCGCGCATGCATCGCAAGCTGCGCTGTGCTCGCCCACGTCAAGAACGGCCGCGTCATTCGCATCGAGGGTAACCCCGAGAGCCCGATGAGCATGGGCGGCGTGTGCGCCAAGGGTATGGCCGGTATTCAGGCTCTCTATCATCCCAACCGCAACAAGTACCCCATGCGTCGCGTGGGCGAGCGTGGCGGCAACGACTGGGAGCGCATCTCTTGGGATGAGGCGCTGACCGATATCGCCACCCGCATCAACGAGGTTTCTGACAAGTACGGCTCTGAGGCCATTTCTGTTTCCACTGGTGGCGGCGGCAACCCCCACTTCTCCAATGTCAAGCGCTTTGGCGAGGCCATCAACACCCCCAACGTTTGGGAGCCTGGCTGCGCTCAGTGCTACCTGCCCCGTATGGGCGCCTCGCTTCTTGCCTATGGCGCAGGCAAGCCCAACAACCTCTCGTTCTCTGACTCCAACGGTTGGGACTACTACTACACCGACTCCGCCGTCACGAGCCTGGTCTTGTGGGGTACCGACCCTTCGAACTCCTCCGTCGCCACTGGCGGCCGCGCCCTCACCGAGCTGCGCAATCGTCCCCAGGGCCTCAAGACGGTCGTCATCGACCCGCGTTTCACGATGGATGCCGCCAAGGCCGATGTGTGGCTTCCCATTCGCCCTGGTACCGACGCCGCCCTGCTGATGGCCTGGACCAAGTGGATCCTCGACAACGAGAAGTTTGACGCCGAGTTCTGCCGCACTTGGACCAACATGCCCTACCTCATCAACCCCGAGACGCGCCTGACGCTCAAGGCGACCGAGGCCGGCCTCGAGGGCTCCGACACCGACTACGTCGTGTGGGATTCCGAGAAGAACGAGCCCGTCGTTGTCGAGTACCCCATGAACGAGGGCGTCGTGCCTGCGCTTTTCGGTGAGTACGAGGTCAACGGCATGAGCTGCAAGACCGGCGGCCAGCTGCTCGCCGAGTCTGTCGAGGAGTTCACGCTCGATAAGGCCGCTGAGATCTGCTGGCTCGATGCCGACCAGATCGAGAAGGCGCTTGAGATTTACACCGATCCCGAGGGTCAGTCCGGCATTCTCCAGGGCGTGGCCATCGACCAGTACGCGCAGTCGCAGCAGTGCGCCCTGGCCGCTCTGAACCTTGAGTTCCTCATGGGCAATGTCGAGAAGCCCGGCACGATGCTCCAGCGCTTCAAGAACGCTCCCTGCCGTGACCAGCTGGGTAACACGCCGCGCCTCCTCTCCACCGAGAAGGTCATGAAGCGCTGCGGTTACGTCGAGCACAAGGGCCTCATGTGCTGGGACATGGCCTTCATTCCCGACGTGTTCAAGGCCATGAAGGACGGCGACCCCTACCAGATCCATATGTGGATCGAGCGTTCCGGCAACAAGCACGTCGTTCTGGGCAACTCCAGCTGCCTGGACGAGGTCGTGCCTAACCTCGACTTCGTGCTGCACATCTACATGTACCCCACGGCATTCTCCGTGCTGTGCGCCGACATGCTGCTGCCCTGCACCGAGTGGCTTGAGACCAACCTCACCATTCCGCAGCTCAACACCATCGTTATGCGTCAGGCGTGCACCCACCTTTTCGAGACCGTCGAGGAGGGCATCATCTGGACGCAGATCGTTCAGAAGTGCGCCGAGCTCGGCAACACCGACGCGGCTCGCGCCTTTGACGCTGACGCCTGCATGACCGCCCCGTTCTACAAGAACGAGTACGAGAAGCAGCTCATGCACCTCAACAAGCTCGACATGACCTGGGAGGAGGCTTGCAAGGAGGGCGTCATCACCTGGTGCACCCCCGAGGAGTACCGTACCTATGGCGTCTACCTCAACACCGACGAGGAAACCGGCAAGCCCAAGGGCTTCGGCACGCCTTCCAAGAAGCTCGAGGTGTACTGCGAGTCCAACATCATCCTGGGCCGCACCGGCTATCCGTGGGCGCATTCCACCGAGGAGGCCAACCTCGTCGTCGAGCCTGCCAGCGTCGAGTACGAGCCCCTGTGCTACTACGAGGAGCCTGCTGAGAGTCCTCTGACCGACACCGAGTACCCGCTCGTGCTCACCGAGGGCCGTCTGCCCATGTACCACCACGGCACGCTGCGCAACATCCCGTACCTGCGCGAGATCTATCCCGTGCCTGAGTGCTGGATCCACCCCGAGGATGCCGAGAAGTACGGCATCACGGACGGTGAGTGGGTCAACATCGAGAGCCGCCGCGGCAAGACGCACGGCAAGGCCAAGGTCACCACGGCAATCGCCAAGGGCGTCGTGTACCAGGAGCGTTTCTGGGCACCCGAGCTGCTTGATTCCGACGACCCGGCTCAGGCTTACAAGGCGTTCAACATCAACGTCCTCACCAAGAACGACCCGCCCTACAACCCCGAGTACGGCACCTACACGCTGCGCGGCTTTACTGTCAAGGTGACCCCGTCCACCGATGAGATCTGCGACAAGATCTGGACTGAGCCGTCTCAGTTCGCGGTGTGGATGCCCGAGGCTTCTGATCCTACCGAGGAGGTGTTCGACTATGGCGCGTAATTGCATAGTCGTCAACATTGACCGCTGCACTGGCTGCTATGCCTGCCAGGTGGCCTGCAAGATGCAAAACGAGGTGGCCCTGGGTCTTGCCTGGAACCAGGTGAAGATCGTCGGCCCCGTCGGTGAGTACCCCAACATGGTGCGCTACCCGCTGCCTACGATGTGCCAGGAGTGCGAGAACGCCCCGTGCCTCGAGGTTTGCCCCACCGGCGCCACCTACCGCGACGAGGAGACGGGCGTCATCCTCATTGACTCCGAGCAGTGCATCGGCTGCCAGGCTTGCATGCAGGCCTGCCCCTATGGCCAGCGTTGCTACAACGAGCAGGCCGGCGTTGTGGAGAAGTGCAACCTCTGCCACGACCTCACGGCCAAGGGCGAGCTTCCCGCATGCGTGAAGAGCTGCTCCGCCGGCGCCCGCTTCTATGGCGACCTCGACGATCCCGAGTCCGATGTCTCCAAGGAGCTCGCCAAGTATTCCGAGGACCAGATTCACACGCTGCCCGATACGGGCAACGCCCCCCTCACCAAGTACATTATCACCTCGATGCATGGTGAGAACGCCTGGCAGACGGACATTTTCTAAGTCGTTTCGTTAAAACAGGGCCCTCAAAGTGCGGTGTCGTCATGCGCGGCGACGGCACCGCACCCCTTGCTACATGGGTGTTCCGCGCAAAGTTTCAAAACGCGCCAAGAATCAGGAGAAACCGACATGGATCAGCAGACAAAAGACGACATCATTACTTCTGGCGCCGACCGTGCCGGCTTCTACAGCTTCTTGGCAGGCGTCTATCTGTGGGAGCCTACTTCCGAGCAGATTGAGGCCATGGCAGGGGCCAACTTCCCGGTGGGAGAGGACACCTTTGGCCGTGGTTATGCGCTTATCGCCGATTGCCTGCGCCATCGCGACACCGGTACCCGCCAGGAGATCGCCGTGGATTATGCGCACACATTCTTGGGCGCCGGCAACTACGACAAGCTCATGGCGCCGCCTTATGAGAGCGTCTATACGAGCGAGGAGCACCTGCTCATGCAGGATGCTCGTGACGGGGCGCTGTCGTTCTACCGCTCTGAGGGCCTCGACCTTCCTGCGGAGAACACCACGCCTGAAGACCACATCGGCTTCGAGATGCAGTTCATGGCCAAGCTTATCGACCGTTCCTGCGATGCCCTGAGTGCGGGCGACGAGGCTGAGTTTGCCCGTCTTGTGCGCGTACAGCATGAGTTCTACGTTCAGCATCTTGCCAACTGGCTGCCTGCTTTCATCGCTGATATCGAACGTCATTGCAAGACCGATTACTATCGCGGTGTGGCTCAGCTTACGCGCGCCTTCCTTGCGGAGGAGAAAGAGCAGCTCGAAGGCCTTGCCGAGGTTGTCAGGGCGGCCTAGCTTTTGTCACTTGAGGCGTTCGGCGGTGAGCTTCCGGCTGAGTCTCTGGCAGGAGAAGAGATTCTCCGCGTACAATCGGGCGCATGTTTGCCGAGGGTTTAAACGCCACGGCTAACCCAGTGTGCTAGCATTCAAAAGGTCCCGTCTCTGACGGGGCCTTTTGTGTTTGAGGGAGAGAAGATACAGGCGGATTGTGCCTGGCAGTAGGGGAGAGCAGCAGATGGGCAGTGCTCAGGGCAAGGACAAAGGCAAGGGACCCGAACAATCAACCGACGAGGTGGTTCTGCATGGGCCCTCGGCTCTGGCACGTCTTCTGCTCGATCTTGACGAGCAGTGGCCCTCGCTTCGTTTTGTGGGTTTTGGTCTGTATTACGCCTGGATTTGGCTGTGCTATGACAGCACCACCCTGCTCGATGCTTCGATTCGAGCCAATGCGGATACGACCTTTGCAATGTACCTTGCCTCTACCACTGCACTTGGTCTCACGCTCGTGCTTGCGGCCGCCTTCCCGGCCGTCTCTGCTCGACTTACGCAGAACAAGCCTTTCTTGCTTGCCATGGGGCTTCTTGCTGGTATAGCAACGGTTTTCGTCAAACTCATGGCTCCCAATGGGGCGTTTGATTCCGTGTTCCTACTCTTTTGCGTTCTCACCGGCCTGGGGACGGCGTGGGTATGTTTGCGCATGGGCATGGAGTATGCCTCGGTTGGCTCTCGTCGTGCGACCATGAACGCTGCGGCTGCCTTTGTCGCGGCCTCGCTCATGTACTTCTTGGTACGCGGGTTGCCCGAGCACCTTGGTCTTGGCGTCATGGCTTTGCTGCCGTTGGGCGCGACGCTCTGCACGCTGACGCCGGCCGGTGACGCCCCGATGGAAGAGCCTGTTGAGCCGCACGATCATCTTTTGCCGCGCGGGTTCTTTTTGCGACTCATGTTTGCCATTGCGGTGTTTTCCGTCGTTGTGGGAGTCACGCGCGGCTTTTCCGCACTGACGCAGGCCACGAATGTCCTTGATGACAGGGGATGCATGGTGGTATTTGGGATGGCTCTCGTGGCAACCCTGCTTTATGTGCTTGTTGGTACGCTGGGCAATGATTTCGACGTAAGCCGCCTCTACTACCCAGTCATCATTCTTGCTTCGCTGGGCATTCTCGTCATGCCACTCGTTGACGGTGCGGGGCAAGCTGGCGGCGTGTTCGTCGGCATCGCCTATGCCTGCTTCGTCATGATCATGTGGTGTCTCTTTGCCCACGTGGCTTATGTGACGGGCGCGCCGGCGGTTCGTGTCTTTGGTTTGGGACGCGGCACCTCCGCCCTGGGAACAACGGCTGGTTGGCTTTTGGGATCGCAACTGGCTGGTCATGAGATGCTTGACGCCACTTCGATGTTCGTCGTTTCATGCGTGATGGTGCTTGCGCTGCTTGTGGTGTCGATGCTCGTGTTCAATGACCGTGCGGTGGGAATGGTACTGCGCATGGTGGGCAAGCGTGCCGCGCAGGACGCTCAAGACGGCAAGGACCTCGCCGGTGGCGCTGACTCTATGAAAGGCGCCTTGCGTGAGGTTGGTGGCAATCTCAAGAGCGCTTCATTGTCATCTGAACAGGACGGCGATGAGGCGCAAACGGGCGAATCAGATCGCGCAGGAACGTGGACACGCTCTTGTTTGGATATAGCGGCCCGATTCGGCCTGTCACAGCGTGAGACGGACGTCTTGTTCCTTCTCGCCAAGGGTCGCACGATTGCCTTTATCGCCGACGAACTCGGCGTCTCGTTCAACACGGCGAAGTCCCATATCCGGCACGTTTACGTGAAGATCGGGGTGCATACCAAGTCCGAGCTCCTCGATCTTGTAGAGCAAGGCCGCAAGTAATGAGAAGCGGAACCTCACGCGCCGCGTTCCACGGAGCCTCATGTACTCCAGTACACATCGGCTCCGTGCGCCTTGCGCGTGAGAACCCGCGTTTTGATGGGTTGCGGAACCTGATGCGCTGCGTTCTCCACGGGACTCGTCGCAAGACCAGCTCCGTGCGCGATGCCTAGAGTACTCCAGTACACGTCGGCATCGCGCGCCTTGCGCATCAGAACCCGCTTTTTATGGGTGCGGAACCTGATGCGCTGCGTTCCCGGGAGGCTCACGTACGTCCAGTACGCATCGCCTCCCGGCGCCTTGCGCATCAGAACCCGCTTTTTATGGGTGCGGAACCTCACGCGCTGCGTTCCACGGAGCCTCATGTACTCCAGTAGGCCAGGGGCCCGCACCGCGCACATCGGCTCCCGGCGCCTTGCGGACGAGAACCCGCTTTTAATGGGAAGCGGAACCGCGTCTGCGGCGTCTTGTGCCACAAACAAAAATGCGGCGGATCCGTCGTCTGCGGTTAAGGGGGAAGTTCCGCAGGGGATCCGCCGCTCAAGGGGAATGCCAGGCGTCCAAGCGTAAGGGGGTCGCTCGCGCCGGCTCATTGAGGAGGCAATGTCTGTGTCTTGCGGGGGTCAGCCTCAATTTCTAAGCGCCTGTCCCGCTTGACTGATTGCATAATGCCCCAATTGCGCCTTCTGCGCGCCACCCTCAAGGTGTTATATGCTAAAAATCGCTATCTAGCTGGGAAAATCTTTGTGAAAACGTCTTCACAATTGCGCTTGTCACCCATTAGGCAGGATGGTGATGAGGCATTGTGTACGATTGTAATAACCTCTCGTCACCCCCGTAGAAGCGTTCTCACCCCAACAGGGCGGGGTCAACGGTGCCCAATAATCCCTGGTTGAGACGCCGTCGACCCGCTGTTGACCTCTTTTGCGCTAGAACTGCGTCCCCACGACCCTCGGGCGGAAGCCGTCCTTTTCGAGCGCTTCAACAATCTCATGCTTGTGGTCGGTGCCGAAGGCTTCGATGGTTACGCGCAGCTCGACTGCGGCATTGCGGTTCGTCGTCACAAACTGGTTGTGGTCCAGGCGGATGACGTTGCCCTTATGGTCGGCGATGGTCTGCGCCACGCGCACAAGCTGGCCGGGGCGGTCGGGGAGCAGCACGCTCACGGTGAAGACGCGGTCGCGCTTGATGAGGCCGGACTGCACGACGGAGGACATCGTGATGACGTCCATGTTGCCGCCCGACAGCACCGAGACGACCTTCTTGCCCATAAAGTCGAGGTGACGCAGCGCCGCAACGGTGAGCAGGCCCGAGTTCTCGACGACCATCTTGTGGTTCTCCACCATATCGAGGAAGGCCACAACGAGCTCGTCGTCTTCGACGGTGATGATGCCGTCGAGGTTCTCCTGGATGTAGGGGAAGATGAGATCGCCGGGCTCCTGCACGGCGGTGCCGTCGGCGATGGTGTTCACGCTCGGCAGCTTCACGACATGGCCGGCCTCCAGGCTCGCCTTCATGCAGGCTGCCCCTGCGGGCTCGACGCCGATGACGCGAATCTTAGGGTTGAGCAGCTTTGCCAGAGTGGACACGCCCGTGGCCAGTCCGCCGCCGCCGATCGGCACGAGGATGCAGTCCACCAGCGGAAGCTCCTGGAAGATCTCCATGGCGATGGTGCCCTGGCCGCAGGCGACGTCGAGGTCGTTGAAGGGGTGCACGAAGGTGAGGCCCTGCTCCTCGGCAAGCTCGCAGGCACGGGCATATGCCTCGTCATAGACGTTGCCCACAAGCTCGACGTTGGCACCGTAAGACTTGGTGCGCTCGACCTTGATGAGCGGCGTCGTGGCGGGCATCACGATGGTTGCGGGAACGCCGTACTTCTGTGCGGCCGCCGCCACGCCCTGGGCATGGTTGCCGGCCGAGGCGGTGATGAGGCCGTGCGAGCGCTCCTCGTCACTCATGGTCGAAATCTTGTAGTAGGCACCGCGCACCTTGTAGGAACCCGTACGCTGCATGTTCTCCGGCTTGAAGAACACGCGGTTCCCGGCGATGGCGCTGAAGTGCGGGCTCTCAATGAGCTTTGTCTCCAGCGTCACTTCCTTGACCTTGGTTGCCGCCCTCTCAAATGCGTCTAGCGTAAGCACCCTGTTGTCCTTTCGTTATCGGCCTTATCGTGTGCGCACGGCTTCGAATGCCGGCTCGATAAAGTCGCGGATATCCTGTTCTTGAGTCTCGCTTTTACGCAGCGAGGCGAGAAGCGCCTGGTAGGCTCGGGGGTCCACTTTGCGCAGAAACACGCCAAACACTGCCTGCTCGGCCTGGGTAAAGGCATATTCGAAGACCATGTTGCGCACCACCGCATCAAACATGCGGCCCAGTACCTGCTCGGCGGGTTCCATGAACAGGCCTTTTGCCATATTGACGGCCTGAGGCACCGCTTCGCCGCAGATGTTGCCCAGCGCGAGGCCCGCGATCGCGCCCACGGGGCCGGCTGCCATGCCCAGGGCGCCGGTGATGGCGCGCGCTCCTGCGACGCCTACTGAGCGACCGGCAGATGAGATGACGGTGTCGGCTGTCATGCTGAGCACATTGTCCTGCTCGGTCTTGGGGGTCACCGCAGCGATGCCGCCAGCTGCTTGGGCTGCCGCTTGCGCGACGCCCGTGAGGCTCACGTCTTGGTCCTCGTTGAGGCCGCGTACGGCTGCTCTTCCCGAGAGCCATTCGAGCGCTGCGGCAGAGAGCCCGTTTGCGCCCGTGTAACGCACGGCATCTTCCAGGGCCACGTACGACAGGCCCCGGATATGCCCTGCCTTCGCGAGGTTCATTGCCTGGCGGTAGGTGAAGGCACCCTTGCGCACGAGGATGCCTGCGAGGCGCACGTCGTCGCAGCCGGCGATTTTACCGGCTTTGATTGCGGTACGCATGCGTTCCAGCACGGCGTCGAACTGGGTGAAGGGTACCTCTACCGCGCGCAGAGTGCCCGTCTGACCAGGGCTGTTCAGCGATTTGAGGCAATCCGCGTACGTGAGGGCGGCCGACTTGCGATAGATGCTCTCAACACCTCGAGCGACCTTAACCTTACCCTCAAGGAGAGCTTTAGAGGCATCTTCCATGAGCTTGTCGGACCCGTGCGCCAGCCGCATGCATTGGCGTGCCAGGGTGTCGAACTTTTCGGCATCCTGGCAGGGGATACCTGCGATGCACGGCTTGTTGGCGTGCAAGCTTATAAACGAGGGGTCGAAGTTGCGCCAGCGCAAGTAGTGATAGCCTGCGCCGTCGTCTTGCGACCAGTCCACGTCGTCGTCCTCTTCGCCCGATGGGCCGTCCTTCAAGAAGATGCCCTGGCCTGTCACCACGAGGCCGTGCGTGCGCGTGCCGAACGTCACGTCGGCCCAGATGATGTCCTGCTCGCAGGGCACGGGCAACGTCTTCTTGATATGCTTGACGGCTCGCTCAGTGAGCTTGGTCTGTGTGGGGCCCAGGGCCGCAAGCACCTGGGCGCCCAGATAAGGCAGCTTGACCCCGCCCGTCGAGGCAGGCAGGGCCTTGACGCTAGTTGCCATTGGACCTCGCCTCGTCGAGCAGGGGCGTCATCTTGCCCTGCGACACAAGCGTGAGGTGCTGCGTCGCGCGCGAGATGGCGGTGTACAGGCGATGCTTCGAAAGCTCGTCCTCGCCGTATTCATCGGCCTGTGCGTCGGCCACAATGACGCGGTCGAATTCCAGGCCCTTTGCGAGCTTGAGGTCGAGCAGCACGCATCCCGCCTCGGGCAGGCGGCCCTTGCCGTCCATGAGGCGCGGCGCAAGCTCGCCCATGCGGTCGCGCAGTTTGCGGTCGAGCCAGCGGGCGCGCCTGCCGCTGCCGGCAATCACGGCGCACAGGCCGCCCTCGTTCCTGCCCGACTCCAACGCAGTTTCCAATGCCTGGAAGTACTCCTCGTCGTCCAGGCACTCCTTGAACTTGACCGTATGGCCAGGCCTGCGCACCGAGGAGACGTTCATGCCCTCATCGCGCTTCATGAGCGTGGTGAACACGGCTGTGATTTCGGGCGAGGAGCGGTAGCTCGTCATAAGCTCGCAGGTGGCGACGTTGCCGCGCATCTCCTTGAACAGCTGCTCAATCTGCGCGAAGCTTGCCGTGCCTTCCCAAATCGCCTGGTTCTCGTCGCCAAGCATGAGGAAGCGCGCGTTGCAGAAGTAGCGTGCCAGCACCATGAGCTGTGCGGCGGAGTAGTCCTGCACCTCGTCGATGACCACGAGCTTGGCGGCCTCGTCCACCTTGCCCGCCAGCTGCACCTTCAGGTACAGCCACTCGATTGCCGTCAGGCTGCTCGCGCCGAGCATGCGCATGCCGATGCGGTCCAGGCGGAGCCACCCGGCGTTCTCCACCATCTCGACGTAGGGGGCGCAGAGCTGCTCCACGTAGTCGCGCGTGCAGTCGGCCACGTCCTCCTCGTCGTTAGGGTCGACGAGTCGGCCGAAGATGCGCTCCTGCTCGTCGGGGTCCATGGTCGTGACCTCGTCCTTCATGGCGGCGCTGGTCGCAAGCTGGTTGATGCGTGCGTCGAGCTTGTCGAGCAGGTCTTCCTCCACCACGCAGCACAGGCGCGGGCCCGGCTTGGTCCTGCCCAAGAACCGCTCGACGGTCTTCCAAATTTGCTGGGCGGTCAGGAGCTGGTGCTCGCCGGCCACGATATCGTGCATGTCTTCGGGTTCGAGCTGGAGCGTTTTGAGTCCCTCGTCGATGCGCTTGAGCGACTCGGCTGCGGTTTCGGCGCCCAGCGAGCGGTCGCCCGGACCCACAAGCTCCATGAGCTCTGCCCACGTGAGGGCGTTGGGGTTCTTTTCGCCCAGCTCAGGAAGCACGTTTGCGATGTACTTCTTAAACACGGGGTTGGGCGTTACGAGATACACCTGATCGGCGCGCAGGCTCTCGCGGTCGCGGAACAGCAAGAACGCGATGCGCTGCAGCAGCACCGAGGTCTTGCCGCTGCCTGCCACGCCGCGCACCAGCATTGCAGGCACGTTTTCGTGGCGGATGACAGCGTTTTGCTCCTTCTGGATCGTCGCCGTGATGGCCTGGAGCTGCGAGGAGCGCTGCGAGGTGAGCGAGGCCAGCAGCAGCGGGTCCTCAATGGCCACCGAGGTGTCGAAGTAGCACTTCAGCACATCGCGCTCGATGTCGAACTGGCGGCGCAGCTGCAGGTCAGCCTTGATTTCACGGCCGTTTGCCCAGTACGAGGTCTTGCCCATGTCTTGGTTGTAGTAGGCCTCGGCCACCGGCGATCGCCAGTCCACCACAATGCGGCGGTGCAGCTCGTCGGCCATGCCGGTCGAGCCCAGGTAGATGTCGCGTGCCGTGGGCTTGCCGGCAATCTGCAGCCTGATGTGGGCAAAGTAGGGTTTCTTGAGAAGCAGGCGCAGGCGGTTGATGGTCTCAACGTCGGCATCGTTTGCCAAGTTGAACGACTCAATCACGCTGTTTGCGGCAGCGACGTTGGCATACGTCTCCATCGAGAGGTCGTCGCCCTCAAAGTCGGGGGCAATCTCCTCGCGCATGTTCGACTTGTATTCCCTGATCTCGGCCAGGTTTGCCTCAAGGCGCTCGGAGGCCGTGCGCTCGAGCTCCTGCAACTGACCGTAGACCTTGCTGAGGTGCGCCTGCTCTTCGGCGAAAATCTTATCTTCCACTTACTGTGACACTTTCTCATCGATGAGGGTCTTCGAGGCGTCGTACACCCAATCTGCCAGCTTGTTGGTGGGATGCTCCTTTTCGTCGAGCATCTCAACTTCCTCAATCCTGCAGTAAGAGGGGCAACCGTGCTCGGCCGCCATCTTGGCGAGGGGGCCCTTCACGGCGGTCGCGAGGTCGATCAGGTCGAACTCCTCACGCGCCTCGTCCAGGGTGCGATGCACGATAGAGTCAGTCTCCATGTTGCGCCCCTGGTTTACAATGCCCCAGCTCACAACGTACACGCTCATCTTCAAACCCCTTTTCTCTCATGCCGAAGCCCCTTGCTATGAAACCGCGAGGGGCCGCCTGGTCGCGCATGTTGCGCGCTGCCAACCAGCATACTTGTCGGCAGGACACGAACACAGTAATTAAATGTCCTATTGTATGGTTGAGTTCCCTCATGTTTTCTTTGACCTTGCGGTGAATGAACAAAGCCCACGAGTCGGCCATACCCCGTTCGAGCGAACTGTTGTGTCGCCTGTCATGGCTGATGCCCGCTGGCCTTCAAGGGGGTATCATGTTCCCGTCTAAGATACTAACTGGCTTCGATACATCCAAGGAGTGTATGTATGTCGAGTGAGAATAGGCCCAGGTCTTCCCAGCGTGGCGCCTCGGGTGCGTCCCGCTCTGCCTCTGGTTTTGCTTCCGGTCATGGGCCCAAGTCCAGCAAGCCCCGCTCTGCCTCCGGAGCCGCTTCTGGCCGTGGTCCCAAGTCCGGAAAGCCTCGCCCCAAGCAGGATGAGAAGGCCAAGGCGGCAGCCCGCGCCCGCCGCAAGGCCAAGCAGGAGGCCCGCAAGACGGGCGTCCCCGGCGAGGAGGTCCAGCAGCCCCACGATCCCATCCTGCGTGTCCGTGATTTCACGAGCGTCGACTTCAGCCAGCTTTCGTACATCATGCCTCCCGAGTGGTTGTTCGACGGCCTGACCGACGAGCAGAAGACCGCCCAGGCAAACATGGACTTTGCTGGCGTGCTCCGCGCAAGCAACATTCGCCTCGTGGCGACCATCGACGACGGCACCAACTACGACCCGGTCCTCGTCGGCATTGCCTTTGCTTCCACAACGCGCCTGCCTGAGCCTAAGGATGCCTTTGTCTGGAAAGATGTCTATGAGAAGGCTTCCGAGACGCTGCGTTACGGCGCCCAGCCTGCCCGAATTGCCCGCACCTATGAGCTGCAGCTTGGCGAGCGCGGACAGATGCTCATCGACGCTGCCGGTGAGGCGCGCGGCGAAGACACCGAGCTCGAGCTTTTCGTCGTGAACCCCGAGTATCGTTCCCATGGCGTGGGCAAGGCCCTGATGGCCGAGTTCCAGAAAAGGCTCGAGGGCCTTGGCGCCCAGAGCTACTGGCTCCAGACTGATTCCACCTGCACGTGGCAATGGTACGAGAGCCATGGCTACACGCGCGTGGCAGACGTCGAGCTCTCCGCCGATTACCCCATGCCCCCCACAGGCGAGCCCGCCGACGAGGCCCCGCATGTATTCATGTATAAGAAGGACCTTGTTACGGAGCCAGTGCAGGATTAAAGGCAGCGGAGCAGATGAGTTTGCGCCAACATACGTAATTCACGCGTCTAGTGCGGCCCGTTTTCTTGCAATAGGAAGCGGGCCGCTTTCGTTTTAGCAGACGAGCCAGTGTCGGGGTCGATCACCCCGGGCGCCGCCTGGCCGGGAGAGGCGAGGGCCCGTCGGCGCTCCCTGCGTTTCGGTTCCCGGCTTCGAGCGAAACATATATGTGTGGGTCGCTTGCGCTATAGGCGGGCTTGCAGGACGCCGGTGCGGGCTTGCCCGGCCGCGGCGGCCGGCCCGGAGCCCGGGGAAGCATAAAAACGCGCCTAAAAGTTTCTTATTCCCCGACTTGTGTGCGTCCCGTGGACTCACGCCCCTGCGCTTGCCCTCCCCCTGCAGCCGCGTGTATAGTTCTCCCTCGCGCCGCACCCCAGTCGATGCGGCCGCGCGAACCCC
>CAKUFZ010000024.1 GCA_934654475.1 uncultured Coriobacteriales bacterium
GCGCTCCCTCTCCAACAGCGTCGAACCCATCGGACCAGACCCTTCCCGCGCACCCGGCGGCCCCATGCGACGCGTGCACAGCCCGTCCCCGTCGGTTCGGTTGCGCGCATCCGCTGCGGAAGTCGTCAAAAAGTACACTTTTCCGCTTCTCAATAGCTGGAGCATTATACACGACCTCCGAGGACGAAACCGCAGGTCGACTTCCTTTTGTTACATCCATCTTAGTTTTTCTTACCCCTCGTCAAAAAGTGTACTTTTTTGCACAGCAGAAAAGTAGTCCTGACCTGCGGTTTCGTCGTTTGTGCCGCAACTGTGTTTTCTGGGCGCGGCAGATTCCGGCCGCATTGGGCCGCTTGCCCGGAAACGATGCCAAAAACGCCGTCGACAGCGAATTTACCAGCTCAAATGCCACTCGCTCGGCGCGCATGATTCTGTTTGCGATGCGCCAATATAGTTCTTCGGCAGCTTCGCCCTCTCTTGCTGCTTGCTACTCACGGTTTGCCGATTCGTCCTCGCCCGGCATCCCTTCACCTTGGCCGTCAACCTAGACTTTGGACACTTGAAGGCCCTGGCGTCGCTCGATCGCAACCTGTGCTACGCACTGCTGCCCCTCACGCTCGACGCGGAGCACGCAGCGCGCACCAAGCTCGTGCGTCTCATAACCGAGCTCGAGGATGAAGGGTTAGGTTGAAAATCAAGGAGGGTGCGATTCCTGGCGTAGGCACGGCCGCACGTTAATCTCCAAATCCTCTTGTGCCCGAAAGCGCCTCATGGTATAAATTGAATCGGTGGCACGACAAGTGCTACTTCCAAGCTGCCGGAGGTGTCCTCCGGCTTCTTGCATTTATAAGGGGGCGTTTTGCGCGAGCTCAGCATCTTCGTGGACGAGTCGGGGAGCCAGAGCGGGCACTCCAAGTACTGCCTCGTCACGCTGCTGATGCACGACCAGGGCGAGCCCGTCGGCCCATTGATTGCGAGGTACGAGGATGACCTGCGCGCAAAGGGCCTGCCCGACCTCCCGTTCCACGCCTCCCCACTGATGAACGGCCACGACGACTACGAGAGCCTGGACCTTGGCTGCCGTAAGCGGTTGCTGGCCGCATTCGAGGGCTTCGTGCGCGGTGTGCCGTGCAGCTACAAGGCCTTCTCGTACAGGCGCAGCGAGGTTGACGCGCCGGAGCTGTTCATCGCCCGCTTCAAGCGCGACCTCGTTGTCTTCCTGACCGACAACCTCGAATACTTCCAAAGCTTCGACAAGGTGAAGATCTACTACGACAACGGCCAGCAGATGGTCACATCGGCCCTGCATGGCGCCATCGACTACGTGCTCTCGAAGGACGCGGTGCTCTACCGCATGGCGAGCGCGCTGGACTACCGCCTGTTCCAGGCGGTGGACTACCTGTGCACATTGGAGCTGACCGATCTGAAGTTCCGCGACAAGTGCCTGATGGTGACCGACGTGAAGGTGTTCGGCGAGGACTACCAGAAGTTCAAGCAGAACCACCTGAAGAGGATTAGGCGGAAGTCCTTCTAGCTGCCGTTATTCATTGAGTGTGTGACATGCCCGTACTCTGGACCGCAAGGTTTCAAGGTGCGGGCTTTTCTTTTGGCCCGCCTGAGTTTTGGAAGGCAGGTCTATTCGCATGGACGGTGGGATGGATGGTTCGCAAGCGCAGGGCGAAAAGCAGCAAGGCGACGTCGCGCAAGGCGGCGGCGAAACGCAGGGCGCGCGCAAGTAGGCGCGGGCGTGCAAGCTGTTGCCGACGCGGCCGAGCCTTGGCTGTTCGCGGATTCGGCTGACGGTGCCACGGGGCTGGAGCCGGTTGGTGTTGCCAAAGCAGCCGATGCCGATATGAAGCGTTGGCGTGCGATCGCCGGTTTGGAGGATTAGCGGACGGGACACGGTGACCGCCGGGACGACGGCAAGATGCGCGACGGCAAACATGGCAAGGCGGAGACGCGCAAGCGGTTCCGCCTAGTTTTTTAAGTCCCTTGCGCTGCCGCAGGGTCTTCTGCTCGGGCATCTACTCGGTCGATTACTCGGTAAAATAAGGCAATAAAATTCGATATACAGCCGCCTTACCAGCTAAAACGTCATTTATGACTCGAACATCTACTCGGTAACTTGCTCGGTCAGGATTGCTTGTTTCCCGTGATTCGATAGAACTGATGAGGATCCCTGCTGTTTTTACCTTCCCACTCAAGCAGGCCGTTTACAGCGAGGCCTCTCAGCACGCTGCGCGCCGTCTTGTCGGCGAGATTTGCCGCCGCCGCTAATTCGCCTGTGGTCACTTTGCCGTTCGTCACGGCGAGTTTGATGGCCGCACGCTCGCTTTCGCCTTGGGAGATCCGCCCAAATAAGAACTCGACCCCCGCTCAACTCACCCGTTGAACGTAACCCCTTAGCTGGCAGCTAATGAATCTATCCGGCACGCTGCCTACAATCCCCTCGTCAGCAATCAGACGCGACGAAAGGGGCCATCATGGCACACGCGGAACAAGAAATGAACGGGCAGGACGCATGCGGCGCAGGCAAGCCAGCCACCTCGGCAATGGCGATTGTGGGACTTGTGCTCGGAATCGTGGCGCTTGCGACCTCCTGGATGCCCATCTTCAACAACGGCTCGTTCTTCCTTGCCCTGCTAGGAGCAATTTTTGCCATCGTGGGGCTCACGGCCACTTTGAGGCGCACCCGTTCGGGTAAGGGGCTTGCCATTGCAGGCCTCATCATTTGCATCATCGCCTGCGCAGCCGTGCTCGCCGCCCAGCAGGCTACCTCGAAAGCCTTCAACGACGCCGTCGACAGCGCCAAGAACGGCCCTGCAGTCACCTCGACGAGCGCTGCCCCCGCAGACACGCCTGACGACACCGATACCGCGACGCAATCCCAAGACCTCGCCCTGGGCACCTCCATTACCTTGGGGAACGGCCTTTCCGTCTCGGTGGACTCCGTTGATACGAGCCTTACGAAACATGACGGCTCCCCCATCGCGGCCGTCACGGTCACCTACACCAACGGCAGCTCTCAAGAGGCCAGCTTCAACGTCTACGATTGGAAGGCTCAGGACACCCAAGGCGCCCAACGCTCGCAGACGTTTTACAGCGGTGACGACGTTGTCAGCCTGGGCTCGGGTACCCTTGCCCCCGACGGCACGGTGACGGGCGCCGTTTGCTTCGAAGGTGACATCACCAAGGCGCTGTACTACGCGTCGATGTTCTCAAACAGTGCCACGGCAAGCTGGAGCCTCTCGTAGAGAAACGCGTACGGCGCAGAACCTCCCCCGCCGCCCCACCCGCACGTTCACGCTATTCTGTACAGCAACGCCCCCTGCACCTTGGAGACACACGATGAGCGAGCCTTTGACCGAAAACGAACTCGACCGGCTGTTGCACGCCCCCAGCGTCGACGAATTTTTGGACCAACAGGAAACCACCGAACGAAGCCTTGCCGACTATCTCAGCGAACTCCTCGCCGCCAAGCGTCTCGAGCGTGCCCAGGTGGTGCGTATGGCCAACCTCAACGAGACCTTCGGCTACCAGATTTTCAAAGGGACGCGCCATCCCTCCCGCGACAAGGTGTTGCAAATTGCCTTTGCCATGGCCCTCTCCCTGCGAGAGACAAACCGGGCGCTCCGAGCGGCGGGCACAAACGAGCTCAACGCCAAGTGCCGCCGCGACGCCATCATCATCTTCTGCCTCGACCGCGGCTGCTCGCTGCAAAAGGTCAACGAGGAGCTCTACCGCTTTGGAGAAGAGACCGTTTGCTGAAAGGCGTGGCCGAGACTTCCCAGGAAGGCTTATCATCGAGGCGGGCCCATCTGGGTCCGCCTTTTCTTCCCCCCCGTACGCACTCGGAGCATGATGGAACCCACTGGCTCAACTACCAGCATAGACCCCTTGGCTGAGATGCTCGAGCGCTTCGAGAACGATACGTGCTATCGCGTGGATGCCCTCATCAAGCAGACGCAGGTTGAGCGCACCGAGAGAGTCTATCGGCTGGGCACGGCCGATACGCAAGAGACGGGCCCCTTCATCCGCAAGTACATCGCCCGTCAAAGCGGCCTGGGCGAGGTATATCAGCTGCTGTTTGAGAAACAGCAGGCAGGCAAACGCCTCAAGCATGTCCCCCGCATCCTTGACTGCGGCCTCATAGGCGACAAGCTCGTCGTCGTCATGGAGACCGCACCAGGCAAGACGCTCGTCGCATGCGTGGAGGCGCTGCCTGGGCAAAAGGAACGCCTCGACTTCACACAGCGGGTGTTTCCCGAGCTCTGCGACGCAGTTGAGGAACCCCATACCGCTTTCGAGCGCCCCATCATCCATCGCGACATCACGCCCACCAATGTCATGGTCGACCTCGACGAGAGCGAAGGCCGCACGCCCACGGTGATGCTCCTTGACTTCGGCATCTCCCGCGTCTTCAAACCCCAAGCCGACCACGACACGGCATATTTGGGCACACGCCCCTATGCGCCGCCCGAGCAGTGCGGTTTTGGCCAGACAAGCGTGCAGACCGACGTCTATGCCCTGGGGGCGGTGCTGTTCTATTGCCTGACGGGCAGGCCCATGTCAAACAACGACCGGCTGGTTGACTATGCCGATCCGTCGATTCCCAGCGACCTCAGGCGCGTCATCGCCAAGGCCTGCGCGCTGGACACTAAAGGCCGCTATATGAGCGCAGGGGACTTGAAGATAGCCTTTGAGGCGTGCCCCTCGATCAGAGCCGTGGCGAGGGCGCGTCTGCAAAAACCCGTTCCCGTACGCCCTTCTGCCCCTGACACACGTCAGACGAATAGCTCCCCCGAACAATCGCCCCGCCCACGAAGCCCGCAAGGCGCTGTTCTTACGTTGCTCGCCCATCTGCCCGATGCGATTCCCACCTGGATTTGCCGCATCTGGAACGCGTTCATTGCCCTGAACTGGGTACTGTACACGTATGCCTCCTGGTTCACGACCTCGCAGGCGCTGCCCGAAGGCACCCCGTTTTGGCTGAATCGCTGCTTTGCCACCTTCTATGTGCTGCTCTTTTCCAGCATCGCATATACGCTCTACGACAAGCGCCGCCTCTTTGCGCGGCTTGGCCTCAAGCATGACAGGTCCCTAGCGTACCAGGTCATTCGTTGCGTGCTGATCATATTGACCAGCTTGGTGACGCTCTTGGCAATCAACGTCACCTATACCGCCGCCATCTCCTAGCCCTGGGTTGATAAACCCCGAGCCTTGAGAATGCGGGCACATCTACAGGAACGATGCACTAATCTTCATTTCTTTGCAAAATAGTGCTTGCATTCTCTTGGCGAAAGGATTAGTATTATTTCTTGCACTTCGGGCAATAGCGCAGCTTGGTAGCGCACTTGACTGGGGGTCAAGGGGTCGTGGGTTCAAATCCCGCTTGCCCGACCATGCTCACAACGAGGCCAGGGACTGGAAACAGTTCCTGGCCTTTTTGCTTTTTGTGCCTCTTTGCTCCCAGCCAGCACAGATCGCCCTCTCCTATTGCATGCAAAAAGGGACCCGCTGCCACAATGGCAACGGGTCCCTTCGCGTTTCTGTGCTCTTCGCTTCGTTAGTCGCGCGTGAGCTTGCGGTGCAAGCGGTGCGGACGGGAAGCCTCCTGGCCCAGACGAGCCACGCGGTCGGTCTGGTAGGAATCGAAGTTGCCCTCGAACCAATGCCAGCGGCCAGGGTTCTCGTCGTCGCCTTCCCACGCAAGGATATGCGTGGCAATGCGGTCGAGGAACATACGGTCGTGGCTGACGACCACGGCGCAGCCCGGGAAGGCAAGCAGCGCCTCTTCGAGCGACTCGAGCGTCTCGGTGTCGAGGTCATTGGTAGGCTCATCGAGGAGCAGCAGGTTGCCGCCCTGCTTGAGCGTAAGCGCCAGGTTCAGGCGGTTGCGCTCGCCGCCGGACAGCATGCCGGCAAGCTTCTGCTGGTCGGAACCCTTGAAACCAAAGCTCGCCACATAAGCGCGCGTCTGGAACTCCTGGTCGCCGACCTTGATGAAGTCGTAGCCGTCGCCCACGACCTCCCAGACCTTCTTCTGCGGGTCGATGCCCGAGCGGTTCTGGTCGACGTAGGAGATGCTCACGCTCTCGCCGACCTCGAGGCTGCCGGAGGTCAGCTCCTCCAGGCCCACGATGGTCTTGAACAGCGTGGTCTTACCCACACCGTTGGGGCCGATGACGCCGACGATGCCGTTGCGCGGCAGCGAGAACGATAGATCGTCGATAAGCACGCGGTCGCCGAAGCACTTGCGGATGTTTTTGGCCTCGAGCACCTTGGAGCCCAGGCGCGGGCCCACAGGGATGGTGATGTCCGTAAGGTCGTTCTTCTTGAACTGACGGGCCTGCGCCTCCATCTCCTCGTAGCGCGCAAGACGGGCCTTGTTCTTGGCCTGACGCGCCTTGGGGCTGGAACGCACCCACTCGAGCTCGCTCTCAAGCCTCTTGACGAGCTTCTCCTGCTGCTGGCCCTGAAGGGCAAGGCGGCGGGCCTTCGTGTCGAGGTAGGTGGAGTAGTTGCCCTCGTAGGGATAGAGGTGGCCGCGGTCAACCTCGCAGATCCACTGCGCGACGTTGTCGAGGAAGTAACGGTCGTGCGTGACGGCCAGAACCGCGCCCGGGTAGTTCGCCAGGAACTGCTCGAGCCACAGGACGCTCTCGGCGTCGAGGTGGTTGGTAGGCTCGTCGAGGAGCAGAAGGTCGGGTGCCTCAAGTAGAATCTTGCACAAGGCAACACGACGACGCTCGCCTCCCGAAAGCACGTTCACCGGTGCGTCGGGATCGGGGCACTGCAGGGCATCCATGGCCTGGGAGAGCTGCGAGTCGAGGTCCCAGCCGTTGGCGGCATCGATCTCGTCCTGCAGGCGGCCCATCTCGGCCATGAGGGCGTCGAAGTCCGCGTCGGGCGCGGCCATTTCCTCGCCAATCTGGTTGAAGCGCTCAACCTTGGCAATAACGTCAGCAAACGCCATGCGAATGTTCTCGACCACGGTCTTGGAGTCGTCGAGCGGGGGCTCCTGCTCGAGCAGACCCACCGTGAAGCCCGGAGTGAGCCTGCACTCGCCGGCCGAGCACTCCAGACGACCCGCCATGACCTTGAGCAAGGTGGACTTACCCATGCCGTTGGGGCCCACCACGCCGATCTTGGCACCGGGGAAGAAGCCCATCGTCACCTCATCGAGGATGACCTTGTCGCCATATGCGAGACGGGCACCATGCATTTGAAAGACGAACTCTGCCACTTACGCCTCCTTGTTGGGCAGCTCGACGGGGGCAGCGTCGCGGCCCGGGTTGAAATCGATACCAGCTTTCTCCATCTCATGGTACTGCGCGCTGGCCGTAAAGAGAACGTCAGAGGAGGAGTTGAGGGCAGTTTCGCAGGAATCCTGGATTACGCCGATGATAAAGCCGATGGCGACCATCTGCATGGCGATGTCGTTGGAGATACCGAACAGCGAGCACGCCAGCGGGATGAGCAGAAGCGAGCCACCCGCAACGCCGGAGGCGCCGCATGCGGAGACGGCGGCGAGCACCGACAGGACGATGGCCGTGGGGATGTCGATGGAGATGCCCAGCGTGTTGGCGGCAGCCATGGCCATGACGGTGATGGTGACAGCCGCGCCGCCCATGTTGATCGTGGCGCCCAGCGGGATGGACACGGAGTAGCCGTCCTTGTGCAGGCCGAGCTTCTCGCACAGGCTCATGTTCACGGGGATGTTGGCCGCAGAGCTACGGGTGAAGAAAGCGTAGATGCCAGAGTCCTTCAGGCAGCGGAACACGAGCGGGTAGGGATTCTTGTGGAAGCAGAAGAAGGCGATGAGCGGGTTCACCACGAGGGCAACGAAGAGCATGCAGCCCACGAGGATGAGAATGAGCATGCCGTACTCGGTGAAGATCTCCACGCCCGAAGTGACGACGGCGGAGTACACCAAGCCGCAGATGCCGAAGGGGGCAAGCTGGATGACCCAACGCACGACGGTGTTCACGGCGTCAGAAACAGAAGACAGCACGCTGCGCACGCCCTCGGGGGCCTTGCGAAGCGCAATGCCCAGAGCCACGGCCCAGGTGAGGATACCGAGGTAGTTGGCGTTGGTGAGGGCCGCGATGGGGTTGCAGAACATGTTGAGGATGAGGGTGGACAGCACGGAGCCAATGCCCTCAGGCGAGCTCTGCGACACGTCGGAGGCGTCGGCCAGCGTGACGGTGAGCGGGAAGATGTACATGGCGATGACCGCCACAGCAGCCGCGGCAAAGGTGCCCACGACGTAGAGAATAACGATGTTCTTCATGCCGCCGGAGGTCTTGGCGTTGGCAAGGGCGCTCATGACGAGGAAGAACACCAGGATGGGAGCGACGCCCTTCAGCGCGCTCACGAACACAGAGCCAAGAAGCTCGATAAAGCTATTGCCGCCGGTCAGGCCCGGGATGAATGCCAAGATGACACCGATGATCAGGCCCGCAAGGATGCGAAGGATGAGGCTCGAGTTGGCCCACTTCGATCCGAGGTCTTTCATGGACATAAATGTCCCCTTTCCTCGTCGCAGGACACGCCTGCGAATGAATACGAATGATGTGCATAGTACCGCATCCAAAGCCGCTTTACCTGCATAAACCGTTTACGGATACACCCTGAAACACGTTGGTAACGTACGCGAGCAAAAAAGGGACGCCCGCACATGGCAGGCGCCCCTTTTTGGTCGACGTTTCCTGCAAGAGCAGGTAGTTGGCCCTACTCGCAAACCTTAAGCTGGCCGGCCTCGGCCAGCGCCGTAAGCTTCACCATCATGACGTCCTCGATCTCGGGCACAAACGCTGCGCGAGACTCGGGGTCGTTGAAGTGAGTGCGCATATAACCGCCGCACTCGCTGCATACATGGACGCGATGCGCCTCGTCGCCCTCGACGCTGAGGTACTCGAGGTGGCCCTGATGCTGGGTACCGCAGCATGCGCAACGCACGCGCTCAAAGCCCCAGGTAGAACCGCACTGACCGCAATACAGGGTGCGGACGTTTGCCTTGTTGGAGGCAGTGGGGCCAACGTGGGCAAGCGTGGCAGTGCCGCCGCACACGGGGCAGCGCAGGGGCCTGACGTGCTCGAACGCTCCGTCCTCGACCTCACGACGCACGCTGGCGAGCTGGGCCTCAGCAACGGGCTGGAGCTGGCTGCGCAGGGCAAGCGTCAGCACCATGCAGGTGAGACGCACGCGCTCGAAGGCCTCGTCAGACTCGCCCTGCTCGTCGATGACGTCGTTGGCGATGGCTTCGATCCAACCCTCGGGGTCCTCCCCCGCCAGGTCGATGGGCTCGGCCTCGACGACTTCGGTCCAACGCAGGCCCTTAAGGTAACCGCAGGCGTCTTCGGAGAAGGAGCCCTTCTCGATGAGGTATGAGGCGATCTCGCGGGCACAAGCCGCAAGGCGACGAGCGTCAACGGCGGCGGGCACCTGGCGCAGGAACGGCTTGCAGGCCCAGTACCACTCGAGCAGCTCTTCCTTGCCGGGCAGCGTCGAGGGATCGATTGCCTGGCCCGCAGCGTCGGCATGGCGCTGCTGAATCTGCCAGATGCCCTCGAAGAACTCCAGGCGCGCCATGTCGTCGGCCGCCGTCGTGGGACGGTACGCCTCGACGACCGCCTTAATCTGCTCCAGGTTCATGGGAGCCAGTCCTTTCCATTCGCCGGACAACACCGGGTCTCGTTTTGCTCTCCGGCTGATTGTAACGAAAACCGCCCGCCGACAAACGCTCGTCGGCGGGCGGCATGTGCAGTGCGTGGAGCCGGGGCGCTGGTAGGCACGCCCCGACTCCGGGGAGGTACCTACCGGTTACAAGCGTACCGGTCAAACAGGTGCATTACGCGAGGGGCTTCTCGACGATGTTCTCGCCGCTCTCGATCTGCTCGCGTGCCCAGTGGCCCCAGTGGTACAGAGCCGAGGACTCGCTGACGGTGCCGTCGCCGAACATGAGCTTGGCGCAACCCTTGTAGGGCTGGAACAGGCCGCCGCCCAGGAAGATGTGGGCCATGCCGAAGACGGTGATGAGGAAGAAGCCGATGTCGTGCAGCAGGAGCCACACGGCGTGGGCGTCGGCGCTCAGAGAGACGAGCACCAGGTTGTCCAGCGTGAGAACGACGCCGGTCACAGCCATGAGCAGGCTCAGAACGATGAGCATGCCGTCGGCGAAACGCTGGCCGGACTTGTTCTGGTGCTGGTCGGGCATGTGGAGCCAACGAGCCAGGAAGAGATACGGCAGGAAGAGCAGCATCCACTTCTTGTCGTCGCTGTCCCACTTGCTGAGGGCGTCTTCCTTGATGATGTGCCAGGCACCCTTAGGAGCAAGGATGGCGCTGATGACAGGCATCAGGATGAAGAGGCAGCCGAGCACGCGGTGCGACATGCGGATGGTGAAGACCGCATCAGCACCCACGAGGGCAGCCAGCGGCGGAACGAACACGAACAGGCCGGAGATGGCCAGCAGGATGCAGGAAATGGAGACCACGCCGTGCGTGATACGGGCGAGCAGCGAGTGACGCTGAATGTAACGCTCAGTTCCCTTAGCCTTCTGGGCCTCGACGAACGCCTTGTTCTTGGCGGCATCGGCCGCCGGAGCCTGATAGGTCTCGTGGTTACTCATTGCTGCCTCCCTTACCATTCTCGCTGTCGGCGCCCTTGTGGAGCAGGTCGCGCTTGGCGCCGCTCAGGGCCTCGGACATATGCTCCTTGAAGGACATCGGGTCCTGGCCGTCGCCGTGCTTGAGCACCTCGCCCGTGTCGAGCGAGATGGTGTCGCCCGTCTCGGGGTTGTAGATACGCTCGTCGCGATCGTAGCCCGAGCAGAGGCCGCGCATGACACCCAGGCCAACGACCACGCAGCCGGCGATGACACCGGTGACGGGCTTGGCGATGTCCATGACGTCGATGAGCGGGTTCTTCTTGGGATCGACGACCTGGCCGTGGCGCTCGACGCCGTACTTGAGGACCTGGATGACGTGCAGGCCACCCATCTCTTCCTCGCCGTAGACGACGGCGTCGTTGAAGCCGCGCTCGTGCAGGCGGTCGACGCTCTCGTGGGCGAGCTTGATCATGTCCTCGCGGTCGCCGAACTGGAGGGCCTCAGGCTGGCAAGCGGTGACGCAGGCCGGGGCCATGCCCTGGGCGATGCGGTCGACGCAGCCCGTGCACTTGTCGATGATGGAGCGCTTGAACACCCAGGGAGCGTCGGGTGCCTCGTAGTAACGGGGCACGTCGAAGGGGCACGCCATGGAGCAGTACCTGCAGCCGACGCACTTGCTCTCGTCGACCGTGACCATGCCGTACTCAGTCTTGAAGATGGCGCCGGCCGGGCAGACCTCGGCGCAGGGCGCGTCGGTGCAGTGCTGGCAGGCGCGGCGACCGAAGGCCCACTCCACGCCCTTGGGGCCACCCTCCTGCTCATCGAACGTCACGATGAGACGGGTGTTGCCGTTGAGGTCGATGGGGTTCTGGTGCGAACCGCTCCACTCGTTGGAACAATCGAGGGCAGAGGGAAGGTTGTTCCAGCACTTGCAGGAAACCTGGCAGCCCTTGCACGCGGTGCAGCGTGCGGTGTCAAACAGAATCGCTTTCTCGCTCATGTCGACCAACCTCCTTACAGCTTCTCGATGTTGACCAGGAACGCCTTGTACTCAGGCGTCTGGCTGTTTGCGTCACCGACGTTGGGCGTCAGGTCGTTGACCATGTTCTCGTCGGTGCCGAAGAGCCTGGACCAGCCGAAGTGGTGCGTCATGCCCACCTGGTGCAGCTTCTCGCCGTTGACCGTGAAGGGCTTGAAGCGGTGCGTGACGAGCGCCGTGATCTCGATGGAGGCACGGTTGTTCCACACGCGGACCTTCTCGCCGTTCTCGATGCCCTTCTCAGCAGCGAGCTCGTAGGACATCTCGATGAACTGGGCGGGCATGGCCTCGACGAGGGCGGGGCACAGACGGGTCTGGCCGCCGGTCTGCCAGTGCTCGGTGACCGAGTAGGTCGTGGCGACGATCGGGAACTCCTCGTGCGGAGAGTGCTTCGAGGACTCCAGGCCGCGGCCCAGGTAGCACGGGGAGTTGAGGCGACCATTGAACGGGTTCTCGTCCAGCGGGCTCTCGAAGGGCTCGAAGTGCTCGGGCAGCGGGCCGTCCTCCATGCCGTAGGACTCCAGGCGAGCGTTCTGCTCCCAAAGCATGAAGAATGCCTTGTTGTTGGGCGGGGTGGTGCCAGCGACGAAGTCGCCCACGTCGCAGCCGTCGGCGTAGCCGGCCTTCCACTTGCCCTCGGTCTCGTCCCACTCGACGAGACGACGGTCCTCACGCCAGGGCTTGCCGTTCATGTCGGCCGAGGCGCGGTTGTACAGGATGCGACGGTTGTTCGGCCAAGCGAACGCCCACTCGGAGTACAGGCCCAGGCCGGAGGTGTCGACGTTGTTGCGGCGGCACACGGGCTGGCTGGCCGGGTCGAGAGGAGCGTCGTTGTTGCTGTAGTAGCCGGAGTAGATCCACATACCGCAAGAGGTGGAGCCGTCGGCGGCCAACTCGCCGTAACCGGAGAGCAGGTCGGTCTGGGGATCGGAAGAATCGCAGTTGCAGTTCGTGCCGGCAACGCGATAGCCGTTGAGAGCCCAGGCGACGGGACGGAAGTCGATCTTGCCGTCAACGTAGTAGTCCCACTTGACGTTCAGGATGGGATCGGGGTTGGCGGTCTTGGGATCGTCGTGCTCCTCCTCGTAGAGGCGGCAGATCTCGGTCCACAGCAGGTCGCACATCTCGAGGTCGGTCTTGGCCTCGTCCCACGGATCCACAGCCTGGAAGCGCCACTGAATCCAACGGCCGGAGTTCAGGATGGTGCCGGGCTTCTCGTAGATGAGGGCGCACGGCAGGTAGTACACCGTGGTGTTGACCTTAGCGGGATCCATGCCAGGGCCACGCCAGAACTCGGCGGCCTCGGTGAGCACCTGGTCGGCAACGACGAGCCAGTCGAGGTTGGCCATGGAACGACGGATGTTGCCAGCGTTGGGGCCGGAGTGGCACGGGTTCATACCCCAGTTGAAGTAGCCCTTGATGACACCCTGCTGCATGAGCTCGAACGTGGAGATGTGCGTCCAGTCCTTGATCTCGGCATCAGCGTGCGAGGGAACCTTGGGCCACCAGTCATAGCCGTAGTCGTTCTCGACGGTAGCGTTCTCGCCGAAGAACTCCTTGAGCTGGCTGACGATGAACTTGGGCTTGTTGGTGTAGTAACCGTCGGAGTAGGTCTGGCTCTCGAGCCAAGCGCGAAGGCTCTTGCGGTCGGTGGTGTTGGCCCACTTGAGGTATGCGGGCTGCTCCTGAACCATCATGCCCATGTCCGTGGCGCCCTGAACGTTGGGCTCGCCGCGAAGAGCTGCCACGCCGCCGCCGGGGACGCCGACGTTGCCGAGGAGCAGCTGCAGGATGGACATGGCGCGGGTGTTCTGGGCGCCGTAGGTGTGCTGCGTCTGGCCAAGGGCGTACAGGATGACGCCGGCCTTGCCGCGGGCACCGGACTGTGCATAGGTGGAGTAGACGGTCTCGAGCTGCTCAAGCGTCATACCGCAGGTGCTGGCGACAGTCTCCATGTCGTAGCGGCTGTAGTGCTTCTTGAACTGCTGGTAGACGCACATCTCGTCGCTGAGGGTCGCGTCCTTCTTGGGGACGGTGAGCACCGGCGGGGTAAACTCGGGGACCTCGGGGTTGAGCTCGTGGCTGGCCCACTCGTAAGTGCCGCCCTTCGAGGTGTCCCACTCAACCTCTTCGGCAGTCTGATAGTGCCAAGAATGGTTGTTGTACTTCTCGGTCTCCTCGTCCCAACCGCTGAACAGACCAGTCTCGACGTCGAACTCGAACTCGGGGTCGAGCAGATAAGAGGAGTTGGTGTAGTTGAGGAGGTACTCGAAGTTATACGTATCGAGTAGCGCCTGGCGAGCCTCTTCGTCGTTGTTGTCCACAGCCTCAAGGTAAGCCTCAAGGTTAGGATCAATGAGGTTCTCGCAGATGTACTTGTACAGGCCGCCATAGAATGCGATGTCAGTACCCGAACGGATGGGGCAGTAGATGTCCGCCATCTCGGCAGTACGGGTATAGCGCGGATCGACGACGATCCACGTAGCGCCCTTCTCGTGGGCCTTGTTAAGCCACTTGGCGCTGACGGGGTGGTTCTCAACGGAGTTGGAACCGATGTTCAGAATGAAATCGGTGTTTTGGAAGTCACACCAGTGCGTGGTCATAGAGCCACGGCCGAATGAAGGTGCCAGACCGGCAACCGTGGGGCCGTGTCAAACACGAGCTTGGTTGTCGATGGCGACAACACCAAGCTGGCGCATCATCTTGAGGATGAGGTACTCTTCCTCGGAGTTTTCCTGAGAGCCGCCCAGCGAAGCGATGGACTGGCAGCGGTTGACGACCAGTTCCTCGCCGTCGACCATTTCCTTCTCGACGAAGCCCTCGTCGCGGGTGTCCTTCACCTTGCGGGCGATCTCGGGGATGATCTCTTCCCAGGTGATGGGCTCCCACTCGCTGGAGCCGGGACGGCGCACCAGCGGCTTGGTGGAGCGGGCGGGGTTCTTGATGACCTCGCGGGTCTCGGGGTCAACGACGTTGCGCAGCTGCGCCATCGTGGCGCCCTTGGGGCACAGGCCACCCTGGTTGATGGGGTGATCGGGATCGCCCTCGAGGTTGATAAGCTCGCCGTTGCGAGATGAAAGAAGAGAACCGCAGCCACCTGCGCAATAGCAGCAGATGTTCGTGCTCTCCTTGGTACCCACGAGCTTCCAATCGGCAGGATTGACATCCTGGGCCAGCGCCTTCGACTGGTTCGTCAGCTCGAACGCCAGCGTCGACGCGAGCGCGCCTGCGCCGCCGGCCTTCAAAAAGCTTCTGCGCGAGAGTTCCATGTAACACTTCCTTTCCTATACCTCGTCCGTGCTTCGACCGTGTGCGAAGCATTGCGTCGGGAGAGGTTACGCGCATACCCACGCGGGCTTTAGACCCGTTAATGGTCTATTTCTGGCGTTTTACCAGTTGAACCTAGATTTAAACCCCTTTTGGGTCTATTGTATTGGCCGTTTGCCCCCGTTTTTCGTGCCTCTGAGGGTGCAATTACCGTGAAGAAACTGTGAAGGTAACGTTACTGGTATGTTACCGGCGTCGACTCGCCGAGAGGAGCCGTGCAGGTCGTGAAGGATGATGCGCTGAGAAACCCGTTCATTGTCGGGCTCTCCCTAGTCTTCGTCTGGATCCACACCATGAGTGGGCAGCTGCGCGACCACGCGGGCTTCATCTGGCTTGCGGCGTTCTACGCAAGCCTTTCTCTGTTCATGGTCGCCCTGGTGTTTCTCGACAAGCGCGACAAGCGCGCACGGGGCGTGCTCTCCCCTGCTGCCGTGGCAAGCGGCATTTGCCTGGCGGTCTCCCCCCTTATGATGTTCGACTTGGAAATGCCGGGGCTCGTGCATATTCCCATGCACCCGCTCGCCGTCTGCATCATGGGCGGGTTCGGCATTGCCTATGCCTATCGCACCTGGAGCACGCCCTATAGCGAGATGCAGCCCCGCCAAGCATGCGGCATGGCAGCGCTTGCACTCGTGATTGCCTCCCTCATCGAATGTTTCATGTTTGTTGTGGGCGATGCAGGGTCCTGCATCGTGCTCGCCCTAGTGGGCTTCGCCATTCCTGCGACGCTGCATGGCTGCTACAGGCACCTCGACCCCGAGCCCGCAAGCGAGCCCGCACCCACCAAGACGTTCCAGGAAAACGCCCGCGCCGTACTGCCCCTTTGGCGTATCGCCGTGGGCATCACGGTCTACAGTTTCGCCGTCGGCGTTTCCTGGACGCTTTTGCTCGCCAACCCCGACCGCATCCTTGCCCTGGCTGACCTCGCAGTTCCCCTGCTCAACATCGGACTCGTCATTGTCTTCTGGGTTTGCTGCGCCAAAATTCTCAAGCGCATCTCCTTCCGTATCGTGTGGCGACCCATCGTGCTCCTCATGTCGGCGGCCATTCTCATGGCCCCGCAGGTAGAGGGCACCACGTATGTGCTTGTGGTCTCCTTCGTGCGCGCCGCGCAGACCACCATGGCCGCGCTTTGGTTCCTCATCCTTACGGATATCGCCCGCCACGCGCACGTCGACGCCTCCCACGTCATCGGCATGGGCTGGGTCTTTTACTCCTTCCCTGTGGCCGCCGGCGTCATCTTTGGCCTCATGCTTGCGCCCTACGACCCGCTCCATACGGCACTGCCGGCCCTGACGGTCCTTGCGCTGGTGGCCATCGCCTTCGTCGCCGACGATCAAGACGCCCTCTTCACCAATCCCAGCACGGCTGAACCCCTGCCTGCCACGGCACAGGCCACACAGGCCAACGGCGAGGATATGCCCGTCGCACAGCCCGAAAAGCCCGACGACGGCATGGGCAGCGGCAGGCGCGACAGGCTCTCCGTCAAATGCGTCGCCATTGCGCGCGACTACGGACTCACCAACCGCGAATTCGACGTGCTGGTGCGCCTCGCACACGGCCGCAGCGGCGCTTTTATCGCCGACGAGCTCACGTTGTCTGAGAACACCGTGAAGGGTCACACGAAGCGTCTGTATGCAAAGCTCGGTGTCCACACTCGCCAAGAGCTCATTGACCTGGCAGAACAGTACGAGCTTAAATCTTAACTATAGCTTTAGAGAAGCAATTTTGTAAAAATAAGCCGTCTTTATAGGTTCATATTCCCTACTTCTTTGGTATGCTTTACGCCACACATACCCGGCCCTGGAAGGGGAACCATGATTGACGCACAGTTTGATGAGCTTGTGTCCAAGATTTCCAGCAACTATGAGGCTGAAGAGATCTTCGTCACCAAACCCTTCGGGCACTTCCCCAACCGCGACGCGATCATCTCCATCATCAAAGACGTACGCAGCCTCATCTTCCCTGGTTACTACGCAGGCGAGGCCCTCAAGGGCGTAGGCGCGGAGAACTACGTGGCCGAGCAGATCATGCGCATCCGCAACGCCCTGCGCACGCAGGTGCACGAGGCGTTCCTGTTCCGCGACGGAACCACGCTCCCCGCGCAGGACATCGAGGCGAGCACCGACGCCGTTGTCGATGCCTTCATGGCCGAGCTCCCCCATGTCCAGGAGCTGCTCTTCAAAGACGTGCAGGCGGCCTTCGACGGCGACCCGGCAGCCCAGAGCAAGCAGGAGATCATCCTCGCCTACCCCGGCCTCTTTGCCATCTTCGTCTACCGCATCGCCCATATCCTCTACAGCCACAAGGTGCCGCTCATCCCCCGCCTCATGACCGAATACGCGCACAGCAAAACGGGCGTGGACATCAACGCCGGCGCCACAATCGGCGAGTACTTCTTCATCGACCACGCGACGGGCGTCGTCATCGGTGAGACCACGACCATCGGCTCGCACGTCAAGATCTACCAGGGCGTCACGCTCGGCGCCCTCTCCACGCGCAAGGGCCAGCAGCTTGCAGG
This sequence comes from uncultured Coriobacteriales bacterium, assembly GCA_934654475.1. GTDB lineage: Bacteria > Actinomycetota > Coriobacteriia > Coriobacteriales > UMGS124 > UMGS124. The sequence continues at coordinate 17,500 of CAKUFZ010000024.1, forward strand.
CGTCAAGCGCCATCCCACTATCGAGGACGACGTGACCATCTACTCCAACGCCAGCGTCCTGGGCGGCCAGACCGTCGTGGGCAAGGGCGCCATCATCGCAGGCAGCGCCTTTGTCACCGAGTCTGTGCCGGCCTATGCACGCGTGAGCCTCAAAAACCAGGAGGTCGTGGTGCGTACGCGCTCCGACGCCAAGCCCGCTCAACCCGAGCCTGCCCCCACCTGGGAGATTTAAGCCGCCCAACAATGTTCTGGCGCTTCTTTGGAGATACCCGAAGGCGCATATCCTCCGGGTATCATGTACGCACATGTACACGTCGATTCATCCCAAGGAATGAGGAACATGTCGTCTCTTTCACTGAGCAACAGCCATGAGCAGCGTCTGGAGGAGCGCTCGGTCGCCAACGCGCACGGCCAGATTGTCTCCGACCGCACCTACAACATGGTTCTTGGCCTCACCGTGCTGTGGGGTCTGGGCATCAACGCCATCATGTGCGCCACCATGGGCGACTTCGCGATGAGCATGAACCCCATCGCTTTCACGATTTTCTACCTGGTGTGCTGCATCGCCGGCCTTCTGATTGCCTACAAGTCGGACAACCCGCTTATCAGCTTTGTGGGCTACAACATGGTCGTCATCCCGTTGGGCCTGGAGATTGCCTGCATCGTTGCTATGGTGGGCGGCATCAACACCAACATCGTGATGTACGCCTTCGTGGACACGCTGCTCATCACGGGCATCATGGTCATCGCGAGCCTGGCATTCCCCAACTTCTTCGCCAAGATTGGCGGCCTGCTCTTCGCCGGCCTCATCGGTGTGCTTATCGTCTCGCTTATCACCATGCTCATTGGCGGCAGCGGCATTTGGATCTCGGTCATCTGCGCCGTGCTCTTCAGCCTCTACATCGGCTTCGACTACTGGCGCAGCCAGCAGTACGCCAAGACGATCGACAACGCCGTCGACAGCGCCATCGACATCTACATGGACATCGCCCTGCTCTTCATCCACCTCGTTCAGATCTTCGCAAGCAACAACAGGGACTAACCCGTCCACCCCACAGCACGCCACGTCCTTAAGGCTGTCTGCCAGAAACGGCAGGCAGCCTTTTTTCATGCCGCACGGCAACCCCGTCGCATTCCATTTTGAACGCGTCGTCGGTCGGCCCGGCCCCAGTTCCAAGACTGCCGGGCCCCTCCGCAATCGAGGAGCTCCCCCCACTCCCCCTTGCGCCCCCGAGCCCAACGCCCTTTAAAGCCCCCAACGCGATTCGCAGCTCGCGCGGGTCTAGAAGCCCCCACGCATGCAAGAGGCCTCCTGAATGGTCCAAGCGTAGTTTTGCAGCCGCGTTCTCTGCGGCGAAACTGTCTGAGCATTGGACCATTCAGGAGGCCCCGAGAGACTCCCCAGCAGAAGGGCTTCTAGCCCCTCAACCTCCCCGCAATCGCCCCGATGAAGTCGCGCGTATTGAGCGTCGTGGGGTTCTCCAGCGTCGTGATGCGTGCGAGGTCGCCCGTCATCTCGCCGGCCTCGATGGTGTCGATCGTGGCCTTCTCCAAACGGTTCGCGAAGTCCACGAGCTCAGGCAGCTCGTCGAGCTCGCCGCGCTTGCGCAGGGCGCCCGACCAGGCAAAGATGGTGGCAACCGAGTTGGTCGAGGTCTCCTGGCCGGCAAGGTGCTTGTAGTAGTGGCGCTGCACCGTGCCGTGGGCGGCCTCGTACTCGAAGGTGCCGTCGGGGCTCACGAGCACCGAGGTCATCATGGCGAGCGAGCCAAAGGCACTCGACACCATGTCGCTCATTACGTCGCCGTCGTAGTTCTTGCAGGCCCAAATGAAGCCGCCGGAGGCCTTCATGACGCGTGCCACAGCGTCGTCGATGAGCGTGTAGAAGTACGTGATGCCCGCCTCGTCAAAACGGGCCTTGTACTCGGCGTCAAAAATCTCCTGGAAGATGTCCTTGAAGCGGTGGTCGTACTTCTTGGAGATGGTGTCCTTCGTGGCAAACCAAACGTCCTGCTTGGTGGCAAGCGCGTATTCGAAGCAGCAGTGCGCGAAGCTCTCAATGGACCCGTCGAGGTTGTGCATGCCCTGCACCACGCCCGGCTCCTTGAAGTCATGCACGAGCTCGCGCGTCTCAGTGCCGTCCTCAGCGGTGTAGACAAGCTCCACCTTGCCAGGACCGGGAATGCGCATCTCGGCATTGCGATACACATCGCCGTAGGCATGGCGGGCAAGCGTGATGGGCTTGGTCCAGTTGCGCACGCAGGGTTCGATGCCCTTGACCACAATGGGCGTGCGGAAGACGGTGCCGTCAAGCATGGCACGGATGGTGCCGTTGGGGCTCTTCCACATCTGCTTGAGGCCGTACTCCTCCACGCGCGCGGCATTGGGCGTGATGGTGGCGCACTTCACGGCGACACCCAGGCGCTTCGTGGCAAGCGCCGAATCCACCGTCACCTGGTCGTCGGTCTCATCGCGATGCTTGAGGCCCAGGTCGTAGTACTCGCTCTTGAGGTCGACGAAGGGGCAGATGAGCTCATCTTTGATCAGCTGCCAGATGATGCGGGTCATCTCGTCGCCGTCCATCTCAACGAGCGGCGTCTTCATCTGAATCTTGGCCATGCGAAGTCTCCTTCCAGGTGCTCAATCAGTGACGAAACCATGATACGACCCCACGGCCCCTTCTCAAGGCGCAAATACGATGCGTCACCTGGTAGAAACCAAGCACCATAGCGGCTACGCACCCTTGCGCAAAAAGGGCCCGGGGATTGCTCCCCGGGCCCTTGATTGAAACATGCGTCCAGCTTGTTACTCGTAAACCTATGCTGCAGGCAGAGCCGCGCCCTTCTTTGCCGTGAGGTACTGGAAGGCAACGACGGCCACGGCGACGGCGATACCGACGACATCGCTTGCAATGCCGGGAATCATGGCGCACAGGCCGCCGACGACAAGCGCAATGCGCAGCACGGGGTTGATCTTCTTGAAGAGGTGACCGTTGAGGGCCGCCGCGATGCAGAAGAGGCCGAGCAGGGCGGTGACGCATACGAGCGCCATCTCAAACACCGATGCGTCGCCCTCGAAGAGCATGATTGGGTTGAAGGCGAAGATGTAGGGCACGATGAACGCCGCAATGGCAAGCTTCGTGGCGTTGACGGCGGTCTTCATAGGCTTGGACTTGGCAATTGCGCTGCCGGCGTAGGCGGCCAAAGCCACAGGCGGCGTGATGTCGGCCACGATGCCGAAGTAGAAGACGAAGAAGTGCGCGGCAATCACGGGGATGCCCAGCTGAATGAGGATGGGCGCGCACGTGGAGGCCATGATGCAGTAGTTGGCCGTGGTGGGAACGCCCATGCCCAGAACGATGCAACACACCATGGTGAGCAGCAGGCCCAGGATGGTGGCGTCGCCGGCGATGGCGACGATGCCGTTGATGAGCACGGAGGCAAGACCGGTCAGCGTGATGCAGCCAGCGATAAGGCCGGCCATGGCGCAGGCAACGCCCACCGACACGGCGCTCTTGGCACCGGCCTGGAAGGCCTCAAAGGCCTGCTTCAAGGCAAACATCGTGGTCTCGGCAAACACCTGGCAAATCGTCTGGCCCTCTTCGCGCTCATGCAGGTTGTTCAGGAAGAAATTGACATACCCGATGAGGAAAGCGGCGAAGATGGAGATGGCGGCAGACCAAGCCATGGTGCGGGCACCCGACGCGACGAGCCACACGAGCAGCACAAGCGGCAGCAGCAGGTAGCAGTTCTTGCCCAGATAGCGCCACGTGGGCAGGTCCTCGCGCGAAAGGCCCTTGAGCCCGAGCTTCTTGGCCTCGAGGTGCACGGTGATGAAGATGCCGGCGAAGTACAGCACGGCGGGCAGGATGGCCTTGGCAGCCACGTCGATGTAGGGAATGCCCATGTACTCGGCCATCAGGAACGCCGCCGCGCCCATGATGGGGGGCATGATCTGGCCACCGGTGGAAGATGCTGCCTCAACGGCGCCGGCGAACTCAGGCTTGAAGCCGGTCTTCTTCATCATGGGGATGGTGACGGAGCCCGTGGTGACGGTGTTGCCCACCGAGGAGCCGCTCACCATGCCGCACAGGGCGCTCGAGATGACAGCCACCTTTGCGGGGCCGCCGCTCGACCAGCCAGCAAGGCGGTTGGCCAGGGAGATGAAGAAATTGGCGATGCCCGTGCGCTCCAGGAACGCGCCGAAGATGATGAAGAGCACGATGTAGGTGTAGCACACGTTGATGGGCGTGCCGATGACACCGTTCACGCTGTAGAACAGGCGGCTGATGATGTACTGGAACATCTTGAACGGGTCGGAGTTGTAGCCGCTGCGCCAAACCACGACGTAGATGAGCAGGGCGGCAACCACGATGAGAATCGGGATACCCACGCAGCGACGGCACAGCTCGAACAGCACGAGGATGCCCACGACGCCCATCACGATGAGCGGCAGGTCGATGCGGTTGTTCATCATGATGATGTCGTAGGCGTTGAACGCAAAGTAGAAGAACGAGCCTGCGCCCAGCACCATGAGAACGATGTCGTACCACGGGATGCGGTTGGGCTTGACATGGTGCTTGTCGGCCGGGTAAATCAAGAAGCCGATGATGATGATGCAGCCCAGGAACAGCGACAGGCGCGTCTCGGGCAACACGGTGCTGAAGAGCGTCATGTACAGACAGTACACGGAGAACGCCGCCATGATGCAGCCGACAATGGTCTTGGGGATGCCCTGCCACACGCGTGTATTCGACTCGCGGTCGTACTTCTTCATTACCGCGTCGACATCAGTCTGCATTTCCTCGGCAGGAAGGGCGGTCTGGCTGGAATCTGCCACTTGTTTACACCTCCAAGAGTGTGAAAACGGATAGGTCATAAAACGCAAGGGAAGTCGCCGCAGTCAGAGACGACCGCAGCGACTTCCGATTGTAGCGCAAGGAGAATTGGGAGAAGGCGAAGTTACTTCGTCTCTACCTCGAAGCCCTTCTCCTTGAAGTACTTTGCCGCGCCGGGGTGATACGGCACGGACGTGATGGAGGCGCCGTTCTCAACGCTGAGCTCAGCGTACTTGGCGTGGCTGTCGGTGAGGTCGGCGGCGTTGTCGAAGATGTCGGCGCACAGCGTGTAGATGGCATCCTCAGAAACGGTGTCGGCGGCGATGATGACTGCGCTCACAGCGACAGTGGTGACGTCCTCGTCAACACCCGCGTAGGTGCCGGCCGGGATGGTGGCAGCCTGGTAGTACTCAGAGGTCTCGAGCAGGCCGGAGACGTGCTCCTCGTCCAGGGAGACGAGATAAGCGGTCTTGGACGTGGAGAGGTCGGTGATGGCCGTGGTGGGAGCACCGGCGACGATGAAGGCGGCATCGATCTTGCCGTCCTTGAGGGCGTCGGCGGAGTCACCGAACGACTGGTAGGTGGGCGTGATGTCGTCCTCGGTGAGGCCGTAGGCGCCCAGGACGTCGATGGCGTTGAAGTACACGCCCGAGCCGGCGGAGCCGATGGAGACGTTCTTGCCCTTGAGGTCGGCGACGGTCTTGATCTCGGGGTCGCAGGTGACGATCTGGACGGTCTCCTGGTAGAGGGCGGCAACGGTGGAGAAGCAGTCGACGGCGCCGTCCGTCGCGAAGAGGTTCGTGCCGGCGTAGGCGTAAGCCATAACGTCGGACTGGCAGAAGGCGAGCTCGGCGTCGCCGTCCTCGATGGCGATGACGTTGGCCTGCGAGCCGTTGCCCACGAGGGCGGTCACCTTGATGTCGGTGTTGTTGGTGGCGTGCTGGGAGATGACGGAGCCGAAGGCGTAGTAGGTGCCGGACTCGCCGCCGGTGATGAAGCGCAGGTCGGCAGTCTTGTCGCCAGAGGCCTTGGTGTCAGTGGCGGCGGCGTCGGTCTTGGCGGCGTCGTCGGTCTTCTCCTCGGTCTTGGCAGGTTCGTTGGTCTCGCCGCAACCGGCAAGGACGAGCGACACGCCGGCTACACCGGCCAGTGCGAGGAACTCTTTCCTGGAAACCTTCTTCATCTTGAGCGCTCCTTTTCATAATGTTTGGAATGCCAACGAGAATAGACGGACTCGTACGGCAGCACATGAAACCATATGACCTTGCTCATTGTTGTGCGCTGTCTGGATGCAAGTTTATGAGAAAAGACCGCCTCTGACATCACCGTTAATGCATTTTTAACGCTCCAATACTCTATTTGTGCCGTTCACATGGCTTTTTGCATCCTTTTGCCCGCCAAAGTGCATGCACTGTGAAGCTTTCTTACACTTAGGCGCCCACCACAACATCGAAAGGCTCCCGCGTGAACACGGACACCCTCGGCATCTTCACTCAGATGGTCGTGCTCTTCCTCATCATCGGCACCGGATACGGCTGCAAGAAAGCACACCTCACAACGGCGGCTTTTGACAAAGGCCTCTCCAACCTGGTGCTGTCGGTCACGCTTCCCGCCATGATCGTGGGGTCGGTGCTCAACTCCACCCAGCTGCCCGGCCGCACGGACATCGTGGCGGCCTTCCTCTACTCATGCGTGGCTTATGCACTCATGATTGTGGTCGCCCTGGTTGTCACCGCCCTTATGCGCGCACCCATCGGCAGGCGCGGTGTCCTGCGCTTCATGATGGTGTTCGGAAACGTCGGGTTCCTAGGCTTCCCTGTCATCTCGGCAATCTGGGGCAGCGACGCGCTCATCTACGCCGCCATCTTCAACCTGCCCTTTAACTTCCTGTGCTTCACGGTGGGCGCCTGGTTCATCGCCAGCGACGCACAGGGCCAAGGCATGGAGAAGGTCACGTGGCGCACCTTTTGCACGCCCACTATCCTGTCGTGCTGCGTGGCCATCGTGCTGGCGCTTCTGGGCATCCACAACGTGCCCGTGATCGGCTCGGCGCTCGACACGCTCGGCGCCATGACCACGCCGGCCGCCCTGCTCGTCGTGGGATCGCAGCTGGGCAACCTTGCCCCGCGCGAGCTTGTGGGAGACGCGCGTCTCTGGGCCAGCTGCGCGGCCAGGCTCGTGCTCATGCCCCTGCTCAACTGGGTTGTGCTCAGCCTCATTGTGGACGACCCGCTCATCTTGGGCATCCTCGTGGTCACCACGGCCATGCCCGTGGCAAACGTGGGCACGATGCTGTGTCAGAAATACGACGCCGACACCCCCACCGTACTGCGCGGCACCTTCTGGACCACGCTGCTGTCGCTTGTGACCATCCCCGTGCTCGTACTCGTCATGGGCTAACGAGCTGTCTCTGTCTGCCGCCAGCAAATGGCACAGCTTTCAAGGCGGGAAATCTTGAAAGCACTCCTTTGATGTTGTATCCTTATTGCGATTAATTACTAAATACTTTCAAGCGGCTTTCCGGGAGGACGTATGCCAGCAAGAAACACCGTACAGCGCAGCGTCATCGAGGCCGAGCTGCGACACTTGGCGAACCACCCCACCGTCGACGAGGTGTACGCCGCCGTGCACGAGGAGCACCCCAGCATCAGCAAGGCAACGGTGTATCGCACGCTCAACATGCTTTCCGACGAGGGTGCCATCAGCCGTGTGAAGATCAACAACGGCGCCGACCACTTCGATCACACCGCATTCTTCCACTATCACGTGCGGTGCCTGGGGTGCGGCAAGGTCGACGACGTCATGATTCCCATACTCGAAGGCATTGAGGAGACCGCCAGCGCCGCCAGCGGCTACCACGTGGTGAGCCACACCCTGCAGTTCGACGGCTACTGCCCCGCTTGCCAGGCAAAAGAACAGGATTAACGAGCGCTTGAGGGAAGGAAGGCATCCTACGCCTGCCCAAGTCCTCGTACCGAGGGCAGCGGGAAACCGGGGCACGGGGCGCTTCGCGCCTTGTGCCCCTTCCCTTGCCCTCACTGCGGGGGGCAGGCTTCGGAAACCCTCCTTCCACGCACGTCTATCCTGTTAGATGGGCTTATTCAACCCAAGAAACGCAGCGCGTGAGGTTCTGCATCCCACCAAAAGCGGGTTCTGATGCACAAGGCGCGCAGGGCCGACGTGTACTGGAGTACTGGAGTACTCTAGTACCTGCGGAACGCAGCGCATCAGGCTCCACGACCCACTAAAAAGCAGGTTCTCAGGCGCAAGGCGCACAGGTGCGATGTGCGCGGTGCGGGCCTTTGGCCTACTGGAGTACATGAGCGCCTGTGGAACGCAGCGCCTGAGGTTCTGCAACTCTTACGCGTAGATTTCTTTTTCTACGACAAGGTCGTTCTTGATTTTCCCCACCAGCTTGTTGAGTGCGTCGATGCAGCGTGGGCGAATGTCGGCGCCGATCATGACGTACATGATGGAGTCGCCCACGTTGAGGGCGCCCTCGTTGAGCCACGTGCGCACGTAGTAGACGCCAGGCCAGGTGAGGGCCTCCTTCTCAGCGGCGGCCACGCCCTCGGCATCGTAGGAGAACTCAACCTGGGCGACCTCGCCCAGGCCCTCAACACCCTCGCGCACCTGCTGCTTGGGCGTGATGCGCACCACGCCGTTGTGCGTAAGGAACATGCCGCACTGGGCAGCCTTGGGGTCGGCCTTGGCCTCTTTGAGCCAGGCATCCATCGAAGGTTCGGGCTTTGCCATATCCATACTCCCTTTGGTCTCATGCACACTTGACGGTTATCAAAAACGCCGCCTGACATTGTACCCGTCAGACGGCGCAAAAGAAGCGCATATGCGAAACTGAAGGCCAACGCAACCCGAGCATGAATCCGCACAGGGGACCACACCGCACATTCAGCTCGATAGCGGCACGTGCGTGCAGGACCGCGCTGAATGCCCTTCTACTCGAACGTGGCTAGCGCCTGCGTCACGAGGGGGGCCAAGACATCGGGAAACGCGCAGGCAGAGGCGTCGAAAGCTAAAAGGGCCGCATGGGCCCTGTCGTCATGGATGCGTGCAAGGCTCTCCACCGCATAGCGAGCCCCCCACTCGGCTTCGCCGGCAAGGGCACCCTCAAGCACCGCCTGCACCCGGTCGCGCGAGGCGCTCTGCGCACCGCAAGCAAAGCCGAGGGCCCACACCGCCGTGGAAGAGACATCCAAGTCAGGGTCGGCAGCACAAACGAGCAGGACAGACAGCACGCGCTCCCCCATGCCCTCGTTGCGCTCGCAGCGGCGGGCAAGGGCGTCGAGCGCCGACACCTTCACGAGCGCGTCCTCCCCCGCCTGGGACAGGCGCTCAAGCAGGAGCTGCTCGCCGGCTTCATCGTCGGTGGCGGCCAGAGCGGCGCAGGCGTTTGCACGCACGCGGGCCACGTCGTCTTCAAGAAGCACGGTAAGGGCATCGGTCGCGCGGGCGTCGCGCAGCGTGCCCAGCACGGCGGCGGCGTCGGCACGCACGCCATCGTCGGGATCGAACGCCATGACGGCGATAGGCGTAAAGAGCTCGGCGCGCTGCGCATCGGCGAGGCCCGCATGGGCCACCACGTTGGCAAGGCCCCACAGCACACCTGCGCGCACACCGGCGCATTCGTCATGGCGGCGGGACAGAAGCGCGCCCACGCACGCAGCGTCGGCCTCGCGCGCGAGCGCCTGGCAGGCCAGGGCACGCACGCCCTCCTCGGCATCCTCCAGTGCACGGCAGAGCAGCTCGGTGGACACGGGGCTCTTGATGCGCCCCAGGGCCACGACGGCGCTCTTACGCACGCGCACACCGGAATCGGTCAGCATGGGCTCCAAAGAGCGCGCACGCTCGTCAGGCGTACGGCCGTCGTCCGGGCGCACTGCTGTTTCGTCAGTCTCGGCCATGGGGCCCCTTTCTGTACATCAAAGTCATACTCACGCACCATACCAAAGCGGGGCGCCGCCCGCACACTCCTAAGCAGCGCCCCGCAATCTATCTCTCAAACACCGCACTTAAAAGCGCAAGTTCTGCATCCTCTAAAACGCAGGTTCTCAGGCGCAAGGCGCACGGAGCCGATGTGCGCGGTGCGGACCCCTGGCCTACTGGAGTACTCTAGGCATCGCGCATGGAGCGTTCTTCGCGACAAGTCCCGTGGAGAACGCAGCAGGCCAGGTTCTGCATCACTCCAAAATGCAGGTTCTCACGCGCAAGGCGCACGGAGCCGATGTGCGCGGTGCGGGCCTTTGGCCTACTGGAGTACATGAG
>CAKUFZ010000025.1 GCA_934654475.1 uncultured Coriobacteriales bacterium
GTTCTCACGCGCAAGGCGCACGGAGCCGATGTGCGCGGTGCGGGCCTTTGGCCTACTGGAGTACATGAGGCTCCGTGCATGGAGCGTTCTTCGCGACAAGTCCCGTGGAGAACGCGGCGCGTGAGGTTCTGCAACGCTCTACTCGACTGAGTCGGGTTCGACGGGGACGTCTTCGGGGCTGGCCGCCCTCTGCGCACGAGCCTTGGCCGAGGCCTCCTCGTCCTTCTCGACCACGATGTTGCCGTCGTTGTCGACGTCGACGCGCACCACGTCGTTCTCAGAGAGCTTGCCGTCGATGATGAGGTTCGCGATGCCGTCGACCACCTTGTTCTGGATGAGACGACGCAGCGGACGGGCGCCGAACGCCGGGTCGAGGCCGCCCAGACTGAGGGCGTCCATGGCGCTGGGCGTCACGGTCATGCTGAGACGCTCGCGAGCAAGGCGGGCGCGCACGTCGTCAAGCTGCAGGTCGACAATGCGCTCGATGTCGGCGTAGCCCAGCGAGTTGAAGTACACCACATCGTCGATACGGTTGACGAACTCCGGGCGGAAGGCCTGCTTGAGCACCTCCTGCATCTTGCCCTGCAGCTCTTCTTTGCCCGTGGTCTCCAGGATGAACTGGGAACCCAGGTTGCTCGTCATGATGATGATGGCGTTCTTGAAGCTCACCACACGGCCCTGGCCGTCGGTAAGCCTGCCGTCGTCGAGCACCTGGAGCAGCACGTTGAAGACGTCGGGGTGTGCCTTCTCAAGCTCGTCAAGCAGCACCACGGTGTAGGGATGACGACGCACGGCCTCGGTGAGCTGGCCGCCCTCGTCGTAGCCCACGTATCCCGGAGGGGCACCGATGAGGCGCTGCACGCTGAACTTCTCCATGTACTCGCTCATGTCGATACGCACCATGGCGCGCTCGTCATCGAACAAGGCTTCTGCCAGCGCCTTTGCCAGCTCGGTCTTGCCGACGCCGGTGGGGCCCATGAACAGGAAGCTGCCCAGGGGACGGTCGGGGTCAGACAGGCCCGCACGAGAACGACGCACGGCGCTCGCCACGGCGTGGACGGCCTCGTCCTGACCGATGACACGCTCCTTGAGGTGTTCCTCGAGGTGACGGAGCTTCTCCATGTCGCCTTGCATCATCTTCGACACGGGCACGCCCGTCCAGGCGCTCACCACAGCGGCGATCTCGTCTGCGGTGACCTCCTCCTTGAGGTTGGCGCCGGCCTCCTGCTTGGCGCGCAGGCGCTGCTCGGCGTCGCGGTAGTCGGCCTCCAGCTTGGGGATCGTGGAGTAGCGCAGCTCGGAGGCACGCATGAGGTCGCCGGAACGCGTGGCGCGCTCTTCTTCGCTGCGGGCTTCGTCAATCTGGCTCTTGAGCTGCTGCACCAGGTCGATGATGCCCTTCTCGTTCTGCCAGGCAGCCTTGGCGGCGTCGAGCTTCTCGCGGGCGTCGGCAATCTCATGGCGCAGGGTCTGCAGACGCTCGGCGCTGGCCTCGTCGTCCTCCTTCATGAGCGCCTGCTCCTCGATCTGCATCTGAGTAAGCTGACGCTCCTGGGCGTCGATGTCGCTGGGCATGGAGTCGAGCTCCATCCTCAGGCGGCTGCCGGCCTCATCGACCAGGTCGATTGCCTTGTCGGGCAGGAAACGGTCGGTGATGTAGCGGTCGGAGAGCTGGGCTGCGGCCACAAGCGCAGAGTCGGTGATGCGCACGCCGTGGTGGATCTCGTACTTCTCCTTGATGCCGCGCAGGATGGAGATGGTGTCCTCCACCGTGGGCTGGTCGACCATGACGGGCTGGAAACGCCTGGCAAGAGCCGCGTCCTTCTCGATGTACTTGCGGTACTCGTCAAGCGTCGTGGCGCCGATGGCGTGCAGCTCGCCGCGGGCAAGCGCGGGCTTCAGGATGTTGGAGGCATCCATGGAGCCGCCCGAGGCGCCGGCGCCCACGATGGTGTGCAGCTCATCGATGAACAGGATGACGTTGCCACCGGCCGCCGCGACCTCCTTGAGCACGGCCTTCAGGCGGTCCTCGAACTCGCCACGGTATTTGGCGCCTGCCACCATGGCGCTCATATCGAGCTCGATGAGCTCGCGGTCACGTAGGGTCGAAGGCACGTCGCCGGCGACGATGCGCTGCGCAAGACCCTCGACGATAGCCGTCTTGCCGGTACCGGGCTCACCGATGAGCACGGGGTTGTTCTTCGTGCGGCGCGAAAGCACCTGCACCGTGTGACGAATCTCCTCGACACGGCCGATGACCGGGTCGAGCTTGCCCTCGCGGGCCAGGTCGGTCAGGTTGCGACCATACTGCTTGAGCGCCTCAAACTGGGGCTTGCTCTCGGCATCGGTCACGCGCGAGTCGCCACGGAGCTGCTCATAGGCGTCCTGCACGCGCTTGGCCGTCACACCGGCGTCGTTCAGGATACGCCCGGCGTCACCCTTGTCGCCTGCAAGCGCGATAAGCAGGTGCTCGGTGGTGGCAAACGAGTCGCCCATCTTCGAAGCGAGCTTCTGCGAGGCGTCGAGCACGTGCATGAGCCCCTGGCTCATGCCGGCCTGGGAGCCGCCGCTCACGCGGGGCTGGCTTGCCAGCTTCTCGTCAACGACGGCCTTGAGCTGGGCGGGGTCGGCGCCCACACGCTCGATGATGGCATCGAGGTTGCGCTCGGAGCTCTCAAGCAGGGCCTTCAGAAGGTGAAGGCTTGTAACTTCTGAAGCCTCCATGTCGGAGGCAACGCCCACGGCTTCCTGCAAAGCGGCCTGGGCGGTCATTGCGAATTTGTCAATCCTCATATGTGTCACCCATCCTTCTCGGTGCCCATGTCCTTCTTCTCAAGGTCGGACACTCCCGCCAGCAGCGCCAGCGGGCTCTTGCCGCCCTCGGCATACGGCATGAGGGCGGTGATGGTCTCACGCATCCGATACTCGTGGACCTGCTCGCGCAGCTCCTTGATCTCGGCGCGCAACTGCTCTATCTCGGCGTCGCGCTCATCCATCTGGGTCTTCATGTCGAGGATGCGCACAACGCCGGCAAGGTTGATGCCCTCGTCGGTCAGACGGCCGATGAGGTCGAGCCGCTCGATGTCGGCCTGCGAGTACAGGCGCGTGTTGCCCGAGCTGCGGCGCGGGTTCACCAGACCCTTGCTCTCATAGATGCGCAGGGTCTGGGGATGCATGCCGGTGAGCTCGGCGGCAACCGAGATCATGTACAGCGGGCGGTTTCTCTCGTCGTCGTTTCTCGAGGGCATCTTGGATTACCTCTTATCCTTGAGCGCGCCGCGAGGGTCACGCTTGTCATGGTCGCGCAGGCGCTCGAGCGTCTCGCGCTCCTCATCGGTCAGGTCGCGGGGCACGGCGATGGCAATCTTCACGTAGAAGGAGCCGGTCGAGCCCTTGTGCTTCACGTCGGGGGCGCCCATGCCCTTGAACCTGAAGACCTTGCCAGGCTGGGTGCCGGCAGGAATCTTGAGCTTGAGGTCCTTGCCATTGGGGGCGGGCACAACGACCTCGGCGCCCAGGCACGCCTCGTACACGCTCACAGGCAGGTCCATATGGATGTCGGCCCCGTCGCGGGTGTAGAAGGGATGCGCCGCCACGCGCGTGGTCACCACGAGGTCGCCGCGGGCTCCGCCCTGCGAGCCATACTCGCCGCGCTCGCGGTAACGCAGCTTGCCGCCGTCGACGGCACCTGCGGGAATCTTGACGGTGAGCGTCTCGGTCGTGCCCGTGGAGGGAATGCGATAGCTCACTTTGCGCGAGACACCCTCCAGGGCCTCCTTGAACGAGACCTCCACGCTCATGGTCAGGTCGCCGCCGCGCTGCGGACGGGGCTGGCCCCAGCCGTTGAACCCACCGAAACCGGTGGTCTGTGGATCCCACTCGGTGCCAAAGGCGCCCTCGCCATGCAGGATGGAGTCGATGATGGACTGCCAGTCCATGCCCGTCCCGCCCGTGTAGCTGTAGCTGCCGCCGGCGCCGGGGTTTCCGCCCATGAACGCGCCGTACTTGAGCGCCTTGTCGTACTCCGCACGCTTTTTGGAGTCGGAGAGGACCTCGTAGGCCTGGCTGACCTGCTTGAACTCCTCTTCGTCTCCGCCTGCGTCAGGGTGAAGCTTCACGGCAAGCTTGCGGAACGCCTTCTTGATTTCGTCGTCGGATGCCTTTTCGTCGACGCCCAGAACTTCGTATAAGGTCTTCTGAGTCGATGCCATGTTGAAGAACACCCTCCTTCCAGAAGAATGAAGCGGAACCTGATGCGCGGCCTCGCGCAGGCATCAGGGCGCCTTTGGAAATGCCTCTTGAGCTTGACAAAGGCCGCGTCGGAAGAACTCTCCGGCGCGGCCTTTGCTCGTCTACGTTGGTGCGTCTCCTTGGAAGCGCAACGCCTTGCGGCCTTGCGCTACTCCTCGGTAGCTGCAGGTTGGGCCGGGCCGCCCTTGGCAACCGTGACCATCGCGGTGCGGATGACGCGTCCGCCCATACGATACCCCTTCTGGTACACGTCCTTCACGGTGTTGTCGGGCACCGTGGGGTCGGGCACCTGGGCGATGGCCTGGTGGTCGTTCATATCGAACGGCTTGCCAGCCGGGTCGATGGCCTCAACGCCCGAGCGATGCAGGGCGTCGATAAGCTTGTCGTACACGGCACGAACGCCGCTCACGAACTCGCCGTACGCGCCTTCCGGGTTGGACTGGGCGGCGTGGTCAAGAGAACGCTCCATGTCGTCGACCACAGGGAGGAGCTTCATGACGAGGTCCTCCGTGGCGCGAGCCTTCTCATCCTCACGCTCGCGTGCAGTGCGCTTGCGGAAGTTGTCCCACTCGGCCTGCAGACGCAGGAACTTGTCGTTGGCGGCAGCGGCGTCGGCGCGCGCCTTCTCGATGTCTGCCATCGAGAAGACCTCGTCGACCGCGTCGGCAACGGCCTGCTCGTCTACCTGCTGGCCGTCTTGCTCATCAGCCTCGATGACCTGGGCCTCAACGGGCATCTCCTCAACGGGGAGCGCCTCGTCGGCACCCTGAGTCTCGGGCTTGTTTCCGTCGGCGGGCATCATTACTTGCCCTGCTTGTCATCGTCGACGACCTCGTAGTCGGCATCGACCACGTCGTCGTTAGCGGCAGAAGCGCCTGCAGCGCCAGCCTGGCCGGCAGCGGCGGCACCCTGGGCGTCGCCGTAAGCGACCTCAGCGAGCTTGTAGGAAGCGGTGCGCAGCTCCTCGCCGGCGGTGCGGATGGCGTCGATGTCGGTGCCGTTCAGGGCCTCCTTGGCCTTGGCGATGGCAGCCTCGACCTCGGACTTCGTGTCGGCGGGAACCTTGTCGCCCAGCTCGGCGATGGTCTGCTCGGTAGCGTAGACCAGCGAGTCGGTCTGGTTGCGGGTCTCGACCTCGTCCTTCTGGCGCTTGTCCTCCTCGGCGTGAGCCTCGGCGTCCTTCACCATGCGCTTGACCTCGTCGTCGGACAGGGCCGTGGAGCCGGAAATGGTGATCTGCTGCTGCTTGCCGGTGCCCAGGTCCTTAGCGGAAACCTTGACGATGCCGTTGGCGTCGATGTCGAAGGTGACCTCGATCTGAGGCACGCCACGACGGGCAGCGGGGATGCCGGAGAGCTGGAAGCGGCCGAGCGACTTGTTGTCACGAGCCATCTCGCGCTCGCCCTGCAGGACGTTGATCTCAACGGAGGTCTGGTTGTCGGCAGCCGTGGAGTAGATCTCGGTCTTGGAGGTCGGGATCGTGGTGTTGCGGTCGATCATCTTGGTCATGACGCCGCCCATGGTCTCGACGCCCAGGGACAGGGGCGTGACGTCGAGCAGCAGGATTCCGCCGTGATCGGCGTCGAGGTCGTTGTTCAGGATGCCGCCCTGAATGGCAGCGCCCACAGCCACGACCTCGTCGGGGTTGACGCTCATGTTGGGCTGCTTGCCCGTCATCTTCTTGACGAGCTCCTGCACGGCGGGCATACGCGTAGAGCCACCGACGAGGATGACCTGGTCGATCTCGGAGATCTGCAGGCCGGCGTCGCGCAGAACCTGCTGGACAGGGGCCTTGCAGCGCTCGAGCAGGTCGTGCGTGGAGCGCTCGAACTCAGCGCGGGTCAGCGTGTAGTTGAGGTGCTTCGGCACACCGTTGACGGCGGTGATGAAGGGCAGGTTGACGGTGGTCTGCTGGGCGCTGGAGAGCTCCTTCTTGGCGTTCTCGGCAGCCTCCTTCAGACGCTGCAGGCTCATCGGGTCCTGACGCAGGTCGATGCCGTTCTCAGCCTTGAACTTGTCGGCCATCCAGTCGATGACGCGCTGGTCCCAGTCGTCGCCGCCCAGGTGGTTGTCGCCGTTGGTGGCAAGAACCTGGAAGACGCCGTCGGCGATCTCAAGCAGCGAGACGTCGAAGGTGCCGCCGCCCAGGTCGAAGACGAGGACCTTCTCGTCGGCGTCCTCCTTGTCGAAGCCGTAGGCAAGAGCAGCAGCCGTAGGCTCGTTGACGATACGCAGGACCTCGAGGCCGGCAATCTTGCCGGCGTCCTTGGTGGCCTGACGCTGGGCGTCGTTGAAGTAGGCGGGGACGGTGATGACGGCCTGGGTGACGGGCTCGCCGAGGTACTTCTCGGCGTCAGCCTTCAGCTTGCCCAGGGTCATGGCGCTGACCTGCTCGGGGGTATACTCGTTGCCGTCGATCTTCACGACGCAACGGCCGCCCTGGCCGGAGGTGACGTCGTAGGCGATGCCCTTCAGCTCGCTGCCGACCTCGTTGTAGGCGCGGCCCATGAAACGCTTGATGGACGCGACGGTGTTCTTGGGCTCGGTGACAGCGGCGTTCTTAGCCGGCTTGCCGACGACGCGGTCGCCGCTGGCGCGGAAGCTCACGACAGAGGGGGTGGTGCGATCGCCCTCGGCGTTGACGATGACGGTGGGCTGGCCGCCCTCAAGAACAGCGACGCAGGAGTTGGTGGTGCCGAGGTCGATACCGATAACCTTGCTCATGATGTAACCTCTCTTCAGTAGATGGCGGGCCTCTTCCACCGCTTCTCCGGTGGGGTTACCCTTCCTTGATCGAGAGGCATTATATCCCGTTTACTGCTGAGGCATACAAAATCTAAGTCTCTTCATATAACATTTTTTGATTGTGATTCTGAAAGGATATCAAACCATGGGAAACGGAACAAAAGCGCAGGCACAAGGCACAAGACTGCCCGAAGCCAATGTGGAGGTCATCTACATGGAGCGAACAAACGACGAACTCGAAAGCCTCGCCGAGGAAGGGTTCGTCACATCGGGCAACGCGTTTTGCCGCGTGCTGCTCGTGAAGGGAAGGCCCGGCCCGGCAGAGGCGGGCGGCGGCGACTTGCTGTCCGGCGCCGACGGCGAGGCCCTGCGGGCGGGGCTTGCGCGGCTGGGCTGGAAAGAGAGCGACTGGGCTGGCCTCGCGACGTTTTTAGGACAGGACGGCTTTCCCCAGGCCGACCCGGCCGACCTGGCCGTGGCGGTGGAAGTGTTCGACCCAGAGTGCGTCGTGGCGCTCGACTCCCCCGCCGCCCGCAACCTGGCCCTTGCCTGGGGACTGCCAGAGCCGCTGCCGGCAGGCAAGGTCGAGCGCGTGTTCGGCCGGCGCGTCTTGGCAATGGGAGGCTTCGAGGCAGCCTTGGCCAGCCAAGACGGGAAGAAAGAGATGTGGCGTCGACTTCGCCAGCTCCCCCCTCTCCCCTCCCCTTTATAGGGATGCGGAACCTCGTCCGCTGCGTTCCGCGGGACCTTACGTACCATGTGTACGCTGCGGCCCCGCGCGCCTTGCGGACGAGAACCCGCGTTTTTATAGGCAGAACCTGATACGCTGCCATGTGTACGCTGCGGCTCCGCGCGCCTTGCGCATCAGAACCTGCGTTTTAGTGGGCGGAACCTGGCGCATCGCCTCCCGACGCCTTGCAGGCCAGAACCCGCTTTTTGGCGGGCGGAACCCGGTGCGCAGGGTTCGTTTGTGAGATACAAAAAGGCCGCTCGGTTGCCCGGGCGGCCTTTGGGTGGTGCAGCTGTCCTAGAAAGTCGAAGTTACTCGGCGATCTCGGTGATGGCGCCGACCGGGCACTCGTCCTGGCAGTTGGCGCAGCCGATGCAGTCGCCCTCGTTGACGACGGTGCAAACGTTGTCCTGGAGCTCGATGACGCCGGCGGGGCATGCGTCGATGCAAGCGCCGCAGCCGATGCAGTCAGAAGCAGTGATAACAGGATGCATGAATCTTCCTCTCCTCGTTAGGCCCACCAACTCTAGCAGACCAGGTTTCTCCCACCAAAACGCGGCCCCCGCACAACACGCAAGGTTCCGCCCCACTAAAAGCGGGTTCTCGTCCGCAAGGCGCCGGGAAGCGATGCGTACTGGACGTACACCAAAGGTGCGCACCGCGCGTGAGCCTCCCGGGAACGCAGCGGACGAGGTTCCGCCCCTCGCAAACGCGGGTTCTGATGCGCAAGGCGCACAGGTGCGATGCGTACTAGATGTACGTGAGCACCTGTGGAACGCAGCGCATCAGGTTCCGCATCACACCATTAGTCGTCGTCGTCGCAAATCTCGGTGATGGCGTTGACAGGACACTCCTCCTGGCACTCGCCGCAGCCCTTGCACTCGGACTCGTCGACGACGGTGCAGAAGCCGTCGTCGATCTCGATGGCGCCCGTGACGCACACGTCAACGCAGGCGCCGCAGCCGATGCACTCGTCAGTGTCGATAATGGGGTAAGGCATGAGTCTCTCCTCTCTCAACGGGCACAGGGCCCGCAAATACTTTCTGAACACGGTAGCCCGTATTCCCGGCTGCAGTGCCTCCATACATCGCAGCCGTCAACGGCGGGTAGGGTAGCATGATTCTCCCCATGCACAAGTACCCCACAAAAATTCACGGCGAGTGGCATGAAGACTTTTTTGTACGGGAGGCTCGGGCATCGAGAACCCCACCTCGCCTACAAAGGATAGTGCTACGATTACGCGGCTTTTTCACTCTCTGCCCGCGATGAGCCATCAACGGAGGATCAAGACATGTCTAGCGACCTCGTGCGCTTCAGCGTCGCCATGCCAGCGCTGCTCCTCGACGAGTTCGACCGTTACACCGCCCAGCGCGGCCTTTTGGTGAACCGTTCCGAGGCAATCCGCAACCTCATACGCGATGCCTTGGTCAACGAGGAGCTCGAGGACCCGGCGGCGCCGGTCGTGGGCTCCATCACGCTCGTGTACGACCTGCGCGTCCCCGAACTCATGTCCAAGATTGCCAGCGTGGAGTCCAACTACCCCGACGAGGTCGTCTCCTCCACGCATGTCCACCTTGAGCAGGGCGGTTGCATGGAAACCATCGCCGTGCGCGGCCTGGGCTACAAGGTGAAGGAGCTCTCCGACTGCCTCGCCGGCATCAAGGGGGTCTCACACTGCAAGCTGACCGTGGTGGCGACCCTGTCGAGGATCGGGGGCTGACGTGGCGCGGATACACGTACATGTGAGCGGCATCGTGCAGGGCGTGGGCTATCGCCCCTTCGTGTGGAAGCTCGCCACCTCGCTGGGACTCGCCGGTTGGGTGAAGAACTCCAGCGACGGCGTGCACATCGAGGCAAAGGGCGACCCCGCGGCGCTCGACCGCTTTGTGCTCACCCTCTCCACCCAACACCCGGCAGCCGCACGCGTGGACACCGTGCACGTCGACTCCCTCGACGACGGCCATATCGCGCCCGCCGGCTCCCATGAGGAGCTGCGGATGGCGGGCGGAGTGCCCGGCAGCGACTTCCGCATTGTGGAAAGCTCGGCCCAGGAGGACCTCACGACGCTCGTGAGCCCCGACATCGCCACATGCCCCGACTGCCTGCGTGAGCTTTTTGATCCAGAAAACCGCAGGTACCACTACCCGTTTATCAACTGCACCAACTGCGGGCCACGCTTCACCATCATCGACGAGCTCCCCTACGACCGTCCTCGCACGTCCATGGCGGGGTTCGCGATGTGCCCGGCGTGCGCCCATGAGTACGCCGACCCGGCCGACAGGCGCTTCCATGCCCAGCCCGACGCGTGCTTCACCTGCGGACCGCAGCTCACCTGGCGCACCGCCGAAGAACCGGGGTGCGTGCTGCGCGGAAGCGACCTCGCGACGTCGGACGACATCGTCGCCCGGGCGGCGCAGATGCTCCAAGACGGCGGCATCGTGGCCGTCAAGGGCCTGGGCGGCTTCCACCTTGCCTGCGACGCACGCAACGAGGCAGCCGTACGACAGCTGCGCGAGCGCAAGCACCGCCCCACCAAGCCGCTGGCCGTGATGTTTGCCGACCTCAACGCCCTGCGCCAAGTGTGCGAGGTGAGCGACGCCGAACGCGCCCAGCTCACAAGCCCCCGCACCCCCATCGTGCTGCTGCGCCGCAAGGATGCGACGAGCGTGCCGGAGAATCTGGCGATTGCGCCGAGCGTGGCGGGCGACCTGCCCGAGCTGGGCGCCATGCTTCCCTACACGCCCCTGCAGCACCTGCTGCTGCGCGCCGTGGGGACGCCCCTGGTGATGACGAGCGGCAACCTCGCCGACGAGCCCATCATCTGCGACGACCAGGTGGCCGTGTCGCGCCTCATCGACGTGGCCAACGCCTGGCTGGGCAACAACCGCCCCATCTTGGCTCGCTACGACGACTCGGTCGTGCGCGTGGAGGGCGGCCGCACGCAGGTCGTGCGCCGGGCACGCGGCATCGCCCCCACGCCCGTGAAGCTCCCCAATCCGCCCGGCATCGACCCGAGCGGCGCGAGCCTGCCCTGCGTGCTTGCCTGCGGCCCCGAGCAGAAGGCGACATTCTGCCTCACGCGCGGCGAGGAGGCCTTCGTCAGCCAGCACCTGGGCGATTTGGAGAACGCCGACTCGTTCGACGCCTGGCGCCGTACGCTCGGCAAGTACGAGGGGCTTTTCGGCCTTGCCCCCAAGGTCCTGGCCTGCGACATGCATCCCGAGTACCTCTCGAGCAAATGGGCCCGCGACCTGGCCGACAAGGAGGGCCTGCCCCTGTGCGAGGTGCAGCACCACCATGCCCACATCGCCTCGACGCTGGCACAGGCAGGCGTGTGGGACCATGTGGTGGGCGTCGCCCTCGACGGGACCGGCTACGGCCCCGACGGACGCATCTGGGGCGGCGAGGTCATGGTGTGCGACCAGGTCGACTTCACCCGCGCGGCCCACATCGCCTACTGGCCCCTGCCCGGAGGCGCCGCCGCCGTGCGCAAGCCCCTGCGCAACGCCTACGCGCTGCTTGCCCAGGCAGGTCTTGGCGACAGCGCCTGCGCCCACAACCTGGCCAACAAGATGGGCGTCGAGGGACCGGTCGTGCTTCAGATGATCGCCCGCGACCTCAACTGCCCCCTGACGAGCTCGGCAGGCAGGCTGTTCGACGCGATCGCCGCCATCCTGGGCCTTGTGGACGTGGCGGGCTACGACGGCGAGCCGGCATGCCTGCTTGAGGCGGCGGCCTCGCACGCCCCGGCCTGCACGCCCGACGAGGTCGCACGCTACAGGCTCACCATCCGCCACGCCAACGAGGCTGACAGCCACGGCGAGCAGGACGAGTCGCTCGTGCTCGACCCCGGCGCAATGCTCGCCAACCTTCTGGAAGACCTGGAGGCAGGCGTTGACGTGCAGGTCCTGGCCAGGCGCTTCCACGAGGGCTTTGCCGCAAGCGTGGCCGACGTCGCCGCCGGCGTTGCCCATGCCGCAGGCCTCACCAAGGCGGCCCTGGGCGGCGGCGTCTTCTCCAACCGCATCGTGTGCGAGCTGGTGAAGCGCTCCCTGGAGGCGTCGCACCTCAAGGTGTACCTGCCCACCAGCCTGCCCCTCAACGATGGCGGCATCTCCTACGGGCAGGCCGCCGTGGCCCGCGCCCGCATGGCATCCGCCATTCTCAACCAAGCAAACGAACAGGAGTAGCACCATGTGCCTGGCAGTTCCTTCTCAAATCACCTCTCTGGACGACAACGGCATGGCCCAGGTCAGCGTCATGGGCGTGACGAGGCCCTGCTCGGTGCGCCTCGTGCCCGACGCCAAGGTGGGCGACTTCGTGCTCGTGCATGCAGGTTTTGCCATCCAGCGCATCGAAGAGCAGGACGCCCGCGAGACGCTCGCGCTGCTCGAGGAGATGCCCGACCTTCTTGGCGACGAGGTGCCCACCCCCGATGAGGCGCAGGATTCCTGCGCCACGTGCGCCTAGGAGGTGCGCATGGACCTCAAGCAGTTCCGCGACCCCAAACTCGCCCACGAGCTCATCGAGCTCATCGGCAAGATTTGCAAGGGCCGCACCATCAACCTCATGGAGGTCTGCGGCACCCACACGGTGAGCATCGGGCGCTACGGCCTGCGCAGCGCCATGCCCGAGGGGCTCAAGCTCCTCTCTGGCCCGGGGTGCCCGGTGTGCGTGACGTCCAACCACGACATCGACTGCGCCATCGCCATGACCCGCGTGCCCGACGCCATCGTGGCTACGTTCGGCGACATGATCCGCGTGCCCGGCAGCACCACCACGCTGGGGGCCGAGAAGGCCCAGGGCGCCGACGTGCGCGTGGTGTACGGCCCCCTCGACGCGCTCGACATCGCACGCAAGAACCCCACGCGCCCCGTCATCTTCATCGGCGTGGGCTTTGAGACGACGACGCCCGTGGTGGGCTCGGCCGTGCAGATGGCCTGCGAGGAGGGCCTGTCCAACTTCTACCTCTACTGCGCGCACAAGTCCACGGCGCCGGCGCTGGCCGCCATCGCCAACGACCCCGACACGCGCGTGGACGGCTTCATCCTGCCCGGCCACGTCTCCACCGTGACCGGCCTGGCTCCCTACGAGTTCCTTGCGCGCGACTTCAAGACGCCCGGCGTGGTCACGGGCTTCGAGCCGGTGGACATCCTCTCGGGCGTGGCGCGCCTGGTGGCCATGGTGGCCGAGGGCACCCCGCGTATCGAGAACGCCTACGGGCGCGGCGTCGACAACTGCGGCAACCTTGCGGCCAAGAAGGTCATCGAGGACGTCTTCGAGCCCTGCGACGCCGTGTGGCGCGGCCTGGGCCCCATTCCCATGAGCGGCCTGCGCCTCAAGGGCGCCTATGCGGCGCACGACGCGATGAAGACCTTCTCCCCCGAGGTGGAGCCCACCCGCGAGACGCGCGGCTGCCGCTGCGGCGACGTGCTGCGCGGCATCATCACGCCCGACCAGTGCCCCCTGTTCGGCCGCGCCTGCAACCCTGAGCAGCCCACGGGCCCGTGCATGGTCTCCAGCGAGGGCTCGTGCGCCGCGTACTACAGGTACCGCGAACACAACTAATCGGCCGGGCCAGACCGCGGCCGCACCTTACGAGAAAGGCATCCAAGCGACATGCAGAAAGACACCGAGGTACGTCTGGGCCATGGCTCGGGCGGCGCGATGATGAAGCGTCTCATCGACGACCTGTTCCTTGACGAGTTCTCCGACGAGGCCGCCCTTCCCGGCGACGACGCGGGCGTCGTGCCCCTGGGAGGCGAGCGCATCGCCATGAGCACCGACTCGTTCGTGGTGACGCCCCAGTTCTTCCCCGGCGGAGACATCGGCCGCCTTGCCGTGTGCGGCACGGTCAACGACGTGGCCACCTCGGGCGCCCAGGTGAAGTACCTCTCCTGCGGCTTCGTGCTCGAAGAGGGCTATCCCATGGACAAGCTGCGCCAGATTGTGCGCACGATGGCGCAGACGGCCGCCGAGGCGGGCGTGTCCATCGTGACCGGCGACACGAAGGTCGTCGAGCGCGGCCATGCCGACGGCGTGTTCATCAACACCGCAGGCGTGGGCCTCGTGCCGGCCGGCGTCAACCTGTCGGGACGCAACTGCAAGCCCGGCGACAAGGTGCTCGTCTCCGGCACCCTGGGCGACCACGGCATCTGCATCATCTCGCAGCGCGAGGGCCTTGCCTTCTCCACCACCCTCACCACCGACGCGGCGCCGCTCAACCACCTCATCGCCGCCGTGCTTGAGGCGGCGCCTCACACGCGCGCCTTCCGCGACCCCACGCGCGGCGGCCTTGCCTCCACGCTCAACGAGTTCGCCGAGGCCAGCGGCGTGGACATCGTGGTGGCCGAGGACGACGTGCCCGTGCGCGACGAGGTGCGCGGCGCCTGCGAGATGCTCGGCTACGACGTGTTCCAGGTAGCCAACGAGGGCAAGATGGTGGCCGTCGTGCCCGCCGACGAGGCCGATGCCGCGCTTGCCGCCATGCGCGCAAGCCGCTATGGCGAGAACGCCGCGATCATCGGCGAGGTGTGCGAGCCCGCCTGCGAGGGCGGCCACACCGTCCGCCTGAAGACCGCGTTCGGCTCCACACGCATTCTCGACATGCTTGTGGGAGAGCAGCTCCCCCGTATCTGCTAGCATTTCCCCATGCCTGGCCCGAAACTACCGAGGCCATGTTCGACGACCTTGATTGGAGAGTCTGTCGTGACTCGTAAGAACATCGCACAGGCACCATGCCCTGCCGAGAGACTCGTCGCAGAGCACGTGCCCTCCCGTATGCACGTCAAGGACAGCACGCTGTATGACTTCAGCGATGTTGCCCTGGACAGTGCGCGCAACTTCATGGGTTGGACCGACCTGGCAAGCAACCCTCCCACCCCGATTGACCAGATCGAGGAGTTCGCCCGCGGCGTGGCCGACGACGACATCAACTACGTGGGTCTTCTCGGCGAGGGCGGCAGCTCTCAGGCGCCCATGACCATCACGAAGCTCTGCGCCGCCCTGCACCCCCGCGTGCGCTTCTCCACGCTCGACTCCCTGTCGCCCGTGTACGTGAGGCAGATCCTGCACGGTGTGGACTACGCGCATGCCATCTTCATCGTGTCGAGCAAGTCGGGCGGCACGCTCGAGACGCTCTCGCTGTACCACGTCATCTGGGAGGATGTTGTCCGCGAGCTCGGCGAGCAGGAGGCCGGCAAGCACTTCGTGGCCATCACCGACCCGGGCAGCGACCTGGAGAAGCTCGCCCGCGAGCGCTCCTTCCGCGGCGTGTTCCTCGGCGAGCCCACCGTGGGCGGGCGCTTCTCGGCGCTGTCGGTCTTCGGCCTGGTGCCGGCGGCCCTGTGCGGCCTGGACGTGCGCGACATGGTGGCCCGCGCCGCCGAGATGGAGCGCATGTGCTCCCAGGACAGCCTGAACAACCCCGCCGTGCAGCTCGCGAGCTTCCTCATCACGAACCTCTCCCCTGCCTCGGCCAACTGCTTCACCTACATCTCGCCCCAGCCCGGCCGTGTCTTCGGCCTGTGGATGGAGCAGCTCATCGCGGAGAGCCTCGGCAAGGACGGCAAGGGCGTCGTGCCTCACATCGAGATTGACGTCAACCTGCTCAACCACCATCAGCCCATGCACCCCGTGGTGGTGTACCACACCAACGCCGACTCCACGTTCGACCGCGAGGCTTCGATGCTCTCGCCCAACGTGCCGCAACGCTCCTACATGCTCGAGGACCCCATGGACATCGGGCGCCACTTCGTGCTGTGGGAGTACGCCACCGCGTTCATGGGCTGGCTCATGGAGGTCCCGCCCTTCAACCAGCCCGACGTGCAGGCCGCCAAGACCAACACGAAGGCAATCCTCGCAGGTCATTTGCCCGACCGCACGCATCGCCTGGCCGAGCCTTGGGTGTGCGCCGAGTACTCCGACGAGTTCGCCTCGCAGACGGGCATCGTCGACCCCACGCAGATGCGCTCCGTGGACTCGGTGATCGACGCCTTCATGAGCCTGGTTGAGCCTGGCTGCTGGATTTCGGTCAACGCGTTCCTCCCCTTCACGGGTGAGCGCCGCGGCCCCATGGAAGTTATCCGCCACACGCTCGCGCGCCATCTGAGGGTGCCCTGCTCGCTTGAGATCGGCCCTCGCTACCTTCACTCCACCGGCCAGCTCCAGAAGGGCGGCGAGAACACCGGCCTCTTCCTCATTCTCTCGGGCAACGAGGTCAACGACCTCGAGGTCCCCGGCACCCAGTACAGCCTGGGCCAGCTTGAGGTGGCGCAGAGCAAGGGCGACCTGGAGACCCTCTCGGCCAAGGGTCGTCGGGCACTGCACCTGCACATGATCGACACCGACGCCGACACGCTGTGGAGGCTGGCGCACGCCTTCGAGGAAGCCGGAACGAGAATCGCCATCAAGCGCGCCCTGGGCAAGTAGGGGGCGCCGCATGAAGAACGTCGCGATTGTGACGGGGGCCACCTCGGGCGTGGGCCGCGAGTTTGTACGGCAGCTCGATGAGATGCTGTATGGCTCTATCGACGAGATCTGGGCGGTTGCGCGCAGTGCCGAAGGCCTCTCTCAGCTGTCTGAGACGGCCCAGACGCCCGTGCGTGCCTTTGCGCTCGACCTGACCGACACCAGCGCCTCGCGCCAGCTGGAAATGGCGTTGGAGCTGGAGCAGGCGGCACAGGGCGTGAACGTCGCCTGGCTCGTCAACAGCGCGGGATCGGGATGGTTTGGGGGCTACCAGGATATGGACAGCTCGGCCGTGCGCCGCATGGTCGAGCTCAACTGCCTGGCCCTTGCCGACATCACCTCGGCGACCCTCCCCTACATGACGCCAGGTTCGCGCATCGTGAACATGGCATCCATCGCGGCGTTTCTGCCTCTTCCGGGCATGGCGCTCTATGCGGCGACGAAGCGCTTTGTGCTTGACCTCACGCACGGTCTCAACGAGGACCTGCGCGGCACGGGCATCAACGCCTGCGCCGTATGTCCCAAGGCAATGCGCACGGGCTTCTGGGACGGCGCGGGCTCCGACGAGGCCAAGGGCATGGGCTTCTTCTTTGGCACGGAAGACGTCGCCCGTGTGGTGCGCAAGGCCATCCACGCCGTGCAGATGGGTCGCGGCAGCGTCGTCACTTCGCCCGACATGAAGCTTGCCTGCGCCGCCTTCAAGGTGATGCCCTACGGCATGCTCTGTGGGCTCACCAAGGCCGCGCTGGCGGCACGCCGATCGCTGGCCCACTAGAGGGCGCGTCGCGAGACTTGCTCTTCCTCCATATCGATGCACAAAAAAGGGCCCGCAATGCGGGCCCTTTTGCATGGCATGGATAAGCGCGCTGTAAGCGCCGCAGAGAGGCTGCAGCGTCGTATAGCCGAGGCTTAGTGGCAGCCGGAGCAGCCGCCGCCGCAATCGCTGCAGGAACCGCCGCAGCAGGACTCGGGAGCCTCCTCGCGGCTGACGAGCTCGAGCTCGAACGTCAGAGCCTTGCCGGCGAGGTTGTGGTTGAAGTCGAGGTACACCTTGCCGTCCTCGATCTTCTCAACCAGGGCAGGCATGGGATAGCCGGCAGGGTTGCGGAAGTAGACGGTCTGGCCCACGGGAAGCTGCTCGTAGTTGGGCACGGACTCGCAGGGGATGGCCTGCACGAGACGCTCGTCACGCTCGCCGTAGGCATCCTTGGGCTCGAAGCGAGCCGTCTTCTTGTCGCCGGGCTGCATCTCAGCGACGGTCTTCTCAAAGCCAGGGATGACCTGGTGGGCACCCTCGACGAACGTGATGGGCTCGTTGCGGTCGTAGCTGCAGTCGAACTGCGTGCCGTCGTCGAGCGTGCCGCGGTAGTGGACGGAAACCTGAGTTGCCATTGAGCTCTCTCCCATTCCGCACGGGGCCTATCCCCATGCTGTACTCCATTAGAACGCAACGTAGATGCAGGCACCGCGCATTCAAGGACCCAAAGGTCCAAGTCATGCGTGAACCTATGTGTACCCCGCCCGGCTCATGCCAGACAGGAAGTAACGCATGAGACACCCGCGTCGAACAAAACAAAGCATGCGCTACCATAGCATATGCAACGCTGCTAAAGCCCTGCGACCGGGCAAGAATTGCCCGAATGACCTGCAGGATACCACCTTGTGCCAAAGCGAACTAGTACTCGCCACCATGTGCGTTGCCGAACTTGTCGGCGGCCTCTGCAAAGTTGGGCTGCTGCAACGCCCATGTGACGAACTCGGGCGTGTCGACGACCAAGAAATCGGCCTCATAGCAGGCAAGCAGCGACTCGTCGGCACTTCCAGGTTTGAACACGGGGCGGTCGGGCAAATACGGCGGCACATAGCTGGGGCTGGCAAGGAAGAACGCAGCCCCTGGGCACAGGCGCGCAAGACCGTTGAGGGCGCGCTTGGCGGCATCCAGGCGGCCGAGCTTGTAGAGCAGCACGCTGCGCGCGATGTGCATCCAGCAGCTGCCTTCCCGGCCGTAGCGCACATCGAGGGCGTTGAGCCCCTCCTCGTCCTCGAGGCGCGCGTACAGCAGTGCGGCGGTGTGACGCACGCCCTGGCCGTCGGCGGGAGCCTCGTCGAGCATCTCGCACGCCAGGCTGAGCGCCTGACGATAGCACGCCGCCTGCACGAGCAAGTCGAGCCTGCGGGCGCGCATGCGCAGGTAAGGACGCATGAACACGGCATCCCACGGGTCGGCCACGGCATCGTCGTAGAGCGACGAACGCTGCTCGCACCACTGGCGGGCCTCGACCTCAAGCTCGCTGAGCCCATCGATGGCCTGCTCGAACGTGTCGGCCATGATGATGACGTCGAGCGTGCGTGCGTCGTAGCAGTGCGGGTCGCACTCGATGCAACGCGAGAGCAGCGCATGGGTCTGAGGGAGCTTTGAGGGCGGTTTGCGGGGCGCGTCGGGGGCGGTCCCATACATCGCGTCGAGCTCGTCGTCGATGTCGCGCTGGGCACGTGTCACAGCCTTCTCAAGCAGGAGCAGCGCCTTGTCCTCGTCGTCCTTCACGAGGGTCTCGGGCGAACGCATCGCCTGGCGCGTGAAGTCTGCCATACGAGCGGCGTCGGTGGCCAGGCTCGGGTCGTCCTTGACCGCCTTGCGCAGAAGGCGCTCGGTGAGTTCTGCGGCAACTAGCATGCCTGGGACCCCCCTTCCTGTTCCTGTGCCGCCTGGGCACGCGACTCCTCCAGCACACGAGCCGCCTCCACGTCGGGATGCATCGATATCCATGAGCTCAGAGGGCTCGAGAAGTCCCCGCAGTTCTCATCGAGCACGACGGCCGCCTCGCTCACCGCGATGAACAGCTCGTCGTCGCTGCCCTCCGCGTACTCGAGGTGGCCGAAGAGACCGGCAGGCAGTTCGTCCTGGTAGGCAAGGGTGACGCCAGCCTGGGGATAGGTGCGCATGATGGCATGCAGCTCACGCTCGGCCGCCTCGAAATCGCGGCGCTTGTAGGCCAAGAAAAGCTCGGTCAAGGCAAACCAGGCGTTGTCGTCGCCCGGATAGCGCTCGCGCAGCGCATGGAAGCCTACCTCGTCCTCAAGCTTCACGTAGTCGAGGGCCGCCACCTGCCTGAACCCGGCAACATCGTCATGGTCGGCATCGAGCATCTTGAGGCAGACCTCGAGCGAGGCGCGGTAGCGTCCCAGGCTCAGCTGCTCGTTGGCTATGTCGAGCATCCAACGCAGATAGGGCTTCATGTACGGCCCCATGCCCATGTGACCCTGCATGGGCATGGCATGCACGGCACGCGCTCGCTCGGCGCACTCGTCATGCACGCGCTCGGCTCCCTCAACAAGGAAGTCGAGCATCTCCTGACGCGTGGGGCGTTGGAGGTTCTTCTGGATGCGCAGCGCGTCATGGCAAGCAGGGTCGAGCTTGAGGGCCTCGTCGACCATGGCAGTGGCCTCTACGGTGCTGCGATTGACGTCGTCTTGGGTTTTCGCCTCAATGACCTGGTGGTCAAAAATCTGGGCGGCACGGCCGGCGAGGGCAAAGGCACGGTCGGCATCCGTCTGCGGCAGGGCGTCGCGGTCCTTGGCATATCGCTCGGGAAAAGCCGAGAGCATGGCGACAAGGTTGGGGTACTCCTTTGCCGCCGTGGAGGACGCCCAGCGCACGGCCAGGCGTTCAAAGTCTTCAGAAGCAGGAACCATGCTCATCGCGGGTCCCCCTTTCGGTACAACGTTGGGTGGATCAGAAAAATCGAGGGCAGGCGCGTCAGCCGCGCGGCAAGGTCATGGTGAGAACGACGCCGCCGCCCAGGCGTTTGCGTTGCTTGATGGTACCCCCGTGGGCATACACGGCAAGCGCCGCTACATAGAGGCCATACATGAGCCTGTCAAGGCGCATGACGCGCTGGCGGTTGAGGCCGGCCTCGCGGTTCGACTCTGAGCGGCCTGCCTCAACAGGCAGGCACATGGCCTGCAGGAGCACCTCGATCGGGGCCTTGTCGTTCTCCTCGATGCGAGGCCTATCGAGCAAGGCGTTGCGCAAAAGGGCTGCACGCTTCTTCTCGTAGACAAACTCGGTGCCCACGCCCGAGGCTGCGGGGGCGCTTTCAAAGGCACCCAAATCAAGCGGGCAGAGCTCCTCGGGACGGTTGTCCTGTACAACGAGAACGACGTCGGTCTCATTGGCACGTACGGAAACCTCGACGACACCACCCTTGGCGACGCAGCCGCAGGCACATTCCAAGATGAGCGTGACCGCAAGGCGCACAAGCGGCACGTCGGCCACAATGACAGGCGTGGATTGGCCCGGTACCATCTGGAGCACCTTGCCTGCCAGGCCACTCTTGAGCACGTCCACCACGCCTGCCGCCTCGGCGGCCAGGTCGCACTGGGCCTGAGGCTCGGCGGACAAGGTCGCCTGCACGCGGTCGAGCATGATCTGCATGCGCGAGGTCTCGTCAGCCACGGCGCGCTCGAGGGCCTCGCGCTGCACGGCGTATTCGGGGCGCACCGTCAGGAGCGCGTCGCCCAGGGCATGGACGGTCTGAATGGAAAGGGAGTCGTCGCGCAGCATGAGGTCGGCAAAGGCACTGCGCACGCGCGTCGCGTGCATGGCGCGCAGGTCGCGACGGTGCTTGACGGCAAGCGACTGACGTTCGAGGGCGAGCTTGATTTGGTCGGCGATGGCGTCGAGGAATTCGAGGTCGTCGGCAGTGAAGTGGCTGCCCTTGACGGCGACGGCCAACACGCCCTCCATGCCTGTCTGCGAAATGAGCGGCAGATAGATGATGTCGGACTGCTCGTGAAAGTCGGTGAGAGCGCCGGCACGGGAGCCGTTTTCAAACACCCAGTGCACCACGTACTTCTCGATAAGCGAGTTGAACGTGTCCTCGCCAAGGTCGCCCTCCACCACGTTGACCGTGGCGTCGCGACGTGCGCGGTCGGTATTTTCGGAATCAAACGGGTCGGCCAGGTACATGGCGCATGAACGCCCAAAGAGGCTCACAACGCTCTGGAGCGCCGTGTCGACCGTCTCGGCAAGGCCATGCGCATAAAAGAAGCTGCCCGTGAGGTCGAACAGGGCCTCGGTGCGCCTACGAGACGCGTCGTGAGCGTCGGCCTCCTCGCCGAGTCGCACGACAAGCGCACCGAGCACAACGGAGATGACCATGAAGAGGATGAAGGTGAGGAGGCTGGCGCGATGGTCGATGCCAAGGTCGTAGTAGGGACGCACGAAGCGCCAGTCCTGGATGAGCGCGCCAATGCAAGCCGCAACAATCGTGGGCAAAAAGGCACGCGAAAAGAAGGCAACGGCAACCGTGCCCGCCAGGAAGGCCAGGTAGGTCACACCCTCTGCAAAACCGAACTCGTAGGCGGCATAGGCGGCTGCAGTCGCCGCGATGAGGCAGGCGCACGTGATGAGCCACGTGCGAGGCCGCCTCACGCGGTGAACGCGTCCGGCTTGGCTGTCTTTAAGAGCATCGGAAGGAAAAGCCTGTGACACATCAATACTTTCTCATGGGGATAAGCCTGACTTTAGGGCCACGGCCAAGCATCAGAGGCGCCGTACCGCGGACCCAAGCATCGACCTTGTCCCAGTCGCGATAGTCGCCTTCGGCGAGCGGGTAGACGCGAAGCGCCAGCTTCTCCATATTGGTGAAGCCTTCGGTTCGCTTCCAACCAGGGAAGACAACGCTTGCCTTGGGATGCAGGCCGTGCGCCGTTTCGTGCATAACGGTATCGAGATCTCGCTCGGCAAGGCCCTCCGTCTGGGGTGAGGCGGCGCGCAGGCCTACCGAGAAGAGGGCAAGCGGGTGCTTGTCGAGAAACTCCGCGTTGGCGGTGAGCCAATCGCGCGCTTCCTTGTGGAACTTGCCCATCCTCACACCGCTGCCAAAAACCACAGCGTCGATGTCAGAGGGAATGGTGGGCATTTCCTCGACACTTACAACTTGGGGGCGAACGCCGTATGCGATGAAGTCGGTTCCGATGCGTTTGGCGATTGTGGTGGTGCAGCCAGAAAGTGTCGAATACGCAATGAGTACCTTCTCCATGCGATGAAGCATGCAATCTCCTATTCCCCTGCGGGCAACATAAGACGAACCCATATTGTAACGCACAAAAAAGGCCACCCGCACGAGGCGGGCGGCCTTTGCCAAACGAAAAGCCGAAAGTTTCGACTAGTCCTCGATCTGGATGGAATTGCCCATGACGACAGGCATCAGCAGGCAGATGGCATAGACGAAGAAGGCGAGACCGGCCATGGTGGAAGACATGGAGGAGTCGAGAACGACGCCCAGGGCCAGGCAGACCATGACCAGAGACAGGATGATCTCGATGGCCATGCCCTTGTAGTGCAGGGCCTTGGTGGAGAAGGCACCAAAGAGAACGCCCAGGCCGCAGAAAGCGATGAACAGGGCGATGACCCACTCGAAGGAGAGGGTGCCGACGAACGGATCAACAATGGCGCCGACGCAAGCGGTGAGAGCCATGATGCCCGAAATCACCAGGTAGCCGGAGATGGTCTTGGAGCCACCAGCGTTCTTCCAAGCAGCGATCTGGCAGATGCCGGCAACAGCCATGACGACAGCACCGATGAGCTCACCGGCAGGCCAGGTGTAGCCCTCGGGAAGCTGCGGGTTGTGCATGGCCTCGGGCAGGATGCTGTGACCGACGAAGCAAATCACGCCCATGACGACCAGCAGTACGGCGCTGACGACGAGGCCCATGCGCGCCCAGCCGATCCTCTTACCAAACTCCATGGTAGAACCCCTTTCCTCCACGCCCGAAGGCGTGCTCCCGGCCGCTTTTCGACCGCGGTACAGAACTTTCCTGAGCAAGTATTCTATAGCTATTGCCAAAAAACAACAGTCTCAGCGCGCATGCGCACGCGCTTTATCCAAAAATGCACGCATAAAACGATATCTGCGGCACGAAAAAGGCCCCCACGGGCAAAGCGGGGGCCTTCGGAGGGCAAATTTGGCAGTGTGCCTGCGTAAACTTAGAGCGCTTCGATCTTGTCGGCCCAGAGCGCCATGTTGGTACCGTCGTAGACGAACTCGCCGTAGACGTTGATGTTGGAGCCCACATCGTAGGAGCTCTTGATGTCAACGGGATAGAAGTACACGGTGAGCTGGTTGGCGGCGTTGTTGGGGTCGGAGACCACCATGGAGGAAAGGCTGCCGTCGTCGGCCATGTTGATGGAAGCGACGGTGCAGTTCAGACCAACCTGCTTGGTGCTCCACTTGACCGGCTCGGTAAGCAGGTTCTCACCGAAGACGGGCCATTCGTAGGTGGTGGTGAGCGTCAGCAGGGCACCCTTGGCGTTGTTGAGGTTGGAGTACGCCTCGCTGCGCTGGCTGGAAGTGGCAGACGTGTTGTCGAGCACCGTCTCAGCAGCCGTCACGGCCTGACGCAGGTTGTAGGCGGTGTAGCGCGTGTAGGGGTGCGTCTCACGCTGCTCGTCGAGAGCTGCGTTGGAGTCGTCGACGAGGGTCTGGAGCTGGGTGACATCCGAAGAGACGGCCGGGGTGCCGGGGTCGCCAGCCTGGTTCGCCTTGCAGGAACCGATGGCAAGCGTGAGCACGACGACAAGGGCCACCAGCACGATGACCGCGACCCAGAACGAGGTGCGCTGAGTGACCGGGCGCACGAGGGTACCGCAATGGGGGCAGCGCGACTGCAGGTGGTCGACGGGGTGGCCGCACATACGGCACGGCGTGCCAGTGCCCACGTAGTCGCCGTCCTCGTACTCCACAGCGCGGGACTGGGCGATGCGAGACGAGACGGCGCCCGCCACGCCGCTGAACGCACCGGCAACGGCGCCGCCGGCGGCCTTCAGGCCGTTGAGGACGGGGTTGCCGGCTCCAGCGGCAGGAGCCTGCCCCTGACGCCTCGCGGGTGCAGGGCGCTGGTTAGCGTCAGCGCCATCGCGCACGGGACGGCGACCGGCCGACTCGCGCACGGGGCGCTCGCCACGCACGCGGGGCTCGTGAGGCTCGCGCTGAGGCGCAGCGCCGCGCTCCTGCATGCTGGGGTCGTAGCCGTTGCCGTCATCGCAGCGCTGCTCCTGGTAGGGAGCCGCATAACCGTTGTCATACTCTTCGTATCGATCGTCCCTCATAACGGGACCTCCGCATCTCGAACAATTGGGGGCTCTGTTCGCTCTCGCCAAATCGTAAAAGTCTATCTTAAATCATCGAGCATGCCCGCCAAAACCCATCCATAAGAACTCACCGAAGCCCAACGAGAGCCAAGGCCTTCGACATAGGGGCACCAGCCGGCCAGCCAAGAGGAGAAACGCGGGTCGACCAGGGGGTGCTTGAGCAAGCTCGTGTTGCTGGCGTAATCAGCCATGCGCGGGTCGGCATAGAGGCGCAGATGCTGCACCTGGGCGCGCAGTCCCTCGCGCACCGAGGCGAACGTGTGGCCGGCAGCGCCGTCGTCGGTGGCGCCCAGGCCGGAGAAGTTGCACTGCTTGGGGTCGACCTGACCACCAAAGCGCAGGTAGCCGGTCTCATTCATGGCCTGCACGTACACCACGCCCGGGTCGACGCCCTCGTCGCGCGCCTCTTCGTAGAGAATCTTGCAGAACTCCTCGATGGTTGCTGCACCCTTGTCCTTGTACACATCGGCAGGGTAGGTCGCCCCAGAGGCCTTGTAGTCGGCGACCATGTCGGCAACGGTGACCTTGCTGCTTGAGTTCATGATGGGGTGCAGGTCCGTGGAGAACTTCACCGTGGCAAAGGACTGCTTCTCCCCGTCTGCCGTGGGAGCCGCCCACACCTGCGCGACATAGTCGCCTGCGGCAAGCTGCGAGCGGGCGAGCTCGACTGCCCACGTGCCCTTGGCCTCGCCGGCCGAGGAAAGGTCGAGGTCCTCGACATAGCGGGCGATGAACCACTGGGCAGACGTAACGTCGGAGCCCGCCTTCCAAATGGCAATGCTCACCGCACCCGCGGGCTTTACCTGGCCCGACGGAATCCAGAACTCATAGCCGGCCCCCTCGTCAGTCATCCTGCACGAAAGAGCGGTCACCTCAAAAGGGACGTCGTCGCCACCGCCGTTGTCAGGAGCAGACCAGCCGATGACACCCGAGAACACGTCGAACATCTTTGCCGCCTGGGCGCGGGTGGCCGAGTTCTTGGGGTTGAGCATCGCAATGCCGGTGGTCGTGTCGCCGGTGAGGATACCCTTTGCGTTGCACCAGGCAAGAGCGTCGAGCGCAAAGTCGCTCACCTCGTCGGCATCGTAGAACGCGTCGATGGAGCCGACGTACACGTTGAGCCCGCAGCCCTTGGCGTAGCGCCACAGCATGGTGGCGAGCTCCTCGCGGCTCACCGTCTTGTCGGGACGGAAAAGGCCGGCATACTCACCGTCCTTATAGCCAGTAACAATCCCCTGCTGGTAGGCCCACTCGATTGCGGCGGTGTACCACTGCCCGATGGCGACGTCGGGGAAGCTCGACTCCATGCCGTAATTGGAGGGGTCGGTGGTGGAGGTGCTCGAGGGGTTCGCGATGCGGTAGAGCATCGTGGCCACCATGCCGCGCGTCATGGTTTCTTCCGGACCAAAGGTGCGACACACCCCGTCGTCATCGGAGAAGCCGGTCATAATGCCGGCGTCGACCACATGCGCCACATAGTCCAGGTACCACTCGTCGGCTTCGAGATCGTTGAAGCGCTTGACCTCGCCCGTGGTGGAGACACTCGCCAGCACGGAATTGGCGGCACTCGCCACATACCCGTCGAAGCGTAGGGTGCCCACGACGACGTCTGCGGGGAGCTTGAAAGAAGCCTCCCAGGTCGTGTCATCGACCTTGGTCATCTCAAGGGAATGCATGGTGCCGTCAGGGAAGGTGACGTCAACATAGAAGTGGGCGGCGCCGGAAAGGCCGGTGGAGCCGCCAAGCGTCACGGTGCGCGTGGCGCCGTCGATGTCGGCAACATGCAGCTCGCTCAGCGACAGGCCGGAGTTGTCCTTGTCCTTGGACAAGCCAAAGAAGTCGGCGATGCCCTTGGCGTCGGCGACGCCGAGGTCGTGCAGCGCCGTGTCGCTCGAGAGGAACTTGTAGTCGTCCTTGCCGGAGATAAACGCATGCTCGACGATGATGCCGGGGACGTTGTTCTTCTTGGCGTTGCGGATGATGGAATAGTAGTCGCGCTCGTTGCCGGAGCTGTCGATATAGGTGTCGTTTTCCTTGATGCCACGGTCATACAAGCCCAGGGCGACAAGGCGGTCTTGGATGGACTGCGCGAGGTTCTCTCCGTCCTGGGTGACGGTGGTGATGCCGGCACTGTAGTTGGGGAACCACACCTCGGCACCATGGGACTTCGAACTGTCGGCCGAGTTGATGTGGATGCTCACAAGCACCGAGGCACCCGCAGCAACGGCATCGGCGACGCGGCGCTTGAGACATTCGGCCTCGTTGTGGTCGTAGTCGGTGAAGTAAGGGCAATCGCCGGAATCGTCGCGCGTCATGTAGACGCTCACGCCGGGGTAGGCCTCCAGCTCATCGCGGCATGCCTGGGCGATCTTGAGCGTGAGCTCCTCTTCGCGCAGGTCTTGGCCCTGGGCGCCGGGAGACTGGTTGTCGTGGCCGGGATCGAGGGCAATGACAAGGCCGGGGAGCTTCGTTGTGGCCTGGCCCTCGGCGTCGGAGGCGGCATCGACGGCCATGGCGTTGAGCATGACGTCGGAGACGCCTGCCACGTCGAGCGCGCCCTCGACGCTCTCCGCCTCCACAAGCTCGCCCGCGGCGTCAATGGTGTAGGCGGTGAGGTCGGCGACAGGTTCGGTCGCCTGCGTAACATCGAACACATACGAGCTGGCAGAAAGCGCGAAATCCACCGTATGCTCGCTACCGTCGGCAAGGGTGTACGAGAGGGAGCTCAGAGACGAGGTGCCCTGGCCGAGCAGCGCCGTATCGATATTGAAGAGCATGGCCTCCCTGTCGATGGCAGAAACCTCAACCTCGACTTCACCGTAAGGCGTGGAAAGGGCGAGCTGGGCGGACGCGACCTGACTTGCCTCATCGGCAAGCATGAGCGCAACCTGCTGGGTCTGGCCCTCCTCCAGGCTCGCCTGGGAGACGTATACCAAGGAGAGCGCCTCTTCGGGAGCGAGGGGCTCCTCGGGGGTCGCGTCGTCTGGCAAGGCGGAGTCGTCAGACGGGACAGGCTCGCTGGGCTCGGGGGCCGGCTGCTCTTCCTCGGGTTGGTCCGCAGGCGTCTG
>CAKUFZ010000026.1 GCA_934654475.1 uncultured Coriobacteriales bacterium
TAAAACCCTGTCGGTCTCCTGAGAAGCGGCCACCATAGCGTGAGCCCAAGGAGGCCCAAGAGAAACCCGCGACTCTCTCGCAGGCGAGCAACAAGTGCGCGCACAGTGCATACCCCCCGATAATTCATATCAGCCAAGCGCCCCGCAGTCGCCAGCATAAGTTAGAGACATTGCGCCTATCAAAAATCGAAACGCCTATCGCCCATTCTAACCCTTCCGCGATACTCGCAACCCATCGAGACATCCACAGGCTTAAGAAGAAAAACCCGAGGGCGAACGATTTCATTCCCACACATCAACCATTCGCACATGTCATCAAAATACGAGCTACACCACGCAATCCCATATTCTATGGATGTCCTCTCCTGCCCCACAATTCCCAAAATCCCGCACTTTATGGCCTTTAGTAGCAACACCGGGGTGCAACCTTGAAAACGTCAACGGCGCAGCGGATAGGCGAACCGAGGCATCGCAGATAAGGGGTCTGCAGCCATTCGGAGAACAACCGTCCATGCCACGGAACGCTCGCATGGCATAAGACATGCGAGCACCAGACGAAAGGGGAACACCATGTCCAATATCACTCGCAGGCATCTCGTTGAAGGCGCCGCCCTCGGAGCAGCCGCACTGGGCACCGCCAGTCTCACTGGCGTCGCCCTTGCAGACGAGCAGGCATTTGACGAGGAGTACGACGTCGTCGTGCTCGGCATGGGCGCAGCTGGTATGAACGCTGCCATCGCAGCTTATGAAGAGGGGGCAAAGGTTCTCCTGTGCGAGAAAGCCCCCGAGGGAGCCGTGAGCGGCAACACCCGCTTCGCCGGCCAGAACGTCCTTTCCACCGATGACGCCGACGCTTTCTATGCCTACCTCACCGGTCTCATGGGCAACTATGGTAACTATGATGCCGAGTGCCTGCGCGCCTATGCCGACGAGGCCGCAAAGAACTGGGACTGGTCCATCAACGTTCTGGGCGTCGACCCCGAGAAGGCCTGCCCTGAGAACGAGGACGGCATCGGCACGCCCAACCACCCCACCTGGGTCTGGAAGGATGACGCTTGGCACATGGGCCGCGGCGGCTGGGTCCCCATGTGGAACGAGTTCCCTGAGCTCGAGGGCAACGAGGCAAGCCTGAACATCCTGTTCAATGCCACTGAGTTCGATATGTCCTACTTCAACACGCTTGTTGAGAACGTCGAAAAGCGCGCAGGTGACAACCTCACCGTATGGTACGGCGCCCCCGGCAAGGAACTTATCCAGGGCGAAGACGGCTCCGTTGTGGGCGTCATCGTCGAGAAGGACGGCGCCGAGGTTCGCGTCGGCGCAAAGGGCGGCGTCTGCATGTGCTGCGGCGGTTTCGAGTCCAACCGCGCCATGCTCTCCAGCTTCGCACAGCTCCCCTATCTGTATCCTCGCGCCGGTGCATACAACGACGGCGACGGCATCACGATGTGCCAGGGCGTGGGCGCGCAGCTTTGGCATATGTCCAACCTGTCCGGCCTGGGCTTTGGCTATCATGCCGAGGGTGCATCGAGCGCGTCGAGCCTCAAGGGTGCCAAGAAGGGCATCTTCGTTGGCCCCTGCGGCGGACGCTTCATGAACGAGGCCGGTGCCTCCCGTCACGGCCGCGTCAGTTTCGGTGGCGCCTGGAACATGACGCCCATGCCCATGCCCGCTTTCCTTATTGTCGATGCTGATCATATCGCCGAGCCGCTCGTCGCCGGTTTCTCTGATGGCAACGCCGATGAGATTGCCTCGGGTGCCATTCTGTCCGGCGAGACGATTGAGGAGCTTGCTCAGGCCATTCGCGACACAGGCAAGGCAACCGACTTTAATGCGAACGGCGAACTCGACGACGCTCTTGCCAAGTACAACGCGCACGTTGAGGCCGGAGAGACTGACGACTTCGGCCGCGAGTGCACCGAGGCTGTCAAGAACGGGCCGTTCTATGCCATCGAGCTGTGCCCCACGCTGCTCAACACCCAGGGCGGCGCCCGTCACAACGCTAAGGCACAGATTCTCGACACCAAGGATATGCCCATCGAGGGTCTGTTCAGCGGCGGCGAGTTCGGCTCCATCTTCCCCGACATGTACAACGGCGGCGGCAACCTCGGTGAGACTATGATCTTCGGTCGCGTGGCTGGTCAGAACGCTGCAAAGCGTGCCTTGGGCACCTTTGAAGGCGCAACTGAGCCCTCGAAGCTGGAGTGCGACGCCGAGTAAGGCCCCATTGCTTCTCTTTGTGGCCAAACCGCATAGCCTAGTGCATTAGTGGCCCCGCCAGCGCCTCGTCGCCCGGCGGGGCCACTCGTTTTGCTGGCGGTGCGGGTTCTCGCGCTTCATGCATCTTCCCAGCTCCTATGGGCTGTACTCAGAGCCGTCCCGAGTGTTTGCTATACTCCCGCTTCGGATACTGTGCCGTGTGGCCAGCATCGGACCGTATGCGGGCGGCGCTTTTCAGGCACGAGAGAAGGGTGTCGCCATGGATCCAGAAACCATCTACGTCCTTGCGGCGTATGCAACGGTAGGGGCCTTTATCTCGAGGTCCTCAGGCTTTTATGCCGGCTCTGCAGATGGGTGAATGCGCAGCGGATGGCACGGAAGGAGGCGCGCAAGACTGCCCCCGAAAAGAACTAAGGCCGGAGTTGCAGCTCCGGCCTTAACCAAATAACCGCGCCGCCCGCACCACAACTGCGGGCCTTGCTGGCTACCAGCATTGTACCCACCCCGCGAGGCGTTGTCACGCTTCGCGGGGACTTTCCATCGTCGGGCCTTTGGACCCCGGATTCTTGAAAGACGTGCACAAGATGAACCAGACGAGCGAACAGGCCCCAGCACCTCGGGCAAACAACGTGCACGATATCGGCCCGGCAAACCCCGCCGCACTCCCCCGCTGCGCACAAATCGAGCGCGACATCATCACGCGCTACCGCAAGAAACTGTGGGTGCCGTTCATCAAGGCGCTGACCGACTACCAGCTCATTTGTGACGGTGACCACATCGCTATATGCGTCTCGGGCGGCAAGGACTCGTTTTTGCTCGCCAAGCTCTTCCAGGAGCTCTATCGCCACGGCCGTCGCAACTTCGAGGTCACCTTCCTCTCCATGGACCCCGGCTACCCCGACTACGCCCGCGAGTCCATCGCCCACAACGCCGAGCTCCTCGGAGTACCGCTTAAGGTCGTGCCCACCAACATCTTTGAGATTGTGAGGCGCCTGGACGGCAAGCCCTGCTACCCCTGCGCACGTATGCGTCGCGGAGCGCTCTACAACGCCGCCCGCGAGCTGGGCTGCAACAAAATCGCGCTGGGCCATCACTTCGACGACGTGGTCGAGACCATCCTCATGAGCGTGCTCTACGGCGGGCAGGTGAAGACCATGATGCCCAAGCTTCACAGCACGAACTTCGAGGGCATGGAGCTCATCCGCCCCCTCTACCTGGTGCATGAGGCAGACATCATCACCTGGCGCGACGAAAACGCCCTCGAGTTCATCCATTGCGCGTGCCCCTTGAGCGGCGGGGTATCCTCGTGCGATGCAGGCGAAGGCTCCAAGCGCGCAAGCGTGAAGGCGCTCATCGCGAGCCTTTCCGCCCAGGACCCCGACATTGCCAAGTCAATCTTCCACAGCGTGGAAAACGTCCACCTCGATGCCATCGTGGGCTGGCGCGCCGCCGGCAAGCACCACAACTTCCTCGAACGCTATGACGAAGGCTGGGAGGAGTCGAAGGGATAGGGCTCCACTCACCCGCCGCGCCCACACGCCGTTCGCAGTTCGCCCCATCGGCAGCTCGCGCGTGTATTACTCTATACGTCGCCGCATCTTGTACACCTCAAACAAGGAGGTCACCATGGCGTTTCAGGTCTATAACTTCGAGAACAACGACGACGTCAAAATTGTCGCGCAAACAGGCCAGTTCAAGGTAATCCAATGGGACCGCGACCTGTCGGTTACCCCCGACAGCGCCCAGACCGCCTACTTCTGCGCAAAGATGGACGTCAGGCGCCGCCAGCTGGTGGCCGACCTCGACGGCTCCACCGGCGTCACGCTGCAGGCGGGCGCCATGCAATGGACGGTAGGCAATGTGCGTGCCACCACCGGCGTCAAGGGCGTGGGCGACCTGGTAGGCAAGATGTTCAGGGGCGCCGTGAGCCAGGACTCCGCCATCAAGCCCGAGTACACCGGCGTCGGCAAGCTCGTCTGCGAGCCCACGTGGAACCACATCCTGCTGATCGACACGTCCCGGTGGGGCAACTCGGTCGTGCTCAACGACGGCCTGTTCCTCGCCTGTGACAGCACCCTGCGCCACGAGCTGCAGCGCAGGTCAAACCTGTCGTCGGCCATGGCGGGCAATGAGGGCCTGTTCAACCTGCGCATCGACGGCTGCGGTGTCATCGCGCTTGAAGCCCCCTGCCCCGAGCAGGAGGTCGTCTACGTCGACCTCGACCGCGACGAACTCAAGGTGGACGGCAACTACGCCCTCGCCTGGACCTCCGGTCTGGAGTTCACCGTTGAGCGTTCGGGCAAGACCCTCATGGGATCGGCCGTGAGCGGCGAGGGGCTCGTCAACGTCTACCGCGGCACCGGTCGCGTCATGCTTGCCCCGATGCAAGCCGCCACCAGGTGCAACACCTACGCCCCCACCCCCACGGACTAGAGGCACACTCAAAAATCGAGCAAATACACCGCGGGGTCCAGGCACATCGCCTGGGCCCCGCAGTCATTAACTACTTCTTTGCTGCCTTCTTCGGGCTGCGGTAGGGCGCGATTGCCACAAGAGCGGCCACACAGAACACCGCAACGCACAGCAGCATCTGCTGGTAACCCTCCATGCCACCGGTGTTGGCGATGAAGCTCACAAGGATGGCGGGAGCAAGGGTGGTACCGACCTGGCGAACGAGCGCGATGGTGCCTACGGCACTGGCACCGTCCTTCTCATCGGTGTTCTCAAGCACCATGTAGTTGGTGGGGGCGCCCATGGCAAAGCCCATGCCAAAGCCAACCACGGCGAGACCGGCGATGAGCAAAGCCCTGCCAGGAGCAGCCGAGGCGACAAGCGCCAGGAACACGAAGCCCGCAGCCATGACAG
The DNA here is from genome assembly GCA_934654475.1 of uncultured Coriobacteriales bacterium. Lineage (GTDB taxonomy): Bacteria > Actinomycetota > Coriobacteriia > Coriobacteriales > UMGS124 > UMGS124. The sequence continues at coordinate 5,086 of CAKUFZ010000026.1, forward strand.
CCAGACCAAAGGCAAGCACGGGCTTGGCACCGAAGCGGTCGATAAACCTGCCACCAAGGGGCGGGCCCAGAAGCGAGGCGGCACCGATGGCAAGCACGTAATAACCGCCCGAGCCAAGCGGCTCACCCATGATGAACTCGGCGTACTGCGGCACGAGCATCAGCGAGATGATGGTGCAGCCCACAAAGAACGAAGCAATCATCGTGATGACAATAGGCTTGCTGTGCAGGTACTCCATGTGGAAGACCGGGTCCTCGGCCTTGCGCTCGACCTTGCCAAAGGCAATGGTGCACACGGCGGCTGCGGCAAACGTGGCCCACAGCAAGGGCGAGCATGCAGAGGCAGCGAGGTTCGTGAAGTCGATCTCCTTAATGCCAAGCAAAAGCAGCATGATGGCAGCAACAAGCAGGACGGAACCGGCCGTGTCGAAGCGATGGTCTTCCTTGTGCTCGCACGAACCATCCTCGCACGCGGTGCGCAGGAACACGAAGGATGCAATGATCAGCGCCACGCAAATGGGAACAGCGATGTAGAAGAGCATGTCCCAGCTCTCCACGCCCACAAAGCCGATGACGGCACTACCCGTGGCGGCACCGAGAACGTTAGAGAGGCCCGCAACCGCAGCAGCCAGGCCCAGCGCCATGCCGCGCTTCTCGGGAGGGAAGGTCGTGCCGATGGCAGCGTTGGCAACGGGAATCATGCCGCCGGCGCCGGCCGCCTGAATCACGCGTCCTACCAGCAGCAACGCAAAGCCGCCCATGGTCTTGGAGATGCCGCACAGAATCGAACCGACGGCAAACACGCCCAGGCACAGGGTGAACACCTGGCTGCGGCCGCGGCGGTCAGCCAGCTTGCCAATTACGGGGATCAAAGCCGCATAGAAGAGCGTGTAAATGTTGATCATCCAGATGCCGACCTCGTCGTCGAGGCCGAACGTTGCCTGCACCACCGTACGCACGGGCGAAACCATGCCCACGTACAGGCCGCCCACAAGAAGGCCGAGCAGATAAATGGCGAGGATAGCGCCAAGATTGGGCGACTTCTGGACGGCATTGCCGCCAAGAGCGCTCTGCGTTTCTTTCACGATGACTCACCGCTTCCATGTTTCCAGTGCAAGCCAAGGGGCGTTCAAAAGAAGCCCGCCGCAACCATCGCAGCCTCGTCGCACTGAATTGGTCAAAGACAGACAATCGACACCGAAAAACGCCCAGAGGAACTGGGCGTAGTAACCGTCTATCTTCGTTTGCGGCAAAGTGAACATCAACACCAACTTGTTCAGGCAGATTGCGAACACATTTGCCCGACAAAACCGCCATGCACCCACGATGCCCCGGCGTGCATCCCCTGCGCACTTACCTTACGCCTTGTGATATAAGGCCTGTTCAAGCATCCAGAAGAAGGCCGGGATGCTGGTTGCATTCGAAGTGCGCAAGCAATTGAGGAGGTTGTTGAGCACGAGAGTGCACACCGAAAGAGAGTCAACGCCCTCAGGAAGCGACGCCCGATCTATGCGCGGGTCGTTCTCAAATACCCTCTGCAAGCCGTGCAAGGCATGCTTGAACTGGGCTGCCTCACGCGCACGGGCAGCAACCAGCTCAGCTTCGGGAAGCGCTCCGACCCCCTTGAGCCAATTGGACCGAAAGCGATCGAGCACTGACTCCATGCTTGAAAAAAGGTTGCGGCAGTATTTTCCAAAGTCCACCTCGGGCCCAAGGCGGCAGAACTCCTCGAAGAAAGCCCGACGGAAGAACAGCTCGACCGTATCAACCACAAGGTCCTTCTTCGACCCAAAATAGTTGTATACGGTGCCGACCGAAACAGAGCACTCGTTTGCAAGGCCGCGAACCGAGAGAGCCGCAATGCCGTGAGCCTCAGCGATACGATACGCGCCTTCAAGCAGCTCTTCACGCGATGTTGTAGCAGCCATAAACCCCATCCCCTTGCGACAGCGCGAATAGCCTCCTGTGTTGTCTGCCGTAAATTCAGGTCATCCTGAAGGCTATTCGCCTGTGTCTCACACATCGAAAACCGCATCCAGATGCCAGCATACCTGCATGCAGAATACCCAAACTGCATGCATGGGAAATCAAAATGGCATCAAGAAGCGTAAACCTTTAGCAAAAAAGACGGGGCACCGGCACATGAGCCAGCGCCCCGTCGGGGGGAGAGGGTGCTTTAAGCTTTTAGAGCCCTATTAGGCGACGGGCTCGGCGGCTGCGGCCTTCTGGCCGGCGATGCGGCCGTTGACCAGGCAGTCGGCCGTGGCGCAGGAGCCCAGGCGGCAGGCGCCGTGGACGCCGCCCGTGACCTCGCCGGCGGCGTAGAGGCCCTCGATGGGCCGCAGGCGCACGTCGAGCACGCGGGTGTCGACGTCGGTCTTCACGCCGCCCATGGTGTGGTGGACCTTCGGCCACAGGCGGGTGGCGTAGAAGGGCGGCTCGTCGATGGCGACGGCGTCCTCGGGGATGGCCTTGCCGAACTGCTCGTCGTCCTTGGCCTCGACGATCTCGTTGTAGCGCTCCATCTGGGCCAGGAAGGCGTCGACGGGCATCCCGAAGTGCTCTGCGAGCTCCTCGAGGGAGTCGAACTGCCAGGAGACGCCGGCCTCCAGGCACCTCTCGAGCTGGCCGCGGCTCCAGTCGGGCACGTTGGCGTCGCTGGTGACCTGGATGAGGGGCTCGCCGACCTCGAAGATCACGTCGCAGTAGCGCTTGCGGTCGGTGAGCTCGTTGACGCAGCGCTCGCCGGTCCGGGGGTCGATGCTGGGGGCGTAGCCGGCCACGGAGTCGATCCAGGTCGGGCCCACGCCGTAGCCCTCCTCGTCGGGGCTGCACCACGGGCCGCACTGGATCCAGTCGAGGTGCACGGGCAGGGCGCCGCACTCGATGGCGGTGCAGAGGCTCTCGGCGGTGGCGCCGGCGGCGTTGGTGCAGTCGACGGTCTCGTCCAGGCGCGGGTCGTGCTGCATGCGCCACTCGACGTCGCGGCCGAAGCCGCCCGAGGCCAGGACCACGCCGCGGCGGGCCTTGACGTAGAGGGGCTCGCCGGTCGTCACGTCGTTGTTCGAGGCGCCCGCGCGCAGCTCGGCGCCCACGACGCGGCCGCCCTCGTCCTTCACCAGGTTGGCCAGCATGGTCTCGGTCTGGACCTCGACGCCCATCTCGGAGAGCCTCTCCTGCAGGGGCAGCACGATGGAGGCGCCGTGGGCGCTCACGGGGTGCAGGGTGCGCATGGTGGTGTGGCCGCCGTAGGGGATCGGCTTGGCCTCGCCGGTCTCCTCGTCCATCTGCCACTCGGTGCCCAGCACGTCGCGCGTCCACTCCCAGGTCTCGTTGGACCTCTCGGCGATGACGCGGCACTTCTCGACGTCGTTGAGGAAGAGCCCGGCCACCTGCATGTCGTGGACGTACTTCTCGACGGAGTCCTCGATGCCCTTGGCCTTCTGGCCCGCCGAGCCGCACACGGCGAAGTCGCCGTCGGCCACCAGGGAGTTGCCGCCGACGATGGCGAGCTTCTCGACGACCTTGACGTCGGCGCCGGCCATGGCGGCCTCGTAGGCGGCGGCGAGTCCCGAGTAGCCCGAGCCGACGACCAGGACGTCGCACTCCTCGTCGAAGGCGACCTCGTCGGCGGCCAGGGCCGCCTTGGGCTGGTAAGAGGCGAGTGCCGCGGCGGCCAGGCCCGCGGAGGCCAGGGCTGCGCCCTTGACGAGGGACCTGCGGTTGACGTTCTCCATTGTCGTTCCCCTTTCGCTGTGCGCGGCCCGCTTATATATGTGTGCGGGCCGCATCCTGATGAAGGCGAGGGGCGGGCGGGGCCCGCACGGGACACCTGTGCCCCCGGCGCTGCGTCCGCGCCTCCCTGCGCGGACCCCAGGCGCCTCGGCGCCCGCCGCCCCTCGTGACGACTCGAAGAATGCGCCGATCCCGCGCCCGCCGCATGCCCCGCCGATGGTGAAACCTCGCGGGGGGACGGTTTTGGCCCCGGGGTGGTGAGCCCTCACCACGGCCGGGGGATGGACAGGTCTAGCTGGGGGTTTCTTAGTTTGCGGCCTTAAAAGAAGCCTTTGGCCCGTGCCCGTGCTCGCGCTCCGCTCCCAGGGTATTGCGTACCATCTCGATGACATCGAGCAGCTCCTGCTGGGAGTGGACACCAAGCTTGCGATACACATTGGTGGTGTGGGTCTTTGCCGTCTCAAGTGAAATGCTGAGCTCGCTGGCCACGAACTGACGGTTGCGGCCTCGGCCGAGCAGCATGCAGACGTCAAACTCGCGAGGCGACAGAGCGTAGTCATCGCGAATTCGCTGCATGACCTGACGGTAGTCGTCAACCTCCAGTGCATTCATCGGCGTAGCGACACCAGGATGCACGTCGCCCCAACCAAACTGCGGGCGTTCAAACAGAACGGCGACGAGCACGAGCAGCATGAGGGCGATGCCCGACACGAGGTGCTCCCCTGCCGAATCGATGCCGATGCAGAAAACGTCCCACGCGATGAGGCCCACCACAGAACCCAGCTGAACGGCCAAAAGGCCAGTCGGAACCGAAACGGTCACGGCGACGTCATGACGAAGCTGGCGAGATCCAAGCAGCGACCACAGCGTCATGAAGAAGAACTGGTAGCCCAGCGAATGCACGCCCCATCCCATGTACCAGAACACCTCATAGGGGAAGAGCACGTACGCCATGGCCATAAGCGGCAACGAGACGCAAAGCACAAGCTGCCAGGCATCGAGCTTGAGGGCAAAAGCCGCCAAGAACGTCAGTCCCGAGGCGAGAATCGTACCGAGGACAACACCAAAGCAAGAGATGCGATACAGCTCCTCGGGCACAACCTCAAAACCCGCGTTGATGAAGCCGTTGGAGAGGCCGAAAACAAAGGCGAGGCCGGCAAGCATGAGAAACGCCCGGTCATGCAGAAGGACACCCAGCGGCGTGCGGGGGCTTTCGGGAAGCACCGCAGAAGCAGAATCAGCAGCCGGAATGTTGGCGGTCTGAACACCAGATGCGGCCTGGGGCGCTGCAGCGGCGGCTGTATGGTCGGCGGGCCGCTCTTCATCCTCATAAGGCAAACCCATGGGGTGCGTCGCGGCACGCTGCCCCGCCCAGAAACCAACACCAGGGCACACGAAGCCCACCACCAGGGCAAACACAGACGGTACGACGTTGCACGCAAGGAATGCGACGCCGCCGAACAAAAGAGCAATGGCGTTGTGGAACAGGGCCGTGCGCACACCCAGGGCAGCTGTTTGCGAGCACCATTGGCACAGCAACAGACCCTCAGTCAGACCCGTGAAAAGGCCTGACACCAGGGCAACGGGCTCGATGAGCTCGGCAGGCAGGGGAAAATGGGCAACCAACAACAGGCCTGTACCCGTTCCGGCAAAGCCGCACAGCATCGCCGCCAGGCGCACGCCCGTCATGAGGCGTGCCTGGTTTGTACGGGCACGGCATGCCAGCACAAGGACTACGCCCACAGCAAGCGCGCCCATAATGACGTTGACACCCCAGCGAGCGTTCGTCAACTCAATGGAATAGCCACGAAGCGAGAACGGGCCTCCCCAATAGATGAGCCAGGTCCACAAATACATCGCTGCCAGGCCCGTAACAATACGGGTGTCATACGACAACCGCTGCGTAAAGCCCTTCAATTTTCCCCCCGACCACTCACTCTGACTTACAGTCTGTCGGCCAGTTTGTATCCAACACGCCAGACAGTTATAAGATACCGAGGTTTGGACGGGTTGTCCTCAATTTTCTCGCGGATTTTTCGTGCAAATACCGTGATGCTGCTGGGGTCAGCGGCATCTTTGTCGCCCCAGACGTGCTCCATGATCTGATCGCGCGTGAAAACGCTTCCCGGTTCGCTCGCCAAAAGCTCGAGCAGTTCGACCTCGCGCGAGGAAAGAGCGACCTGCTTGTCCCGCAGGCGAACGTCGTACTTGCCGAAGAATATCTCAAGGTCCCCCACGCGATACGAGGCCGCACTGCGCGGCTCCTGCGAGCTGGCCCGGCCGCGCTTGCGCAAACGTGCGTTCATGCGCAGGACGAACTCCTCGTTGTGGAACGGCTTCACCAGGTAATCGTCGGCACCGGCCTTGAAGCCGATTGACTTGTCGACGATGTCGCCCTTCGCCGTGAGGAACATGATGGGGACACGGCGGCCCTCGCCGCGAATCATCTGGCAAAGCTCGAACCCGTTGATGTCGGGGAGCATCACATCGAGGATGAGCAGGTCGGGACGCTCACGGCGCAGCATCTCAAGGCCATCGACGCCATTGTCGGCGCAACAAAACTCATAGCCCTGCCTCGCCACCAGCTGGCCGATGAGCAGGCGCATGCTCTCGTCGTCGTCAATCAGCATCACTTTGGCCATATAAGCCGCCTTTCGCCCTACAACCTAACTGTGGGCTCCATCATAGCGAATCTGAGACCGGACCGCCTTCGGGCAAACGAACGGTAAACGTGCTCCCCTGCCCAGGTGCGCTTTTGAGCTCGACCGTGCCCCCGAGCATCGCAACAAGATCCTTGACAAGCGACAACCCCAACCCGCTGCCTCCATAGCGGCGAACGGTGGACATATTCTCCTGCGTGAAGCGCTCGAAGACAAGGCGCTGCTTGTCCGCCGGAATGCCGATGCCTGTATCCGAGACGTCGATGTGCACGATGCCCGCATGAGTCCCTTGTTCATCTGGCATCGCCACAGGTGCCCCCACAGGATTGTCCTGCTCGCCGGGCTCATACGTCACGTTCACCTCGACCCGACCGCCCTCAGGCGTGAACTTGATTGCGTTGCTTACCAAGTTCACGAGAATGCGGCGCACCTTTTCCCAATCGCTTTCGATGAGGGGCACGTCGGGTGCCACGCTCGTGGAAAACGCGACGCCTCGCTTGAGTGCCACCGACTCGTTGGTGGTCTCCACCATGCCAACAATGTCGTTGAGGTCGACAAGCTCCAGGTTGAGGCGCTCCGAGCCCGCCTGGATACGAGCAGTCTCAAGCACGTTGTTCACCATTTCAAGAAGGATGCTGCCGTTCTTCTCGACCTCTTCTACCTGCCGCAATGCGGCGGTTTCACTGGGGTCGATACTCTGCGCAAGCAACTCGGTGAAGGCAAGAATGGAGGTGAGCGGCGTACGCAACTCGTGGCTCACGATGGCAAGGAAGTCAGACTTGTACTGGTTCTCCCGCTTGAGTCGCTCGTTGACCTCCTCCACATGGGCACGCTGCCGCTCGAGCTCGGCATTGGTCGCACGCAGCTGCTCGGTACGCTCGACAACCTGCGACTCGAGGCTGCCGTACAAGCTGCTGAGACAGCGCGACATCTCGTCGAACTGCGTAAAGAGCGCGTCGACCTCGCGTGAAGCGAAGGGGTTCGAGGGGCGCTGCGGGGAAATGATCGGGACGCTGCGAACGAGTCCTGCACAGGGGGAGGATTCGTTCAGGCCAACCGCGCAAGGCACGCCATCCACAGCAGCCTGTGCATCCGAAGACTCGCTGGACAGAAGGCCCGACGACCACCATGCACCAGCTGACGATACGCCGGCCGCCCCATCGCGCCTGCCCTCAGCCTGCTCGCCCAGCCAAGCAAGCGACGCATTGAGCTCGGTCAGAGGCGTCGTTATCAATCGGCTCAGCACATGGAAGATGACAAAGGCCACACCCACCATGAGCAGGACAAAAAGGGCCGCGTTCGCCGCCACCGCCGCACGCATGTTAGAGAAATAGAGCTCGGTGGGCACGACGACGCTCACCGCGCCCGCGATGTCGCCGATATGCGCGCCCTCCTTGGGGTAGCCGGTGACGTCTATCTCACCTTTGGGCGTGCCATGGCACTCCATGCACTCGGAGTCGTACACCATGGAGCGCACATAGCGAAACACGGAGCCGCCCGCATCGCCGCCAAAGCCATAAACCTCCTCCTGGGCCATTTCGGTTGGCCGAGAAGCCGCATTGGCATAGAACCCCTCGAGGGCAGCACGCTCGTAATCATCGGGCGCGTTATAAAAGTTGCGCGGGTTGAGGTTCGTGAACCTGATGGAGTAATCAGACCCTCGGCTGAAGAGCGCCGCGACCGCCTTGCCGGCAATGGCGCAGTGCAGCCTTTTGAAGTCGTATTCGCCCTGCGAGGTATGGTTGATCGTGTATTGGTTGATAGAGACGAAGTCCCAGACCGCGTCCATCTCGCTCACAAGCATGCGCGACTGCTCGAGCATCTCTGCCTCGACGCGCGAACGCTGGTCAGCGTAGGTGAAGGCGATGAACGCGATAGAGAATAGAAGAAGCACGCCGCTGAGCAGGCCGATTATCTTCGTGCGCAGGCCAACGCGCGTTGGCCCGCCACTTCGAGGCTCCCTGCGTGCGTGCTTCCCTATAACCCTGGGACCTGCGCCTCTCATCACTTGTTCGCAGTCACTTCCAGCTCGGCGGCAAGGGCCTCAAGCGTGCCCGTCGCGATGCCGCAGACAGCGCGGAAGTAGGCACCATGGTCGCGCTCGGCGATGCGGGCCAGGCAGTCGGGCCCGAAAGCGAGGAGATGCTCTGCCAAAAACTCGCGCAGCAGCGGCAGCGCCGCCTCGTCGCCTTCTGCCGCAGCGTGCAGCAGGTGAGCGACAAACGAGAACTCAAGGCCGATGTGGTCGTCGGGCTCATTGGCCGCACGCTCGAACACAAGGCCGCCGCGCTTGTACATCGCGCGCACTTCCAGCGTGCGCGGGCCAAAGAGGGTCTCGTCCTCGCTGCGCCACACACTCTCGTAAGGGCTCGCCTTCGAGGAACCCGTCATGAAGAACAGGTACGTGCGATCGAGGTGCACCTGATGCATGAAATCCGCGAAGGCCTCCGGGCTCTGGGCCGCACCGTCGAACAACTCAACCAAGGCGCGTGACGCATCCGACGCAACCTGGGTAAACGGAGCCTCGCTGAACATGGCGCGGTCCTGCACCATGCCACGCATGGTCTCCTCGGCGGGGTCGGCGTACAGCGCCCATGAGCAAAACGCGCAAAGAACCTGATACGCCTGAAGCGTCTCCGTCGTGATCGAGTCGTTGGTCAGAGCGTCGGACATAGGGACCCCCCCGTTTGGTTACAAGAAAAGAATAGCGCGCGAGCCCGCGAAAAGCGAACCCGCGCGCATAATTGCACCGCTTATGAGCGATACGTCAAGCAAAAAGATGCTGGCAGAGGCCGCGGCCTTACGCGATGTGGCTTACCTCGAGCGGGTTGCGCAGAACGCCACCCTTTGCCGCGTCGCGGTGCGGGTTGAACACCACGTTAGGACCGGTGGCATCGGAAAGGTCGCCCAGGACGCAGGTGTCGCCGTGAGCGGCACGCAGCTCGTCGATGGGACCGAACTCGATGGCGCGCACGGGGCATGCCTTGACGCACACAGGGTCGGGCGTGCCGTTCTCGGTCTCGCTCGTGCACATGGTGCACTTGTGAGCCTTGCCGTCGGAGGCAAGCTGCACGGGATGGCCGAAGGGGCACACCTTCTCGCAGGTCATGCAGCCGATGCAGACTTCCTTGTCGTTGTCGACAATGCCGGTCTCGGGATCCTTCTGCATGGCGCCGGTGGGGCAGTTCTTGACGCATGCCGGATCGTCGCACTGACCGCAGGTCATGGAGACGTAGTAGGTGAAGGCCGTGGAAGAGAACGCGCCGTTGCCGTCCTGAGTCCACTCGCCGCCGCCGAACTCGTAGACCTTGCGGAACTTCTCGGGGACCTCGAGGTCATTGCGGTCGAAGCATGCCGTCATGCAGGCCTTGCAGCCAGTGCAGATGTCGGTGTTTACATAGAAGCCGTACTGAGCCATGGTCGTCCTCCCTTAGGCCTTCTCGATCTTGCAGAGGTTGGAGTGCACGCCGTTGCCCTTGGAGATGGGCGTGGGGCGCACGCTGGTGAGCACCGAGATGCAGCCGCCCAAATCGAGCGTGTCAGGGCTGCCGATGGACTCTGGGTCGCGCGTCTCGGGCTCGTACCAGCCACCCTGCGGGATCGAAACCACGCCGGGCATGATGCGGTTGGTCACCTTGGCGGTGAGCTTGGAGCGGCCGCGCTCCGTGGACACGATGACCTCGTCATCCTGAGCGATGCCCAGGTTGGCGGCGTCGAGATCGTTGATCCAGCACTGCTGGGGAGCAACGGAGTTCATCCACGGCACGTTGCCGTACGAAGAGTGCGTACGGGTCTTGCCATGGTGGCCGATGAGCTGGAAGGGATACTCGGCGCGCAGCGGGTCGGTGTAGCCCTCGAAGTGATCGTAGTGGATGGGCAGAGCGGTGATCTGGTCGCGGCCGTCATCGGGAATGTAGCCGGCACCCGTGAGGTCCCACTGCTTCGAGATGTTGTAGGCCTGCTTGGAGAAGACCTCGTACTTGCCCGAAGGCGTCCACATCTCGTCATCGGTGGGAATATAAGGCTCATGCTCGTTGCAGCGCTTGTACAGACCGCCGCGCTTGAACTCCTCGAAGGTGTCGGGCAGCAGCTCTTCGCCATTCTCGATACCCTTGTTGTAGCACCACTCGAGCCAGTCGATCTGCGTGCGACCCTCGGTGAACTCGTCCTTCACGCCGAGCTCCTCAGAGAGCAGCGTGCAGATCTCGTACACGGGCTTGGACTCGAAGAGAGGCTCGATGGCTGCGGTCTCGCACAGCACGAAGCCGGTCCAGCCGCCACCGCCAGCGGTGATGTCGTCCTCCTCGAAGGGCGTGGTGCCAGGCAGAATGATGTCGGAGGCAAGAGCGGTGGGCGTGAGGTACGGATCGACCGTGACCACCATGCGCAGGCCCGAGTCCTCCTCGTCGGGGAGGTTGTAGATGCGCAGCATGTCGTTGATGTCGCCGTGCTGGCCAACCATGACGTTGGAACCGTAGTTCCAGATGAACTTGATGGGAGCATTCAGCTTCAGCGTGCCGGGCTCCTCGGCGTACTTGAGGTTGCCGTCAACGTAGTGGCGCACGCCCCACGTGGTGTCGTCCATCGACTTGTAGTCCTCGATGGCCTGATACCAGTCGAAGAAGGAGATGCAGGGCTCAACGGTGTTCTGGTCGCCCAGGGTGGGGATGGAAGTCTTCACCTTGAACGAAGCGCCACCCGTGCTCTCACGAGCACCCGTGCCGCCGCCGGAGATACCGACGTTGTGGGTGATGGCAGCGATCATGGCGATGGCGCGAGCAAGGTTGCCACCATTGCTGTTGCGCTGCGGACCCCAGCCCTGAATGGTGGCCGTGGGACCGTCGAGGTACATGTCGGCCAGGGCGCGGATGGTGTCGGCGGGCACGCCGGTGATCTCAGCAGCCCACTCGGGGGTCTTCTCGCCCGTGCCCTCGTAGGCACCGGTGCCCATGAGGTAAGCCTCGTAGGACATGTCCTCGTCCACCGTGATGGAGCCGGACTTGTCGTAACCGAAGTAGTCGTCGCTCGTAGGCTCGCAGGCCTTGACGTCCTCGGCGAAGGTGTCGGAGTAGAAGCCAAGGAACTTCTCGCGAATGAAGCCCTCGTCAAGCTTGCCCTCGGTGAAGAGGTAGTGAATCATGCCTGCGACCAGGGCGTCGTCGGTGCCGGGGCGAATGGCAATCCACTGCGTGGCAAGACCGACGGCCGTGTCGGACAGGTGCGGGTCGACGACGACGATGTTGGCGTCGGGGTTCTGCAGCTTGACCTGCGTGAGGAGGAACCACATGCCCGAGCCGGACATACGCGTGTTGGCAGGGTTGTTGCCGAACAGCACGATATTCTTGGAGTTGACAAGGTCGGTGACCTCGTTGTTGGACCAGGCGTCACCGTTGAACAGCGGCAGCTCCCACGAAATCTGGCCCGTGGAGTAGTCGCAGTAATGACGCAGGTAGCCGCCCCAGCAGTTCATAAGGCGGGAGAAGGCGGTGCTGTCGGGGCCCCAAGACTTGGAGACGGCGCCACCGATGACACCGGTGCCATACTGGATGTAGAAGGCGTCGTTGCCGTACTGCTCCTTGATCTCCTTCATGGAGTCGGCAATCGTCTTGATGGCCTCTTCCCAGGAAATCTCCTCGTAGATGCCCTCGCCGCGCTTCGTGCCCTCAACGCGCTTGAGCGGGCGCTGCACGCGGGTCTCGTTGTAGATGCGCTGGCGCGAGGTACGGCCACGCACGCAAGAGCGCAGCTGGGCAATCTTGCCAGGGCCGAACTCGTCGGAACCCTCGCAGTCGGTGCTGATGCGAACGACCGTGCCATCCTTGACGTAGGCCTTCAGCGGGCAGCGACTGCCGCAGTTCACGTGGCAGGCGCCCCAGGTCACGGTGTCAAAATCAAGCTTCGAGGCCTCGTCGGCGGCGCTGCACGCCATGATTGCGCCCTCTACCGCCTCTTCCTGCGCCTGGGCAACAGGGGCAGACGACAAAGCGACGCCCGCTCCCACGAGGCCCGACATGGCGAGGAACAACCTGCGGCTGATGCCGACGTTCGGCGACATGCTCTTCTGCATAGCTATCCTTCCCTCTCGTCTCCAGTGTGCGCAACGCGCCCGCAGCGCGGAGATACGAACACGGGCAAAATATGCGTGTCCCTCAGGCATCCCCCCGCCCTTCGACCGCATCCCCGCGCTTCTCTGCAATGGCGTACGCGACGCACCCCCCATGCGACCGACTCGGCCGCATCTTGCCAACGAGTCTAAAGCGCCTTGAGAAGAATAACCATGATTTGGTATGCACATTTGATTGGGCATTTCTGCACTTATTCTTACCCTGCTGGTAGATACATAAATACAAACCCCCGCCTCAACCACGCTGAGACGGGGGCAGGTGTTGCATTTGTAGCGGAATCCTTTTTTGGGACCCGCCCATCGCATATATGGCCTAGTGGCCCGGATAGAAGAACTCGACCCTGTAGCCGAGCTCGATGAGACGCTCAGCCGCGGCGCGGGCCGCGTTGTCGGCACTTACCCAGTCGCCCTCGCCCGTGAAATCGTTAAACGAGCGGTAGTAGGCAATGCGAACCGGCTCGCTCTCGGGATCGGAAACCTTGCCCGCAAGCGTCACGACGTCGTGCACGGCGGCAAAGTGGTCGTCGACAAGACCTTGAAGCGCGCGCCACGCAACCTCGGGGATAGGGGCCTTACCCGAATCCCAACGACGCACCTCCGAGCGATCGGCACCTACAATGTCGGCAAACTCGTCCTGCTTGAACCCGACCATATCGCGCAGTGCTCGGAAATTTGCGGGCGTGTGCTCAAAGCTGTCGAAAGCGTATTCCATCCCAGTGAGTCTCCTACTTCGTAGTCTTGGCGAGGGGAGCGAGGACCATCTTCATGCCCTCGACCTCGATGTGCAATGCACCTTCGATAATCTTGACATCAATTGCCTCGGAATCGGCATCAAAGGTGTACGTATCCTCAGACTTCTCCGTCCAGGTGCCTTCGACGACGCTGGGATCGGACTCGGGGTCATCGATCTCGGTCAGAGCGAAGGTGCCATCCTCGGCAACGTCAATCGTAACGGAGATGCCCAGCGAGGAAAGAAGCGCCGACCACTTGGCGTCGTCGAGCTCGTTTTCGCCCATGCCCTCCATGGCGACGAGCGACCAGGAGCCAGCGATGCCCTCGTGCTTGGCGTCGTACAGGTCGGGGTAGGTCGCGAAGGCCCATGCGCCAGACAGGACGTCCTTGGCGCGAGCGAAAATGGAGGTGATCTCCATGCCCTCGGCGTTCTCAACATTGACCAGGCTCAGGCCGTCAATCGTGAAGTTGGTGGCCTCGCCGGCCTCGTCCGTAACGACGAGCTCGGTGTCGGAGACCTGCTCCCACGTGACCTTGGCCTCGGTGTTCTGGAGTTGGTCGTCGACCTCGCCCTCGGCCTGCTCAACAGACTCGCCTGCGACGCCCTCGGCAGCAGCCTCGGCCTCTGCATCAGAGCCGTCAATCATGGCAACCTTAAAGGTGCCCGTGCCGTCGGCCTTAAGCTCATAGGTCGTGGTGGCGAGAATGGTGAGGAGCGCGAGAACTTCGAGCGTCTCCTCGTCATCGCAGTCAACGGCGATCATGACCCACGTGCCCTCTACGTCGGCACCCTTGGGCTCTTCGGCAGCCTTCTCGTCCTTCTTCTCCTCTGCCAAGGCGAGCGCGGGAAGTGCTGCAAGGCTCGCTGCGGCGGCAGCGAGAACGAAGTTGCGGCGGGTAAGGGAAGCGGTGACACTCATAATGGTCTCCAATCCGTACGGCGCATCAAAAACACCCCAAAACCGCTGAATGCGGCGAGTAAAGTATACACGATGTCAATGCGGCTTGACCCCTATGCCCACGTCATATCGACCGAATGGCGGGTGAAAAGGTGGCTCCCGTGTGAAGCTGTTTTAAATGTAAAGCAAGCGGGCATATAGCGCCCAGTACCGTTCTCTCAAGCAAAGGAGTTCCCATGGCCGAGATTACCCTGACCGCAGCCAACTTCAAACAGGAAGTCCTCGATTCCGACGTGCCCGTGCTCATTGACTTCTGGGCCACCTGGTGCGGCCCGTGCCGCATCATCGCCCCCATCGTTGCCCAAATTGCCGACGAATACGCCGGCAAACTCAAGGTATGCAAGTGCGACACCGACGCCGAGCCCCTGCTCGCCGGCCAGTTTGGCATCCAGTCCATCCCGACGCTTGTCATCATGAAGGGCGGCCAGCCCGTTGCCCGCACCATGGGTGCCATGCCGAAGGCCCAGCTCGAAAGGTTCATCGAGGATGCAGACGTGCTGTAAGGGCACGCTGCAGTTTGCGAAATAGCGCGAAGGCCGGCAACCCGTCGCTGAAGATGGGTTGCCGGCCTTTTTCATGCGAGGAAACCTGAGGCTGAGACACGCTCCCGCCTGCCTCAGCCTCGTACGGTTACTCTTCGGGCATTGCGCGCTGGATTTGGCGCTGGCGCTCCACGCTGGAGAGGTTCTCGGACTCGATATAGATACGCGCCGCCTGGGGGAAGCGCGCCTTAAGCGCACGCTCCACGCGGTCGATGGCGGCCATAACCTCGTCGCCCGCAGCATCCTTGCGGAAGGTCGCATCCACTGCCATGAGCATGTTGGAGGGGCCAAAGTACATGGTGAGCACACCGCCGGCCTTCTCGATGACAGGGTCGGACTCGATGATGGCGCGCGCGTCGACGAGCTCGGCGCGGCTCATGCCCTCGCCCACAAGCAGGCCTTTCGACTCGCGCAGCATCACGACGGAGACACACATGAGCAGAAGGCCGATGATGATGGAGGCAATGCCGTCGAACATGGAGTTGCCGGTGATCTGTGTAAGGACAAGGCCGATAAGTGCAAAGCAAAGACCCAGCTCAGCAGCGGAATCCTCAAGCAAAACGGTATAGTTGCTGGGGTCCTTGCACTCCTTGATGTACTCAAAGACGCCTTTGCTGCCACGCGCGGCGTTCACCGATTTGATTGCCACGCGCAGCGAGGCGCCCTCGATAAGCATGGCCGCGATAAGCACGATGTAGCTCATAAGCAGGTTGCCGTGCTCAACCGGGCCAGCAAGAGAAGCCTGCACCGCATGAATGCCCTGCATGAGCGAGACGCCGCCGCCCAGTGCGAACACCGAAACCGCGACGACGAGGGTCCAGAAGTACAGCTCTTTACCAAAGCCGAACGGGTGCTCAATAGTCGCCGGCTTCTTCGCCTGGCGCATACCGTACAGCACAAGGAAGCCGTTGCCCGAGTCGACGATAGAGTGGATGCCCTCTGACACCATTGCCGCCGAGCCAGAAATGGCCGCGGCGATGAACTTGACGATGCCCACCGCGATATTCGACGCGATGGCCGCAAGCACCGATGCCTTGCTCGAGTGCTTCTCAGGCGCGCCCTGGGGCGCAGGGGCAGTGGCCGGGACAGCGGGGGTGATAGGGGCCGCAGGTTGTGCAGGGTCGGGCATACAGGAACCAACTCCAATTGCTCGTAGGCGAAAATGACTGGAATACGATACCCATCACACGAGTAAACATGCAGGCCAGAGGTGCAAATATAGCGCACGCAAAGGAATTCCGCAATTTGTGCGACCCTGGGGACTGCGACAGCGACCCAAGCGTAGACGCGCCTCGAACTTCATTTCAAAAATTGTCATATCGCAATAAGTAAGACTTTTCACGCTGGCCTTATGCCTTCCCATGACAAGCAGGCGTATGCTGGAACAGTTTGCGTTTTAAGCTTGGCACCATCATGGCGCCTGACCAAAACGAGTCTCGCAATCACGTCGAGACCGCCAAGAAAGGACTCCCATGCACAAGAACGGATTTCTCACCCTTTCGCGCCGCCACGCACGACTCGTCGCGCTGCTCCTCGCCGGCGCTCTCGTGACGCCCATGATTTCCGGCTGCGGCGCCGACGCCTCCACGGCCGACAACTCCGGTGAGCAGGCCGAGACCACGACAACGCAGGTCACCAAGTCCGACACGAGCGCAACGACCGACACGCAGGAAGCCCCGACGTTTGACTTCAGCGCAGGCATCGACGAGAACGGCCACTGGACGGGCGTCAAGGCGCTTGACTACGTGAAGCTGCCCAGTGATTACAAGTCGATTTCCATCCCCGCCTCTGAGGTGACGCCCACTGACGAAGAAGTTCAGTCGATGATTTCTTCGATTACCTCGGGATATGCGACTCTCGAACAGGTGACCGACCGCGCTGTGGCCGATGGCGACACCGTCAACATCGACTATGTGGGGAGCGTCGACGGCACGGAGTTTGAGGGCGGTTCGACCCAGGGCAAGGGCACTGTGGTCACCATTGGCGTCACTCAGTACATCGACGACTTCCTCGACCAGCTCGTGGGCCACAAGCCGGGCGAGACCTTCGACGTCAACGTCACGTTCCCCGAGGATTACGGCGTCGAGGAGCTCAACGGCAAGGACGCCGTGTTCTCTGTCACCATCAACTACATCCAGGAAACGAAGCAACCCGACGTCACCGACGAATGGGTCGAACAGACCCTCAAGGGCAAGTACGGCTGGACGACCGTCGCCGAAATGGAAAAGGAAATCAGGGACGGCCTGCAGTACAAGCACTCCGCCGACTACGTGCGCAGCTACATTTTGGAGAACTCCGAGGTCAGCGAGATTCCGACCTCGATTGTGGACCAGCAGGAGGCGCAGCTTGTGTATCAGTACGAGTACTACGCCAACATGTATGGAACCGACCTCGCAAGCTTCCTCAAAATGTCCGCTGGCGTTGAGACCACCGACGAGCTCGTGGAGAAAAACAAGGAGAGCCTAACAGACGCCGCCAAGGTGTACCTCGTGTTCCAGGCAGTCGCTGAGGACGCCGGCATCGAAGTGACCCCCGACGAGCTCACGAACTACCTCACCTCGGTCAGCGGCAACTCTGACACCGCCAGCCTTGAGACGCAGTACGGCAAGGGCTACCTCGCCCTTCAGGCCCTCGTGCAGAAGACCGGCGAGTACCTGGTAAGCCAGGCAGTTGTCACGGACGGTGCCAGTACGGCCGATGCCCAGAAGACAGAGAACGCGGACGCCGCTACGGACAAGAAGGCCGATCCTGACGCCGCAGCCGACAAGACGGCCGATGCAGATAAGGCGCAGGACACCGCAGGCAAGGACGCCAGCACCGACAAGAGCGGTGATTCCACGGCCACGGAATCCGATGCCGAGAAGGCGAAGTCCGACAGCGCAGCCAAGGAGGCCAACGCCGACAAGGCAACCTCCGGCACCTCGGCTGACAAGGAGGACGATGCCGCATCCAAGGACTCCGACACCGACAAGAGCAGCGACTCGACGAGCAAGAATTCCAGCTCGGACGCCGACACGAAGGCCGCAAAGTAGGCCGTGCTTCAAACTACAGGCCTCTGCTTCTGGCCTCTAGCAGTTAATCCCTATCTGCCGGCCACTTGCTTCTGGCTTTTAGCCTGTAGCTGCCGGCTGCTGGCCTTGGGCATCCGATGTTAGCCTCTGACGTCTAACCTTCGTCCTTCAGACTTCTGACCCCCGGCTTCTAGCTTCTGACTTAAGGCAGAGAGCTCCTGGCCTTGAGCTTCCAGCAAGCAGCATCGATGGGGCGGCCCAACCAAGTGCACGGTTGGGCCGCCCTTCTTGTTGGCTGTCTTGGTTGTATGCAGCCACTGATATCTGGCCTTATCTCATCTGACCCTATTCTGACCCTATAAATTATTTCTTTATTGGATATATCGATAAGCTCAGTTTTTCCCTAAAGTTGCACGCCATCAAACGCGCCCCAACCGAAGGGATACACAATGACTGACGCGAATCAGACCAACCAGCCCGGTTCCACCCGCTACGAGCTCAACAAGCAGCTTGCCCAGATGCTCAAGGGCGGCGTCATCATGGACGTCACCACGCCTGAGCAGGCTCGCATCGCCGAGGAAGCCGGTGCCTGCGCCGTCATGGCGCTCGAGCGCATTCCCGCCGACATCCGCGCCGCTGGCGGCGTCAGCCGCATGAGCGACCCCAAGATGATCCGCGGCATCCAGGAAGCCGTATCCATCCCCGTCATGGCCAAGTGCCGCATCGGCCACTTCGTGGAAGCCCAGCTCCTGCAGGCCATTGAGATTGACTACATCGACGAGTCCGAGGTGCTCTCCCCTGCCGACGACACCTACCACATCGACAAGACGCGCTTCTCGGTGCCGTTCGTATGCGGTGCGCGCGATTTGGGCGAGGCCCTGCGCCGCATCGCCGAAGGCGCGTCCATGATCCGCACGAAGGGCGAGCCCGGCACGGGCGACGTCGTGCAGGCCGTGCGCCACATGCGCAAGATGAACAGCCAGATTCGTCACGTCGTCTCCTTGCGCGAGGACGAGCTGTTCGAGGAGGCCAAGCAGCTGCAGGTACCCGTTGAGCTGGTGCGCTACGTGCATGACAACGGCCGTCTGCCTGTGGTGAACTTTGCCGCCGGCGGCGTGGCCACCCCCGCCGACGCAGCCCTCATGATGCAACTGGGCGCCGAGGGCGTGTTCGTGGGTTCGGGCATCTTCAAGAGCGGCAACCCCGCCAAGCGCGCCCGCGCCATCGTGCAGGCCACGGCCAACTTCAACGACGCCAAGCTCATCGCCGAACTCTCTTGCGACCTGGGTGAGGCCATGGTGGGCATCAACGAGCATGAAATCCAGCTCATCATGGAGGAGCGCGGTCGCTAGCAGCGCATCATTGCGGGGTTTCCTCCTCATTCAAGCAGTCTTCGCAGCACAGCACGTCGGAGGAAACCCTGCAGACCCATCCGTCCCGTCAAAGCCTTAAACCCCCTGAGCAACGCACTGATGATCCCGCAGGCTCACCGATCTCGAATCCGGAGATTCATATGTCGCACGTTGTTGGCGTCTTGGCAGTACAAGGCGCGTTTATTGAGCATGAGCAGCGCTTGGTGGCGCTCGGGGCACAGTGCGTCGAGCTGCGTCAGGCCTCTGACCTCGAAAAGCCGTTTGACCGGCTCATCTTGCCCGGCGGAGAGAGCACAGCGCAGGCAAAAATGCTTCACGAGCTGGGGATGTTCGAGACGCTGCACGCACGTATCAGCGCCGGCATGCCGGTACTCGCCACCTGTGCAGGCCTCATCTTGCTAGCCGAGGAGCTCGAAAACGATCCCACCGTCCATTTCGGCACGCTTCCTGTCACGGTGAGGCGCAACGCCTATGGTCGCCAGCTCGGCAGCTTCCATGCGGAGGGTGCGCTGTTGAACGAACATGGAGTCACAGAGAGCACCCCTCTTCCCGCAACGTTTATCCGAGCGCCTCGCATCGTCGAGATTCACAACCGCGTCCGGCCTCTCGTCACACTTTCGGACGGTACGGTTGCCGCCGTACGCTATGGCAACCAGCTTGCCTGCGCATTCCACCCCGAACTCGACCCCGACCCGCGCATCCACGATTTGTTCCTCGCCCTTTAAGCGCCACCTTGGCCGTTGCCGGCTGCGCATATTGCGAATCCAAGAAGAATACCCCCTTGCGCGCGTTCATGGGGCGCATGTTCGGGAATACTGCCTGCAAGGCCGAACGGTTCCGACCGCATCGGCTTTGCAGGCTTTTTCATTCGCGCACTTCGAGGCAAAGTGAGGACGCCGTATGGCAACATTCCAGGAACTGATGCGCATCGCCGAACTCACCGTCAAGGACAAGACCTCGAGCAAGCGCATGGGCGAGATTCTCTCCATTCTCAAGAAGCACGACGTCGGCCATGGCATCAGTCCTGAAAAGGCCGTAGCCATCCTCGAGGACTTGGGGCCCACCTATGTCAAGATGGGCCAAATCGCTTCCAACCGAAGCGACCTTCTGCCCAAAGATTACTGCGAAGCCTTCGAGAAACTTCGCGCAAATGTGGCACCCATTCCCTTTGCTGAGGTCATCGAAATCATTGAGCGCGCCTACGGCAAACCTTGGAACACCGTGTTTTCGTCCATTGAGGAAAAACCGCTGGGAAGCGCCTCGATTGCCCAGGTACATAAGGCAACACTTCTCGATGGGTCGAGCGTCGCCGTCAAAGTCCGCAGGCCGGGAATCGTCGACCGGATGGCCGAGGACATCATGCTCATGAAGCATGCACTCGCCCTTGCCGCCTTCACGACTGACTCCAACGACAACATGGTCCTCACCGCGGAGGGCTTCGTCGCAGAGATCGAGCGAACGACCGCGAACGAGCTTGACTTTACCGTGGAGCTCAACAACCTCGTACGCTTCTATAACGACATGGAACGCCAGGCAGGCGTCACAAGCCCACTTCCTTATCCTCAGTTTACCTGCGACAACGTGCTTGTCATGGAATTCGTTGAGGGCGATTCGATCGACAAGGTCGCCATTGCCGATAAGGAGCGAGCATCCAAGCTTGGAGAGCGCTTGGCCCAGAGCTACATCACGCAGGTTGTGGACAACGGCTTCTTCCACGCCGACCCGCATCCAGGCAACATCCTCGTTAAAGACGACCTGATTTGCTGGATTGACTTGGGCATGACCGGCTCTCTTACAAGCGGCGAGCGCGCCTTGGTGAACAGGGCGTTGGAGGCATTGGCGACCCACAATGTCTTCGACCTGAAGGAAGCGCTTCTCGGCCTTACAAAGGCAAAAGGCCCCATCGACCACGGCCGACTGATGGGCCAGATCTCCACCCTGCTCAACCAATATGGAACGACCGACATGTCCGACCTCAATATCGGCACGGCGCTTCTAGAGATTATCGAGCTGCTGCGCTCGCAGAACCTCGTCATGACCCCCTCGGTAACCATGCTTGCCCGCGGCTTTGTCACACTCGAGGGCGTTCTCAGCCAGCTTGCGCCCAACGTTCAGATTCTCGATATCGTCTCGTCCCATGTAGCAGCGCAGCTTGGCAGCATGGACTCCATCCGCAAGCGCGTTCAGGAATTTGCAGGCGCCACCATGGACTCAGCCAACGCAGCTGCAAAGCTACCAAGGCAACTTTCAAACACCCTCACCATGCTCAACCGAGGACAGGTAAAAATCAACGCCGACCTCCAGCTGCCCGAAGGGTTTATGCAACAGCTTCGCGACATCGTGGGTACCCTCTCGCTATCGCTTCTGTCGGCGGGCCTCTTCATCGGTTCGAGCGTTCTGTGCATGACGAACCTTGAACCGAAGTTCGGCGAGGTCCCCATACTCGGCGTGCTCGGATACCTGGGCGCCTTCGCATTGAGCGTGTACGTCCTCTCTCGCGCCAGAAGACGGAAGAAGTAACGCCGGCTGGATAAGATGCCGACTGACCATACCGCACACAATGGCAGTGCCCTTCACGCTGCAGAGCCGGGGGCACTGCCATGATTCATGCTGCGAAAAAATGACTGAGAACGCGGCGACGGGCTTCCAAACAAGAAGCCATCAGCCCGTTGTGGCAATGCAAAGGGGACATGGGATTGTCGTAGCGACCTGGGGGCGCCCCCCGGTCCCCACTACAGGTGCAGCCTGGCGTGCGCGGAGCCCGAGCTATATAGTGTCACGTTTGCTGTCTCTGGCTCATCACGAGCTTTGACTGGTAGCAGTCATGCCCACGATGGTCAAACGAGCAAGCACAGCGCTCCCAACCCCGGTCGCCTATCGAAGAAAAACCGCAAACGTGCAAAACCACCCCTATAAACGCGAAAAGGCCCCGGAGGGCCTTTAGGTGTTGCGGGCGCCCTGGGGGCCGCACAGCGCTTGAGGAAGGGATGGTCTTGAGAACGGTCGGGAGCGGAGGGGACGTGTAAGTGTGTCCCGAAGGGCTCGGCCGATTAGTGGCGCCCGGCTGAGGCGCTCGCGCGCCTTGCACCTGCGCCCTATCAA
>CAKUFZ010000027.1 GCA_934654475.1 uncultured Coriobacteriales bacterium
TTGATAGGGCGCAGGTGCAAGGCGCGCGAGCGCCTCAGCCGGGCGCCACTAATCGGCCGAGCCCTTCGGGACACACACAACGTCCCCTCCGCTCCCGACCGTTCTCAAGAAGACCGATTCCTCGAGCGCTGTGCGGCCCCCAGGGCGCCCGCAACACCTAAAGGCCCTCCGGGGCCTTTTCGCGTTTATAAGGGTGGTTTTGCCCGTTTGTGGCCTTTCACTGCGACGGGCGACCGGGGCTGGGTGTGTGCCATGGCTGGGCCGCTCGGTCTTCGCGCGTGCCAGGTTGCTTCCGGCGATTGGGAGCTGGGGACTCATTGGGTTTTCGATTCAAGGTGCACACGACGTTCGTATTACCTGAACTTGCTTGCGAATTGGGTGAAGCGAACACCGGTTGTGAGTCAATCGTGACCATTTTAGGCTGAAATGTGCAGTACCAGATATTGACGGTATTTCCTTTTGATCAGCCATCTTTCATCTCGTAGTTTTCCCTGCTCTCGGCAATGTAGCCTGGTTGCAATAAGACATAACTTCCCAGGTCAGATGTCTCTTTTGTATATCGTTCGGTACACAATTTACGTAGTCTTTTCATGTTACGTATATTGAATTAGTGTGAACATAGTTTGTTAAATCTAAGCGTTTACTATTACCGTGCATATTTGTCGTTTGCGACATTTTTGCGTTCTTACCTCCCATTATTGGTCTACGATTCAC
This sequence comes from uncultured Coriobacteriales bacterium, assembly GCA_934654475.1. Classification (GTDB taxonomy): domain Bacteria; phylum Actinomycetota; class Coriobacteriia; order Coriobacteriales; family UMGS124; genus UMGS124. The sequence continues at coordinate 715 of CAKUFZ010000027.1, forward strand.
CTTGGTAGGGTGGCTGAAATCGGTTTGGCCACACGTTAGGCTTAGCCTAGTTTGAGAGGGAGGTGTAAGAATGGCAACACAGCAGGTGAATGAGATCAGCAAGGGTGCTCAGGTTCTGGAGTCCCGTGGCATTAGCCGTCGTAAGTTCCTCGGCTATTGCGCTGGTATCGCCACGATGATCGGTCTTTCCCCGACCGCCGCTCCCCAGATTGCCGAGGCTCTTGAGAGCGTCATCGGTAACTCTGAGGGCAATCTGAAGCCCGTCATCTGGCTTGAGGGCGCTTCGTGCACGGGCTGCACTGAGGCTTTTGCTCAGGTCGATACTCCTGATGTGCCGTCCGTTGTCCTGGAGCTGCTTTCGCTGAACTACAGCGAGACGCTTTCCGCAGCGGCTGGCCATTCTATGGAGGAGGCTCGTAAGCAGACGATTGCAGCCGGTGGCTACCTTGTAGTCTACGAGGGTGCTGTCGTTGAGGGCTGGGACGGCAACGCGCTTCGCATTGCTGACGAGAAGGGTACTGACATCCTTCTTGAGACTGCTTACTCCGCTGAAGCAGTCATCGCCTATGGCTCTTGCGCTTGCGACGGTGGTTGGCAGGCTGCTCGCCCCAACCCCTCTGGCGCTCTTGGCGTTCAGAAGTTCCTCAAGAAGAACGGCATCGACACACCGGTCATCAACATTCCGTGCTGCCCTGGCAACCCCGAGTGGATTGTCGCCGTTCTTGTTGAGTACTTGCTGATGGGTCGCATCCCTGAGCTCAACAACAACAATGAGCCCAAGCTCATGTTCAACGAGACTGTCCATGACAACTGCCCCCGTCGTGGCCACTTTGAGAACGGTGAGTTCGTCTACAACTTCGGCTCCATCGAGGAGGAGAAGGGTTACTGCCTCTACGCCCTTGGCTGCAAGGGTCCGCAGACCTTCACCAACTGCCCCATCGTGAAGTCGAACCGTCACGTCTCCTGGTGCGTTGAGGCCGGCGCTCCTTGCGTTGGCTGCGGCGTCATCAGCCCCATGAATGCCAACGGCAACTGGGTTGACGAGAACACGCCCTTCCTGGCGCGTCATCGTTACTTCCAGATTCTCGACTGGAAGGTCTCGCCTGCTGCAATCTGCGGTACGGTGCTGGGCCTTGTCGTCGGCATTATCGTGGTCCATGCCGTTGGCATGAAGATCACGAAGCGCACCGACGGCGGCGCCGACTTCGAGGTCGAGCGCGAGTACGACGTCAAGCACAAGACTCCGGGTGCCGCTGAGGCCGCCGCTGCCGCCGACCAGCTCTATGAGCAGCTCGACGCTGACGGTGTTGTCGAGCGCCATGCGAACCATAAGAAGTAGAAGGGAGGCAAACACACATGGCTCAGTCAACCATTGACCCCGTAACTCGTATCGAAGGCCACCTTCGCATCGACATGGAAGTCGAGGATGGACAGGTAAAGGACGCGTGGGTCTCCGCGGGTCTCTTCCGCGGCATGGAGCTCATTCTTGAGAACCGTTCCAGCCAGGATGCCTCCATCATTGCTCAGCGTATCTGCGGCGTTTGCCCCGTCTCGCACTCCCATGCTGCTGCTATGGCTTGCGAGGCTGCTTTCGGCATCAATCCCCCGGAGGGCGGCCGTATGGTCCGCAACCTCTCGGAGATGGCGCAGTTCATGCACAGCCACATCCTGTGGTTCTACAACCTCAACGGCCTTGACTATGTCAACCCGCTCGACTCCATCAACGCAGACATCGCCGACACGTTCGACGTCTGTCAGGAGAACGGCATGGCCGCTGCGGACTTCGCCAACATCCAGAAGCGCCTGCAGGCTTTCGCCGACAATGGCCAGCTTTCCATCTTCTCGGGCAACTGGTTTGATACCACGGACGCCGATGGCTCCGCTGCTTTCAAGCTCACGCCTGAGCTCAACCTCATCGCGACCGCCCACTACATCGAGGCTCTCGAGATGCAGGCCAAGGCCTCCGAGATCAACGGTATCATCGGCGGCAAGATGCCCCACATCATGACGGCTCTGGCTGGTGGCACCATGTTCGTGCCCACCTCTGAGAAGCTTGATGACATCCTGTATCGCATCAAGGACATCAAGGCGTGGGTCAACAATGTCCTGCTGCCCGATGCCATCGCCCTGTCCAAGGTGTACTCCAACGAGTTCACCTACGGCAAGGGTCCGGGCAACTTCATCGCATGGGGCGTTTTCAACGACCCGTCCTTCGAGATCAACAACCGTTACCTGCCTGCTGGCGTGCTGACGGGCGACAATCTCGACCTGTCCGAAGTGGACACCAACCTCATCACCGAGGATGTTGCCCGCGCTTACTACAAGGACAGCGAGCCGGTCAACCCTCTCAACGGTATCACCGATCCGTGGTATCCCACCGAGGGCTACAACCGCGACAGCAAGTACACCTGGTGCAAGGCCCCCCGTTACAACGGCGGCGTCTACGAGGCTTCGCCTCTTGCCCGTGTTCTTGTTGCTTACAAGCGTGGCGTTGAAGAGGTTGTCACGCTCGTTGACTCCATTCTCGAGAAGCTCGGCCAGGCCGGTAACGTCTCCTATTTGGAGTCGGTCTTTGGCCGTGTTGCCGCTCGCGCCGTCGAGATGGTCTACATCATGGATTGCATGGAGCAGGAGTGCCTCGACCTCATCGAGTACGTCGGCGCTGGCAACCATGACTATTACACCAAGCCGGAGAACACCACCGGTACCGGTGTTGCCCTGTGGGAGGCCCCTCGCGGTGCCCTCTATCACATGGCGAAGCTCACGAACGACCAGATCAACAAGTACCAGATCATCATCCCCTCGACGTGGAACCTCGGTCCTCGCGACAGCGAGGGCACGCGCGGCCCGCTCGAGCAGGCTCTGCTTGGTACTGAGGTCGTTGACGTTGAGAAGCCCATCAAGGCCCTGCGCCTTGTCCACAGCTTCGATCCCTGCACCGCTTGCTGCGTGCACGTGTTCGAGCCCAAGACGGGCAAGAGCTTCACGACGGTCGAGAGCCCTTGGGGGGTGAGGTAGCATGGCGCATCTTGCACACTATAAGGAAGCCCACCCGCTGCCTTTCGTCATCACTCACTGGGTGAACCTGATCTGCATGTTCACGCTGATCTTTACGGGTTTCTATATCCACTACCCGTTCTTCCCCCTTGCGATGAGCATGTGCCGTGGTATTCACGTGTTCTGCGGTATCGTCATCACGATTAACCTCATCGCGCGTGTTGTCCTGTCGTTCTTCATCAAGTCCGCTCCTTCCGGTGGCACCCGTGCCGTCGTGCGTGACTTCAAGACGTGGCTGCCCCAGCGCAACAACCGTCACATGCTTCTCGAGACGGTCAAGTACTACCTGTTCATGAACAAGGGGCACTGCCTCGGCGCTAAGCTCGGCGTTCTGCAGAAGATCTTCTATCTGCTGTTCCTGCCGCTGATCCTCCTCATGGCTTGGACGGGCTTTGCTCTTTGGATTCCCACGAGCAACTGGGCCATCTCCCTGGTCCTGACCGAGGGCATCGGCGTGATGAACATCCGCATCATCCACTACATCACGATGTTCATCATCATGTACATCATGTGCTTCCACCTCTACCTTGCCAACATCGAGGGCGTCTCTCCCACCAAGCTGATTCTGTTCCGCAAGGAGCACGCTGGCCTGGTGTACGACCCCGAGATTCGCAACGTGGTGGGCTACGATGGCATGGGCCATGGCCCCAGCTACGGTGCGGCTCCTCGTACCGACGACCTGGACAAGGCCGGCATCAAGTGCTAGTTTGCCTCTAAGGCATACGCGCTCTTTAAGGGGCTTGCGGGCTTACCCGCAGGCCCCTTTTTTATTCGACGTGCATTTTTGATTGGACAAAGGGGGCCTCCAGGCGTGAGGGTTTCGCTCATTTGCATAGGAAACGAGCTTCTTTTGGATGATGGTGTCGGACCTGCCGTGGCACGTTATTTGTTGTCACGCTACAGGTTCCCCGACAATGTCATGGTTATCGACCGTGCTTGCATGGGCATGGCCATCATCTCTGACTTGCGTGAGGCGGACTTCGCCCTTGTGCTTGACGCTGTTGAGGTACCAGGGGCAACACCTGGCGAGATATTCTCCTTTGAGCCAACGGATGTGGCTCCCACGCCTGCGGGCATGGCCTCACTGCATGATGTGCGCTTTGCCGATGTGCTTGGATCTGCGAGCTTCTTGGGAATCTCCTGCACGGGGCATTGCTTTGGCATTCAGGTGGAGAACATGAGCCCCTCGGAGTTTGTCAGGGCGCTGACGCCGAAGGTCGCAGCAGCCGTTCCTCTGCTTGCTCGAACGGCAGTGAAGTATCTGCGCGAGGAACTTGGCATCGGGGTGGAAGATCTGCTCGAGCAGGGAACGGCATCCGTTGTGCTTCCGCGGGTGCACGGCACCCCTGATGCGAGCGTGATGACGGGATATCTGGCGCACGGGCTTATGGATGCGGGCTTTGCGGTTTCCCCCGTTGATGGCAAGTCGAACGAGATGGTGCTTGTCGCAGAGGAGGATTGCGACCTTGCGTGTCTTGCGGCTCGAGGCGATCAAGACAAGCGAATCGAAATCGCTCCTGTTGCAGGGGACTCCGGTTGGCTCGTGAGGGTGTCGAGCGAGGCGAATGACCTTGACTGCGATGCATTCGTGCGTGATGTTGTGAGCGTCTGTGGAAAGAAGAGGTAACCGATGGGGAAAACCGAAATGGAAGCCCTTGCAATGGATGGGGAAGAACAGGTTCCGCCTCCAGCCGAGGGCATGCGCTATGCGGGCCTGTGCCGCGACTGCAAGGACTTCGTCGAGCTGGATGACAAGCTCAACCCGCGAGACTGCGGGCACACAAAGGACCGCGTAGCCGTGGCCTTGTTGCTCGGGGAATCAGAGCCGCTGCCGCATTTGCCCAAGATGAACTGGGGTGCGTTCTTCATGCCGGCACTTTGGGGGCCGGGTCATGGCCAGTGGTACCTCATCTTGATGTATCCCATCTTGATCTTCCTCGATAACATCGTTTACACGGCGGTGCGGGCAGGCGGCCTGTACATCCTGCTTGCTGTCGCTTGCCTGGCGTGCATGTTGGCGTTTCTGATTGTCTATGCGCGTGGCGCAAACATGGCGGGATACCTGCGCGTGTCGCATGCCAAGACAGTGGATGAGTACCTCAAGGGCGAAAAGCGCTGGACCTGGGCAATGATTGCTGTGGCCGTGGTCTTCATCGTGTTTGCAACGTACTACAACATTGCCGTGCGACCGGGTGTTTTTGCTGGATGAGTGGCGCTTGCCAACAGGCTTAATGCATGGGAAACAACAAGAAACGTTCAGGGTTGCATAATCAGGGTCCAACGGAGCGGGCAGGCCGCTTCATGGAGTCCAGGAGGCCAACATGGACGCTTTCATTGAGGCGTTTTCAGCTGGAGTCAGCGCAGTTGACGCATTTGTTTGGGGATGGCCCCTCATTGTGCTGTTGCTGGGCACTCACATTTACACAACCGTGCGCACGCGTTTCATCCAACGCAAGATAGGCACGGCCATCAAGCTGTCGGTGAGCAAAGACGACCCCAGCAGCGCTGAAGGTGACATCAGCCAGTTCGGCGCCCTGACCACGGCGCTTGCTGCGACTATCGGCACCGGCAACATCGTGGGCGTGGCGACGGGTCTCCTCTCCGGCGGTCCTGGTGCCATCTTCTGGATGTGGATCACGGGCATCTTCGGCATCGCCACCAAGTACGCGGAGACCTACATCGGTGTGAAGTGGCGCGTGAAGGATGAGAACGGCAAGATGATCGGCGGCGCCATGTACGCCCTCGAGCGCGGTTTCAAGAACAAGGGCTTGGGCAAGCTCCTCGCTGTCCTTTTCGCGCTGTTTACGGCCATTGCCTCCTTTGGCATCGGTGCCTCGGTGCAGTCTAACTCGCTTGCCGGCGCCATCACGGCAACGTCGCTCTTCGACGGTGAGAGCATCCCCACATGGGTCATCGGCCTGGTCGTGACGGTCCTTGTCGCCTTTGTCTTCCTCGGCGGCCTTAAGAGCGTCTCCCGTGTCTGCGAGAAGCTCGTCCCTGTCATGGCTGTGTTCTATGTTGTGTGCTGCCTGGTAATCATTGGCATTAACGGCCAGTACCTGGGCGAGGCGATTTCCACCATCCTCGTGTGCGCGTTCACGCCGCAGGCAGCTTTTGGCGGCGCAGTGGGATCGACTGTCATGCTGGCTCTCCAGTTCGGCTTCAAGCGCGGCCTTTTCTCCAACGAGAGCGGCCTGGGCTCCGCCCCGCTTGTCGCTTCGAGCGCAGTGACTCGCAACCCCGCCCGTCAGGCTCTCGTGTCTATGAGCGGTACATTTTGGGACACGGTTGTCATCTGCCTCATCACCGGTCTCATGCTCGTGACGTCGCTGCTGGCCAACCCCGAGCTTGCCGCCACGTTCAACAACACCATTGCCGGCGGTACCACTAACATCTTCAGCGGCGGCGCGGCGCTTGCGACGGCCTGCTTCGAGTCGATTCCCGTGTTCGGCCCGTTCGTGCTGGTTGTTGGCCTTCTCTGCTTCACCTACTCCACGATTCTTGGCTGGAGCCAGTACGGTAACCGCGCAATTATGTACCTCTTCGGCAAGAAGGGCATTCTGCCGTATTCGATCGTCTTCCTGGTGTTTGTGTTCTGGGGATGCATTGGTGGCGGTGATCTCGTCTGGAACATCTCCGACATCACCAATGGCCTGATGGCGGTTCCCAACTGCATCGCAGTGCTGGTCCTGGGAGGGATTGTGGCCAAGGAAACCAAGCACTATGTGTACGATGGGCATCTGGAGGACGTCTACCCTGAAGAAGTTCCCTCGATGAATGACAAATAACAACTTCGGTTGTTGCTCGCACAATGGGACTCCCGTAGTAAACTCAAACGCGGGACCTGACCTCACCTCGGGGCCGGGTCCCGCGTTTGTATACGGGTGACATCTGGTGTGGAAGGCGCTCTGACAGTGGCGCGCGACGTACGCGAGCTTCTTAAAAGCGCAGCCCATCAGGTATTGCGATACTCACAAGGAGTCCCCAGTGCTCATTCACAGGATTGCCGACCAACTTGCCAGTGCGGCGGAGTTTCGAGATATTGAGCGCAATCTTGCAACGGCGCAAGATGCCACGCTTGGAATCGCCCAGTCGGCCAGGCCCCTTGCCATCGCGGCGCTCTATGCGCGCAACCCGCGCCCTTGCGTGGTCGTTGTCGCTGGCGAGGACGCGGCCCAGCGCATGGCGCAGGCATTGGCCTCTTACGTGGGACTTGATCAGGTCGAACGCATCCCTTTGCGTTGCGACTTGCCATGGTCGGACAAACCGAGCGACGATGCGGTGGTGGGTGCGCGCTGCCGTGCCCTTGCGCGCCTGAAGGCGGGGGAGCCGTGCTTGGCGGTAGCCTCTGCGCGGGCGCTGTTGAGGTGCGTGCCTCCTGTGGGCAGCGACTACTTCATGCCGATTTCTTTTGAGATAGGCCAGGAAATCGATTTTGCCACAGTGCCCGAGAAACTGCTGTTCCTTGGCTATACCTCGCAGGGCGCAGTGGATGGACCGGGCACGTTTCATGTGCACGGCGATCTTGTCGACGTCTGGCCGACCCAGTCCACGGGCCCGGTCCGCCTGGAGTTCTTCGGCGATGAGATCGACGCCATACGCACGCTCGTTCCCTCCACGGGGCAGACTATCGGCCAGGTGACGGACGTCGAGATGTACCCGGCGCGCGAGCTCGCGCTTTCTCCCAAAGCCATCGAGCGCTGCCGCCGCAAGCTGTACCAGGCAAGTCAAGACGATGACGAGCTTGCCCGCCATATGGAGATGTTCTCTCAAGGCATCGTCTTCCACGAGGCGGACCGCTATCTGCCGAGCCTTTATGCGTCTACGACCGGGCCTCTTGCGCATGTGGCGCCCGAGGTGCTCATGGTGCTTGCTGAGCCCCGCTCCCTCTTTGATGATGCGACGCGCTATTACGATGAAGTCAGCGTGTTGGCCCGCAATGCCAAAGTGTCGCTGGAGGGGCTCTACCTCAAGCCCGCCCAGATGGACTTCGGCTCACAGCAGCGCCTGACGCTCGTTTCCATCATGCGCGCGGGAGGCGGCGCGACCTCTGAGCTGCGTGTGCAGCAGCCTGATGTTGCCGGAGGGGCCCGCCTTGTGCGCAGGCTCGACTCGCTGCGCCATATGGGCTATGCCACGGTCTTCGCCATTCCCGACAGCGAGGCGCGCCGTGCGATGAAGATCACGCTCACCGACGAGCACATTCCCATCGTTGAGTCGCTTGCCACCTCAACTGAAAACAGGGGAACATGCATTCCCGAGTGGGCGCGCGTCTCCCATACGCCGCTCCCGCGCGGTCCCATCACGGTGACGGACGCCGCCATACCTGCGGGAGTCGTCATCCCCGACGCGCGTCTGGCCGTCATCAGCTCCGCCGACCTGCAGAGTCGCATGGCCAAGCACGGACGTCGCAAGAACATCGATGTGACCGACATCACGTTCCCCTTCAAGCCGGGCGACTACGTGGTGCATGCCACGCACGGCATCGCGCACTTCACGGCTATCGTGCGCAAGGAGGTCGCAGGCAAGGAACGCGATTACTTCCAGCTGGAATATGCCGGTGCCGACAAGCTGTTCGTGCCTTTCGAGCAGGTTGACCGCCTGACGCGCTACGTGGGCCCCGACTCCGATGCCCCGCGCCTCACGCGGCTCAACTCGGCTGACTGGACGCGAGCCACCACCAAGGCGCGCAAAGCGGCCAAGGCGCTGGCCTTTGACCTCGTCGACCTGTACACGCGCCGCGCCGCCGCTCGTGGCTTTGCCTTTTCGCCTGACACGGCCTGGCAGCGCCAGATGGAGGAGTGCTTCCCCTACGAGATAACGGCCGACCAGGCAGCCGCCATCCAAGACATCAAGGCCGATATGGAGGCCCCCAAGCCCATGGACCGCCTGCTGTGCGGAGACGTGGGCTTTGGCAAGACCGAGGTCGCGCTGCGTGCCGCCTTCAAGGCCACGCAGGACGGCAAACAGGTCATGGTGCTGTGCCCCACGACGATTCTGGCCCAGCAGCACTACCAGACGTTCTTCGAGCGTTTTGCCGATTTCGACGTGGAAGTGGAGGTGCTCAGCCGCTTCCGCACCCCCAAGCAGCAGAAGAAGGCCCTCGAGGGGTTCGCTGCAGGCACGGTGCAGGTGCTCGTGGGTACCCACCGACTTCTTTCGAGCGACGTCAACCCGCGCGACCTGGGGCTTGTCATCGTCGACGAGGAGCAGCGTTTCGGCGTGCAGCACAAGGAGCACCTCAAGAACCTGCGCGAGCAGATTGACGTGCTGACCCTTTCGGCAACGCCTATTCCGCGCACGATGCAGATGGCCATGAGCGGCGTGCGCGACATGTCGCTCATCAAGACGGCGCCTGCCGGCCGCATCCCCGTGAAGGTGCACGTGGGCGAGTGGGACGAGGACGTCGTGAGCTCGGCCGTGCGCCTGGAACTCGCCCGTGGCGGGCAGGTCTACTACGTGTCGAACCGCGTGAAGACCATCGACGAGGCCGTGCAACGCGTGCTGAGCGTGGCGCCCGAGGCTCGCGTGGGTGTGGCACATGGCAAGATGACCCCCAACGAGGTCGAAAACGTCATGCAGAAGTTCGTGACTGGCGAGGTCGACGTGCTCGTGGCCACCACCATCATCGAGAGCGGCATCGACAACCCCCATACCAACACGCTTATCATCGAGGACTCCCAGCGCCTGGGCCTGGCACAGCTCTACCAGCTCAAGGGTCGTGTGGGACGTGGCAGGCAACAGGCCTACGCCTACTTCATGTTCCCGCCCGATGTTCCGCTGACCCCTGAGGCCACCGACAGGCTTCTGGCAATCGGGGAGTTCACCGACCTGGGAAGCGGCATGCGCATCGCCATGCGCGACCTGGAGATTCGCGGTGCCGGCTCGCTCATGGGCGCCGAGCAGCACGGCAACCTGTCGAGCGTGGGCTTCGACCTGTACACGCAGATGCTTGGCGAGGCCGTGGCGCAGGCGCGCGGCGAGGAGCCTGCCGACGAGGCGGCCACGAGCGTGACCATCAACCTGCCGGTGGATTACTACTTCAGCGAGGAGTACCTGCCCGAGGTGGACAAGCGCGTCCTCATGTATCGCAAGCTCGCTGCCCTCACCGACCTGGAGGGGGTGGACGCGCTGGAAAAGCAGTGCGTGGAGAGCTACGGCGAGCTTCCCGAGGCGGCTCGAAACCTGTTCACGCGCGCCCGCATCAGGATTCGCGCCGACAGGCTCGGCATCACGTCGGTGGGCACTGCGGTCGGCAAGCTCACGTTGGCCGGTGCCGAGGTGCCCAAGCCGGTCTTCGACGCCTGGCGCAAGAAGGGCGCGCAGGTCTTTGCCAAGACCGGCAAGGTCAACTATCCCCTGCGCAAGGACGAGCCTGTGCTTGAGTGCGCGCTGAGCTTGCTTGAGGAGCTCGGCGGCGCCGACGACGAGGAGTGACATTGAGCAGGCGCGTCGGTTTTGCCGGCGCGCCCGCTGTTTGTAAGGGTTCTTGTCCGGGCGCTCCCAACTGTCCGTGCTTGCCTTTATCATCGCCATAGTCGATAAGGAGCAAGCACATGGCTTTCGTACATCTGCACTGTCATACCGAGTACTCGCTGCTCGACGGAATCACGCGTCTCAAGGACATGGCCAAGCGCGCATGGGAGCTTGGCATGCCGGCGTGTGCCATCACCGACCATGGCTATATGTATGGTTGCGCGCAGTATTACCTCGATGCCCAGGTCGCCGGCAGTCCCGACGGACGCAAGGGCGCCGAGTACGGCATCAAACCCATCCTGGGCTGCGAGGTCTACTTCACGCCGGACTCCACGCTCTCGCGTGACCGCAAGCCCGAGCTGTACCACATGATTCTGCTCGCCAAGAACAATGCGGGCTACGTCAACCTCATGAACGTGGTGTCTCAGGCGGCTACGCGCGGTTTCTATTACAAGCCCCGCGTGACGCTCGACATGCTGCGCAACAACGCCGACGGCCTTATCGCCACCTCGGCATGCATCGCCGGCATCATTCCGCAGTGCATCGACAGGGGAGACGACCGACAGGCAGTGGAGTGGGCCAAGACGTTCGGTTCGATCTTTGCGCCTGGCGATTTCTACATCGAGCTGCAGAATCAGGGCGTGCGCACCGACACCGGCATGACGCAAGACGAGCTCAACGGGCACCTTGACAAGCTTGCCCGCGAGCTCGGCATCAAGACGGTCGCCACGAACGACTTCCATTATCTGCTGCGCGAGGATGCCGTCACGCAGGACGCCATGATGTGCATCGGCATGGGCAAGAAGCTCGACGACCCCGACCGCATGCGCTTCAAGAACGACCAGTTCTACATGAAGACTGAGGAAGAGATGCGTGCGGCCCTGGGCCCCTTGTACCAGGAGGCCTGCGACAACACGATTGAGATTGCCGAGAAGTGCGGCGCCAAGCCCGGTGAGGTGCTCGACGAGAAATCGGGCGTCTACCTGGACTTCGACCAGATCATCCTTCCTCGCTACCCTGGTCTTGACGAGGGGCAGACCCACGAGAGCCAGTTCCGCCGCGACTGCGAGGCAGGCTTGTCGCGCCACTACGGGGCCGACTGGAAGACCGCGCGTCCCGATGTTGTGGAGCGCTTCGAGTACGAATACAAGGTCATCTGCGACAAGGGTTTTGCCGCCTACTTCCTTATCGTTGCCGACTACGTGAAGTGGGCCAAGGCAAACGGTATCGGTGTGGGTCCCGGCCGTGGTTCTGCCGCAGGCGCCATCGTCGCGTACGCCATGGACATCACGGGCTTTGACCCGCTTGAGAACGGCCTGATGTTCGAGCGATTCCTGTCGCCCGAGCGTACCGAGATGCCCGATATCGATATGGACTTCGACGATGAGCGGCGCCTGGAGGTGGTGGACTATGTCCGCCGCCGCTACGGCGCCGACCACGTCACGCACGTTATCACGTACTCGGTCCTCAAGGCCAAGCAGGCCGTCAACGACGCGGCTCGCGTGTTGGGCTTCCCGGTGAGCTTCTCCCAGAAGCTTTCCAAGATGATTTCCAACGCCCCTGACACGACGCTTGCCGCGACCATGGGCAAAGACGAGAAGCACAAGGACTATTTCTCGCCCGACTTTGTGCAGGCCTACAAGGAAGACCCCGACGCAAAGCAGGTCATCGACACGGCACTGGCCATCGAGGGCCTCACGCGTGGCGAGGGCGTGCACGCCTGCGCCGTCCTCATCTGCCGAGACCCGGTCAACGAGCATGTGCCCACGAAGCTCGACACCAAGGGCGGCGTGGAAATCACCCAGTACGAAGGCCACATGGTCGCCGACATGGGCCTGCTCAAGATGGACTTCCTGGGCCTGCGTACGCTCACCGTTATCTCCAAGGCCAAGAAGAACATCAAGGCCACCTGCGGCATCGACATCAACGAGGCCGAGATTCCTTTCGACGACCCCAAGATCTTCGAGCTCATGGGTTCGGGCCACACGGCCGGCGTCTTCCAGGTGGAGTCGGGCGGCATGACGGCCACCATCAAGAACATGAAGCCGCGTGAGTACAAGCACGTCGTCGCTCTTATCGCCTTGTATCGCCCCGGACCTCTGGGCGCCGGCATGGTGGACTCCTACATCAACCGTATGAACGGCAAGGAGGAGGCCGTCTCGTACGACCCGCGCCTCGACGACATCCTTGGTGAGACGTACGGTACCATGGTCTACCAGGAACAGGTTATGCAGATCTCGATGAAGATGAGCGGCTTCTCGGCCGGCGAATCGGACTCGCGCATCCGTAAGCCCGTGGCAAAGAAGAAGATCAAGCTTCTGACCTCAACGATGTTCAACTGGTCTGACGGCAAGGAAGAGACCACGTACGACCACTGGATGAACGGCGCAGTGGCCAACGGCTACAAGAAGGAGATCGCCCAGAAGATTTGGGACGACGTTCTTGAGTTCGCCTCCTACGCTTTCAACAAGTCGCACTCTGCGGGATACGCCATCCTCGTTATGCAGACGGCCTGGCTCAAGGCCCACTATCCCCGCGAGTACATGGCCGCCGTGCTCACCTCCTACACGGGTAAGACCGAGAAGATCGTGCACTACATCGCGGCATGCCGTTTCGACGGTATCGACGTGTTGCCGCCAGACATCAACTCCTCGGGCAACGAGTTCACGCCGGTGCCCGAGGGCATTCGCTTCGGTCTTGCCGGCATCCGCGGCGTGGGCGAGGGCGTGAGCGACCTCATTGTGGCCGAGCGTGAGGCTAACGGCCCCTACCAGGACATCTTCGACTTCCTTGATCGCGTGGATTCGAGCAAGGCGAACCGCCGCGTCATCGAGTCCCTCATCAAGGCAGGCGCCTTTGACGACACGGGCTATACGCGCAAGCAGCTCTGCTGGCTTGTGAGCAAGGACAACCCCGAGAACATCATCGATGCGGCGACAAAGCGTCAGAAGAACGAGGCGGCCGGCCAGCTCTCCATGTTCGACCTGTTCGAGGAAGACGACGACGCGGGAAGCTTCAACGCGCGCGTCGAGCCGGACGGTGTTGAGTGGGACGACCGCACCAAGCTCACCCTTGAAAAGGAAGTGCTCGGCATCTACGTATCCGACCACCCCCTGCGCCCCTTTGAGTACGCCCTGTCCCAGGCTCGCGACTTCAGCATCGGCCAGATTGAGGAAGAGGCGGGCGAAGGCGATTCCGGCCAGTACAAGGTGCCTGAGAAGAAGATTTTCAGCTGGGCAGGCATGGTCGACGGCCTTCAGAAGAAGGTCACGAAGTCGGGCGACCAGATGGCCGTCTTCAACCTGGCCGACATGGAGGCCGACGTCACCTGCGTGTGCTTCCCCAAGGTCTTTGCGAAGAAGGGGCACATCCTTCAGGGCGAGGTCGACCCCATGACCGGGGAGCGCGTGGGCGACGTCTTCGTCAAGGTGCGCGCCAACCTCGACCGCTCCGACCGTGGAAACCAGCTCATGGTGGTCGACATCGAGCCGCTCGTGCTCGACCAGGCGTCGAACCGTCCCAAGACGCTGGAGATTCGCGTGACGAGTGCGCTGCTCAACCAGAACCTCATCACGCAGCTGTCGCGCATCTTCTCGCGCTATGCCGGCTCCGACAATGTCGAGCTGCTTGTTGAGGAAGCTTCGGGCCATACCATGCGTGCCGAGATTCCCATGCATGTGAACACGAAGAACATGTCGCTTGCCGTTGAGGTCGACGACATCCTACGCGGTCAGGGCACGGTGGCCATCGTGTAAGAGGCCCGGGATGTCTGATGCGTGGATGAGACGTGCGCCTATGTTACAAGCAGGTTAATGTGAGGCACTTTAGCACTCTACCGTGCTAAAGTGCCTCAATCATATTCGGCCTTTGGAAACAGTTTGCCATTACAGTTGTAACAAAGCTTCTCGAGAAGAAAGCGGTGAGTTCAACGACTACCACATCCACCCCGCGCGGATTTAGGGACGTGCTTCCTGAAGAGGCACTTTGGCGCGAACAGATAAGCTCGGCGGTAGGCGCATGCTTTGCCCAGGCCGGATATCTCCCTGTTGAGACGCCCTTGCTTGAAATGAGCGACCTGCTCCAGGATTGCGATGCCACAAGCGACGTGGCGTTTCGCCTCTTCGATTCCGATGGCGCGCTGCTCATGCTGCGCCCCGACGTGACGCTGCCTGTCGCTCGCATGGTTGCCACGCGCCTGCGCGGCCGTCAGGGCCCCTTGCGCCTGCGGTACAACGCGCCCGTCATGCGCGAGTGCGATGCGCTTACCGGTCAGCCTCGCCAGCTCACCCAGCTTGGTGTTGAGCTCATCGGGGTCGACGGCCTTGAGGCCGACGCCGAGACGCTGCTGCTCATGGCGCGCGCCCTTGAGGCTGCCGGCCTGGAGGGCTATGTCATCGCCATGGGAAGCGCCAGGCCGCTCGACGTGCTGCTAGCATGTTCGGGAATGCCTGACGAGTGGTGCCAGCGGGCACGCGGGCTTTGCCAGCGCTGCGATCTCATCGGTCTGGCCAAGCTCGTGGATGAGGCGTCCGAGGAGCTTGCCTCCGTGGTTGCCGACGCGCTGCTCGGCTTGCCGCGCATTCGCGGCGGTGCGGAGGCCGTTGAGGCGGCCCGCGCCCTTATCGAGCCGTGCGGATGTGCGCAGGAGTGCGGCCTTGATGAGGTGGCCGAGCTTCTCGCCCGCGCGCAAGCCGCCGGCCTCAAGGGGGAGGTCACCGTCGACTTCTCTGTCATGGGGTCGTTCGGTTACTACACGGGCATGGTGCTTGAGGCGTATCTGCCCAGGTTGGGCGCTCAATTGGGTGCCGGCGGCCGCTACGACAAGATGTTCGAACGCTATGGCGAGCCCAGATGCGCTGCCGGCTTCTCGCTTTCGCTCGACTGCATCCAGACGGCCCTCGAGCGCAGCGCGGACGCGCCTCGGCCCCTGCGCGTCGCCGTGTCGAAGGGCTCGCTGTTCCCGGGGGCGGTCAAGCTGTTCGAAGCCGCTGGGCTTGATGTGGCCAACCTCGCAGATCCCGGTCGTCAGCTCATCATCCGCGGCAAGGACGTCGAGTACATCATTGTGAGGCCCACTGACGCCCCGGCATTCGTGGCCTTTGGCGGTGCGGATTGCGGCATCTGTGGGCGCGATTCGCTCATCGAGGCCGATATGGACGTTCTTGAGTTGTCTGACCTGCGCTTTGGCGCCTGTCATTTTGTAGTTGCTGAGCCTGCGGGTGCTCATGAGCGGGTTCAGGAGAACTACCGTCGGCTGGGCTCGGTGCGCGTTGCCACGAAGTACCCCCGCATTACCCGCCAGTATTTCGCGCGTATCGGCATGGAGGCCGACGTGCTCAAGTTCCACGGCAACATCGAGCTTGCCCCCCTTGTGGGTATGGCCGACTGCATCGTCGACATTACGGCGACGGGCACGACGCTGCGTGAGAACAACCTTGTCGTTGTCGACGACGTGCTTGATTGCACTGCCCGCTTCTTTGCCAACCCCGCTTCGGCGCGCACGGACCCTCGCGTGTTCGAGCTTGCCGCCCGCCTCGAGGCTGCGGCGGCTGCAACCCAGGAATAAAACCCTTTCGAGAAAGGTCGTATTGCCATGAAGATTATCGAGCTCGCCGAAGACGAGGTCCTCACCGAGTCCATGCTTTCGCGCAAGGGCGCGCTGCCCGCAAGCGTCATCGCCTCTGCCGCCGCCATCGTCGAGGAGGTGCGCGAGAAGAAGGATGCAGCCCTGCGCGTCTTTGAGAGCAAGTTCGACCATGTCGATATCGCCGACTTCCGCGTGCCCCAGCAGGTCATCGACGCCTCGCTCGACGAGGTGGGCGAGGAGTTTCTTGCTTCCTGCAAGAAGGCTGAGGCCCAGATTCGCGACTTTCACCAGCGCGAGGTGCAGCAGTCGTGGTTCACGACGCGCCCTGACGGCACCATCCTGGGCCAGAAGGTGACGCCGCTCGACTCCGTGGGAATCTACGTGCCCGGCGGCCGTGCCCAATATCCTTCCACCGTGCTCATGAACGCCGTGCCTGCCAAGGTCGCCGG
This sequence comes from uncultured Coriobacteriales bacterium, assembly GCA_934654475.1. Classification (GTDB taxonomy): domain Bacteria; phylum Actinomycetota; class Coriobacteriia; order Coriobacteriales; family UMGS124; genus UMGS124. The sequence goes on from CAKUFZ010000027.1 coordinate 17,284, forward strand.
CGTTGAGCGCATCGTCATGGTCACGCCGCCCCAGGCAGACGGCAAGCTTTCGCCTTACACGCTGTGCGCCGCCAAGATTGCCGGCGTCGATGAGATCTACACCGTGGGCGGCGCCCAGGCCATTGCCGCTCTCGCATACGGCACCGAGTCCATCCCGCAGGTGAGCAAGGTGACGGGTCCGGGCAATGCATACGTGGCGGCTGCCAAGAAGCTCGTCTCGGGCGATTGCGGCATCGACATGGTGGCCGGCCCCTCCGAGGTGTGCGTGCTTGCCGATGAGACGTCCGACCCGCGCCTGGTGGCCATCGACCTCATGGCTCAGGCCGAGCACGACCCCATGGCAACGTCGTACCTGGTCACGACCGACCGCACGCTGCCGGAGGCTGTGAACGCCTACTTCCAGGAGTACCTCGCCGAGAGCCCCCGCGCCGAGATCACGCGTCAGTCGTGGGATGACAACGGCACCGTCGTAGTGTGCCCCACGCTCGACGCAGCCATTGACGCCGTGAATACCATCGCCCCCGAGCACCTGGAGCTCCAGACCTTCGAGGGCATGGAGCTGATCGGCCGCATCCGCAATGCCGGCGCCATCTTCGTGGGCGAGTGGAGTTCCGAGCCGCTGGGCGACTACGTCGCCGGCCCCAACCACACGCTGCCCACCGGTGGCACGGCGCGTTTCTCCAGCCCGCTTTCGGTCGAGCAGTTCGTGAAGAAGTCCTCGGTCATCTGCTATTCCTACGAGGGGCTTGAGGCGGACTGCGACGACGTGGTGACGCTTGCGACTGCAGAGGGCCTGTGGGCGCACGCTCAGTCGGCGCTCATGCGCCGCACGGTCATGGCCGATTACCTGGCCGAAGACGCCACCGACCAGGATTGCGAGTAGCCATGGCCTGTTCTGTTCGCCCCGATTTGGCCGACCTGGAGCCATACGACCCGGACATGCGCCCTGTGCGCATCATGCTCTCGGCAAACGAGAACAACTGGGGCATGCCCGACGATGTCGCGCGCGAGGCCCAGCGCCGCTTGGCTGGCGTTGCGCTGAACCGCTACCCCGAGGCCACAAGCCCACGTCTGCGCGAGCTTGTGGGGCAGATGTGGGACGTGCCGGCACATCGCGTCGTGGTGGCTAATGGCGGAGACGAGCTGCTTTTCAACTTGCTGCTCGCATACGGCGGGAAGGGACGCGTCCTTGTGAACTGCCCGCCGACGTTTTCGGCCTATGAGCTCTACGCCAAGCTCACCGCGACGTCCGTTGTGAACGTTAACCGCGACGCGAACACGTTTGAGCTGGACGAAGACGGTTTGCTCGAGGCCGTGCGCGACCCGCAGGCTGCCTTGGTTGTGGTCACTTCGCCCAACAACCCCACGGGCAACCTCGCCTCGGTCGACTTCGTCCGTAGGCTGGCCCAGGCCACCTCGGCGCTTGTACTGGTGGACGAGGCGTACGCGGAGTTCTGCGATGTCCGGGCAAGTTGCGTGCCGCTCGTGTCGGAGCTGCCCAACGTGTGCGTGCTGCGTACCATGTCGAAGGCATATGCCCTGGCAGGTGCTCGTGTGGGTTATCTCATCTGCCCTGACGATGTGGCCGACGCCATGCTTGCCGTGCGCCTTCCGTACTCGGTGAACCGCATGTCGCAGGTGGTTGCCGAGACGGTCGTCGAGATGCGCGGAGAGTTTGCGCTCATTATCGAGGCAGTGCGCGAGGAGCGCTCCCGTCTTACGGAGGCGCTCGAGGGTCTTGCGGCCGAGCTTGCGGCCAGCCTGCCCGACGGCGCCGATGGCCTACGCGTCTGGCCTTCGGAGGCGAACTTCGTCATGGTGCGCTTCCCGGGACAGGCCAGCGGTTTGCCGTGCGCCGACGAGATGCACGAGCTGCTCGCCGCCGACTCGATTCTCGTGCGAAACTTCTCGCATACGCCCGGTCTCGAGGGTTGTTTGCGCATCAGCGTCGGCAAGCCCGAGGAGGACGACGAGCTGCTTGCGAGCCTGCGCCGTCACCTGGGACTGTCCGAGCGCCCCATTCAGTAGAAGGAGCCTTCCGTGAACGAACCAAGCGCCATCCCTGCGTTTGAGCGCCGTGCGCGCGAGCATCGCATCACCAAGGAGACCGACGTTCTCATCGACCTCTCGCTTGACGGCACCGGCAGCGCCGACGTGGCGACGGGTGTGCCGTTTCTCGACCACATGCTTGACGCCCTCGGCCGTCATGGCTGCCTCGACCTTACGGTGGAGGCAAGCGGCGACGTGGAGATCGACGACCACCACACCGTCGAGGACGTCGGCATCGTTTTGGGTACGTGCGTGCGCCGCGCCCTGGGCGATGCCCGCGGCATCACGCGGTACGGTTGCGCCACCATCCCCATGGACGAGGCGCTCGTGACGTGCGCTCTCGACGTGTCGGGGCGCGGGGCCGCTTTCTGCGACCTCAAGATTCCCACCGAGCGGGTCGGTTCATTTGACACGCAGCTTGCAAAGGAGTTCTTCATCGCCTTTGCCGCCAACGCCGGCGTAACGCTCCATGTGCGCACTGTCACAGGGGAGAACTCGCATCACATCATTGAGGCCTCCTTCAAGGCGCTCGCCCGCGCGCTCAGGCAGGCCGTCGAGCCCGACCCGCGTGTGAGCGGCATCCCCTCCACGAAGGGGAGCCTCTAGCATGGCGGCCTACATTGCTGTGGTCGATTACCACAAGGGAAACCTTCTTTCTGTCGAGCGGGCATTGACCACTGCCGGTGCCCAGGTGCTCGTGACCGACGACCCTGCCCTCATCGAGCAGGCGAGCGCTGCCGTCGTGCCTGGCGTCGGCGCTTTTGACGATGCGATGACGTATATGCGCTCCTCGGGCCAGGACGAGGCGATCCGACGCCTTGTCGCATCGGGCCGCGCGCTTTTGGGCATCTGCCTGGGCATGCAGCTTCTGTTTGACCGCGGTAACGAGCACGCCGAACCGCCTGCTTTCGGTGTAGTCCCCGAATGGGTCCCGGGACTGGGCATCTTGCGCGGCGAGGTGCGACGTCTGGAGGGCCGGGGCGTCAAGGTGCCCCATGTCGGCTGGAATGCCGCCGACTTTACGGCATCTGGGGAGCGTTGCCCTCTGTTCGACGGCGTAGCGGATGGCACGTACTTCTATCACACGCATTCCTATGTCTGCCATCCTGAGGACTCTTCTCAGGTTATTGCGACCACCGAGCACGGTGCGCGTTTTGCGAGCGCGGTATGGGATGGACGCCTCGTGTTTGGCACCCAATTCCACCCGGAGAAATCCTCCGCTGCTGGACAGCGCGTCATGTCGAATTTCACCTCGCTTGCCCTGAGGAGCGCCCTATGATCCTGTATCCCGCAATCGACTTGCTTGGCGGTAAGGTCGTGCGCTTGCGTCGCGGCAAGCGCTCTGACGTCGATGTCTATTCCGACGACCCCGTTGCCGTCGCGCGTGATTTTGCGGCGCGTGGAGCCACGTGGATTCACGTCGTCGACCTGTCCGCGGCATTTGAGGAAGACGACGAGGCTCTCGCCGCCAACGCGCGTGCCATAGCGGGCATTGCCGCGCTGTCTGGAATCAAGGTGGACACAGGCGGCGGTGTGCGCTCGCTCGAACGCATCGATGCACTTGCCAAACTGGGCGTTTCGCGCATTGCGCTTGGAACGGCCCTCGTGCGCGATCCCGACTTTGCCCGTGCCGCCGCAGCTGAGTTTGGCAATTTGCTCTGTGCGGACGTCGCTGCCAACGATGGCCGCGTCGCGGTTAACGGCTGGCGCGAGGAGGCGAGCATGGCGGCCGACGAGCTTGTGGGCGAGCTTGCGCGCATGGGCTTTCGCCACCTCGTCTTTACCGACATCGCCCGCGACGGCATGCGCACGGGCGTGAACGCTCAGGCATATCGCGACATCGCTCGCGTGGCGGGATTCCCTGTCGTCGCCTCGGGCGGCGTTGCCACCCTCGATGATCTGCGCGCTTTGGCGGCCTTGGGCGACGACGTCATCGAAGGGGCCATTACGGGGCGCGCGCTCTACGAGGGTGCGTTTACGCTCGAAGACGCTCTTTCCGTTTGCGCAAAGGGGTAGCCGATATGCTTGCAAAACGTGTCATTCCCTGCATGGATGTGAAAGACGGCCGCGTTGTGAAGGGCGTCAACTTCGTTGACCTGTGCGATGCTGGCGACCCCGTCGAGCTGGCCTCGTTCTACGATTCCCAAGGTGCCGACGAGGTTGTTTTCCTCGATATCACCGCCACGAGCGATAACCGTGCAACAACCGAGGAGCTCGCAAGCCGCGCGGCGCGCCAGGTGGCCATCCCCTTTGCCGTCGGCGGGGGCTTTCGCGACATCGTCGGCATGCGCCGCATGATTGCCGCCGGTGCCGACAAGGTCTCTCTTAATTCGGCGGCCGTGCGCGACCCATCGCTTATCACGCGTGCTGCGGGTGCTTTCGGTAGCCAGGCGGTTGTGGTGGCCATCGACGCCAAGCACACCGGGCCCGGCGACAAATGGGAGGTCTACGTGTCGGGTGGCCGCGTGGCCACCGGCTATGATGCCGTGTCGTGGGCCGAGGAGGCGGCGCGCCGCGGAGCCGGTGAGATTTTGCTCACGAGCATGGACCGCGACGGCACGCAAGACGGTTTCGACCTCGCGCTCACGCGTGCCGTGGCGCGGGCGGTGCCTATCCCCGTGATTGCCTCGGGCGGTGTGGGAACGCTCGAACATTTTGCGGAAGGCATCGTCGAGGGCGAGGCCGATGCGGTGCTCGCCGCGAGTGTTTTCCATTTTGGCACCTATACCGTCAAGCAGGTCAAAGATTACTTGGCTGGCCAAGGCATTCCAGTGCGGCCCGCTTTTAAGGAGGGCTAGCCGTGGGAAGCTATGCGCAAGAGCCCGTCGAGTCGGTTGCACTCGAAGGCACTGCCAATGTCGCCGATCAGCTGGGCGTTCGTTTCGACGAGCGTGACCTGGTCCCGTGCGTCGTGCAGCAGCAAGGCACGGGCGAGGTTTTGATGATGGCCTGGATGAATGCCGAGTCGCTCGCTCTCACCGTTTCAACGGGCACGACGTGGTTCTGGTCGCGCTCTCGGCAGGAGCTTTGGAACAAGGGCGCGACAAGCGGGAACGTCCAGCTTGTGAAGCGCCTGCTTTTCGACTGCGATGCCGACACGCTGCTGGCTGTTGTCGATTCGGCGGGTCCCGCCTGTCACACGGGGCATCGAAGCTGCTTCTATCGTGAGGTTCAGCTGCCGGTCGGAGATTAGCCGATTCTTTTAGAAACGGGCGTCCTATTGGGCGCTCGTTTTGCGTTTGGCCGGTCGCATCGGTGCAGTTCGCCCGTGCGAGGTTGATTCATGCGTCCTCTCATGCCACACTGCCTTACGGGTCAATTTTTTCAACCGTGTCTTGGACAATGTGGAGGCTTGCCTTGCTAGAGAACCGCTGTGACGTGCATACCCATACCGTTGCTTCTCGCCATGCCTATTCGACGGTGGAGGAGAACGTGCGTGCTGCCTCGGAACGCGGTGTTGACCTGCTGGGCGTGACCGACCATTTCAGCTGCATGACAAGCGTTGGTGTGCAGACCGACGGTACGGGCGCCGACATCCGCGACTACCAGTCGTTCCTTGACACCGTGGTTTGGCCGCGCGAATGGCACGGGGTGACTTTGTTGCGCGGTGCGGAGGCCGACATCGTCGATGTGCAGGGAACGCTTTTCGGTCATGGCATCCCCATGCCCAACAAAATACCTGGTGACCCCTATCCCGAGCCGCTCGACCTTGAGACGCGCATACTGTCGGACACGGATTACGCCATTGCAAGCGTGCACATCAAGACGTTTTGCAACCTTGCGACCCCCGCCCAAAACGCGGCCATGTACGTCCATGCGCTTGAGCACCCCAAGGTTCTCATCCTGGGACACATTGGTCGGCTGGGCATTGACTTTGAGCTCGACCCTGTCATCGAGGCCGCTCGCGACCTGGGCAAACTGATTGAGATCAACAACTCGACCGTCATTGCCTACCCGGCCGCGCAAGAGCGGTGCCGTCGCATCGCGCAGCGCTGTGCCGAGCTGGGCTGCTCGATTTCCCTGGGTACCGATGCGCACATCTCGTACACGGTTGGCCGCTTCGACCAGGCGCTCGAAATGCTCGAGGAAATCGATTTCCCCCAGGAGCTCATTGCAACGCGCAGCCGCGAGGCGTTCTTGGACACCATGCGCGCTGCCCGCATCGAACCCGCGCGGCGCAACCCGCTTGTCCTCTAAACCAGTCGGCACTTGCTGCTTGTTTTTCGAGAATGTTCCCCTTCAGGGGACCTCCATATCTGTCATGCTACAATTAACGGCTGCAATACCCGCACCTAGACTATGACAGGAGCGCGCCATGCGCGACAAACTCGAACAGCTTATCCGCAACTACGAGGCATTGGAGCAGAAGCTCTACGACCCCGCTGTGGTCAGCGACCCCAAAGAGTATGCGCGCCTGGCCAAGGAGCGCTCTAACCAGATGCCGCTCGTGGAGAAGGCACGCGAATACGTGGGCGCCCTCGATGACATCGACACCGCCCGCGAGCTCATGCGCGAGGAGTCCGACTCCGAGGCACGCGCCATGCTGCAGGAGGAAGTCGAGGAGAACCAGGCAAAGCTTCCCGGCCTTGAGGAAGAGATCAAGATCCTCCTCATCCCCGGTGACCCCAACGACGAGAAGAACACCATCATCGAGATTCGCGGCGCAGCCGGCGGCGATGAGGCCAACATCTTCGCAGGCGACCTCTACGCTATGTACCGCCGCCTTGCCGACCGTCGTGGATGGAAGTTCGAGCCTATTGATGCCAGCCCCTCCGACGCCGGCGGTTTCAAGACCGTCGAGTTCAAGCTTACGGGCGACAAGGTGTACTCGGTCATGAAGTACGAGGCCGGCGTCCACCGCGTTCAGCGCGTTCCCAAGACTGAGAGCCAGGGCCGCATCCAGACTTCTACCGCAACGGTCGCCGTCATGCCTGAGGCCGACGAGATCGACGTCCAGATTGACCCGAGCGACCTGCGCATCGATACCTTCTGCGCATCGGGTCCTGGTGGCCAGTGCGTCAACACGACCTATTCGGCCGTTCGCATCACACATCTGCCCACCAACACCGTGGTGCAGTCGCAGGACCAGCGCTCCCAGATTCAGAACCGCGAGGTCTGCATGCAGGTCCTTCGCGCCCGTCTGTATGAGATGGAGCTCCAGAGGCAGCAGGCCGAGCTCGGCGCACAGCGTCAGGGCCAGATCGGCCACGGCGACCGTGCCGAGAAGATTCGCACCTACAACCAGCCTCAGGACCGCGTGACCGATCACCGCATCGGTTTCAACTCCACCTACAACGGCGTGCTCAATGGCGACGCCCTTGACAGCGTGACGGAGGCCCTTGTGGCCGCCGACCGCGCCGAGCGTCTCGCTCAGGCTGTTTAAGCAGGCAGGGCGGTACGCCAGGCATGGATATGTGGACGGTGCGCTCGACGCTTGAATGGATGCGCGGGTATCTCGAGCGTCATGGTGACGAGCATCCCCGCCTGTCTGCCGAGTGGCTCATGTGCGCTGCCACCGGCTTTTCGCGCATCGAGGTTTACATGAATTACGACCGACCCCTCGACGCGGGTGAGCTTTCGATCCTGCGCGAGGGTGTCAAGCGTCGTGGTGCCGGCGAGCCCCTGCAATACGTGACTGGCGAGATGCCGTTTCGCCATATTGTGCTGAAGTGCGCCCCCGGTGTGCTCATCCCGCGCCCGGAGACTGAGATTCTGGTCGATTGCGTGCTTGAGTACATCGACAAGCAAGATGAACCCCAGCATGTGCTTGAGATCGGCACGGGCACCGGCTGCATCTCGCTGTCTATTGCCGGTGAACGTCCCGGCACGACCGTTGTGGCGACCGATATTTCGCCTGACGCCATTGCGCTCGCTACGCGTAATCGCGAGGCCTTGGGCTGCGAGGATGTCGTCGAGATTGTGCATACTGATATTGCCGAGGGTGTTGAGGGAGCCAACAAGGCGGCATTTGACGTGCTTGTTTCCAATCCTCCCTACATCCCCTCGGCGATTGTCGACACGCTTCCTCGCGAGGTTGGCAGTTTCGAACCCCGCCTTGCCCTGGATGGTGGACAGGACGGACTCGACGTGTTCCATCGCATCGTGCAGACAGCAAAGGCCGCGCTTCGCGAGGGCGGTCTCCTGGCGTTCGAGCTGCACGAGGACTGCTTGCAGCTTGCAGCGCAAGACCAGCAGGTAAACGAGCATTTCCAAGACATTCGCATCGTCAAGGACCTTACGGGTCGCGACAGGATTCTGCTTGCGATAAGAAAGTAGGGAATATGGGCCACATGTATGTTCCCGGGCAGTCATGCACTGTCGATGAGGCGCTCGATGCGACGTGCGATGCGCTACGCAAGGGGGGCGTGGCCGTCTTTCCTACCGACACGGTGTATGGAATCGGGTTGTGCGTGTCGGCCTACCCTGATGGCCCGGAGCGTCTCTTTGAAATCAAAAAGCGCGACCATGCAAAGAAAATTCCCTTGCTGGTATCTTCAGCCGATGCCCTGGGGGAATACGGTCGCGATGTAAACGCACGGGCCTATGCTCTTGCCCGAGCATTTTGGCCAGGCGGAATGACGCTCATTGTGAAGGCATCTGACAAAGTCCCCGCCGCGTACCAGGGGGATAACGGCACCGTGGCACTGCGTGTTCCTGGACCAAGCATCGCCCTCGATATCCTTTCTCGCCTTGGCGAGGCCATGGCAGTCACGAGCGCCAACACGAGTGGACTGCCTGCGCCTGCGGATGGCATGCAGATAGAAGAAGAAATCGCCAGGCAAGTGGACGCTGTTATCTGCGCTGGCGCAACGCGCTGCGGCGAGGCGTCTACCATCGTAGATTGCACACGGGAAACGCCTTGCATAGTGAGGGTTGGTGCCGTGCCGCCTGAAGAAATACTCTCCGTTTGGAAGAACGCCTAGCTATATAGCGACAGAAAAAGAGTAGCAGTGCCCAAGGAGCCCGTTTCCCAGATGGGGGCGGGCTTCTTACGTTATACGGGTCGTCGCAAGGCTGGAGCGGGCAGTTTTCTCGGCACCGCCGCCTGTCGCTGCGGAAGCGGCGCAGGCGTCCTTGGAAAACTGCCTAAACAATTATTATCCCCCGACTTGTGTCCATCCTGTGCACGTGCCGATACACGCTTGCCACCTGCCTGCAGGTGCGTGTATAGTTCTCCCTCGCGCCGCACCCCAGTCGATGCGGCCGCGCGAACCCCGAGAACCGGATACTGCGGAAGA
>CAKUFZ010000028.1 GCA_934654475.1 uncultured Coriobacteriales bacterium
CCGGAAGTTAAGCCCACACGCGCCGATGGTACTGCAGGGGCAACCCTGTGGGAGAGTAGGGCGTCGCCATCTCACGAGGGATATTTTTGTTTCTCACCTTACTTTCACCAGGCACTCGTTCTCACTGATGTTGGGAGCGGGTGCCTTTTTGCTATCTGTCTTCATTCATCGATCCATACAAGGAGGGCCACCTCATGGCAAACTACTTCAATGTGCACGCAGACCCCACGGCGAGGATTTCCCCCAAGGCCTCCATCTTGGGCGACGTGACTATCGGCTCTGAGGCCACGATCTTCGGCGGTGCTTGCATCCGGGGCGACATGGCGCCCGTGCGCATCGGGGCCAACAGCAACGTGCAGGAGTGCGTCGCCATCCATGTGGACACCGACTATCCCTGCACAGTGGGTGACAACGTGACGATTGGCCACGGCGCGATCGTGCATGGGTGCACCATTGCGGACAACTGCCTCGTTGGCATGGGTTCCGTCGTGATGAACGGCGCCGTCATCGGCGAGGGGTGCCTCATCGCCGCGGGTGCGCTTGTGAGCCAGGGCAAGGAGTACCCGCCTCGCACGCTCATCATGGGCGTTCCCGCCCGCGCCGTGCGCACCATCTCCGAGGAGGAGTATCAAACGGTCGTGCTCAAGGGCGCGCATGAATACCTCGAGGTCGGCCGTGAAATGGTCGAACAGGGCGCGATGTTCAACCCTGGCCCCGATTTCCGCGGCCAGGCGTAGGGCTCGCTCCCATTCGATTGGGCGCGAGGCGTCCGAGTCTTGCCTGCTCCGACCAAAAAGCCGTACGTTTGCGTTTTAATTTGGCCCGGGTGAGTATCCCTCTAAGCCTCAAGTCGTTTACCAGGCATGATGTTCTTACTGGATATAAGGCTTCTTTCCGCCTCTGCATTAAAACGCAAACATGCGCTGCTTTTTTGCCAGCTTGCACAAAAACAGGGCCCGCCTTTCGTGCGTGAAAGGCGGGCCCTGCGTGTTTCAGGCGGTGTGGTGCGGGAACGGGCGCTATGTTAGCGGTCCCAGCCCTTGCCGTCCGAGCCAAAGTCGACGATGAGCTCCTTGGCGCGGGTGACGATGGCCTCGGCGCCGGGCTTGAGCAGCTTGCGGGGGTCGTAGCCCTTGCCCTCGAGGTCGCGGCCGGCCTCGATGTAGGCGCGCGTGGCCTTGGCGAAGGCCACCTGCAGGTCGGTGTTCACGTTGATCTTGGCCACGCCCATGGAGATGGCGCGCTTCACCTGGTCAACGGGGATGCCGGTGCCGCCATGCAGCACGAGGGGCAGGTCGCCCACCTTGTCCTTGATGGCCTGGAGCACGTCGAACTGCAGACCGGCCCAGTTGTCGGGGTACAGACCGTGGATGTTGCCGATGCCGCAGGCGAGGAAATCGACGCCCGTGTTGGCGATGGCGAGGCACTGCTCGGGATCGGCGACTTCGCCCAGGGAGGCAACGCCGTCCTCAACGCCGCCGATGCCGCCGACCTCGGCCTCGATGGAGATGCCCTTGGAGTGGGCCAGGCGCACAAGCTCGGCGGTACGGTCGAGGTTCACCTGGAAGTCGGCCTCATGGGAGCCGTCGTACATGATGGAGGTAAAGCCAGCCTCGATGCACTTGAAGCAGTCCTCGTACGTGCCGTGGTCGAGGTGAAGGGCAACGGGCACCGTGATGCCCATCGTCTCAGTCAGGGTGTGCACAATCTCGGAAACGACCTTGAAGCTCGTCTGCCACTTGGCGGCACCGGAGGTGCACTGGATGATGACGGGCGACTGCGCCTCCTCGGCGGCGGTGAGGATGGAACGGGTCCACTCAAGGTTGTTGGTGTTGAACGCGGCGATGGCGTAGTGGCCCTTTTCGGCCGCACGAAGCATCGGGGCAGCGCTAACGAGCATGAACGCACCTTTCTCTTCAGTCTCTTGTGTGCGGGTGCACACGGGCACCGGACAGACACGTTAACTATAATCTTCATCCAAGCTTAATCGAGCACCGTTCAGCGGTTAATCGGCCGTCTGTATCTTATTTCTCGACAAACAGGCAAAGGAGGCTCGTCCCCGACGCCTCCAAGCGAGAAAGGACACACCATGGACAAGTTTGAGAAGGCCGAGCTCATCTGCAAGAAGTGCGGCGTCACGTTCGACGAGGCCCGCGAGGCGCTCGATGCCTGCAACGAGGACGTGCTCGACGCCGTGGTCTGGCTTGAGCGCGCCGGCAAGTCGCGCACGGGCGAGGCGGCCCACTATTCCACCGAGGCCAACCAGGCCTACCAGACGAGCGCCGAGATGTCCCAGGCTCAGAGCGACTACGAGCGTTCGACCAAGAAACAGGGCGGTTTTTCCGCCGCCTGTTCCCGCTGCATGGGTTGGATACGCGCAGGGCTTCGCAAGACGGTCGACACGTCCTTTGTGGTCGAGCGCTCCGACAAGCGCATTCTGAGTATGCCGACGCTCGTGCTCATCCTCCTTGCGCTTTTCGCGTTCTGGATCACCGTTCCTCTGCTCGTCATCGGCCTCTTCTGTGATTTCAAGTACCGCTTCGAGGGCATCGACGAGGTGCACATCGACTTGAACGACATCATGGACAAGGCTGCCGACGGCGCCGCTCACCTTAGGAACGACGTGAAGGGTTCTGAGTCCGACAAGCAGTAACGCTTCCAACGGCTGCGAGATGCGCCATAATAGCCGATAGAAAAGCACGCCCGGCAGGCTTGGTCCTGCCGGGTTTTCCCGTTTATCTGAAGGGCAGGGCCACATGGACATGCACGGCCGCATCCTCATCGTTGAGGACGAGGAGAAGATAGCCCGCTTTCTCGAACTTGAGCTGACCCACGAGGGCTACGAGGTGGGCAAGGCTGCCGACGGGCGCAGCGCGCTCGACATGGCGCTTGCGAGCACCTGGGACCTCATTCTGCTCGATGTTATGTTGCCCCAGCTCAACGGCCTTGAGGTGCTGCGCCGGGTGCGTCGTGAGAGCGACGTTCCCGTCATCTTGCTCACGGCTCGCGACGCGGTGATGGACAAGGTCTCCGGCCTCGATGCCGGCGCGAACGACTACATTACCAAGCCGTTTGCCATCGAGGAGCTGCTGGCGCGCATCCGCGTCATCCTGCGCACGCGGCCCGTGCGTCCTTCGGCGGGGGAGAGCGGGGCCGTGGCTGGTCAGGAAGGCGGAGCGACCTTGGGCGCAGCCGCTCCGGGTGTGCCTGGCGCCGGCGCTGACGCCTCCATGTCGGCTGCTTCAACGTCGGCGTCCTCCGCGGCAGCCGATAAGGGCGTCTTGCGCGTGGGCCAGGTCACGCTCGACCCCTCGCGCAGGCTGGTGCACGTGGGCGAGACGCCCGTCGAACTCACCATGCGCGAGTTCGAGGTGCTTCGCGTGCTCATGGAGAACAAAGACATCGTGCTCTCTCGCGAGAAGATCGCCAATCTTGCCTGCGGTTACGACTACATGGGCGAGACCAACATCGTCGACGTGTACGTGCGCCACCTGCGCGCCAAGATTGACGACCGCTTTGGCATCAAGCTGGTGAGCACCGTGCGCGGAGTGGGCTATGTCGTCCGCGAAGGGTAGGCACAAAGAGGGGGCGTCTGGCACCTGCGGCAAGGGTCCCGACTCTCCGGAGGAGAAGAGGGGCAGCCGCCCTCAGGACAACCTTTTCACGCGCGGCAAGGAGGGCCGGCCTCGCCGCACTTCCAAGCTGGCGGGTTCCATCTCGCGCGGCATTGCGCTGGACGAATGGATGCGCAAGCTGGGTGAATACGTCCTGCTTGACATGCTTATCGTTTGCGCCATGGTGGTGGGGTTCGTACTCCAGTGCAACCAGGCGCTGCCCGATGATTTCTTCCGCGGTACAGCCCGTCTCGTGTATGCGCCCGGCGTGCAGGTGTGGCTCGACGGCTTGGCCGCCAATGACTGGACGGCCCTGATATATGTCGTGAGCGGTCCCATGTCCCGGAGCTACTCGTTTCCCGTAAGCGACAGTCTTGCCTGGGCGGCGGCGATTGCGTTTGCCGTGGTGGTTTTCCAGGTGCTTTCGCTTATCGACGGGATATTCCTGCCGCGTCACATCCGTCGGCGGCTCAAGCCGCTCAACGACTTGGCCCTGACGGCGGAGGCCATGGGCTCGGCGACGGCCGACAACCCCATGGGCAACGCCGCTGGTACGGCGGCTGACAAGATGGAGACGCTCAGACACGCCATCGACTCGGCCAACGTGAATGCGCCCAACGTCTCGACCGGCGACGCCGACCTGCGCAGCATCGAGGTCGCCCTCAACGGCCTTTTGCGCCAGATGCAGGAGGCCAAGCTCCAGCAGATGCAGTTCGTCAACGACGCATCGCACGAGCTTCGCACGCCCATCGCCGTCATCCAGGGCTATGTGAACATGCTCGACCGCTGGGGCAAGACCGACCCCGAGGTGCTCGACGAGTCCATCGCCGCCCTCAAGCAGGAGTCCACACACATGCAGGAGCTGGTGGAGCAGCTCCTCTTCCTTGCGCGTGGCGACGCGGGGCGCAACAACCTGCACATGGAGACGATCGACTTGGGTGCCATCGTGCGCGAGGTGTACGAGGAGTCCGCCATGATCGATTCCTCGCACGCGTATTGCCTGGCCGTGCAGGGCAAGGTCGCGGACACGCATGCGATGGGGGAGGCCGCAGCCGCACCGACGCGCGAGCTGTCGATGCCGACGTGCCTCATGGTGGGCGACGCCGCCCTCGTCAAGCAGGCCATGCGCATCCTCGTGCAGAACGCCGCGAAGTACTCGCCTGCCGGCACGCAGATAACGATCGGCTTGCAGGCGGACGGTCGCAAGGCGGCATGCTCCGTGGCAGACGAGGGCATCGGCCTTGCTCCCGAGGAAGTGCCGCATGCCTTTGAGCGCTTCTGGCGAGCCGACGAGGCACGCCAAGCCGCGGGCGTGGGAGGCACGGGACTGGGCCTGTCCATCGCCAAGTGGATCATGGACGCCCACGAGGGCCGCATCGACGTCGTGAGCCTCAAGGGTGTCGGCACCCGCTTTACGCTGGAGTTTTCTGCGGCCTAGAGCCATTTAACTCACTCGACTGTCAGGCTGTTCTCACCCCCGCCTTCCTCGCCGCCAGACCACCGCACGCAAAAAGACCCGCCGCCCTCGTTGCCTGGGGACGGCGGGTCTTGCGTTTACGTGCTCAGATACCTGCGCGGTGCCTTACAGCTCGGAGTACATCTCCTTGAGCTTGAGCAGGTGGTCGTAACGGTCCATGGCAGCCTGCTCGTTCTTGGCGAAGAGCTCCTCGGCGCGACCCGGGAACTCGCGGGTCAGGCGGCTGTAGCGGGCCTCGTTCATGAGGAACTCCTGATAGCCGCCAGCGGGCTCCTTGGAGTCGAGCATGAACTTGCCGCCGGTCTGGGCCTGCGGGTTGAAGCGGAACAGGTTCCAGTAGCCGCAGTCCACGGCGCGCTTCATCTCGGCCTGGCAGTTGACCATGCCGCCCTTGATGGAGTGCATCTCGCAGGGGCTGTAGCCGATGATGAGCGAGGGTCCGGGGTACGCCTCGGCCTCCTGGATGGCCTTGAGCGTCTGGGCAGGCTTGGCGCCCATGGCGACCTGCGCCACGTACACGTAGCCGTAGCTGATGGCGATCTCGGCCAGGGACTTCTTCTTGATGTCCTTGCCGGCGGCCGCGAACTGGGCAACCTGGCCGATGTTGGAAGCCTTGGATGCCTGGCCGCCGGTGTTGGAGTAGACCTCGGTGTCGAAGACGAACACGTTGACGTCGCGGCCGGAAGCCAGGACGTGGTCGAGTCCGCCGTAGCCGATGTCGTAGGCCCAGCCGTCGCCGCCGAAGATCCAGAAGGACTTCTTGGTGAGGTACTCGGCGTTCTCGAGGATGGCCTTGGCGTCGGGGCAGCCGGCCTCGGCGATGGGGGCGAGGACGGCCTTGAACGCCTCGGCGGCGTCCTTGCTGGCCTTGGCGTCGTTCATGGAGTCGAGCCACGCCTGGGCCACGGCGGTGAACTCAGCGTCGGCGCGCTCGTCGGCGAGCATGTTCTTGGTGTGCTCGACGAGCTTGGCGCGCACGGCCTCGTAGCCAAGCTGCATGCCCATGCCGAACTCGGCGTTGTCCTCGAAGAGCGAGTTGCACCAAGCCGGGCCGTGGCCGTCCTTGTTCGTGGTGTAAGGCGCGGTGGCCGCGGGGTTGCCCCAGATGGAGGAGCAGCCGGTGGCGTTGGCGATGAACATGCGGTCGCCGAAGAGCTGGGTCACGAGGCGAGCGTAGGAAGTCTCGGCGCAACCGGCGCAGGAGCCGGAGAACTCGAGCAGCGGGGTCTTGAACTGGCAGCCCTTGAGGGTGTCGTCGATGGCCTCAGGCTTCTCGGTGACGTGCTCGACGCAGTAGTCGAAGACCTGCTGCTGGTCGAGCTGGCTCTCGGCGGGAACCATCGTGATGGCGCCGGGCTTGCACTGGCCGATGCACACGCCGCAGCCCATGCAGTCGAGCGGGGAGATGGCCAGCGTGTACTGGTAGAGGCCCTTGGCCTTGCCGGCCTTGACGGGAGCGAGCTTGATGGGCGCGGGCGCAGCGGCGACCTCGGCCTCGTCGAGCTCGTAGGGGCGGATGGTGGCGTGGGGGCACACGAAGGCGCAGCTGTTGCACTGCACGCACTTCTCGGCGTCCCACTCGGGAACCATGACGGCTACGCCGCGCTTCTCGAAGGCAGAGGCGCCCAGCTCGAACTGGCCGTCGGCGCGGTCGGCGAAGGCGGAGACGGGAAGCGAGTCGCCGGCCATGTTGCCCACGGGGCGCATGATGTCGCAGACCTGGCGGACGAGCTCGGTGCGGCCTTCCGGGTCGGCGGGCTTGGCGGCGTCGACGGCGTCAGCCCAGCTTGCGGGCACATCGATCTTCACGTAGGCGGTGGCACCGGCGTCGATGGCGGCGTGGTTGCAGTCCACGACGTCCTGGCCCTTCTTGAGGTAGCTCTTGGTGGCCGCTTCCTTCATGTACTGGATGGCCTCGGCCTGGTCCATGATGTGGGCCAGCGAGAAGAAGGCAGACTGCAGGATGGTGTTGGTGCGCTTGCCCATGCCCACCTTGCGTGCCAGGTCAATGGCGTCGATGGTGTAGAGCTGCACGTTGTTCCTGGCGATGTAGCGCTTGGAGTCGGCGTCGAGGTGGTGCTCCAGCTCCTCGGGCGTCCACTGGCAGTTCACCAGGAAGATGCCGCCCGGCTTGACATCCTGCACGATGCGGAAGCCCTTGGTGATGTAGCTGGGGTTATGGCAGGCAACGAAGTCGGCCTTGTTGATGTAGTACGGGCTGCGGATGGGGGAGTCGCCAAAGCGCAGGTGCGAGATGGTGACGCCGCCCGTCTTCTTGGAGTCGTACTGGAAGTAGGCCTGGATGTACTTGTCGGTGTGATCGCCGATGATCTTGATCGAGTTCTTGTTGGCGCCAACCGTGCCGTCGCCGCCAAGACCCCAGAACTTGCACTCGATGGTGCCCGCAGCGGCCGTGTTGGGGCAGTTCGGGTCCTCGGGCAGGGACAGGTTCGTGACGTCGTCGACGATGCCAATGGTGAACTCGCGGCGAGGCGCGTCCTTGGCGAGCTCGGTGTAGATGGCGAAGACGCTCGAGGGAGGCGTGTCCTTGCTGCCCAGGCCGTAACGGCCGCCGCTCACCTTGATGCCCGTGACGCCCGCCTGGGCGAGTGCGGTCACAACGTCGAGGTAGAGGGGCTCGCCGATGGAGCCGGGCTCCTTCGTGCGGTCGAGGACGGCAAGCTTGGTGCAGGTCTTGGGCAGGGCCTCGATGAACTTCTCGGTCACGAACGGGCGGTACAGGCGAACCTTGATGAGGCCGACCTTCTCGCCGTGGGCGTTGAGGTAGTCGATGACCTCCTCGGCGACGTCGCAGATGGAGCCCATGGCGACGATGACGCGGTCTGCGTCGGGGGCGCCGTAGTAGTTGAACAGCTTGTAGTCGGTGCCGAGCTTGGCGTTGACCTTGTCCATGTACTCCTCAACCACGGCGGGCAATGCGTCGTAGTGGGAGTTGCAGGCCTCGCGGTGCTGGAAGAAGATGTCGCCGTTCTCGTGGCTGCCGCGCATGGCGGGGTGCTCGGGGTTGAGCGCGTGGGCGCGGAAGGCGCGCACGGCGTCCATGTCGCACATCTCGGCCAGGTCCTCGTAATCCCAGACCTCGATCTTCTGAATCTCATGGGAGGTGCGGAAGCCGTCGAAGAAGTTGATGAACGGCACGCCTCCCTTGATGGCCGCGAGGTGCGCCACGGCGGACAGGTCCATGACCTCCTGCACGTTGCCCTCGGCGAGCATGGCGAAACCGGTCTGGCGGCAGGCCATGACGTCGGAGTGGTCGCCGAAGATGTTGAGGGCGTGGGTGGAGACGGTACGCGCGCTCACGTGGAAGACGCTGGGCAGCTGCTCGGCGGCGATCTTGTACATGTTGGGGATCATGAGCAGAAGGCCCTGCGAGGCGGTGTAGGTCGTCGTCAGGGCGCCGCTGGTGAGCGAGCCGTGCACGGCGCCGGCGGCACCGGCCTCAGACTCCATCTCGCAGACCTTGACGGTCGTGCCGAAGATGTTCTTGCGGCCCTGGGCGCTCCACTGGTCCACATAGTCGGCCATGGGGCTCGACGGGGTGATGGGATAGATGCCCGCCACTTCGGTGAACGCGTAGCTGACGTGTGCTGCGGCGTTGTTGCCGTCCATGGACTTGAGCTGTCGGGCCATGTTCTCTCCTCTTCCCTCACATGCTTGCTTGCTGCAAGCGTTGATATCAAAGCGGGGTGCAGGCCGTGTAGGCGGCCTAGGTGCATAGTAGTACAAATCTACTTTACTGTGCTCGCGTGCTGCTTGCAGCGTGGTTTCGCCTGGACGGTTTCAGCGGCGCGTGAGAGGTCGCCCACGAGAAAAAGCACATAAGAGCCTGCCGCCCACCGCCAAAATCGAATCGTTTGTGCCAGCGTACATGCAGCAAAAAGCCCGACGGCTTCCCCTGTGCGGGGGCCATCGGGCTTGGTTCAAGCCTCTAGCGCATGCGGCCCTACAGCTCGGCCTCGCCCAACAGTGCCTCCACCTCGCCCTTGAGCGAGAGGTTGCGCTCGGTGAGCAGCAGGTCCTTGTTGTGGCGCATGTAGCCTTCGCAGCCGTACATGGCTGTGGTTTTCACAAACGCGGGGTCGGCGGCGAGCTTGGTGGTGAGGATGAGCGATTCCTGCGATTGCGCCCCGTATGTGCCGTCCAAAAAGGCAAAGGCGTTGTTCACGGCATACGACACCCCGGTCGCGAGGCTCTTTTGCTGCTTGCATACTGCGTTGAAGGCCTCTTTGACCTCGGGGAACGAGTCGGTCTGCCCCGCCGCGCCGGCCTTGGCGCACGCGTCGGCGCAGAGGCGAAGCACCCGCAGGCGCTCTGCGCGCACAACTTCCCTGTTGCCGCAACTGCCCTTGGGGCGGGCAGCAACGTCGGGGGAGGAGGCAACCTCGGCAATCCGGGAGCCGATGGCGGTCGCTCCGCCACCTGCCTGCAGCCGGGCTTTGAGCAGAGTCACGTCCTTGCGGGCTTCCCTGAGGGCCTCTTCAAGTTCCACGGCGTCGTGCGCTTTGGCCAGGCACACATCAAGCATCAAGCCCACCAGGGCCACACGCTCGTCGAAGCGTGCCTTGCGGGCACGTTCCTGCACCTCGGCATTCATCTTTCCGGCAAGGATATCGGCAACCTTGTAGTCTTTCTCGTACTTGCGGAAGAGCTCGTAGTAGCTCCAAAAGTCGCGCGCTATGCCGTCATCCTGCAGATACTGGCGCACGAGTTCCTTGTTGGCTGAGATGCCGAGCGACTCGTAGGCGCGCAGCATTCTCGAGAGGTCCTCCCAGCCTCGCGGTGTGACCAGGCGCATGCCCGCCGGGCTGCGCTTGCAGAGGTAGAAGTAATCGGGCTTTGCTTCTAGAAAGGTGGTCACTGCCG
Organism: uncultured Coriobacteriales bacterium; assembly: GCA_934654475.1. Classification (GTDB taxonomy): domain Bacteria; phylum Actinomycetota; class Coriobacteriia; order Coriobacteriales; family UMGS124; genus UMGS124. Next base: position 9,976 of record CAKUFZ010000028.1, read on the forward strand.
GGTGCACGCCGTGGGAGGTGGCGTACCCTTGCCATACGTTGAGCTCCGGCTGCACCTCAACGCGTTTGAGTCGGTCAAGCGTGGCCGGGTCGAATTCGCGGGCCGAGCGGTTGTACTCGGGCGGGTTGCCCGCGCACACCACGGCCCATCCCTCGGGCAGGCGGTGGGTGCCGAACACCTTGTACTGCAGGAACTGCAGCATCGCCGGGGCGAGGGTCTCGCTCACGCAGTTGACCTCGTCGAGGAACAGGATGCCCTCGGCCACGCCGCTCTCCTCGCGTGCGCGGTACACGTCCGCGATGATCTCGCTCATCGTGTACTCGCTCACACCATACTCAACGCCGTCGAAGGTGTTGTGCACGATCATGGGCAGGCCCAGAGCCGACTGGCGGGTGTGGTGCGTGATAGAGTAGCTCACCAGGTTGATTCCCAGTTCGGAGGCCACCTGGGCCACGATGGCGGTCTTGCCAACGCCGGGAGGGCCGTACAGAAACACCGGGCGCTGCATGTGCGTCGGGATGAGGGGCAGACCCCTGCCGTCCTTGGCCACATAGGCGCGAACAGCGCCTTCAACCTGGCCGATTGCCTGCTGTATGTCCATTCCGGAAGATCCTTTCCTTGGGTATCAGCGCTGCTGCGCTGCCTCGATCGCGTTTTTGTCCAACACTACCTGAATAGCCCATGGCGGCACGGTGTCCGGCCTGAAGTCGTCGTCGTAAAAGGCGAAGGCGGTGCGGTATGCGGGCATGTAGTCGGGATACTCGCCCCAGCCGTCGGTGAAATACACAAGGCCCACCATGTTTGAGAACTCACCAGCCTCGATGAGGGCATCTACGTGGCGGAATACCGGGCGAAAGTCGGTTCCTCCGCCGCCCAGAAGCTTCATCGAACGGCCCCAGTCCCTGAGCTCGTCGAGCGAGGTGATCACGTCTTCGGAGCGCACCTCGGTGTCGCACTGCAGGATGCGCACGTGCACCTTGCTGTGAAACGACTCGGTGGATTTGAGGATGTCAAACGTCGCATTCACGAAGTCGCGCACGATCTCGCCTTGTACTGAGCCGCTTGTGTCAATTGCGATGACGAACTCGCGCACGCGCTTTTCCTCGCGGTATTCGAGGGGCTCGATGAGGGGGACGTTGCCGTAGAGGTCGATGCCGTAGGTGTAGTACACATAGTCGAACTCGTCGTCGGAGAGCCTCATGACCTCGCCGGGTACGGCGAACTGGCGTAAGAACTCGCTGTAGTCCACTGGTTCGTGCGAAGCCTGCTCAAGCTCGTCCACCAGCCCGCTGAGAGTCTCGCCGCGCGCCTTGGCATACGTCTGCAAGTTGACCGCGAGTGCTGAGGCCACGTCGCGCCACTCGGAAACCTGCTGCTCGCGCGAGGGGAGGTTGACCCAGCGAAACGCCATACCTGCCTGCAAGGAGCGATAGCTTTCTTCCGACGAGCCCGGTTCCGATCCCTGAGAGCGCTGCTGTACGTTCGCGGTGTCGCGGGCTCCGTTGGGGTTGTTGCCGTCTGGCTCGCACTCGGATTCGTCGGAACCGTTGCCTTCCGACCCGTGTTTGCTGCCACCCGTGTCTTTGGCGTTGCTGGGGTCGTCGCATGGTTCGCACTCGGATTCGTCGGAGCCGTTGCCTTCCGACTCGCGTTCGCTGTCGCCTTCGTCTTTGCCGTCGCTGGGGTCGCCGTCATCTGGTTCGCGTTCGGCCTCATCGGATTCTTTGTCCGGCTCCTGCGTCTGGGAGTCAGAGGATTTGGGCTGCTCGGGGGCCTTCTGCGTGTTGCTCGATGACCCTGTGCCATTGGTGCCGGCTGTGGGAACAGGGTCTTCAACGTTCACTTGCCACCAGGGTTCGTGATCATCTGCTGCAAAGAGCTTCGCCCATTCGTCGAGCATGCGTGCCCATTTTCCTGCGCGCAGCCTCCCATATATTTTTTCGGCTGTTGCTTTGCATTCTAGCTGGCGCTCGAGATCGGCAATGGTGGACTGTATCTTTCGCCCGCGTGCTCCATCGCGAGGGCCGAGCACCTCGAGCGAGACGCGCTCGGCTGCGATATCGCAGGCGATGTTCCATAATGCGCAATCCACCGTGGGGCCCACGTAGGGATGCAGGAATATGCAGTGTGCCACCGTGTGCATAAGGTCGTGGGCCGACACAGTGCCCTTGCGACTGAAGTCATCGAGCATTTGGTTGGCGTCGAGGTACAGGGCATAGCCGTCCGTTGCTAAGGGGCGCGCCAGGCCGATTGCCTCTAAAACTTCGAGCCTTCCCACGGCGGGGGCCAAAAAGTGGTTGTCTGCCAGCAACGTGGCCTTTGTCAGGTCGAGAACTTTGCGGGCAACGGTGAACTGGCGCCGCTCGATGTCCGCGTGCTCGCCTGGGCGTTCTGCCCCTTCGGGATAATGTGCTGGTAGTGCCATGAGGCGTAGCCCCTCCCGTAGTTCGTAACATACTCGGCTGCTGTGGGCCGATGCTGCCAAGACGGCCATCTATGTGCAGACGGTCCGGTCGCCCGAACCCGGGCGCCCGCGCGTAGTGTGAGCGGCATGGCCGTGCACATCGTAGAATTCATTGCAGATCGTCAGGCACCCTCGCCGCGGGGTGTATGCCCGCGGCGAGGGAGTCGTGCTTCCGTTTTTCGCGCGTCTCTTCGCTACAGCTCGAGGTCGGAGCCGGGTTTTCCCAGCGTCTCGGCGTATTCCATGAGCTTGGCGACTGTCTCGGTATTCTTGGTCTTGCGCGCTTCCTCGAGGTAGGCGGGAAGAGTTTTCGCTGTGATGAGGCGCTCCCGAATCACAAGGTCGAGGAGGCTGGGGTTGGCCATGGTCAGGGGGATATGCGACTTGATGTATTTGATATGGGAAGCCCTGCGCTGCTCGCTGCCTGAAGGATCCTCGGCGAATGTCAGGACCGCAGCGGGTTTTAACGGCGGTTTCAGCGACCTCAAGTCCTCCACCCAGATTCGCTCGGGAAGCATGTCGCCGAGCTCGGGAATGCCAATGAATGCGTCTTTGCCGATGGCAGACGGCGTGCTTCCGTTGATGCGGATGGACCTGCATCCCCGGAAGGCCCCTTTGCCGATGGAAGACAGGCTGTTTCCGTTGAGATGGATGGCTTTGCACCACTCGAAGGCAAATCCGCCAATCTCGGTCACGCTCCCGGGTATCGCGACTGACTTGAGTTGTGCGCATCCCGAGAAGGCGTGGCTACCGATTTTGGCTACGCCCTCGGGTATCACGACTGACTTGAGGGATTGGCACCTCAAGAAGACGAAAGCGTCGATTTCGGTCACGCCCTCGGGTATCGTGACCGACTTGAGGGATAAGCAATCCAAGAAAGCCCCCTCACCGATCTTAGTTACACTCTCGGGTATCACGACGGACTCGAGGAGCTCACACTTCCGGAAGGCCTCTTCGCCAATCTTGGTTACGCCCTTGGGTATTGCGACTGACTTGAGGTGTGCGCATCCATAGAAGGCGCTATTGCCGATTTCGGTCGCACCCTCGGGTATCACGACGTTCTCGAGGAATTTGCAATAAGAGAAGGAGGATTCGCCGATTACGGTCACGCTTTCGGGTATCGCGACCGACTTGAGGTGCACGCATTCCGAGAAGGCACTAGCGCCGATTTCGGTCACGCCTTTAGGTATCGCGACGGTCTCGAGGGATTCGCAACGCGAGAAGGCGCAGCTGCCGATCTTGGTCACGCTTTCGGGCATCGTGATTGACTTGAGGTTCACGCATTCCGAGAAAGCGTCATTGCCAATTCTGGTCACGCCCTCGGGTATCGCGACGGACTCGAGGGATTCGTAATCTTTGAATGCCCCTTCGCCGATCTCGGTCACGCCCTCGGGTATCGCGACGTTGAGATTGCAGCCCGTGTACTCAATCAGCACACCTTTGCTGGTCTTGAAGTCCTCCATATGGTGGGTGTCGGGCTTCTGCGGCGCCTCGGCATACTCCATGAGCTTGGCGATGGCCTCGGTATTCTCGGTCTTGCGCGCCTCCTCGAGGTAGGCGGGAAGGGTCTCCGCTGTGACGAGCCGCTCCCGAATCGCCAGGTCGAGGATGCTGGGATTGGCCACGGTCAGGGGGATGTGCGACTTGATGTACTTGAGATGGGAGGCCTTGCGTTGCTCGCTGCCCGAGGGGTTTTCGGCGAATGCCAGGACTGCGGTGGGTTTCAACGCTGGTTCCAGCGATCCCAGGTCTTCCGCCCAGATTCGCTCGGGAAGCATGTCGCCGAACGCGGCTTTGCCGATGACGGACGGCGTGCTTCCATTGATGCGGATGGACTTGCACCCCCGGAAGGCCCCTGCGCCGATTTCCGTCACGCCCTCGGGTATCGTGACGGACTCGAGGGATTTGCAATTCTCGAAGGCGCCATCGCCAATTTTGGTCACGCCCCCGGGTATCGTGACGGACTCGAGGGATTCGCATCCCGAGAAGATGTAGCTTTCGATTACGGTCACGCCCTCCGGTATCGTGACAGACTTGAGGGATTTGCACCCCGAGAAGGCGCTGGCGCCGATCTCAGTCACGCTCCCGGGTATCGCGACTGACTTGAGGGACCTGCAACCAGCGAAGGCAGATTCGCCTATCTCGGTCACGCCTTCGGGTATTGCGACCGACTTGAGGGATTCGCAGTCCTCGAAGGCCCTCCAGCGGATCCAAGTCGTGCTTCCCGGTATCGTGACGGACTCGAGGGATTTGCATCCCGAGAAGACCATGTTCCTGATTATGGTCACGCCTTCGGGTATCGCGACTGACTTGAGGGACCTGCAACCAGCGAAGGCAGATTCGCCTATCTTGGTTACACCCTCGGGTATCGTGATAGACTCGAGGGATTTGCAATTCTCGAAGGCCCGTTCGCCGATCTTGTTCACACCCTTGGGTATCGTGACTGACTTGAGGCGCGCGCATACAAAGAAAGCACTGTTGCCAATCTTGGTCACGCCCTCGGGTATCACGAGTGATTCGAGAATGCAATTCAGGAAGGCTAGTTTTCCAATCTCGGTCACGCCTTCGGGTATCACGACGTTGTGATCGTGGCCTGTGTACTTGACCAGCACGCCTTTGCGAATTATGAAGTCCTCCATACGTGTTCCTTTCGGAGTATGTGTCGGTCTTGGGCCGACGAATCTCGGACTATGCCAGGAGGAGCCTGGTGGACAGGGGGCAAGCCTGGCTCGGTAGGTGCATCTCTTCGCTAGAGCTCGAGGCCGGAGCCGGGCTTCCCCAGTGTCTTGGCGTACTCCATGAGCTTGGCGATGGCCTCGGTATTCTCGGCCTTGCGCGCTTCCTCGAGGTAGGCGGGAAGGGTCTTTGCGGTGATGAGCCACTCTTTAATTACCAGGTCGAGGAGGCTGGGATTGGCCACGGTAAGGGGAATGTGCGACTTGATGTACTTGATATGGGAGGCCCTGCGCTGATCGCTGCCTGAAGGGTCCTCGGCGAACCCCAGGACTGCGGTGGGTTTCATCTGCGTTGTCAGCGAATTCAGGTGTTCCGCCCAAATTCGCTCCGGCAGCCCGTCGCCAAAGGCGTGTACTCCGGCGGCGGGCACCCTGATTCCAGGCAAACGAACGTACGATGCGCTCAGGGCTCCTTCGCCAAAATCCTCTACAGACTCGGGCACAGTAACGGACTTGCACTTCTTGAAGGCCCAGTCTCCGATGAATGCCGTGCACCCAGACTCAACGGTGGCCTCGAGGGAGCCGCAGCGTTCGAAGGCAGAGACGCCGATTCTGGTTACTCCAGCGGGTATGGTAATGGACTTGAGAGATCTGCAACGCTCGAAGGCGCCTTTACCGATCTCGGTCATGCTTTTGGGCAGCTCGATTGATTTGAGGCGCCCGCAGCCCTTAAAGGCGTGGTCGCAGATTCCGGTCACACCTTCGGGAATCGTGACCGATTTGAGGGTGTCGCAATGCCAGAAGGCGTCTTCGCCGATTTCCGTTACGCCTTGAGGAATCGAAACGTCGCCGCCGGGGCCGGCATAGGCGACCAAGGTGCTCCCAGCGATTTCGAACTCTTCGGTGGGGGGTTGGCCGCCAGCCTGCGAAATATCGGGCTGGGCGGGTAATCCATCCTCGTCAATGAGGCCGTGCTTGACCATCAGAGCGAGAAGTGCGGGGTGATCCTTGGTGTGGCTGACAAGCCTCGAGGTGTTCGTCCTGATGTACTTGAGGTGGGACGTCTGGCGCTGCTCGCTGCCTGAAGGGTCTTCGGCGAAGCATACAGCTGCGGCGGGCCTCAGGGCAGGCGTCAGGCATGCAATGTCTTCCACCCAGATTTTCTCAGGAAGCTTGACGCTGAAGGCAGTCGAGCCGACGGTGGATGCCCTGCATCCGACAAAGCGGACGTATGGTGCGTCAAGACTTGCTTCGCCGAACGACTTCAGGGACTCGGGCACTTCGAGGGACTTGAGGGACTTGCACTTTTCGAAGGGTCGGTCGCCGATCTCTGTTACGGTGTCGGGAATCTTGAAGGATTCGAGGGAGTCGCATTTTTCGAAGGCACCCTGGCCGATTTTCTTCAAGCCTTCGTGCAACTTGACAGATTTGAGAGACTTGCATTTCGAGAAGGCGCCTGTGCCAATCTCAACCACGCTACTGGGTATCTCGATGGACATGAGGGACTTGCAGTCCTGGAAGGCATAATTGCCGATTCTGGTCACGCCTTCGGGTATGTTGACACCCAAGAGGGATTTGCAGAACTGAAAGGCAATGTCGCTTATTTCGGTCCAGTCTTCGGGTACGTTGACCACAGTAATGGACTTATTACCCCTGTACAGGTATCTGTCATCTTCATCCAGGGAGAGGTCGCCTCCATTTCTGTAATTTTTAATAACCTCCGATCTGCCTGGTGCGGATTTAAAGGTCTCTGCAAATTCATCTCCGGTGACATAGAAGACGACATGGACTTTGGCTTTGAAGCCCACCTCGGGAATCTGCTCGGCAAGTAGGGTGGCAAACTTACTCACGCATTCGGATGTTTCAAAGCAGCCACACTCATCCTCGCTGAAGGTGAGCTTCCCTCCTGCCATCATGGGACGCCAGTCGCGATTCCAGTCTTGTTTATCGCCCCACCCGTAGATTTCCTCAACGATCCAGCTCATGCTGTTGGAGTAGCCGGGTGTGTATGCGTCTTTGTTGTCTTGGACGAAGCTGTTGATAAAGGCGAAGAGCTGATCTTCGTTACCTGCAATATTTGTGATATGAAACCGTGTCGAAGCCACATCGGTTGCCATGCGGAGTCCCTTCTCCCCTTGGAAAAAGCGGTGAATCTCGGACTATGCCAGGCTAAGCCTGGCGAGAGGGAAGGTCAAGCTTTCCTCGGTGGACGCGGTGCCGCTAGGGCTTAGGGCTGGAGATGCCCGACCGGTTCCTTCGGCATTTCCTGCTTTGGGCGCCGTGCCGCTAGGTTTCGAGGCGGGTGCGGGTTTCCGCGACGTTGCGACATACTCCATGAGCAGGGCGACCGCCTCGGCGTTGTTGACTTCGCGAGCTGCCGTGAGATGGGCTGCAAAACAATGCAAAACAAAGCGGGCTCGGGCGGTTATGCCCGAGCCCGCTTCATGCAAAGCGATGGATGCGCAGTGCTGGTCGAGGCGCTGGCTGGAGTGCCGCGTGTCTCGTGAACCGCGCTTGGATTAGTGGTGGAACAGGCGCATGCCGGTGAAGGCCATGGCGATGCCGTAGCGGTCGGCCGTCTCAATCACGTTGTCGTCGCGGATAGAGCCGCCCGGCTCGACGATGAAGTCGACGCCCGACTTGCGGGCGCGCTCAACGTTGTCGCCGAAGGGGAAGAAGGCGTCGGAGCCAACGGTCACGCCCTTCTGCGTGGCGATCCAAGCCTTCTTCTCCTCACGGGTGAGGGGCTCGGGCTTCACCTTGAATACCTGCTGCCACTCGCCGTCGCGCAGGACGTCTTCCCACTCGTCGGAGGTGTAGACGTCGATGGCGTTGTCGCGGTTGGGGCGGCGGATGCCGTCGACGAACTCAAGGCCGAGCACGCGGGGGTGCTGGCGCAGGTACCAGTTGTCGGCCTTGTTGCCGGCAAGGCGCGTGCAGTGGATGCGGCTCTGCTGGCCGGCGCCGATGCCGATGGCCTGGCCGTCCTTGACGTAGCACACCGAGTTGGACTGCGTGTACTTGAGCGTGATGAGGGCGACGACCATGTCGATCTTGGCCGACTCGGGAATCTCCCTGTTTTGCGTCACGACGTTGGTGAGCAGGGACTCGTTGATCTCGTAGTTGTTGCGGCCCTGCTCAAAGGTGATGCCGAAGACGTCCTTGGTCTCCTGGGGGGCAGGCACGTAGTCGGGGTCGATCTGGACGACGTTGTACTTGCCGGCCTTCTTGGTCTTGAGGATCTCAAGAGCCTCGTCGGTATAGCCGGGAGCGATGATACCGTCGGAAACCTCGCCCTTGAGGTAGTGGGCCACGTCGGCGTCGCAGGTGTCGGACAGGGCCACCCAGTCGCCGTAGGAGCACAGGCGGTCGGCACCGCGAGCGCGGATGTAGGCGCAGGCGATGGCGGAGAGCTCGCCGGGCTCGTCGACGAAGTACATCTTGCGGTCGGTCTCGCTGAGCGGCTTGCCCACGGCAGCACCAGCAGGGGAGACGTGCTTGAAGGAAGCGGCGGCGGGAAGGCCCGTGGCGGCCTTCAGCTCACGCACGAGCTGCCAGGAGTTGAAGGCGTCGAGGAAGTTGATGTAGCCAGGCTTGCCGTTGAGGACGCTAAGGGGCAGGTCAGAGCCGTCCTTCATGTAAATGCGGGAGGGCTTCTGGTTGGGGTTGCAGCCGTACTTGAGCTCGAGTTCGTTCATGTGGGGTCTCCTTGGTAGGGCTCGCCGATTTGGTCCAGTGCTCAAACAGTTTCGCTGCTTTGCAGCGAAAAACTGCGCCTGAACCAAATCTGCGAGCCTGCGAATGAAACGCGGACGGCAGGGGCTGAAAAGTACCCCTACCAGGGAAGCTAAAGGGCATCGAGGACGCCAAGGGTTTCAGGTTTTAAGGTGTCCTGGCGAGGGGACCTGAAACGTCCGGGCCGGGAAGGGGATTTAGTTCGGGCGCAGTTTTTTGCCGCCGATTTTGCGGCAAAACTGTTTGAGCACCGAACTAAATCCCCTTCCCAGGGGGACCGGCGTTTCTTTAATCCCCGAGGTTTTTGTTGAAGATGGCGATGGTGCCGGCGACGTTGGTGTAGAGGGAGACCTTGTTGTCGGGGTTGAGGGCGGCCCAGACCTCCTCGGGGGAGGGCATGCTCACGAGAATCGGCTCGCCGGCGAAGGTGGGCAGGGGATTGCCGTCGCCCTGGTAGGTACTGATGAAGTAGCCGCAGCCCTCGTCGACGCCCTCGAAGCAGAAGAAGTTGCGCTGGCAACGGTCGCAGCCCTGCTCGAACTGATGCTTGAGGATGGACATCTCAAAGGAACCGTCGGGGTTGATGCAGGCCGAAATGCGGGGCGTAAAGTTGGGTGCGTCGGGCTCGTACTCGCGAGCCATGCAGCCGGCGAAGAAGTCGCCCTTCTCAACGATGGTGTCGGTCTGGTCGCCGTTGGTCACGACGAGCTTGTCGCCCATGGTGCGCACGGGATGGTAGATGATGAGGCTCGGGTCCTCGAGCTTGGAGGGGTCGTGTGCCTCGGTGCGGATGCCGTCCTCGCACTCGACAAACACGCGGTTGCGGCTGTTGGCGCTGCGGCCCATGATCCAGTAGTACACGCAGTCCTTGCCCACGACGATGCCGCGGCCGGGATAGGGGTTTGCCTTGAGGAGTTCGAGCAGGTCCTGCATAGTGGGTTTTCCTCCTGTGAGGTCGATACACGCGCCAAACAAAAAGGCAGACGACCCCAGCCCCAAAAGGCGCGAGGTTGTCTGCCCAGACGGTCGGCACGTGATTTGCCATAACGCGCCGTTCCCCCGTGGTTGCCCACGTTTATCCGTCAGTAGCGGTGCGCCTCATATGATGGAAGTTAGTCTAGCACGGTTGATTTGTATGCAAACGGCGGGATGAAACATGCACGAGACCTCTAGACCCAGCGGGGGAGGGCCGCTGTTTACAGGTCTGGGGTGATGCGGCGTGCAAAATAACATACATTTCAGGATTTTGAAAATCGCGCCAACTGGTGTTTTACTGATTTAGCATACATTTGAACTGGTGAGATGTATGTTATTTTGGCTGCATAAAAAAGAACCCCGCTTGAACTTCTGTCCAAACGGGGTTCTTCAAACAAACGGATGAGGCTCAGACTACTACTTCGTCTCGGCCTTGGCCTCGGTCGTGGTCTCAGCGGCCTTGTCGGTGGCAGCGGCGTCCTTGGTGTCGGAAGCCTTCTCGTCCTTCGTGTCAGCAGCCTTGGCGTCCTTGGTCTCGTCGGCCTTGGTGGTGTCAGCCTTGGCGTCCTTGTCGGCAGCGGCCTTGTCATCGGTGGTGCCAGCAGCCTTCGTGGCCTGTTCCATGCAGTCGTTCACTGCATCGAAGATGGCCTTCGAGGTGACGGAAGCGCCGGAGACGGCGTCGACACCCTCGGTGCCGTTGGCCTTGACGATGGCGTCGGGGAGCTGCTCGATGGCCTTGGAGCCGATGCCCTGGGTCTCGGAGTTCTCGCCAACCTCGACCTTGGCGATCTTGCCGTCCTTGACGGTGACGGTCACAGGCACATCGCCACCGATGCCCTTGGCGGAAGCCTTGTACTCGCCGTCGGCCATGGTGGTGGCGGCAGCGGCGTCAGTGCCGCCCTTGGCCTGGTTCAGGCAGTCCTCAACAGCGGTGAAGATGGCCTTCGAGGTGACGGAAGCGCCAGAGACGGCGTCGACGCCCTCGGTGCCGTTGGCCTTGACGATGGCGTCGGGAAGCTGCTCGATGGCCTTGGAGCCGATGCCCTCAGTCTCGGAGTTCTCACCGACCTCGACCTTGGCGATCTTGCCGTCCTTGACGGTGACGGTCACAGGCACGTCGCCGCCGATGCCCTTAGAAGAGGCCTTGTACTCGCCGTCCTTGAGCGTGGCAGCAGCTGCGTCCTTGGTGTCAGCGGCCTTCTCGTCGGCCTTGGCATCCTTGGTGTCGGTGGTAGCGGCCTTCTCGTCAGCCTTAGTCTCGGTCGTGGCAGCCTTGTCGGCAGTCTCGGTGGCGGCAGCCTTGTCGGTCGTCGTCTCAGCATAAGCCTGGTTGGCCATGGCGACAACGCCCATGCCGAGGCCAGCGCAGAGAACAAGGGACAGACCAGCGTTACGAATGATGGAACGATCCATGATGCACACTCCTTTTTGATGTGGGCTTGCGTCATTGCACGGTGTCATGCGGCGTTGCCCGTTGTTGGGTGGCTCACGGCGCGTCGATTCGGTGCCTTGGGAGCAGGCGGATCTTCTCGCTGAAGCTGGAAAGGGATTATAGGAACGTCCTTTTCGCAAATGTGTCTGAGATGTGACGGATAAGCCTACTACCTGGGCAAATGTTGATTTCTACTCCGAAGTTGCACAGTACTGACAACGCTTGGACACAATGCTGACAACTCCCGAACACAATGCTGAGAAAATCAAGGCAGTTTTTCAGCAACTCTAAAAGGGTAGTGACACATCGCAATGGATGCCGCTGGGAGTAGTGCCGCTTCGCAATCCATGGTGTCGAGGAACAGCGGTGAAACGCCATTGGCGGTTTGGTTTAGACCGGCGAAGCTTCATGAAAGCCGTTCCACTGGCTGCAATGTGGGGCGAGGGGAGAGAGCAAAAAGCCCCGCCTGCAAGTCCGGAGACTGCAGGCGGGGCCTAGTTGAAATGCGTTGTGGTGCAGAGAGTGAAACTAGGCCTTGGCCTGCTCGAGAATCTCGTCGACAGCGGAGAAGATGGCCTTGGAGGTGACGGTGGCGCCGGAGACGGCGTCGACGCCCTCGGTGCCGTTGGCGGCCACGATGGCGTCGGG
>CAKUFZ010000029.1 GCA_934654475.1 uncultured Coriobacteriales bacterium
GGCCCCGACCCACGAGATCGCCAGGAAGGGCGCGGCGCGCAGCAGGGGCTCTCTATGTCCTGCTCATATCGTCTCGGGCACCCCAGTTTCATGGTTGTGTGGCGCAGATTGAATTACTTTGAACTCTATATTGAACTTTTGAAACAGAGCGTTCATACTGCCCACAGTGAAATTGAACTTTTGCGTGAGGGCACCCATGGCGCTCTCGCCGAAATTGAACTTTTCGAGTTAGACCGAAGGAGGCGAGAGATGGAAATTGAACTTTCTGGCGACGGCGCCACGTTTGCCGAGCGTCTGAAGGAAGCCATGCAAGCAAGCGGCATGAAACAGGTCGACCTGGTAAACGCCGCCGCCGCACAAGGCGTGAAGCTGGGAAAGAGCTACGTGAGCCAGTATGTCACCGGCAAGACGATTCCTCGCGCCGACATTTTGAACTTTCTGGCCGAGGCACTTGCCGTCGACGTTGATTGGCTGCGCGACGGCCCCTGCGCGCCCCAGCCTGCAAACCTGCCCGCCGAGCTAGCCAGTGAGCCGGACTCGAATTCCGCCGTCGCCGATTGCTCCGAGCGCGACGTCCTCGAGTCTGCCCCTCCCGCTCCCCACCTCTCGGATCTACCTGAGCCCCGCACCACCACCCCAACTCTTGCCCGTCCCGCCAAGGAAGGAACCCCCATGCGCCAGTTCAAGAAGTCTTCCAAGCTCGATCACGTGCTCTACGACGTCCGCGGCCCCGTGGTCGACGAGGCCAACCGCATGGAGCAGGCGGGCACGCACGTGCTCAAGCTCAACATCGGCAACCCCGCCCCCTTTGGCTTCCGCACGCCCGACGAGGTCGTGCAGGACATGTCGCGCCAGCTCGTTGACTGCGAGGGCTACTCCAACTCGCACGGCCTGTTCTCCGCGCGCAAGGCCATCATGCAGTACGCCCAGCTCAAGCACCTGCCCAACCTGGACATGGACACCATCTACACCGGCAACGGCGTCTCCGAGCTCATCCAGCTCAGCATGATGGCGCTGCTCGAGAACGGCGACGAGATTCTCATCCCCAGCCCCGACTACCCCCTGTGGACGGCGTGCGCCACGCTGGCCGGCGGCAAGGCCGTGCACTACGTGTGCGATGAGCAGGCCGATTGGTACCCCGACATCGCCGACATGGAGTCGAAGGTGACCGACCGCACCAAGGCCATCGTCATCATCAACCCCAACAACCCCACCGGCGCCGTCTATCCCCGCGAGGTGCTCGAGGAGATCGTCGAGATCGCCCGTCGTCACCAGCTCATGATCTTCTCCGACGAGATTTACGACCGCCTGTGCATGGACGGCGTCGAGCACATCTCCATCGCCTCCCTGGTCCCTGACCTTCCCTGTGTCACGTTCTCGGGCCTCTCCAAGTCGCACATGATCGCCGGCTACCGCATCGGTTGGATGGTGCTTTCGGGCAACAAGCACGCCATGAAGGACTACATCGAGGGCCTCAATATGCTCTCCAACATGCGCCTGTGCTCCAACGTGCCCGCGCAGTCCATCGTGCAGACGGCACTCGGCGGACACCAGAGCGTGAACGACTACATCGTGCCCGGCGGCCGTGTCTACGAGCAGCGCAACTACATCTGGAAGGCGCTCAACGAGATTCCCGGCGTGTCGGCCGTGAAGCCCAAGGCTGCGTTCTACATCTTCCCCAAGCTCGATCGCGAGCGCTTCAACATCACCAACGACGAGCAGTTCGCGCTCGACCTGCTGCACGACAAGAAGCTGCTCATCACCTGCGGTACCGGCTTCAACTGGGGCGAGCCCGACCACTTCCGCATCGTCTACCTGCCCCGTCAGGAAGTCCTCGAGGAAGCCATCGCAAAGCTCTCCGACTTCCTCTCCTACTACAGGCAGTAAGCGAAGCTCGAAGCCAAGCGGGGCTTGGTGACGAACGATATTGAATTGACAAAAGGCGAGGCGTGTCTGGATGACGGGCGTGCCTCGCTTTATTTTGCTTGGGGTGGAAGCACGCCTGAGCTAAGCCGGGCGGCTTGAAGTGTCATGCACTTTCCTGACGGTCCCGTCTTGGAAGCATGTCTGCGCAAAGTCAGGCACCCTGAAGCGCTGTGCGTTTTCCTAATGACCCCACTTCGGGAACGCCCTGCGCAAGGTCAGGCACCTCGGGCGGGTTCCGCGCCGCCTTATGCCTTCAGGGTGACCTTTGCGAGGTATACGCCGTTTTCGGCCGTGCAGGTGAAGCTGCCGTCGTGGCGGCGGGCGATGAGGGCCACGATCGACTTGCCCCAGCCGTGCTCGTCGTTGATGCTGTGCGGCTGCTTGCGGTTGTGGTGGGCTTTTGCATGCTGGTCCAGGCAGGCGTTGCGCACGCGCACCGAGAGATAACCGGCGGCCACCATGGCGTCTACCTCGATAAACGGCTCCTTCGCCTCTTCACCGGCGCATGGCCGCCCGCCCTTCACCAGCTCCTTCGACGCGTTTATCGCATTGTCGATGAGGTTGGCAAAGACGGCGCACAGCTCCGCATCGGGAATGTCGGACAACTCCGGAACCACGACGTTCACCTTGAGCGGGATCTCAAGCTCTGCACACTGCGACACTTTCGAGGCGAGCAGCGCGTCCACGGCGGGGTTGTCGCACAAGCGCACCTTGCGCGGGGCGAGGGACTGCGTGGCTTGGGCGAGCAGATCCTGCGCCGCTTGGGCGTCGTTGTCGGCAAGGTGCTCTTTAAGCTGCTTGAGCTGGTCGGACATCGCCTTTTGTATCGTCCTGGCACGAACGACCTCTCGGGTCAGTTCGTCGGCGCGCTTCTCCTGTGCGGCGAGCTGCTGCTCCAGCTGGCGCGACCGGGCGATGGCCATGTCCTTGCGCTCGGACACGATGAGAACCTTGAACAGGTCGATGTCGTATATGACGGCAGCGAAACCGAAAAGGCACGCAATTACGATGACCATGGTCGAAAGCGAGAAGACGCAGCTACCGCCGATTGCGAAAAGCATGAGGACCAGCTGGCTCGCGGGGTAGAGCATGTTGGCGAGGCGTCGCTTGATGGGCATATCGCGCATGCGGTGCCATATCACGCATTGTATGATCAGGAAACCCAGGGCGATTATGCCTGCAAGGATGAGGGCGATGAGGCGAGGCGTCGGCATGCTCATGCTACCTCGCTGTGGTTGGCTTTTTCAAGTTCTGCCAGGACACCGTCGGCGTAGGCGCTTGCCTGCTCGAATTCGCCTTGATCGACAAAGACGCTGAGAACCAGCAGGTGGTTGCGCATGTCGTGGCGCAAGTGGGCGGTGGATGCAATCTGCGCGTTGAGGCGCGTGAAGCCGTCGAGCTGCTCTTGCATGCGCTGCTCGAGTTTCTCCGCGTACTTGCGCTCATCCAGGGTGCGCCAGTATCCGCTGACCGAGCGAATGAGCAGCGCGTCGCTCACGATGCAAAGTGCGATGAGGACCAGCGCGGCGGTCAGGATGGGGCCGCGATCGCCGGCGTCGCTCACGTGCATCATGATGAAGAGGAGCACCCATACCAGCAGCGCCTGCGATACGGGCAGGCCGCAAAGCAGCACGCCTCCGGCGCTTGACGCGAGTCTTTCAACGCGCTGTTTCCTGAAAAGCGCCCTGAACAGGTGTCCTCCGATAAGGATGACGGCGACGAAGAAGAGATGGATGATCACCGACATCAGAAGGGGGGCCGATTGTATCGCGCTCTGGGAGTATTCGCGGCCGCTTGCCACCCACAGCGCGCCGCAAGCCATCTCGCCCAGGAACATGAGGAGCACGGCCACGGCGGTGGCGACGAGCCGCCAGGGGAGAGGGACTACGCGCCGGTAGAACAGCGGCGGCAGAACAAACATGGCAGTGAGGGAAATAAAGAAGTGAACGCTGTCGGTGACAATGTCGGTGGTAATGCCAGTGGTCGTGAGCCTCATCAAGAGAGTCGCGCAGGAGAGCAGTGCCTCGAGCGCCACAAACAGCCAACGCTTTCGCATGGGCAGAAGCGTCGCTTGGACATATATCAGTGCCGCCTGAGGAACGGCGGGAAGGATTGCGGATAGAAAATCGCCCATAAATGGAGGCTCGGCTCGTCGTGCTACAGGCCACGGACTCGGTCGAAGAAGAGTTCGCGCACCTCGGCCGAGCGGCTGCGGCTCACCGGGACGGTCGTGCCGTCTGACAGGGTGAGGTTGTGGGTGCCGAGCTGCGCGACGTCGTCGAGGCTTACCAGGTAGCTTTGGTGCACGCGGGCAAAGCCCTCGCCCAGAAGCTCGCCAAGCTCGCCCAGCTGCATATACGTGCGAATGACCTCGCCTTCGGTTTTGACGCCTGCATGCCTGGTTGCCCTCAGGTGAATCTCGATGACGCGGCCCTTGCTCTCGACGTAGACGACCTCCTGGGGGTAAATCTTGCGGTCGCTGCGGCCGACGTGCACCCTGATGGGTTCTGCGGCATTTTCCTGCAGGTTTGAGAGCGCCCGGTCGAGCGCCTCGTCGAAGTCATCCTTGTTGACGGGCTTGGTGAGAAACGACACGTGCTTGGTGCGGTACACCTTGGCATGCATGTCTTCGCGGCCGCTGACGTAGATGACCTGCGTGCCGCTTTCCGGGCTGAAGAGCGTGCGGACTGCGTCGATGCCACAGGGCTCGTCTTCGGCAAGCTGGATGTCCATGAAGACGATGTCGCATGCCATGTGGCCGCGCGTCATGCTGCGCGTCAAGTCGCTCAGGCGCGTGAAGCAGTGAACTTCGAGCTCGGTTTTGTCTGCGTACTGGCGTGCCAACTCGGCGATCATGTGTGCCGACAGTTCGTTGTCGTCAAGAACTGCAACCTGATACATGCTCGCCCCCGTCATTCGCTCGCTCGTCTGTCTCTTTGCTTCAAGCTAAATGGACATTTTAAGCCAATCAACCCATTACGGAATGATTATATTGCGGTCTTTTCGGGGGGGGGGGGGGGGTAGAGTGACTATTTTCACGAAGTGACGATGTCAGAGGGCCGCTGCAGGTCTTCGTTCGGTTAAAAGCTCTACATCGCGTGTACATACAAGCCATCCTGGAAGCGCAGGCCGCCGCTTGCGTCTGCCTGCTGTTTTGGACCCCTGGCCCTGCGCGGGTGTTTGTGCTTGCCGGCACATGTGCCATACTGGGACGACTGGATTCTCGGCGCTGCGTATGGGGTGCCGACGATACGCAAGGCAGATGACAAGGAAGCATGGAGCAACCATGAGCGCACAAACGAACAAGTCCAAGAGCAAGAAGCGCGCGGCGAGCCCGCTGGTTCCCGGGGCGCGCCCCGAGATCAGTCTGACTCCCGTGTTCGCCTATTTCGCCCAGGGTGCGGGCGGCGCCCCCGACATTGTGCGTACGGCCTACGCCCAGTTCTCCAAGGCGCTCGGCTTGGACGAGGGTGCTCTCGGCGTTGGCGTGCAGCGTGCCTTTACGACGTGGTTCGTGCTTGAGTACCGCCTGGCAAGTGGGAAGACGCCGCTTGAGCACTACGCGCTGTGTGCCCCGCGCCGCACCGAGCCGGAGCGCGCGCAAGCTGAGACGCTGCGCCAGGTTGCGGCCACCCAGCGTTTTGGTCTGTTCTGGGTGCGTGGGGCCGACAAGCTTGCAGGCACGCTGGAGCTGGAAGACGCGCACGATGGCACCATGTACACGGTGCACGACCGCGCCCGTGCGGCCGAGGTCGCCGAGGCTCCTGGCTTTGTGCGCTCCCTTGCCGAGGAGGGCAAGACAAACCTGCTGGTAGCTCACCTGGCCGAGGTTGCAGGCGAGTGGCGCTTGCCGGCGGGCGTGCTTGCGCTTCGCTACGACTTGGACGAGGAGGCGTTTGCGTCTTCGTTCAAGCGCACGTGGGACATGGGCCAGCAGATTGGGTATCTGGACATGGCGCTTGTCGAGCTCGGTGGCACGGGTGTCTCTTCTGCCCAGCCCGATGCGGCCGCGCCGTTCGAGGTGGATGCCACGCAGTTTGCGTGCGCGGATTGCGAGCCCGAGCCTTCTCCCGCGCGTCCGGCTCCGCGCGTCGTGCTTGACGGCCCGGCGTCGGAAGTGCCCGGCATGACGGTGGCGCCCGAGCGCCGCGAAGGCGCGCTGATGGACGCCGCCCGCCTCTACGGCCTGCTCGCCCGCGATTTCTCTCTGACTCCTACCTGGGCAGATGTCATCGAGACGGTGCGTACGCGCAAGGATAACGAGGAAGCGGCCGATGTGGTGCGCAACCTGTTTGGCCCGAACGCCGAGGCTCTCAACTCGCTTGACGATGCTGCTTTCCAGGACATGCTCTACTGCATCATCCTGGCCTGGAACCTGCTGCCCCACGACGTCTTCGACGGCAAGTCCCCTGCCGAGATTTACAACGGCCGATAGGGACTGCGCGGACGGCTCGTAAAACTCAGCCCCCGGTGACAACGCTTGCGAGCGAGGTCGCCGGGGGCTGATTGCGTTTGATGGGCGTGCGCTGCGGTGGTCGTGCCCCCTAGTACGACACCTGGCAGGGAAGGCCGAGGGCGCGCACGCGTTCGGCGATGGCGTCGAGCATCTCCGCTGGGGCCTTCTCGAGGCCTTGGGCGGGCGTGGGACGGTCGATGGTGTAGATGGTGACTGCCTGCGGTGCGATGCGCTTGAGCGCCTCCAGCCAGGGGGCAACGTACTCATCGCCGGTGTTGTCGCAGCTCCTGCCCTCATACGAGCCGCGCAGGAAGATGGTCTGCACGATGACGTGCCCCTTGTAGGAGGCGAGCGTCTCAATCTGGTGTTCCACGTCGTAGGGGCAGCAGGGGCGGTCGAGGAACTCGATGAAGTCGGGGTCCACGGTGTCGAGCTTGAGGATGTTGTCGTCCACAAGCATGAGCGCCTCGCGCACGGCGGAGCGGTCGGCCATGGTGGCGTTGGAGAGCACGGCGATCTTGCAGCCGGGGGCGTACTGGTCGCGCAGGCGCACCGTGGCGCGCACTGCCTCGGGGAACGAGGGCGCCGCCGTGGGTTCGCCGTTGCCGGAGAACGTGATGACGTCGGGCAACATGCCGGCCTCGCTCATCTCGCGCAGCTTCGCCTCGAGGGCCGCCTCGTATTCCTCGGCACTCACGCAGCCCTCATGGGTGCGGCGTTCGGCGTTGAAGCCGTCCTCGCAGTACAGGCAGTCGAACGTGCAGATCTTGCCCGACGCCGGCATGAGGTTGACGCCTAGCGACACTCCCAGGCGGCGGCTGTGGATAGGCCCGTACACGGGACCGGGGTGCAACTTCGTAGGCATGGCGGCTTCCTCTCTTCGACGCAAACTGCCTGCATGGTAGCGCACACGCGGTCCCGCGGCCCGCACGTTGTGTGAAAGTTGGCGGACGTCACGCCACAAGGGGAGATGTTTCCGCAAAACCGGGGTTCTCCAGCCGCGCTCGAGGGTGTTGCGGGGGCTGTCGCGAGACCGAGCGTGGCCGGTCGATTCAACGCGACAACAAAATACCTGGTAGAACGCTTGCCCTGTTTTACGTGCGGCATACCGGGCGGGCGGTTGCCTTTCGCTGCCCGTCCGAAGCGGCTGGAGAACCCCCAAAACGCGGAAGTATCTCGACTTTTTTACCCCCGAGGCGGTTTTGAGCAGCCGTCCTCGCGCCGAAGGGGAAAGAAGTTGGCATTCCGCCACTTTCTTCGCGCTATTATTGCGCAAGCGGAGCAATTGCATTGCACGGCATGGGCTTCAGGGGAGGGAAGCGGGCATGCAGTACGACTATCTGGATGAGTTTCTTGCCGTGGCTCGTGAGGGCACGCTTTCGGCTGCCGCTTCGAAGCTTGGCGTTTCGCAGCCTTCTTTGGGCCGGCATTTGAGCTCGCTTGAGGCTGAGCTGGGCGTTCGTCTTTTGGATCGCGGGCCTCAAGGGGTGCGCCTCACAACTGTGGGGGAGATTGCCCTGCCCGTGGCCGATGCGATCCATGCTCTCGAAGAGTCGCTCGTCGAGCATTTCAAAGACCCTGAACGCCGCGTTCGCGAGCGTGTGCTTGCCGTCGGGTGCTCCTATCTCGATGAGTATATGTATCGGCTCATGGACAAGGTCTGCGATCGCCTCAAAGACGAAGGCTATGCCGTTCGCCTTGAGGTTTCCAAGCTTCCGGCCGATGAGAACGTGACGCGCCTGCTGCTCAACCGCGACCTTGACGCGGTGATTTGCCTGAGGGGCCAAACTCCTGAGGTACAAAACGATTCATGCTTTGAAACCGATTTGGCCCCCATGCATGCGGGTGTTGTCGTGCAGGAAGGCTCGCTCCTCATTTCGCGTGGCAGCCTTGCGCTCGAGGATGTGATCGACAGCGTGTTCACGCTTGGTCACGAGCCTGGTCAGCATGCGTTGTGGGATGAGTTCCTGCGTGCATGCGACACACGCGGGCTTCCGGCCCCTGCGTTTCGTGCCCAGCGCAGGGGTTCGCGTCGCAGCGAGGGCGCCTACGGTCATCGCGCTTCCGAAGCCTCCGAAGCCAGAGGAAACCAGCCGTTTGACGGACGCGAGGAGACGCGTTCTTCTGCGGCGGGCGCTCCTGCCCGTTCGAATGACTTGTACCTGACGGTGTGCGACCCGCTTCATCCCGTGACGCATGCTCCAGGGCAGACGGCTCTCCCTCTTGTCGATTTTGCCTACGACGTCGTGGTGCTCGTTCGTGCTGACGACGGGGCGGCCCGCCGCGCGTCCGAAGTTGCGCGGGAAGTGTCGCTTGGCGCCGGTGCGCCCAAGCCGGCGCGCCAGCAAAACATGTACGTCGCGTTGCCTAAATCAGACATGTGCGTGGGGACGCTCAGCCGTGCCGAACGGGGACAGTATCTCTCTCAGGTCCTTGATGAGCCCGAGGTGCCCCAAGACCTGGTGCTTCCTGATGGCACGGTGGTTGACAAGGTGTATGTTGCATTGCGAAATCGCCTCAACCGCATCGGGGACGGCTTGTCAGGCGATCCGGTGAACACGAGCTTCGAGGCCATCATGCATCTCTGGAGCCCCGAGGAGGCCCAGGCTTATCTTGAGATGCCCATGCTCGAGTACTTCACCGCGTACGACTACGCGGTCGATTCGGGAAGAGACCTGGCGCAGTGCGAGCGCATCTGCGAAGACCTGGCGAAGCGCAATCTCATCTGCCGCGTGATGCGCGGTGGAGTGCCCCATTATTTCTTGCTTGCATGGACGTATGGTATCTGGGAGTTCATGATCAAAAGCTACGAGAAGGGCTTTCTTAACTGGGGCATTTACGGTTATGACCTGGGCAGCGCCTCCAGGTTTCCTACCATGCGAGTCTGCCCGGTGGGTCCCGAGGCGGTGCGGGGCGGCCACCTGAGCCCCTACTGGGATTGGCGCTCGCTCATCGAGAGGCAAGAGCTCATATGCATGGCTCCTTGCCAGTGCCAGGTGTCCAATGAGGTTGAGGCCGGCGTCGCCCCCGTCGGGCCATCTGGGCAAAGGGGTCTGTGCCTTACATTTGGCGACATGGCTCGGTATTGGCTGGAAAATGGCAACGGCATAGAAATTTCCAAGCAGGAATGCCTGGATAGGGCAAATGCCGCGATATATAAATCTGGCTGCATCGCGCAGGCAATCTATAGCAAGAACCCTGAAGTCATGTGTTTTTGCGATGCCGTGTACTGCCATGTGCTGGCAGGGGTGAAGTCGACATGCGGAGCCGCTCCGTCCATGCCGCTAGCGTCTGCCTATAGGTTGGCGTGCGATATGGATGTGTGCCTGCATTGCGGGGCATGCGTGCGGGTGTGCCCGATGCATGCCGTGACGATGGGCCGAGATAGCGTTCCCGATGCCGGTCCTACCTGCGTGCATTGCGGCCGATGCGTGCTTGCGTGCCCGACGGGCGCCCGCATCCTGGTGGAGAAGGACCATGGTCCTGAGGCGCGCTTGCCCGAGGACCTGCTCGAGGACTACCGCTGGCGTTCAGAAGACCGCATGGCCTGCGGCTACATCAATGATTTCACGAAGTCGACGATTGACGTGTGGGCGGGCATGTAGGATGGGGGCGCTTGCATGATAGGTGATTATCTGTATGAGTTTGCCGTAGTGGCGCGTCGGCAGAACATGGCCCGCGCCGCGCTGGAGCTGGGGTTGTCGACCTCTTCGCTTGCCCGGCATATGACGGCGCTCGAAAGTGAACTGCATGCCAACTTGCTTGAGCGCACGGCGAGTGGCGTACGTCTTACCGAGGACGGTCGCTATACGCTCGCGGTGGCGTTGAAGATTGCCGAGCTCGGCGAGGGGCTTGAGGAACGTCTGCGCATGGATGAATAGCCTGATTCAAATCTGCAACAGCCTGCCTGCACAATTGCTCGAGCGTTGCACATCTGTGCGGGAACGTTTTCATCGTTCGGCTTGTATTCTCTACCTTGACAGGCGACGCGGGGAGGCGCCGCCAAAGGGAGAGAGGACCCATCATGGAAGATATCACCCGCCGTACGTTCCTCGGCACCGCAGCCGCAGCAGGCGCTGTCGCCGCATTGGGCATGGAGGCCGCTGCTCCCAAGGCGGCTCAGGCCGACTCCGCTTTTGAGGACGCCCCCTGGGGCGGCACCTCTGAGGACATCTATGCTCCTTCTGGGCGCATTGACCCTGTTAAGGCCATGACCGACCTTACCCGCGACGAGCTGCAGGCCATGCTTCTCGACGAGGCCGAGGTCACCGAGGACGTCGTGTGCGACGACGGCACGGTCGTCCCCGCGCTTTATGTGCGCCTGCGCAACCGCTTCAACCGCGTGGGTATCGGCATTGGCTCGCAGATCACCAACGAGACCGGCGCCGCTTGGGCCAACGTCATGAGCAACTGGAGCGAGGAGGAGGCCGAGGCCTACCTGGCTGCCCCTCTGTTCAAGCTCTTCACTGTCCAGGATTACGTCGCCCTCACCGGCAAGTCCTACGAGGATGCCGAGGCGATTCTCGATCAGATGGCCTCGCACTCTCTCATCAGCTGCTTCCCGCGCGCCGGCGTGAAGCAGTACTACGTGCTCGCGCCGCTTTGGGGCATGTGGGAGTTCAACATGGACATCTTCGACGCTGACTGGTGTAACGAATTCAACGCCAGCCTCGGTGCCGACTTCGCCCCCGCCGCAGTGCAGTCCATTCGACCCCTGTGCCAGATTGTGCCTGTGGGCGAAGAGGTTGTCGACGGTGAGATGACGCCCTACTCCAGCTGGCGCGAGACGCTTGCCAAGAATGAGACGTTTGCCCTGTCGCCCTGCCAGTGCCGCCTTGAGAAGACCGTGACTGGCAAGAACGTGTGCGATGATGCCCACAAGGACCGCACTGAGACCTGCATTTCCGTGGGTGAAATCGCTCAGTTCTTTATCGAGCGCGGCATCGGCCGTGAAATCACGCGCGACGAGGCCGTTGAGACGATTGAGACGTCCATCGACGCCGGCCTTGTCGTGGAGCAG
Source organism: uncultured Coriobacteriales bacterium (assembly GCA_934654475.1). Taxonomy (GTDB): domain Bacteria; phylum Actinomycetota; class Coriobacteriia; order Coriobacteriales; family UMGS124; genus UMGS124. Next base: position 11,403 of record CAKUFZ010000029.1, read on the forward strand.
CTCTTCTCCAAGCGCAGCGAGGTCATTTGCCAGTGCCATGGCGATTGCTGCAAGCTGCTGACCACCTATGTGGCCCTGGGTGGCGCCGGCAACATGATGGAGAACATCTCCAACTACAACCTGGCTTACGACAAGGACACCTGCATCGGCTGCGGCGCGTGCGTGCAGCGTTGCCCCATGTTTGCCATCACCCTTAACGACGAGGGCAAGTGCGAGATGAACCGTCAGTGCGTGCGCTGCGGCCAGTGCGCGCTCGTGTGCCCCGTGAGCGCCCGTTCGCTTGTTCCCAAGCCCACCGAGCAGCTCATCGAGCTGCCTGAGGACATGTTCGACGACTACAAGCAGTTCTCCGAGCTGCGTATGGCCGAGGGCTACATCGTCGATTACGTGGGCTAAAAGTTTGCCCTGGTAGGGCCTGCAACTCATCGATGTCATAACGCCGGGCTGTTTCTGTATACATCCCCCTGCTTCAGGAGCAGCCCGGCGTTCGACATAAGGCACGTTGTGCCGGAGCGCTTATTCAGCCGTCCATTAAAAGCAAGACTTCCGCGCCTATTTTTGCGCGTAACCAGGCCTGCTTTTGTGGGCGGCTGTTTTGCGCTGGGGAAATAAGGGATAGAGAAGGAGAATCGCATATGGTTGCTCAGAACGTCCCAGAGGTCTACGTCAAGCTTCAGGAGCTGCTCGATCGCCAGGCGTTTGGCTTCGGCAAGACGCAGGAGGGCCACGAGTACGAGGTGCTCAAGAGGTTCTTTACCGAAGACGAGGCTGCCCTCGTGCTTGAGATGGAGCCTGACAAGCTTTTTACGGCTGCTGAATTTGCCGAGCGCACGGGTCGCAGTGAGGAAGAGGCCGCCGCAATCCTTGACACGCTGGCAATGAAGGGCCTTATTTTCCGTCGCCGCACCGAGGGCGAGCCTCTGCGCTACCGCATTGTGCCGTTTGCCCACGGTGTCATCGAGTTCAGCATCGACCAGGTGCTCAACGACCTCGAGACGGGCAACACCGAGTGGCTTCAGCATTATCTTGCCTGGTACACCGAGACATGGGGCAAGCAGTGGTGGGGTTCCTCCGAGGTGCCGTTCTTCCGCTCGGTGCCCATCAGCAAGTCTGTCGTCGAGGGCGGGGAGCTTCTTCCCTACGACAGCGCGGAGGACATCATTCGTTCCAAGAAGCGCTGGGCTGTTGGCCTGTGCCTGTGCCGCGTCGAGACTGCGGCCACCGGCGGCTATGACGACCCGCGCAAGGAGACCTGCATGGTCTTCGACGAAATGGCGAACTATTACCTCGACCGCGGCATCGCCCGTGAGATCACCATGCAGGAAGCACTCGACCTCGTGCGTGAGAGCGTTGAGATGGGCTATATGATCCACGTGACCAACAGCCAGGAGTGCGAGGTCATGTGCAGCTGCGATACGCGCGTCTGCGGCCTGCTGCAGTCGATGAAGGCGTTCGGCGGCCCCGCCACCAGGAACGAGTCGCACTATTACGTTGAGATTGACAAGGACAAGTGCCTGGGCGACGGCACCTGCATCGAGAGTTGTCCGTGCGGTGCGATCTTCATTGGTGAAGACGGTAAGTCGGCGTACGACCCCAAGTTGTGTGTGGGTTGCGGCCAGTGCGTCAATGCGTGTCCCAAGGCTGCACGCAAGCTTGTCATCAAGCCCGAGTCTGAGCTTCGCGAGCTCCAGCCGACGCTCTTCCAGGCCTACGAGGAGATGGAGGGCCTGCGCCGGGAAGCGGGTCAGTTCTAAAAGCTGATTAGTGCTTCACCTGCCGGGACTGTGCGTTCCATCTGCATGTCGCTCTAACACCCCCCGTTTTCCAACCCGTGTGAGTTGGGAAGCGGGGGTCTCGCTTTATGGGGCGACGGGCGGTGTTCGGCTGCCGTCTTGGACGGCCTGGCGTGAACTTCGCGTCAGCGGTGAGAAGTTTTGGGCGCAACTTCCCCTTATCGGCGAGAAGTTCATGCGTCAACTTCTCGTCAGTGACGAGAAGTTTTGGCTGTAACTTCCCCTCGATGGCGAGAAGTTGTAGACTAGCATGCTGTATATGCACGTGCGAGGAGGGGACGGGGTATGGCGCCTACACTTCAAGACTATGCAGCACTCGTGCAGGAGGCGAGGGAATTTGAGCTGCCTGTCCTGTCGCGCCGGGCTGACATTATGGGGCCGTTGCCTGCGCCTGCCGTATTCAACCTCGTTCATATCATTACGGGAATCAGGCGTTGCGGAAAGACGTTTTATGCCTTCCAGCTTATGAGCGACTTGCTTCGCAGCGGTGTGCCTCGCGACCGCATGTTCTATTTCAACTTTGCCGACGATCGTCTCAAGCCCGCTCCGGCATCGCTGCTCAACGACATTCTCGAAGAGTATTGGCGCCAGGTGCCGCAGGCTCGTCGAGAGGGTGCGTACCTGTTCTTGGACGAAGTGCAGGAAGCTGATAACTGGCAGGGCTTTTGTCAGCGTGTGGCTGAGCACGAACGCGTGACGCTCGTCATTACCGGGTCGTCCTCCAAGCTGTCATCCGATGAGATCGCAACATCGTTTCGCGGCCGTTCTCAGGAGCACCCGATGTTCCCCTTGTCATTCCGCGAGTTTTGCGAGTTCAAGGGACTTGTTGTGCCAGAGGCGGATGAGATCCGTCATGCCGGGACGGTTTCGCCTCAGGTTCGTACGCAGCTGGAGGCATCGTTCGATGAGTATCTGACTCGTGGGGGCTTCCCGGGTGTTCAAAAACTGTCTGACCCCGATTGCATCTCGATGCTCCAGGCGTACATGCGTGACGTGGTGGCGCGCGACGTCGTTGAGCGTTATGGCCGCCTCGACATCTCTCTGGTCAATCAGGTCGCGTTATTCGGCCTACGCAACACAGCATGCGATTTGTCTATAAACAAGCTGGTAGAAGGCCTGCGCTCTGTTGGATATAAAACTTCTTGGGATACGGTTAACGAAGTGGTGAGGCTCTTTTGCCAGGCACATTTGTTCAGCCTGTTGCCTGAGTACTCGGTGGCGCTTTCGCCCGATTCAACTCAAGTCCAGAAGGTGTATGCAATCGATCCGGGCATGGCCTATGCCACCGCGCGGGCGAACCAGCAGGATATTGGCAAACGCCTCGAGACGGCGATATATATCGAACTGATGCGCCGCATGGCTGGCAGCCGGGTGGAAGCCGTTACGTCGTATACGGTGCCGTCCGCGAAAAAGGAGAAGGTCGACTTTCTCGTTGGGGATGCCCTGGCGCTGGAGCCGTACGCTTTGTACCAGGTAACAGTGGACATGACCGCCGAGAAAACGCGCCGCTGGGAATTGGGGTCCCTGGAGGCGGCCATGCTGAAGACGGGCATCGCGAACGGGACGGTGATAACCCTGCGTGAAGAGGGGAGCGCGCAGGTCGCTGGCGGGCAGATTGCTATCATCCCTGCCTGGAAATGGGCGTTGTTGGGGGTGTAGGCAGGTGCCCGCCCGGCTAGCTTGCGTGCCTGGGCTCTTCGCAGCCGGGGTCATTGTCAAAACCGGCCGAGCTTGTGTTCGGCCTAGCTGCCTGCGTGCTTTCTTCGCGGCCTGACTCACGGCTGAGCCGACCGAGTTTGCGCTCGACCCTGTTTGCCTACTTGCTCGCGTTCTTTCCCACGAACCAGAAGTTGTCGTGGTCGAAGTCGATGAGGCCATCTTTCTTCATGCGGTTGAGCTCGCTGGAGAGGGCGCTGCGGTCCACGCATAGGTAGTCGGCGAGCTGCTGGCGCGAGTAGGGGACAGTGAAGACGCCCTGCTCGTCGCCGTGGCGGGCCTTTTGGGTGGAGAGATAGCTCATGAGGCGGCCGCGGATCGTGCGCGGCGTGACGTCGGCGATCTTGCGGGAAAGCGCGAGGTTGCGCTGGGCGAGGGCGCTGAAGAGGTTGCGCACGAGGCGCGAGTGATACGAGCAGGCCGTGGGGCAGGTGCACAGGACGCGCTCGAAGTCGATGAGGGTCACCGTGGAGTCGACGGCCGCGACGACGTCGACGTCGACCGTCATGCCAGCCGCGGCAAAGGCCTCGGCGAACACGTCGCCCGCGCCCGCACTGCCCAGAATCGAGCGGTTGCCCAGGGCGTCGGTGCGCTCGGTGATGATGCGGCCGTCCATGACGAACCCGATGCAGCGCACGTTGTCGCCGCGACGCACGATGTACTCGCCCTTGCTGTACGCGCGTTCCTGGGCGCCGAGGCACCCGAGCACCTTTTCGCAGTCTTGCGGGGCGATACCTCGGAAGAGCGCGCCGCGCTTGTATTGCTCGCCGCGGTCGGGCAAGGTGTCGGAGATGGCCATGCGACTGCACTGCGCCATGAAAGCCTGCTTTCAGTCGTGGGGCCCAGAAGTGGGCCGCCGGTGTTGCCCCGCACTATAGCGTCGCGCAGCAACAAGTTGCAATAACAACATCTATTTCGCATAACGCCTTGTAATCCTTCATTGTGAAGAGAATGTTTGTGTTATTACATGTTGTATCTACAACAGACAGACGTGACTCGCGCCAGTACTCTGGGCGCGTTGTGTATCGATTTGGACTGGGAGGTCACCATGGGTTGCGGGATGTTTTGTTTTCAGTGCGAGCAGGCTGCTGGCGGCAAGGCGTGCGCGGGTCACGCCGGCGTGTGCGGAAAGACAGCCGAGGTCGCCGGCCTGCAGGATGAGCTGACGGGCGCGCTCGTGGGACTGGCCCGCGCGTGGTGCGCCAAGGGCAAGGCCACGGTGTGCGACAGCGCCTCGACGCTCGTGGAGCATGCGCTCTTTGCCACGCTGACCAACGTCGACTTCGACGCCGATGACATTCGTGCCCTCATCGCCCAGGTGCGCGAGCGCTCTGCCCACGCTGCCGGCAGTGCGGCCGCGGTGGCCGAGCTCGACCTGGCGCAGGTGTGGGACGCGCAGGAAGACGTGCGCAGCCTGAAGTCGCTTCTCCTCTTTGGCATGCGCGGCATCGCGGCGTACGCCTATCACGCTCGTATCCTGGGCAAGACGGCAAACGCCGAGGTAGACACCTTCCTCATGCGCGGCCTTGCCGCCTTGGGCGACGACCTTGGGGCAGACGCGCTGCTGCCGCTCGTGCTTGAGGCCGGCGGGGTCAACGCCACCTGCATGCGCCTGCTTGATGAGGGCAACCTCGAGCATTTCGGCTCGCCTGCGCCCACGCAGGTGGAGCTTTCGGTGGAGCCCGGCCCGTTTATCGTGATTTCCGGCCATGACCTGGCCGACCTGGAACAGCTTCTCGAGCAGACCGATAGCCGCGGCGTCAATGTGTACACCCACGGTGAGATGCTGCCCGGCCATGCCTATCCCGCGCTCAAGGCGCACCCACAGCTCAAGGGTAACTTCGGCGGCGCTTGGCAGACCCAGCAGGTTGATTTCGCAGACATCCCCGCCCCTGTGGTGTTCACCACGAACTGCCTCATGCCGCCCAAGGCGAGCTATGCCGATCGCGTGTTCGTCACCGGTCCCGTGGCCTATCCGGGCATGGAGCGCGTGGATGAGGGCGCCGACGGCAAGAAGGACTTCTCTCGCGTTATCGAGCGCGCCCTTGAGCTGGGCGGATATGCCGAGCGCCAGGAGCGTGTGGGCATCAACGGCGGCTCTGTGGTGACGACCGGCTTTGGCCATGACGCCGTGATGGGCGTGGCGGGTCAGGTCATCGAGGCCGTGAAGTCGGGCGCCCTCAAGCACATCTTCCTTGTGGGCGGCTGCGACGGCGCTCGCGCGGGGCGCAACTACTACACGGAGTTCGTGAAGGCAACCCCTGCCGACACGCTCGTGCTCACGCTTGCCTGCGGCAAGTACCGTTTCAACGACCTCGACCTGGGCTGCGTGCCGGGCACGGGACTGCCCCGCCTGCTCGACATGGGGCAGTGCAACGACGCCTACAGCGCCGTGGTGGTGGCGCTCGCCCTGGCCGAGGCCTTTGGCTGCACGGTGAACGACCTGCCTCTGACGCTTGTGCTTTCCTGGTACGAGCAGAAGGCCGTCTCCATCCTGCTCACCTTGCTCAACCTGGGCATCAAGGGCATCTACCTGGGCCCGACACTGCCCGCGTTTGTGAGCCCCGCGGTGCTTGACGTGCTCGTGGGCCAGTTTGACATCCACCCCACCACCACGCCCGACGCCGACCTCAAGGCGATTCTGGGGTAGGGGAGCCCAGCAGGGCCGTCATGCCTCGCTCGATAGCGTAACGCAAACAAAAAGCCAGCCCGCTGGAACGGATCCGGCGGGCTGGCTTTGTTTGTGCGTGCATATGGCGAGCAGGATGATGAGCGACTTGTATGCGGGAGGTTTTCCCTGTATGCAAGCCGACTCGCGGCAGGCTTACCTTTCCCAGTTGGCGCGGGGGCTCGGCTCGCCTTCCCGCAATGTGCGCATCAGCCTGCGGTTGGCTTACTTCTCCCAATCGGCGCGGATGACCTCGAGCGGGCGGAGCAGCTCGACCTCGATCTCGGTGCCTTCGGGCATGCAGCTCTCCTCGAGGGGCAGGGTGTAGATGGCGTCGGTGCCCGCGATGGTCTGGGGCACGCCGCAGCTGCGGGGAATCTCGTGGGCCACGAAGCCGCCCTTGCCGTCATCGGTCAGACGCAGACGGAAGAGGCGCTCCATGGGCTTGGGCATCTTGACGTCGAAGGCAAGCGTGGCCTTCACGCGGGGGTACCTCACGACGGGCATGTCCCACCACTGGGCAACCAGGCCGCGGATGAGCCAGTCCATGCAGAGCCAAGCGGCGCCCACGGGGCCGGGGACGTTGACGACGGGCTTGCCGTCGATGACGGCCATGCCCACGGGACGGCCGGGCACGCAGCGCACGCCGTGCTTGAAGTAGGTGCTGCGGGCCTGGAGCATCTGAGAGTTGTAGTCCTCAGAGCCCTTCGAGGAGCCGGCGTTGATGATGATAATGTCGGCCGCCTCGAGTGCGCGGTCGAGGGCGGCCTCAAGGTCGGCCTGGTTGTCGGTCACGAAGGGGTAGCAGATGGCCTCGCCGCCCCACTCTTCCACCATGCCGGACACGAGCAGGCTGTTTGCCTCGAGGTTCTGGCCGCGCTTGGGGAAGCTGCCCCACGGCACGAGCTCGCTGCCGGTGGGGACGAAGGCTACGCGCGGGCGGGCGAAGACCTTGACCTGGGCATAGCCGCCCACGGCCGCCGCCGCGACGACCTCGGGGGTCAGGCGCGTGTGAGCAGGGGCGATGAGCGTGCCGGCCTTTGCGAGGGTGCCGGCGGGGTTCACGTCGAGGCCGGGCTTGACGTTTTCAAGCACCTTGGGATCGAAAGTGGGCAGGCCCTGCTCGTCGAAGGTGACGTCCTCAACGGCGATGACGGCGTCGAAGATGTCGGCGAAGTCGTCGCCCGTGTCGGCGCGGGCGAAATCCACGCCGTAGACCCAAGCGGACGTGTCGGGCATGCCGTTGGCGAAGTCAGCCGAGCGCACGGCCACGCCGTCCATGCGGGAGGAGCGCACCACGGGCAGGTTGTACTTGACCGTGAGATCCTCGGCCAGGACGCGGTTGCGCGCATGGGCAAGGTCGACGACCTCGACGCGCGGCGCGGGCTGCCACTCCCTGCGATACGCGGCCAAGGCCTCGGTGCGGGTGAGGGACTCGTCGTAGATGAAATCCATGGTGCCGGTCTCCAATCCTTGCTTGCTCCATCGGCCTGGGATAGGCCAACTGATTACGTAACGTTATATTGACAGGCAGACCACCAGTTATTCTGCCTGCGTCTTTTGGTGACAGCGTTCCATAATACCCTTTTGCGCGTACAAAAGGGCTGCATCGCCTGTAAGTCTACACGCAAGGTCGGCGTGCAGCGTGCTGGAGGTTGCCTCGTGGGGCAGCATCGCGGCGCTGCGGCCGGCAAAGGCAGGAATCCTCTCGAAAAGAGGGTCGCCGACCCAGGTGAACCCGGGGTTCTTGTGTGCCCAAGCGATGAGCTCGCTTTCGCCGATCTCGGAGAGATCCCCGGGTTCGGCAAGCGTGGGGTCCGCGGAGAACCGCGTGGCTACGACAACCGGGACAGTAAGACCTGCTTGAGCTAGGGCGGCGCGCACGTGCATGCGCAGGCTGCACATGGCCATCTGCTCGCCGAGGAGCAGGATGGGGGAGGGCGCGGCACCTGCGAGTGTGGGGTCGACGGCCTTGCGGATTGCTTCGTTGGCGGCCGCGGTGCATGCGGGTTTGGACGTGCTTGTAGCGGTGCCGCCCATGGCCTCACGCGTGTCGGTGGCACCATCGCACGTGGTTTTGGGGGTGCCTGTGGCGGCTTTGCCGATAGCTGCGGTTTCGAGGGAGTCTGCGAGTTCGGCCACGCTTATGGTTGCCTCCCGCTCCTCGTTCCACAGGCACAGCGGGTTGCCCTGGGCCTCTCCGCTCGCCGCCTTCCGCACGAGCTTGGCGAGCACGCGTGCATCTTCTGCGCACCAAGGCTTGCCCACGACGTAGGGCACGCTGCAGCGTTGTTGCAGCTCGCGTGCGGCGGCGAGGCCCGACCAGGCAACCACGACGCTCGCATCAGCCTGTCCGGCTGCGGCCACGTTGGCGAGCGTGTAGGAGCCCGCCGTGGAGAACGCGATCTCGAGCCCGGCTTCCTGCAGCCAGCCGAGGTAGGCCTGCATGTCGGCCTCGCCCATGAAGTCCTGTGCCGTGAGTCCCAGCACGTTGACGCGAAGGGGCGCCGCCTCGTCACGAGCCTCCGTGGCCTCAGATGCGCGGGCGAAGCGGCTCACGAGGGCCTTGAACGTGCGGGAGGCGCCACGCTCGTAGGTCTCGAAACCGCAGGTCTCAATGCCCAGCGCGGGCACGCCGGCCCGCGCCTCAACGTCACAGGCGATGCCGGGCAGGTTCATGCCGGTCACAGCGGGCACGGGCGTGCCGAGCAGCGCCGCGCACGAAACGCCCAGCTCATGCACGCCATCCGCCGTCTGCTCGACGATGCGTTCCTCATCGCCCAGCACAGCCTCGAGCGTGCGCAGCTGTGCGGAGAAGGCGGTCTTGCGACGACGCGCCCAGCGGGGTTCGTCGTACTCGGTGTAGTTGCGCGTGCAGCAGCCTGCGTCCACGAGCACCACGAGGCAGTCCAGGCCAAAAAGCACGCTCGCGGCGCCGGAATAGTCGCCGGCGGGCGGCGGCAAAAAGAGCGACAGGCGTGCCATCTATGCGTCCCACCTTTCTGTATGCTCCATGCAGGCAGTGATGCTGTCCATGAGCTTCTCGATTCCCTCGTAGCCGAAAAAGGCCTTCGTCGTGGTACATGTCGGGCGAGTGGTCGGCGCGCAGCAAGAAGGCGGCGTCGCGGCCCAGTGCCACGCAAGCGCGGGGAATCCCCAGCTCCGCCATGGCCTCAAGGCCCTGCTTGCGTACGACGACAATCTCGGGATGCTCGCGTGTGAGCTCCTCCTCGGCCTCGGCGTCGTTGCCTTTCGAGTGGAGCGCAAACACGGCGGCGACGTTGAAGCCAGCCTTGATGAGGGCAAGTGCCAACGAGAACGGCCTGAGCGAGGCACAGGTGTCCACCACCACGGGCAGCCCGCCCACGGCGGCCAAGGCGCGCTCGGTCGTCTCGTCTGCCCGCGCGCGTGCCTTGACCAACAGGTTTTCGGCCGCATCGAGGCGCAGGGCCGCCGAGAGCGCGCCGTTGTGCAAAGAGCTCGTGGTTTCCGTGCCCGTGGTTGTGCCCGCCGCCCGCACGCTAACGCCCGTGTCTTCACTTGCGCCCTTATCCGTTACGTTATCAAACAACGGCACGCTGAGGGCCAGGCCGAGCATCTCGTAGCGGCGTGCGAGCTCGTCGGGGTCGTAGCAGGCGGGCCAATACATCCAGGGGATGCCCAGGCGTTTTTCCATCATCTGGCAGGCGTCCTGCCCCAGGTGGGACACGGCGATGTTGAAGCGGCTGCGCGCCAGGGCGGAGTACTCGTCGAACGTCGTGCACGCAACAAGCTCGCGCAGCACCGGGACGCCGAGTGCCTCCAGGTATCCCCGCAGCTCGCAGCTGTCGGGCACGCTCACAAAGCCGCCCACGGCGTTGACGCCGGCGTCACGCTCCTCACAGGGCACGGGCTCGAGCGCGGCGTAGTGGTTCGTGTGGATGTCGACGGCGACGTTTCCGCGCACGTCGGCCGCCACTGGGTTGATGTGCGACAACAAAAAACGCGTGCCGGGGTGCCGGGCGCCGAGCTCTTCCACAAGGGCAGCCCCGTCGGTGCCGATGAAGTCGTCGATGCAGTTGACGTAGAGCGTGACCACGCGCGGGGTGGGCTCGATGGCGTCGAGCACCTCGTCCGCCGCGTCGTGCACCATGCCGATGTAGTCGCCCAATGCGATGTCTGCCTGGGAGAACGTGAGGAAAGACGCATGGTCGGCCTCG
>CAKUFZ010000030.1 GCA_934654475.1 uncultured Coriobacteriales bacterium
CTTCTTAGCGCCCTTATCCAGGAAGTTTATTGTACCTCACGCGCGTGCATGAGGCCTAAAACGCGCACCTCGTTGGCTTCAGCGTGATACTCATATGCAATGACGAATGGCCTGCACGACAAACGCCTCACGGTCTCGCCATATCGCCGCACAAAAGCCGGCCTTGTGACAGGCGATCCGATTTCAGGAAAGTCTTCCAACAACGAGCATGCGGCGCGGATTTCGTCGCGTTTTGATTTAGCAGATACCTTGTCAACGAGATCTTGGACGAAGGACTCCGCGAACCGGACTTTAGCCATGTGCCGCCACCCGTCGCTCGATTTCATCAAATGCCTCGTCAAGCGAATCATAAACGCGACCGGCCTCGAAATCCGCTCTACCGCGTTCTACGGCAGCCGCCAACAGGGCATCCGACACAGCTTCCGCACACGCTTCATCGATGGTCTTCTGGAGCAACTCTTCGGAGCAGAACACAAAAGCGCCGTTTCCATTCTCGGTGATGTGAACAATCTGCCGCCTGGCAATATCCTTTATTTCGCGCTGGCGCGTCTGGAGTGCCGAGGATGAAAAAATAGCTTCCATGTATTGCGTCCCTTCTATTTAAAGTAATCATTAGGACGATTTCATATACTATCACATATATCTTTATCGAATCCTCTAACCGCTGCGGCAAATCGCCCAGTTGTTACGCATCCCCGCCCTCTCCTCCCATGCTTCAGATGTGCAACATTGAGATGTGGGTTCCATGTGAAGGGAAAGTCTGGGAAAATGGGGCGGTTAACCATCATCCGGGGCCGCCGCATGGCGTTGGCTCGGGTGCTCTCATAGATTGGACGCTCTCATGGCTGATTCGATGACCCCAGGCAACCGCCTCTATATCTATCGTCTGCTGAGCGAGAAGCTCGGCTACGGCAAGCAGGTCACCATTGAACGCGCCGAGGAGGTGCTGACGGCCGACGACGTACAGGCGGCCGACGTCGGCTTCGACTCAACCCGCACGATGCTCGAATCCAAGCATTTCCAGGGCTCAGCGCGCGTCGAGGTCTTCAAGAAGGGTCGCATCCTCGTCACCATGCTGCGCAACGCCGAGCTTGACGCCCAGCTCCTTGAGGCCCAGAAGGCCGAGGAGGAAAAGGCTGCCGCAAAGACCGCACAGGCAGCCAAGCCCGCAGGCAAGCAGGGAAAAGGCGCTGGCAAGCAAGGCGCTAAGGGCGGAAAGAATCAGTGGGCCGGTGTAAAAGCCACCGTCAAGCCCTCCAAACCCGGCGAGCAGCGCCGCAAGCTAGAGGCCAAGGCCGCCAAGGCTGCGGCGGAAGCTCAAGCAAAGCTCGAGGCTGAGCAGCGCGCCGAGCGGGAGGCCCGTGAGGCGGCCGAACGCGCCGAGGCCGAGCGTATCGCCCGCGAGGAAGCGGAGCGCATTGCCCGCGAGACAGCCGAACGAGAAGCCCGCGAGGCCGAGGAGCGCGCACGTCAGGAAGCCGAGGCTCGCGAGGCAGCCCAGCGTGCCCGCGAGGAAGCACGTCAGCGCGCTCTCGACGAGCAGCGCGCCCGCGTGACGACGCCCGTCGCCGAGCTCAAGACCGGCCTGCGTGTCACCTACGACCCCGTTGGCGAGCTGCCCTTTGCCGCTGCAAGCAAGCCGGTCGCGGCCAAGCCCGGCACGCACAAGAAGGCGGAGACCGACAAGAAGGGTGCGGGCAAGAAGGGCAAAGCCGCGGCCGCGAAAGCGCAGAAGCCGGCGGAGATGCCCTCCTCCCCCAGCTTCCATACCCAGCGCATGTGCGAGGACGTCCTTGCCTCAGGCGCCAAGCGCGGCGTCACCCGCAGGCGCACGCATGCCACCGCAGTTGGGGCCGCGCCCGCTCCCGCCGTCGCGACCATGCCGGACAGCGACGAGTGGCTCATGCCCACTTATGAAGAGGCGGCCAGCTACGTACCCGCCGAGACACCGGCCGTCCAAGCTCCCGCAATCCAGGAGACCGTCGCCAATCCGGACGTGTTCTCGATTGAGGACGCACCGAGCAATGGGGTCGCAGCAGTCGCCGGCACCGAGGTCCCTCGCACTGATATCGCACCTGCTCAGATGTCCTCTCTCCAGGCAGCTTCTCCCGATTCGGCATCCAACCAGGTCGCGCCTGCCCTGGCCGCCTGCTCTGATTCGGCAACCAGCCAGCTCGTGACCACCCAGGCGGCCCTTTCCGCTTCGGCATCCAATCAGGCCGTAGCCGCTCATGCGACGCTTTCCAATCCGGTGGTCAATCAGGCTCCTGTCCAAGCGGCCTCTCCCCATTCGGCAGCCACTCAGGCCGCACTCGCCCAGGCAACTCTTTCCGCCCCAGCAGCCAATCAAGCCGCGCCCGCCCAGGTAACTCAGCAGCCCGCGCCGATATCCGAGCTTGTCGCTCAGCCCTGCACGCCGCAGCAAACTCCCGCCGCAGGCACCTCGGCCTCCCAGGCCTCGCGCCAGCCCGCCTTCGCAGGTCACACCCCCGCCGCACACGCAGCCACGGCCTTCTCCCCCAACCCAGACCGTCAGGTTCCGACTCCGGAAGTCCTCGCCGACTACCCGCAGTCCATCTCGCGCGACGTCTTCTGCCCCACGGCCATCCTGAGCACGCTCTCGCGCATCCTGCCCGTGCAGGTGGACCTCATGGCGGTGCTCGACGAGGACTGGAGCGCCGCCCGCGCCATGGGCACCGTGTGCGGTTCGCGCAGCAGGGCCGTCTTCCCCCTGCGCTACCTGCGCGAAGACGGAAGCCAACCTGTTGAGCTCACCCTCAAGCGCACCGGCAAGCCGGGCCTCAACATGCGTTGGGCCGTGGCACTTGTCGACGGTGACGACGGCACAGGCGACATGCACGAAACCGCCTCTCTCGAGGGCCTTCCCGTGGCTGACCAGGGCGCATGGTCCGACCTCGGCACGCCGTCGCCCCGCGGCTCGCAGGCGGCCGACCCCATCCGCGAGTTCGCCACGTTCGCCTCGATCAGCACGTGGGACGCCATGCTTGGCGACCTCGCCCGCATGGTCGCGCCTGAACGCTGGAGCTATCCCGGCACCGAGGTCGCTCCCAGCGCTGCCGGTGCCACGCGCTACGGCATCCTGCGCGAGTACCTCGTCGTCACGTTCCACCGCGTGCGCGCACAGGGCAAGCTCGAAACCTCTTCTGCAGGCGATTTCGCCGCGTTCAACACGGGACTCGCCACACCCTCAGGTGACGACGTGTTCGCCTGCTTCGAGCCCTGCCGTGTGAACACCCCCTGGCGCTTCGCCGGCTTTGCGCTGGCCGGCTCAGGCGATTTGGGCAGGCGCATCACCTCCGAGCTTGAGTGCATCCCCCAGGCAGCAACCTATCTGACCTCGCTCGACGATGTGGTGCCTCAGCCCGATGCCCGCGTCGCCCTCGACTTCCACACGCTCCTCGACGACTGCCTGGGGCGTCTGCCTCGTGGTTTCCTACGCGACGCCCTCGCCGACATGGAAGGCCCCTGCGGCATGCTCGATCGCATGGGCGACACGTCCCTGCCCGTCGCCCAGCGCACCGAGGCACAGGTTCGCCTGGCCCGTTTCATCACGGGCACGCCGGCAGTCTATCGCAGGCTCACCCGCGCCCTTGACGATGCCGTCGACGCGGCAATCGCCGCATGCAGGCGCAACTATCGCCTGGCAGTGCCCGTGTTCGACCCTGCAGCCGATGCCATGAAGCTCTTGCTGCCCCTCTGCCTGGTCAACGACCGTCAGGCCGACGTCGCCCTCGTGGTTCAGCGCCAGCCTTCCGGCATTTGGCAGGGCACGCGCTTCGTAAGCCTGCCGCGCGCCTACGTGAGCGCCCGCGTCGTGAGCGCCGAGCAGCCTCAGTGGCTTACGTTCGAAAACGTGCTGGGATAACGCTGTCGGCACGCAATCATCGACTATGCAAGAGGGCCTTGCCCGCGGCTTCCATGCCCAGGCAAGGCCCTCTTTTACTGCTCATTTGCTGGCATATCCACGGTATCTGCCCATACGTGCAGCGGATGCGATTTATATCTGCAGGTTGTTTGAGGTGTGTCAACGCCATGTAAAATAAACCCCCGGTGCAAAAACGGCTTTAAGCCAACATCGGGAAAGGTGAGGTAGTACGCATGGCCATTGGGTTCGACAACGACGCCTTCGTCAAGCTCCAATCTGAGCACATCCAAGAGCGCATCGGGATGTTCAGCGGCAAGCTCTACCTGGAGTTCGGCGGCAAGTTGTTCGACGACTACCATGCCAGCCGCGTGCTCCCCGGTTTTCAACCCGACGTGAAAATCCGCACCTTGCAGTCCATCTCGCACAACTGCGAGGTCATTATCGCCGTGGCCGCCTGCGACGTCGCCTCGGGCAAGATTCGCGCTGACATCGGTTGCACCTATAGGGAAGACGTGCTTCGCCTTCTCGGCGAGTTCACGAAGATCTCGATTCCCGTCGCCGGCGTCGTTATCACCCGCTATCAAGGTGAACCTGAGGTTGACTCTTTGCGCAAACAGCTCGATGAGCTCGGTGTCAAGAGCTACCTGCACTACCCCATCGCTGGGTACCCCATGGATGTCAACCTTGCAGTGAGCGATGAGGGTTTTGGCAAGAATGATTTCGTCGAGACCACTAAACCCCTGGTAGTTGTCACAGCTCCTGGCCCTGGTTCTGGCAAGCTTGCAACTTGCCTGTCTCAGATTTACGGTGAGAACAAGCGCGGCGTGCGCGCCGGCTACGCAAAGTGGGAGACGTTCCCCGTGTGGAACCTGCCGCTCAAGCACCCCGTGAACCTTGCCTATGAGGCAGCTACCGCCGACCTCGAGGACCTCAACATCATCGACCCCTTCCATATGCAGGCGTATGGCAAAGAGGCCGTGAACTATAACCGCGACGTCGAGGCATTCCCCGTCCTCAAGGCGCTCATGGAGGGCCTCTACGGCGAGAGCCCCTATCAGTCGCCCACCGACATGGGCGTCAACATGGCCGGTTTCGCCATCATCGACGACGCAGCCGTGCGCCAGGCGGCTCGCGAGGAAATCTTCCGCCGCAACATCTGTGCCCACGAATATGCCGATGCCACCGGCGACACCTCGCAGGCTCTTATCACGGCACGCATCGTTGAGGAAGTCGAAGCGCAATTCAACGCATAAAATAGTCGTTTAAGCGTAACAAACGGCTCAAGCGCGTATAGAATTCCGCTCGAAACCAAAAAGTTTCGTAGACTAAAGGAGACGGGCAATGAAGAAGCTCATCAAGGAATTCAAGGACTTCATCAACAAGGGCAACGTGATGGACCTCGCTGTCGCGGTCATCATCGGCGGCGCGTTCACGGCCATCGTGACCTCGCTCACCGACAACATCATCAACCCGCTCATCTCCATGATCGGCGGCAGCCCCGAAGTCAAGGGTATGGCCATCACGTTCAACGGTGCCACGGTTGACTTCGGTGCCTTCATCAGCGCCATCATCAACTTCCTCATCGTCGCCCTTGTCGTGTTCGCCCTGGTCAAGGCCCTCAATAAGGCCCAGGCTGCCGGCGAGAAGCTCGTGGGCGGCAAGAAGGAAGAGGAGCCCAAGAAGGTTCCGCCTGTGTGCCCCTACTGCCTCGACGAGGTAAAGGTCGGCGCCACCAAGTGCTGCCACTGCGGCAGCGACCTGCCCGAGCCCGCCAAGGAAACCATCAAGAAGTAGGCTCCTGCATTCCAAACTTCTCGCATCAACAAAGGCGGGGCTGTCCCCACTGGGCAGCCCTGCCTTTTATGTCACACAATGGCCGGCACAGCCAATTGGACGCCCGCCCCTAGACCTCTGGTAAAAACACCACGTCAGGATCGCCGGGATTGAAACCGTTGACAACAATGCTGGCAACCCTCTCAGGATCAACAAGACGGTTGAAAATCAGCGACTGACTGCTGAAATCATCGGCAACCGACCCGAAAGTCGTGTTCGACACGTCTGTACTGCGAACAATGTATTCCGTCCCGTCAACAAAAACGATTCGAATATTCGTAGTCATCCATTCAGGATGGCGAACGGTGACAATCTCTCCCGTGGATTCAATCTCGGCTTCAAACTCACAGCCCGAGTCATTCGGAGTATCGATAACCATGCCGATAGGCGAGATGCTTACCGCCACATCCTCGTCTTCCGAGATAAACAGTCGCGTTGGAACGAACTTGCTTGGATGGAAGGAAATCAGGTCCAACTCCCCGGGCGCGTCATAGCCATCCCCATGTGCAAGCATCCATGAGACGCCCTGTTCTTCCAGAGTTCCATCACCGCGCCCAATATCAAAATACGAAGCGCCGACAACATCAGTATCGGTCGAAGCGTCGCGATCGAAAAAGCATCTCCCGTTGACATGCGTCGTTCCCGTCGCATCAATCATTGCAATCGCGCCGACTGGGCAATCTTTCTCGAATTCAACCATGCCATACTCATATGAGACGTTTTTCACAAGCCGCACCCCGTCAGGATTGCAGAGCTCGAAAGATGCAACGCCCAAACCGTTTTCGTCCACAACGCAGGCGCCCAACGTGAGGGCATAGCCTTCATAGGCAATCGAATCACCTATGGGCTCGACATAGTCGCCCAGAAGCCGATCGACGTCATCAGATTCAACCCCTACCCATTGCCGAGCGGGCAGCGTATACGACGTTCCATTCTCAAGGACCACTTCATGCGCCTCGATATCAGGCTGGCCTTTATCTCCAAATGCAGTCTGGAAGAAATCAGTGTTCACAGCAGCGTAGGCCACAGTGCCAATCGCCGCGACCGAAAGCGCCGCGCAGGCAACGAAGGCCCGCCTGGTCATACGATGCGTGCCGACACGTTGATGAGACGCATGTGTCCCTTGGTTTTCCCTGGTCATGTCTATCACCTTCTCGTACGTGCGGTCAGGGGCGACAAGCAAATCAAAAACCTGGTTCAGGCGGGCAATATCATCCTCGCGCATATCGTCTTGGAAAAGGGAACGGCCGGTATTATCTTTCATCGTTTGGTTTCCCCCTCGTCAACACATCCTTGAGCCTACGGCGAGCTCGTGCCAACCTCGTGCGAACAGTCGCCTCGGGCACTCCAAGCAACTTCGCCACCTCATGCACGTCGTACCCCTCGTAGTAATACAAGTAGAGCGGCATGCTGTAACGCGATGGCAGGTCCATGACCTTGCGCAAGAGCTCGATATCATGGGTGCAATCGCACTCAGGCGCAGCCAGCGTCTCAAGGTAGTCGTCAATATTCTCGGGTCGTCGACGAAGCGCACGATACAGCGAGGTGCATTCGTTGATAGTTGCCCGGATGAGCCAGCGCTTGACGTGCGCCGCGTCATTAAACTTGAGGTCGCTACGGAAAAGTTTGAGGAGCACTGTTTGCGTCACGTCGTCGGCGTCTGCACAGTTGCGCAGGTAGTTATAGGCCACGCGAAACACCGTGTCCATGTGACGTTTCGCTTGTCCCGCAAACCAAAGCCTGTCTTGCACCCGCTCACCTCCCCTGCCGTTGCCATGAGTATGTCTTTGCCAAAGGCGCCTTCGACCCTAAAACGCTCGAGAGGCGGGAAAAGTTTCAACACGGCCGAAAAAACTGCGCATGTTTGCGTTTTAATTTGGTCGCATGGAGTAGATGGCAACCGTGCCGTCACATCATCCCAGGTAGATGGCCTGAGGCTTAAACGGATACTTTGGCCGGTGGAATTAAAACGCAAACGTACGCCCTTTTTGCACCGCGCGACCAAAAACGGCCCGCCCGGGAGAATCCCAGGCGGGCCGCCAGTCAGCTTTCGGGCTTATACCGAGGCGTGCGCTTACACCAGCTCGGCTATGTCGCGCAGGAGCTTCTCGGTCTTCTCCCAGCCCAGGCACGGGTCGGTGATGGACTGGCCATAGACCTCGCCGCCCACCTTCTGTGCGCCATCTACCAGGTAGCTTTCAATCATGAAGCCGCGGAAGATGCGGTCGATGTCGGCGTTCTGGCGACAGGAGTGCAGCACGTCCTTGGCGATGCGGGGCTGCTGGTCCCAGTGCTTGTTCGAGTTGGAGTGGTTGCAGTCCACGATGAGCGCCGGGTTCTTGATGTCGCGAGCGGCATAGGCATCCACGAGGTCTACCAGGTAGTCATAGGAATAGTTGGGGCGGTTGTGACCGCTTGCGCCAACATAGCCGCGCAGGATGGCATGCGCGTAGGGGTTGCCGGTAGACTGCACGTCCCAGTTGCGGTAGATGAAGGAGTGCGGTGCCTGAGCAGCAACGATGGCATTGAGCATGACAGAGTTGTCGCCAGAGGGCGGGTTCTTCATGCCCACGGGCACGTCCAGGCCCGAAGCAACGAGCCTGTGCTCCTGGTCCTCCACCGAACGAGCGCCCACTGCCACATAGGAAAGCAAATCGGACAAGAAGCGGTGGTACTCGGGATAGAGCATCTCATCGGCACCGAAGAAGCCCGTCTGCTCGATGACAGCCAGGTTCATGTGGCGAATGGCGCGGATGCCGGCAAGCAAGTTGGGCTCACCGTTGGGGTTGGGCTGATGGAGCATGCCCATGTAGCCCAGACCCAGCGTGCGGGGCTTGTTGGTATAGAGACGCGGGATGAGGATAAGCTTGTCGGCCACCTCTTCCTGAGCCTTGGCCAAACGGGTGCAGTACTCGAGCACGGCGTCCTCGCGATCGGCCGAGCAGGGGCCGATAATGACGAGCTTGCGAGAATCGCTGCCATCCATAACGGCGGCAATTGCAGCGTCAAAGGCAACTTTGCGCTGTTCTGCCTGCGCCGACATAGACATCTCGGCCTTGATGTCCTGCGGGTTGGGCAGGCGTCGCTTGAATTCCATTCCCATAGCCATGCTCCTCGGCGATGTCGATTGGCTCACACCCAGCGAGTCAATGCGTAATTGAGAGGGTAGACAGTAGCATAATCCAGCGCTTTTTACCTGCACAATCACCGATGCGGTCAAATTTCGTCAGGTTGAACGCCACTTGAATGATACGCTTCTCCAAACGAAAAACCGACGGGGGGCCGACGGCTGCACTTCGCGCGACATACCCGCTGCCGCACGCCCCGTTTGCACGCACCGCGCACCGTGCGCCCATCCACGAAAGGAAAGGTCGACCATGGCCGACGAGACTATCGAAACCCAGGGCTCCCCCGACGACGCCTTTGCCCCGGGCTCGCTGGGCAGGCGCGCCCCCATCTGGCATGAGGGCGACCCCGAGATGCCCGGCGACGAGATCTTCGAGCTCTTCATGCAGTGGTGCCTCGACCGCGGCATCGAGCTGTGGCCCCACCAGGAAGAGGCCATCATGGACCTCGTGCTGGGCGACCACGTCATCCTGGGCACCCCCACGGGCTCGGGCAAGTCGATGGTTGCCCTCGGCATGCACTTCCTCGCCTTGTGCCAGGGTTGGAAGTCGTACTACACCGCCCCCATCAAAGCCCTGGTCAGCGAGAAGTTCTTCTACCTGTGCGACGTCTTCGGCAAGGAGAACGTCGGCATGATCACAGGCGATACCTCCATCAACCCCGGCGCCATGATCATCTGCTGCACCGCCGAGATTCTGGCGAACGCCGCCCTGCGCGAAGGCGAGGGCGCCGACATCGGCTATGTCGCCATGGACGAGTTCCACTACTTCGGCGACAGCGACCGCGGCTGGGCCTGGCAGGTGCCGCTTCTGACCCTGCCGAGCACAAAGTTCCTGCTCATGAGCGCCACACTGGGCGACACGAGCGCCATCGCCGCCAAGCTTGAAGACACGACGGGGACCTCCGTCGACATCATCGCCGACGCCCAGCGCCCCGTGCCGCTCACCTACGAGTACGTTGAGACCTCGCTTGAGGGCACGGTTGAGATTGCCTTGCGCGAGGGCAAGGCACCCATCTACGTGGTCCACTTCGCTCAGGACGCCGCGCTTGAGAGTGCCCAGTCGCTGGCAAGCTTCGGCGTCGCCACCAAGGAGCAGCGCGAGCGCATCAAGGAAGCCATCAAGGGCACGCGCTTCACCACGGCCTTCGGCAAGATACTCCAGCGCCTGCTGGGCTGCGGCGTGGGCGTGCACCATGCGGGCATGCTCCCCCGCTATCGCCTGCTTGTGGAGAAGCTCGCCCAGCAGGGCCTTCTTCCCGTCATCTGCGGAACCGACACGCTCGGCGTGGGCATCAACGTGCCCATCCACACCGTGCTGCTCACAGCCCTCGCCAAGTTCGACGGCTCGCACATGCGCAGGCTCGGCTCGCGCGAGTTCCACCAGATTGCCGGCCGCGCAGGACGCGCAGGCTTCGACACGGAAGGCTTGGTCATCGCCGAGGCCACCGAGTACGACATCGAGCGCGCGAAGGCCCTCGCCAAGGCAGGCGGCGACCCCAAGAAGGCTCGCAGCATCAAGACGAAGAAGCCGCCCGAGGGCTTTGTTGGCTGGAACAAGCAGAACTTCGACAAGCTCATCGAGTCGGTGCCCGCCACGCTCACGCCGCGCATGCGCATCACCAACTCCATGGTGCTCGCCGAGGTTGAGCAGGGCGGCGACGCCTGGGCGCGCGTGTACAAGCTCGTCGACGACTCCATGCAGTCCGACGCCGAGAAGCTCAAGCTCCGCGCCCGCACCGACGAGGTGTTCTCCACCCTCATCGACGCAGGCGTGGTGGAGAAGGTCGCCAACGACGACGGCACCGTCGAGTACTTCACCACGGTGGACCTACCCGACGACTTCGCCCTTGACCAGCCGCTTTCCCCCTTCCTGCTTGCGGCGCTCGAGCTGCTCGACCCGGAAAGCGAGACGTACGCCCTCGACGTCATCTCAATGATCGAGTCCACGCTCGAACAGCCCCGCCAGGTGCTGCGCGCCCAGGAGCGCGAGGCCCGCAGCCGCGCCATGGCCGAGATGAAGGCCGACGGCATCGAATACGACGAGCGCATCGAGCGCCTGCAGGACGTGACCTACCCCAAGCCGCTCGAAGACATGCTCGCCGAGGCCTTCGCCCAGTACTGCGAGGCGGTGCCGTGGGCGCGCGACTACCAGCTCGCCCCCAAGTCGGTGCTGCGCGACATGCTCGAACGCTGTGCGGACTTCAAGAGCTACATCCAGACGTACAACCTGGCCCGCGCCGAGGGCATCCTGCTGCGCTATCTCTCCGAGGCCTACCGCTGCCTGGACAGGACCCTGCCGCTCGACAAGCGCGATGACCAGCTCAAAGACATCATCTCCTGGCTGGGCCTCGTCGTGCGTTCCGTCGACTCGAGCCTGGTGGACGAGTGGGCAAACACCGGCTCCATGCCCGAGGAGCCCGGCGCACTCGTGCTCGACAACGTGGTCGTGCGCGACCGTCGCGCACTCACGGTGCTCGTGCGCAACGCCCTGTTCAGCCGCGTGCGCCTCGTGGCCAAGGACGACGCCAAGGCGCTCGGCGCGCTCGACACCGACTGGTCGTTCGGCGAGCTCAAGTGGAAGCACGTACTCGACGCGTACTACGAGACACACGAAGAGGTGCTGCTCGACGCCGACGCGCGCTCTGCCACTTACTTCCACGTGGACGAGACCGACGAGAAGGACAAGCACATCTGGCACGTGCACCAGATCCTGAGCGACCCCGAGGGCGACCACGACTTCGGCATCATGGCCGACGTCGACCTCGACGCCACGCAGGAAGAGGGCAACGTCGTCTTTGCCAACTACCGCGCGGGCTCCATCGAGGAGCTGCTCGGCAAGTAAAAGCTGACTCGACGGCATCTAAGAGCGACGCAAAAGGCCGGCGCGGGGACGTGAAGCGTACCCCGCGCCGGCCTTTGTTGAGCGCATATACACGAACGACCTTCAGTGCTGCGTGGACAGGCACCAGCGATACAACCTAAAAACCGCCGCGCCATCACGGCACGATGCTGCTACTCCTCTTCCCCTTCGCGCTTGTGCGCGACCATGATGTGGCGCACAAAGTAAGCCATCGAAAGCACAACGGCGCCGATGCCTGCGCCCATGCACAGCAGGTCAAGCGGGTCGGCCCCATGTATCAGGCGCCCAAGGAAGAACACGCCCATGACCACGACGATGACGCTGACGAGCTTCTCCTTGAGGTCGTCGAGCGTGTGAATCTCAAGCCAAGAGGGCATCTCGATCTCGTCGTCGATAAACAGGGAGTACAAGCCGATGCTCATGATGTAGAGCACGATGGACAGCAGGAAGAAGTCGGCGTACTCGATGTACTCAACAAGCATGTCCTGCATCGTGAGCTCGCCTTTGACGACCTCGACGGTAACGCCGATGGTAGAGAGAAGCGTCGCGATTGTCATGGCAATGGCCGCTATGAACAGGCCGAAGCTTGGCACAGCCGCCATAAAACGCGTGTAGCCCACAAGGCGATGGCTTTTGTCGCGCGGCGTCTTACAGCCCTTTTGTGCCTCGCCGGACGGTTCCTTGCGAGCCGCCTGCAAGGCCTCCTCGTCTTTGTGCTCCGAGGGTTTGGCGTCAGTGTTCTTCATCGTTGATCCTTTCGTCGGCGCATTCGGACAATTGTAGTCCGTTTGCACACACAGCGCGACTCATATGCACGCTCTTGCCAAAATGCCACGCGCTCGCCGCCGACAACAGCTGCGGCGTGCTACGATACGACCACGACGCGTGCAGGGGCGCTGTCGCAACATTGATGGACCTCAACGCACAAAGGTGGATTCAAGCATGACCGATCCCAACATCGACGCCCTCAGCGTATTCGCCCCCGAGCACAGCCAGCGGCACTCCGTAAAGTCCCACGTCGTCAACTATTGGTCGCAACGTGCCGAGGACTTTGCCGAGCTCCATAACGAGGAGTTTGCCAGCGACAAGCACAATCAGTGGCTCAACGAGATTCTTCCCTTGCTGCCGCACGGCCATGGCCTGCGCATTCTCGACGTGGGCACCGGCAGCGGCTTTCTTGCCCTCATGCTTGCCGAGCAGGGTCACATGGTGAGTGGCATCGACCTCACGCCGCGCATGATCTTAGAGGCGCGCCATGCCGCCCGCGACCTGGGTCTCACGGTCGACTTCCAGGTTATGGATGCCGAGAACACCACGTTTGAGCCCGAGACGTTCGACTGCATCGTCACCCGCAACCTCACCTGGACGCTGCCCCACCTCGACCAGGCCTACACGCATTGGTACAACCTGCTCAAGTCGGGCGGCTGCCTCATCAACTTCGACGGCGACTATTGCCACGAGAGGCCGCTTGCCGAGCTCGACCTGCCCGAAGAGAACGCGCACTCCTCCATCGAGCGCAGCCTCATGGCCGAATACGAGCACATCAAGGAGCACCTCGCAGGCGAGCAGCCCGCGCGCCCCGACTGGGACCTGCAACTTCTCTACAACGCCGGCTTCCGAGACATCACGCTTGACCAGGACGTTTCCGACCGCATCTTTGCCAACCCCGACAAGTTCTACAACCCCACGCGCATGTTCATCATTACGGCGGAAAAGTAGGTTGACGCACATGGCAAACGAGACGCGCGGTGCCGCGACGGGGCAGGCCGCCGGATGTCTCGACGGCAACGAGGAGGCGATGTCCATGACGGATCAGCCAAACTGCGAGCAACTCAAAGACGAGAACGAAGCTTACTGGACCAACCGCGCTTCCGGCTATTCCGAAGTGAACAAAGACGAGCTGCGCACCCAGCAGAAGTCCACATGGACAGCCGAGCTCACCGAGCAGATTGAAGCCGCCTTCCCCGGCGCGCAGCCCCAGGAGCTGCGCGTGCTCGACATGGGCTGCGGGCCGGGCTTCTTTTCCATCATTCTTGCCCGCGCTGGCTATCGCGTGACAGCTGGCGACTATACGCCCGCGATGCTTGATGAAGCGCGCGCCAACGCACGCAACGAAGGTGTGGAAGACGTCATCAGGTTTGCACGCATGGACGCCGAGGCGCTTGAGGCAGCCAATGGCACCTTCGACGTTGTGGTGAGCCGCAACCTCACGTGGAACCTGCCGCATCCCGAGCGCGCCTATGCGGAATGGCTGCGCGTGCTCAAGCCGGGCGGGCTGCTTCTCAATTACGACGCCAACTGGTACGCGCACCTCTATGACGCTGAGCTACGCCGCGCCTATGAAGCCGACCGCCAGGCCACCCAGGATGCAGGCATCAAAGACGAGTACGTAGGGACCGACATCGACGCGATGGAAGACATCGCGCGTCAGATGCCGCTCTCCCCCGTGGAGCGTCCCGCTTGGGACGAAGGCGTGCTTCGTGAGCTCGGAGCGGCGCAAGTCGAGGTTGACCCCCAAGTATGGGAACGCGTGTTTTCGCCCGAGGAACGCGTGAACTACGCGTCCACCCCGATGTTTCGCGTGAAGGCCCGCAAGGCGTAGTAACGCGGGCGGGGAGTTCACCGTTAAAAATCAGAAGGCCTGCCTGTCTGCCGTTGCGGCTAGACAAGCAGGCCTTCCTTGTACGGCGGGCAGAATTCCCAGGGCAATGATGGGCAAGGGAACCTGTTGGCATTCCACCATTACCACGGCGCAGATGGGAAACGCACTCGATAGAGCCACCCGTGTTCAGTCGCTGAACCGCCAGTTTCCTACTTGCGTAAAGATTATATCTTTAGTTTAACTCCAACCTTTTCGGCCGCGCGTACGACCAGTTCAAGCGTAATCGCATCGGCCCTTTCAAGTGCGGCAAGCATAGCGGCTTCATTGAGGGTTGCTTCAACGTCGGCGCAGCTTGCGCCTTCAAACAGGGGTGTCAGTCGTGCAGGAGTGAGCCCCTCGGCAAGCGACTTCCCTTGAGAATAGATGCGGACAAGCTCCTCGCGTGTCTTTGTGTCGGGATTACTCACCGTATACTTGAGGTCAAACCTTCCTGGACGCACCAGTGCGGGATCAAGCGATCGGTACGAGTTCGTGGCCGCCACCACAAGGATGCCGTCCTTGGTGGTGAAGCCGTCCATCTCGTTGAGCATGGCAGTGATGATGCGGTTGTTCTCTTTGTCGATGCCCGTGCCCGCATAGTTGCGACGCTCACCGATGCTGTCGAACTCGTCGATAAAGACAATGCAGGGACGATGCTTGCCCGCCTTCTTGAAAAGCGAGCGAATCTTGCGCGCACCCAGCGACATGAACGCGCTCTGGAAATCGGCTCCCTTGGTGGCGATGAAGTTGACGCCGGCCTCTTGGGCCAGCGCCTTGGCAAAGAGCGTCTTGCCGTTGCCGGGAGGACCCTCGAGCACGATGCCCTTGACCGGCCTCACGCCCAAACGCCGTGCGGCGGCAGGGTCCTTGAGCACACCCACGACCTGGCGCATCTCGCGCTTGAGGCTATCCATGCCCGCGATGTCGTCAAACGTCACGCCCGTCTTGCGCACGACCTTGAACGTGTTGCGGCTATAGCTCGCCAGCTTGTATATCGCAATTCCAAAGGTGCCGAGAATGAAAGCATCGAGCAGGAGGTTGATGAGCGTGTCCACCACATCGCCCGCATCGACCGAACTTGTGACCTGCGCCCCGCAAACAAGCAGGCGCTCCTTGAGGTCAGGCGAGTCGGGATTGTCCGTGCGGTACAAGGCATGCGTCTCGTCGTCTTTGAGGGTGAAGTACACGCCGTCCTGGGAAATCTGCGCCTCATCGACCTGCTGCTGGGCCACCTTCTGGGCAAATTCCTGGTACGCCATGGGGGTCGAAGGGGTCTCCCACAGCGACCATACCAGCACGACGACCGCTGCGACTGCGCACACAACCGCAATGACCGTGCGCCTGTTCAAGCTCACGCGCGGCTTTGTTTGCTTTGCTTGCTTTGTTTGAGACGAGCCGGGAGCCGTCATGGGCAACGTCCTTTCATTGAATCCACCGCCCCGCGGCGGCGAGCGGGCCGTGCCCAATCGGCACGCTGGACCATGATACCCCATTGGTTTTTGGGCTTTTTGCTTTTTCCCCATATGGCAAGCTCGTTTTAAAGCAGGAACGCCCATCGATTTTTATACTTTCGCACAACCACACATTGCGCGTATCACTGCATATGAAAGAAGGGCCGCCATGACACTGCAACAGCTGCGCTATCTCATCGAGGTCGCCCAGTCGGGCTCCTTCAACGCGGCGGCCCACGAACTCTATGTGTCGCAGTCCACGCTCTCCATGGCGATCAAGGACCTCGAGTCCGAACTGGGCGTGAGCATCTTCCTGCGCTCCAACCGCGGCCTCACGCTCACGGCCGAAGGCACCGAGCTGCTCGGCTATGCCCGCCAGGTCGTCGAGCAGGCCGACCTGCTCAGCGAGCGCTTCGTCAACAAGACGTCCAACAACAGGCGCGCCCGCCTTGCCATCTCCACCCAGCACTACGCCTTCGCCGTGCAGGCTTTCATCAACATCGTCAACGCCTGCGAGGCCGATGCCTACGACTTCACGTTCCGCGAGACCCGTACCAGCGAGATTATTCGCGACGTCCAGGAATTCCGCAGCGATATTGGCCTGCTCTTCCTCAACGACTTCAACGAGCGAGCCCTCACGCGCGTCATGGAAGATGCCGACCTGCACTTCACGCAGCTTTTCGAAGCGGCACCGCACGTCTTTGTCAGCGCGCAGCATCCCCTGGCCGGCAAGGCCTCGCTCAAGCTCTCTGACCTCGACGAGTACCCGCGCTACTCCTTTGAGCAGGGCACGACCAACTCGTTTCACTTCGCCGAAGAGCCCCTCGCGGCGCTGCCTCACAGCCGCAACATCACCTATTCGGACCGCGGCACCCTTACCAACCTGCTCATTCGCGGCAAAGGCTACACCCTCTCCACGGGCGTCCTTTCCAGTGAGATGGAGCAGGAGATCGTGGCCATCCCGCTGGAGACGAGCGAGACCATGCGCGTGGGCTACATCATGCACGGCGAGCGCAAGCCCACCGATCTGGTCCAGCGCTACATCGGCGAGCTCGAGTCCATCATCTCGGGATCCACGCTCGTCACGCAGCCCCGCAAGCGCGCGGAGTAGCGGACCCCACGAGCCGATTTGCACGCAGGCGTCGGCCAAAATCGCCCGATGCCGTTCATCGGGCGAGTCGTCTGGTTACGCTCGTTCAGCCAAAGTAGCAACCCGCCCGCTCACAATACCAACCGCAAACGAAAAGGCGCCTCGCCCGAGTTCTCCAGTCGAGACGGGCGAGGCGCCTTTTTGTCAATCGCTCTAGGTCGCTCCAAGTCGTTCCAGGTTGCCCTACAAACGCAACCGCTTGGAGCTAGGCCACTCGGCTACTCCGCGGCCTCTTCGTGCTCCACTGCCGTGTCCACAGCGTTCTTTGCGAGCCAGTCGCTTGCCTTGGCACGCATGGCGACCTCCACGAGCTGGGGAAGCTGGCCGTTGTCGATCATGGCCTGGGCGGCGATGCCCTCGGCACCCGACGCCACGGGGCCCAGCAGCGCGAGAACGTCTTCCTCCGAAAGCGTTATGCCCTCATGGGCGGCCACGCAGTCCAGAGCCATGCCGCGGCGCAGCGAGAGCTCGGCGTTGGCCATCATGCTCTGCTTGAATTCATTCATGTCGAATTCGGGATCGTTCGTAAAGTCGTCCCAGCTACGACCAGAGCGCTCAATCTGCTCAGCAAGCTGGTTTGCCATGAGCTCGGCAAGCTGGACCACATAGCGCTCGCCGGGGGCAGACATCAGGCGCGTGTTGGAGAACTCCTCGCCGGCGGCATCCATGAGGGTGCCCCACCACTCGTTGTCACGCTTCTTCTCGCATGCCTCGCGCGCCTGGCCGCGCAGGCGCTCCATACCGGCGCGCGCCTCCTCAGGCACGGCGTCCATGTTGATCATGCCGCCCATCATTTGGCTCACAAAATCATCGAGGTCCTTGTCCGTGACCTCGGGCTTTGCCGGAAACGCGAAGTGAACAGGCGAGAAGTCCTCCACCGTGCCGCGGGGACGCAGGCGGACGCGAGCCATAAACGTGAAGTCCTTGCCCTCGGTATGAACCTCGTTGTGGGGGAAGTCAGGAAGCAGGAACGGAAGAATTCCCGTACGCATGTAGGCCAGGCACAGGAGGCGCTGCTTGGCGAGGTAGAGGACGTTCTGATCGAACGCCTGTGCACCAAACGTTGCACGGGCACGCTCGAGGGACCCAGCCTTGTCGGGATCGTTGCCGGTGGTGCGCACAAGGGCCTTGCGCGCGGCTTCCAGGGAGTACTCCATCTCGTCGGCGTCGGCGGTGACCATGAACGTCACAATGCCGGCCACATCGGTGGTGACCGTCACCGTCACGGGCATGTCGCCCTTCTCGTAGACATACTCAACAATGTCGCCCGGGCTGGGCACCTCGTGCTCCGGCTTGATGGCAAGCAGCTTGCCCAGGGTAACGGCAGTCTTAGTCATGTGTGAAACCCCCTTTTCGGCAGGGCACATTGAGCCCCGCCTTTCCGACATACATCATGTGGGAGCAAACATACCACTGCGAAACCATCGTGCAGATCTCATCTCGCATGCTTTTGGGCCAAGGAGCAATAACGATCCGCTTGAACCGCTCGTTACGCAGGCCTCCGGAAGCACGTCGCCGTCATACGAGCGACGTGGCGGCCCAGGTCGTCATGCACGTCGCAGGTATAGAAACCCAAAGACGAGCCTGATTTGTCCGCGTCGCACACGGCGGTGAGACGCGTGCCCCTCGGAGAGCTGAGGAACTCGATAGTGTTGGAAACCGACACCGTCGGCTCCTCGCCCACATTGCAGGCAACAGCGAGGGCAAAATCGGCGAGCGTAAAGATCGCCCCGCCCATAACAGACCCCATGCCGTTGAGGTGCTGCGGTCCCACTTCGAACTCGCACACCGCATGACCAGGCGCGAAGTCAACCACCCTGCACCCACAAGCCTCGCTGGCAAACCGATCACGCGAGAAGACCTCTCGCACCTCTTCAAGGGACGAGCCCTCAGGAACAAGCGATGCCATCTTCACCCTCCGCTCTACCAAAACCGCCGAATCGCCGGCATTTCGAGCGGATTATACGCACCCACATGCCGCCCTCACCCGCACCGCCAACCAAAAACACCGCATGTTTGCGTAGTGTCTGGCCTCATTTTGCTCAACCGTCGAAGCCTCGACAGGGCTATGCGTTATCTCTCGAGCCAGCCGTGAGAGGAGGCTTCGTCGTGGGCTTTCTGGATGACCTTGCCCGAGCCCGTGAGACAGCTGAGTGCGTTGAAGGCGCCCATGCGAGCGTAGGACTCAGCCGAGCAGTCAATGTGTTCGGGGGACGAGCCGTCGTTGAAGAGGCGCTTGCCCTGTTTGCCCTGGTGATAGCGATGCTGCAGACCCTCGTCGCACACCATGATGTTGAAAGTGCAGCTCCAGGGGTCGGGATGCTCGAACTCCCCCGCTGCAATGCCGCCTTCCACAAGGGAGCGGATGATGGCCGCCAGGCTGTGGTAGTTGTCGAAGAAACCGCCAAAACGCGAGCGATCCTTGCCGGCTGCGGTCTCGAGCTCGTAGAAGTCCACGGGCAGCAGGCACAGGTTGAGCACGTCGTGATAGACCAGGGCGTACAGGCGGGCCGACCACGACCCGTCCATACCGCTCATGAGCTGGGCATACTCGACGGTCTTGCCGTGCAGGCTCACAATCTCGTCGAGCAGGTGCTCCTTGCTCTTGAACCAGTAGTACATAGTGGACTGGTCGATGCCCACCTTGCGCGCGATGGCGCTCATCGAGGTGCCGGCAAAGCCTTTCTGCGAGAAAAGCTCCATGGCAACCTCGAGGATGTGGTCTCGACGGTCATCGGTTTCATGTGTGATGGCGGGCTGCTCAGCGGCCTCGCTCGTAAGAGTCTGCGTATTCATGC
>CAKUFZ010000031.1 GCA_934654475.1 uncultured Coriobacteriales bacterium
GGGTACTGCCGAGGCGAAGCGCACCGACGCCGGCAAGACCGACATGGGCCTCAAGGCCGACCAGTTCTCCAACGGCGACACCGTCAACTTCACAAACGTCGTCTTCAAGGTAAACGACGGCTTTGTTGACATCGCCAAGGCGCAGGTCACTCTTAAGTCGGCCGATCTTCACAAACAGTATGATGGAACCGCGCTCGTCAACGGCGACGCCGCGCTCGAGACCGAGACTGGTTGGGCTGAGGGCGAAGGTGCCACGTACACCTTCACCGGCTCTCAGACTACCGTGGGCAAATCGCTCAACGCTTTCACCTATACACTGAACGAAGGTACGAAGGCTGAGAACTACACCATTGACAAGATCGAGGGCGTTCTTTCGGTTAGGAATCGCGACGCTAAGTACGAGGTCACCGTTAAGGCGAACTCCACTATTGCCACCTACGACGGCAAAGTTCATGAAGCCGCAGGTGTTGAGACGTATGTCTTCGAAATCGACGGCGTCACATACACCGTTTCCGGCCTTACGACCCAGAACCCGAGCAAGACCGACGTTGGTGAGTATGCCAATAACATCATCGGTACTCCCGTTGTGACCGATGGTGCCGGCAACGTCGTGACCGATCAGTTCATGGTTAAGACCGAGAACGGCAAGCTTGTCATCAACAAGGCTGAGGTCACCATGACCTCTGCTTCCGGCGAGTGGACCTACGACGGAACCAAGCACTTCAAGCATGAGATGGAGACCGTCTCCGGCTTTGCTGAAGGCGAGGGTGCAACGTTCACGTACTCTGCCTCTATCACCAACGTGGGCAAAGTTGAAAATGCTTTCGCGTACAAGCTCAACGCTAACACCAAGGCCAGCAACTACAGTTTCAGGACGAACAATGGCATCCTCAAGGTGACGCCCGTCACCGACAAGGTCACCGTCACCATCACGGGCAACAGCAAGACGGAGGCCTACGACGGCACCGAGAAGATGGTGACCGGCTATACCGTCATCTCTAACAACGCCGCCTATACCGAGGCCAATATCAAGTTCACGGGTACGGCCGTGGCCAAGGGTACTGTTGTTGGCACGTATGACATGGGCCTCAACGTCGATCAGTTCTCCAACGTCAGCGACAACTTCACGAACGTCGAGTTCATCGTCAATGACGGTCGCCTCACCATTACGGGCGGCGAGATCGACGTCGACGGCGTCGACTGGCGCACCCAAGACGAACAGAAGGTCTATGACGGAGATCCGCTTTCCGCCCACGAAGCGAGCGCGACCGACAAGAACGGCAACGCTCTCAAGGTTGAGTACAGCGTCGACGACGGCAAGACGTGGGTGAGCGACCCGACCCAGGTCAACCTCACGCATTTCGGTCATCAGACCGTCAAGCTCCGTGCGACCGGCCCCAACTACGCCGAGGGCCAGTACGCCACCAGCTCCGAGAGCATCGCCATCACCAAGCGCCCCGTCACGCTTACCTCCGAGGGCGCCAACAAGACCTACGACGGCACCGCGCTCACCAACGGTACCGTCACCGCCACCCCGAAGGGCGAGGGCGTCGGCTTTGTCGACGGCGAGGGCGTGACCGTCACCGTCACCGGCTCTCAGACCGCAGTGGGCGAGAGCGACAACACCTTCACCTATGTGTTCAACAAGGGCACGAACGCCGCCGACTACCTGGTGACTTCCAAGTACGGCAAGCTCATCGTCACCGCCGACGACACCGAGGTTGTCGTTACCATCACCGAGCACAGCGACTCCTTCGATTACGACGGCACCGAGAAGACGGTCGAGGGCTACGACTTCAAGGCCTCCAACCCGCTCTACACGCAGGCCGACTTCGAGTTCTCCGGCGACGCCACCGTGAGCGGCACCGACGCCGGCACCTACAACATGGAGCTCGAGCCCGGCGACTTCAAGAACACGAGCGCAAGCTTCTCCAAGGTCACCTTCGTGGTCGTGGACGGCACCCTGACCATCACGCCCAAGGGCATCAAGCCCTCCGGGGACAACGACATGACCGTGGGCACCCTGCCCGACGTCGTGTACAACGGTCAGCCCCAGCGCCAGGCCCCCGTCGTCAAGGACGGCGACAAGACGCTCGTCGAGGGCGAGGACTACGAGCTTTCCTACAGCGCCGACGAGACCGGTGCCGACGTCACCAACGCCGGCACCGTGGCGGTCACCGTCACCGGCAAGGGCAACTACGACGGCAAGTTCAATGTGACCTACAAGATCCTCAAGCGCCAGGTGCACCTGGCCTCCGGCACTCAGGCCTGGCCCTACGACGGCAAGGCCCACAGCCTGACCGAGGTCAGCGGCTGGGAGCAGTCCGGCGACATGGGCTTCGTCACCGGCGAGGTCGCCGACGTGCGCGCCACCGGCACCGTGACCTACGTGGCCGATGGCAAGGTGACCAATGCCATCGCCTACACCGAGCTCGCGGACTTCAGGGCCGACAACTACACCATCACTAAGGACGAGGGCACCCTCGAGGTGACGCCCGTCGCCGACAAGGTCACCGTCACCGTCAAGGGCAACAGCAAGACCGAGGCCTACGACGGTACCGAGAAGACCGTGACCGGCTACACCGTCGCGTCCATCTCCAACTCCCTGTACAAGCAGGGCGACTTCGCCTTCTCCGGCGAGGCTGTGGCGAAGGGTACCGTGGTGGGCCCCTACACCATGGGCCTCAATGCCGGGCAGTTCTCCAACACCAACGCCAACTTCTCCAATGTCGAGTTCATCGTCGAAGACGGTACGCTCACCATCGAGGGTGGCCAGATCGACGCTGACGGCGTTACGTGGTACACCAGCGACGTTGAGAAGATGTACGACGGCACTCCGCTTTCGGCTAACAGGGCAAGTGCCAGGGACAAGCACGGCAACGCCCTGACCGTTGAGTACAGTCTCGACAAGAAGACCTGGGTGAGCGACCCGGCTGCCATCACCGCAACGAACGTTGGCGACAGCGCGACTGTTTACCTGCGTGCCACGGGGTCCAACTACGCTGAGGGGCAGTACGCCACTTCCTCCGAGAAGGTCAACGTGATCATGCGTCCCGTCTACCTGACCTCGGCGGGTGCCACCAAGCCCTACGACGGCACCCCGCTCACGAGGAACGCTCAGTCTGACGTGACCGTCAAGGGCGCTGGCTTTGTCGACGGCGAGGGTGCGACCTACAACATCACCGGCTCGCAGACGCTTGCCGGCGAGAGCTTCAACGAGTTCACCTACACGCTGAACAAAGGCACGCTTGAGGAGAACTACTTCATCGTGTGCTCCTTCAGCAAGCTCATCGTCACCGCCGACGACACCGAGGTCGTCGTCACCATCACCGAGCACAGCGGCAGCTTCCCTTACGACGGCACCGAGAAGACGGTCGAGGGCTACGACTTCAAGGCCTCCAACCCGCTCTACACGCAGGCCGACTTCGAGTTCTCCGGCGACGCCACCGTGAGCGGCACCGACGCCGGCACCTACAACATGGAGCTCAAGGCCGGCGACTTCAAGAACACGGCCGCCAGCTTCTCCAAGGTCACCTTCGTGGTCGTGGACGGCACCCTGACCATCACGCCCAAGGACATCAAGCCCGCCGAGGGCAACGGCATGACCGTGGGCACCCTGCCCGACGTCGTGTACAACGGCACCGAGCAGGCGCAGAAGCCCGTCGTCAAGGACGGCGACAAGACGCTCGTCGAGGGCACCGACTACGAGCTCTCCTACAGCGCTGAC
Organism: uncultured Coriobacteriales bacterium; assembly: GCA_934654475.1. Classification (GTDB taxonomy): domain Bacteria; phylum Actinomycetota; class Coriobacteriia; order Coriobacteriales; family UMGS124; genus UMGS124. Next base: position 3,728 of record CAKUFZ010000031.1, read on the forward strand.
ATCACTAACGCCGGCACCGTGACCGTGACCGTCACCGGCAAGGGCAACTACGCCGGCAAGGCCCAGGTGACCTACCAGATCCTCAAGCGCCAGGTGGAGCTCACCTCCGGCTCCCTGACCTGGCCCTACGACGGCAAGGCCCACAGCCTGACCGAGGTCGGCGGCTGGCAGCAGTCCGGCGACAAGGGCTTCGTCGACGGCGAGATCGCCGACGTGCGCGCCACCGGCACCGTGACCTACGTGGCCGATGGCAAGGTGACTAACGCCATCGCCTACACCGAGCTCGCGGGCTTCAAGGCCGGCAACTACGAGATCACCAAGCACGAGGGCACCCTCGAGGTGACGCCCGCCACCGGCAAGGTCATCGTCACCATCACCGAGCGCGGCGGCTCCTATACGTACGACGGCACCGAGAAGTCTGCCGAGGGCTACGACTTTGTGGCCTCCGACCCGCTGTACACGCAGGCCGACTTCGCCTTCACCGGCGACGCCACCGTGCGCGGCACTGACGCGGGCACCTACGAGATGCAGCTGAAGTCCTCCGACTTCGCCAACACGAACGCCAACTTCGCCGAGGTTGAGTTCGTGGTCGTCGACAGCGAGCTGACCATTGCCAAGCGCACCGTCACCCTGACCTCCGCCGACGGGGCCAAGGTCTACGACGGCATTGCGCTGACCAAGAACGAGCAGTCTGACGTCACCGTCACCGGCGGTGAGGGATTCGTGGTAGGGGAGACTCTTGCATACGAGATCTCGGGCACCCAGACTGATGTTGGCTCCAGCGAGAACGCGTTTGTCGCTGTGTCGAGCGAGACCGCGAAGGTTGACAACTACGACGTCACGTACGTCTACGGCACCCTGACCGTTGCCGCTCAGTCCATCGTCCCCGATCCCGAGAACCCCGATACCTTCAAGGGCGTCACGGTCGACGACCCGGCCGACTCCGTCTACGACGGCCAGCAGCACAAGTGGCTCCCCGTGGTGACGGATGCCGAGGGCAACGCCCTTGTCGAGGGCGAGGACTACACGGTCTCTTACGACAAGGACGACTTCACCAACGTCACCGGCGACATCACCGTTACGATCACCGGTATGGGCAACTACACCGGCACCGTGACCAAGACCTACAAGATCACCAAGGCCCCGCTCACCGTGGCCGCCCTGAGCGCCTCCAAGGTGTACGACGGAAGCGCACTGACGGCTGGCGGCACCATCGACGGCCTCGTTGCCGATGAGACCGCGCAGGCTGTGACCTCTGGCTCGCAGACCGAGGTTGGCTCTTCGGTCAACACCGTCGACAGCATCGCGTGGGGCACCGCACTGGAGAGCAACTACTACATTGCTTCCCAGGCCGACGGCACCCTGATGGTCACCCCCAAGGGCATCGCGCCCGAGCCCGGCAACGGCATGACCGTGGGCACCCTCCCCGACGTCGTGTACAACGGCTCCGAGCAGGCGCAGAAGCCCACCGTCAAGGACGGCGACACCGAGCTGGTCGAGGGCGTCGACTACGACCTCACCTACAGCGAGGACCTCACCAACGCCGGCACCGTGACCGTGACCGTCACCGGCAAGGGCAACTACGCCGGCAGCGTCGACGTGGCCTACCAGATCACGCCCGCCACGCTGACGGTCTGCACGCCCAGCGCCTCCAAGGTCTACGACGGCGAGGCCCTCGCCGCCGAGGGCTCCGTCTCCGGCTTCGTGGCCGGCGAGTCCGCGCCCTTCGCCACCACCGGCTCCCAGACGCTCGTGGGCTCCAGCACCAACACCTACGCCATCGACTGGGCCGCCGAGGGCGCCACGGCCAAGCAGTCCAACTACGTGATCTCCGAGGAGCTCGGCACCCTCACGGTGACCGAGACCACCGACGAGATTGTGGCCACGCCTGCCAGCTACACCGGTGTCTACGACGGCAACGCTCACGGCGTCAGCGTCACCGTGACCGGCCTGCCCAAGGGTTACTCGGTGAAGTCCGCGATTTCCTACGCGCAGGCCACCGACGTGACGGGCGACGCCCCTGTCGTTGCCAACGTCGACGAGCTCGTCATCGTCAACGCCCAGGGCGAGGACGTGACGGCAAACCTCAACGTCCAGAAGGGCACCGGCACCATCGTTATCACGCCCGCCACGCTGACGGTCACCACCCCCAGCGCGTCTAAGGCCTATGACGGCTGCGCACTTACGGCCGAAGGCAAGGTCTCTGGCTTTGTGGCCGGCGAGTCTGCAACGCTTGTCACGACCGGTTCCCAGACTCTCGTGGGTACGAGCAACAACACCTACGAGCTGAACTGGGATGGCAACGCCAATTCGGCCAACTACGAGATTGTCGAGAACATCGGTACTCTCGAGGTGACCCAGAGCCAGGCGGCAATCGTCATCGTGCCCCAGGGCGCTTCCAAGACCTACGACGGCACGCCCCTCGAGGCCGCTGGCTACGACGTCTATGGCCTGCCCACCGGCTTCACGCTTACCGCTGTTGTGAAGGGCTCTCAGACCAACGTGGGCGGCAGCTACGCCGAGGTCGATTCCTACGTTATCGAGAACGCGGCCGGTGAGGACGTGACCGACCAGTTCGCAAATGTTTCTTGCGGCATGGCTACGCTCTCCGTGGCCCAGCGTCCCGTCACGATTACCTCTGCCGATGCCACGCAGGTCTACAACGGTGCCGAGCTCACCGCCCATGAGGCCACGGTTACCGCTGGCGAGGGAATCGTGGAGGGCGAGACCCTGGAGTACGAGTTCTTCGGCTCCCAGATTCCGGTCGGTTCCAGCCAGAACACGTTCGTTGCAAGGTCTGGCGAGGGTACGGATGTCGACAACTACGACATTTCGTACGTCTACGGCACCCTGATGGTCACCCCCAAGGGCATCGCCCCCGAGCCCGGCAACGGCATGACCGTGGGCACCCTCCCCGACGTCGTGTACAACGGCTCCGAGCAGGCGCAGAAGCCCACCGTCAAGGACGGCGACACCGAGCTGGTCGAGGGCGTCGACTACGACCTCACCTACAGCGAGGACCTCACCAACGCCGGCACCGTGACCGTGACCGTCACCGGCAAGGGCAACTACGCCGGCAGCGTCGACGTGGCCTACCAGATCACGCCCGCCACGCTGACGGTCTGCACGCCCAGCGCCTCCAAGGTCTACGACGGCGAGGCCCTCGCCGCCGAGGGCTCCGTCTCCGGCTTCGTGGCCGGCGAGTCCGCGCCCTTCGCCACCACCGGCTCCCAGACGCTCGTGGGCTCCAGCACCAACACCTACGCCATCGACTGGGCCGCCGAGGGCGCCACGGCCAAGCAGTCCAACTACGTGATCTCCGAGGAGCTCGGCACCCTCACGGTGACCGACGGCACTGACGACGACCCCGTTGACCCCAGCCTCGTCATCAACAAGACGCACGAGGACGGCACCTACGCGCTGGGCGACACGGTGGACTTCACCCTCACCGCCACCAACGTGTACAACGAGGCCCGCACCATGACGTTCGTCGAGCAGGAGGGCGTCGAGATCATCGGTCAAACCGTGTTCGAGAACGTCGAGCCTGGTACGACCGTGAGCACCACCGCTCGTTACACCGTCACCGAGGCTGACATCCTGGCCGGCGGCTTCACCAACACCGCCATCGTCACCTTCGAGGGCGGCAAGGCGTTTGACGGCAAGGACGACGTCGTGGTCGAGAAGGTTGAGAACGCCCTCGAGGTCACGAAGACCATCGGTTCCGCGCCTGCCGACGGCGTGTCCTTCAACGAGGGCGAGACCGTGAGCTTTGTGGTCACCGTGACCAACAAGGGCAACCAGACCCTCAAGGACGTCCAGGTCACGGACAAGCTCGCAGACGCTTTCCTGACCCAGGGCGAAAGCGATCTTATCGAGAGCCTGGCTCCCGGTGAGTCCGCAACGCTGCACTACGGCTACACCATCACTGCCAACGACCTGGGCAAGGAGTTCAGGAACGTGGCCGTGGCGACGGCCGGCAACGGCACCACGGGCGAGGGCGAGTCGCCGGTTATCCCGGTTGCTCCCATGTCTCCCGAGCCCAACCCCGACCAGAAGCCGGATTCCAAGCCTGGCTCTGGCAAGCCTGCCATCCCCAAGACCGCCGATGAGACTCCCGACGGCCTGATGGCGGCGCTGGCCAACCTCGGCCTGGCCTCTCTGGCCGCTGGCCTGGCGTGCCTGTTCGTCATCCCGCGCAGGCGCGAGAACTAGCACTTCCGTAAGGCAGGGGCACCCCGGTGACAAGCCGGGGCGCCCTTTTTTGATCTGCGGGGGTTTGAGGACGCCATGGCTGCGTCGTACCCGCAATGTATCCGAACGAAAGCGCCCCAGGCTCGATTGAGCTTGGGGCGCTTTCATATGCGCTCACGGTGCCGACGCTCACGGTGCCGACGCTCACGGTGCCGACGCTCACGGTGCCGACGCTCACGGTGCGAAGGAAAATAGTTGCACCAATTGCCCAACAGGCAGTACCCAACGTCAGAAGTAGCTAAGCGAGCGAAAATCCTGAATTGGTTTAAACGAAATGAGGCGGCTAGCAGCGTGACATTGCCCGTATCAGAGGACAAGCTGGCTCATTGTATAAAGGCAGCTTTAGGGCCGCGCATATGTCTTGCTTCCCTGTCGTGCGTTAACCTTCAGAAGGTGCCGAATGGCCTTGAAATCGTCTTTGTAGGTCGTTCGTGACAGGGGAGCGTGGCCCTGCTTCTGTCCCGTTACTCTTTTTTGCCCAGTGCTTCTGTCTGTCCTTCTCTGCCCGCATAAGAAAGGGGGCCGGCGTCTCATCAACGCCGACCCCCCTTGGGCGGTTCTCTATTGCAGGGATGCTACCTGCAGGTTCGTGCGGGTTACAGACCCAGGGCGCTCTGAATGAGCAGGATGACGAGCAGGATGGGGGCAACGTAGCGGATGAGTGCGAAGAACATGCGCTTGAAGTAGAACTTCTGGCCGTCGGCCTCGCCCTCGTCGGTGACCCAAGAGGGCTTGAGCACCCAGCCGAACAGAATGCAGGAAATGAGCGCGATGATGGGCATGAGCACGCTGTTGGTGACGTAGTCGAAGACGTCGAGAATCTGCGCGGTGCTGCCGTTGGGGAGCGGAAGCTCGAAGTAGAAGGCGGTGTAGCCCAGGCACACAACGATGGCGCCCACGGCCGCGCCGAGGAAGCCGATGGTCGTGGCCTTGCCGCGGGGCATGTGAGTCTGCTCCATGCAGCCGGCAACGACGACCTCGAGGATCGAGACGCAGGACGTGAGGGCCGCGAGGGTCACCATCAGGAAGAAGGCCGCGCCCACGACGCCGCCGACCGGGCCCATGGCGGCAAAGACTTTGGGCAGGGAGACGAACATCAGGCTGGGGCCGGCGGCGCTCAGGCCATCGGTGCCCGTGAAGACGAACACGGCGGGGATGATCATGACGCCGGCAAGGAACGCGACGGCGGTGTCGATGCCGATGACCTGCAGCGCGTTCTTGGAAAGGTTGTCTTCCTTGCGCATGTAGGAGCTGTAGGTGACCATGATGCCCATGGCCAGGGAGAGCGAGAAGAACGCCTGTCCCACAGCATCCATGATGGTGCGGCCCAGGCTGCTGAGCGTGAGGCCCTCAAGGTTGGGGATGACGAGGACGGAGAGGCCCTCAAGGCCGGTGCGCGTGGTGCCGTCGGCGTCGGTCGTGGAAAGCGTGAGCGAGAAGATGGCGATGCCAATGGCAAGCACAATCAGAATGGGCATGAGGACCTTGCCCGAACGCTCGATGCCCTTCTGAACGCCCGCCGCGATGATGAGCGCGGTGAGGGCCAGGAAGAGCAGCGTGAACACCAAAGGAGCGATGGGCGAGGTGATGAACGACGTGAAGAACCCATCAGCCGCCGCATCGACGCCAGACCCCGTTACGAAGACAAAGAGGTACTCAAGCACCCAGCCGCCAATGACCACGTAGTACATGAGGATGATGGACGGCACGATGAATGCGAGCTTGCCCAGGAAGCCGAACTTGGGCTCGGCGGCCTTATAGGCGTTGAGGGCGGAGAGGCCTGTGCGACGGCCAAGCGCCATCTCGCTCGTCATGATGGCGTAGCCGAGGGTGAAGACCAGGATGAGGTAGATGACGAGGAACAGGCCGCCGCCGTCCTTTGCCGCGACGGTGGGGAAACGCCACAGGTTTCCCAGACCCACTGCGCTGCCAGCGGTTGCCAGAACGAAGCCCAGCTTGCTGGCAAACGACGATTTTGTATGCGCTGTCATACAGTTGCCTTTCAATCGCTGCCAATAGATTGGGAGGCATAATAGCAGCGATTTTGCATATTTATGCGCCAACTCGCCAGGCGGCGTGAATTAGCACTCAGTTGCCTCAAAAAGGTCGAGGAGTTCCTGCTTGTTGTGGATGCCGAGTTTTGCATAAATATGCTTAACGTGGCCACGCACGGTGTTCTCGGAAATGATGAACGCCTCGGCAATGTGCGCCTTGCTGCGCCCGCGCACAAGCAGGCCCAAGATCTCGCCCTCGCGGCGCGTGAGGCCGTACTCCTGCGCAAGCTTCTCGCAACGCTGGCCAATGAGGTCGGCATGCGTAGTCGGGGCTTGCGCGGGCGAGTTGGGTGCGGCGCTCTGTGGCATGCTCTTGGTTTCTTGCGTGCTGGCGCGAACCTCGCCGGCAGCCATCGCGTCGAGCTCGCTGTGCAGGGCCGCAGTGCGCTTGGCGGGGGTGTCCTCGTCGTCGCCCTCGTTGAGCTCGGCAAACACCAGGTGGTTGCCGTCGGAGGAGGCGTCCATCACAAAGAGGGTCACCATGACGAGAATCCATACCACGACCGCCATGGCAAGCAGGTAGTTCTGTCCCGAAGAGACCATGGCGTCGCCGATCATCTTTCCCACGGTAAACGGCAGCGAGTAGGAAATCCAGCCTACGGCAAACACCGCGACGGGGTTGTAGGCGCTGTGCCGCGCCACGTCGGCAATGGCGAGGAACAGAAAGACGATGAGGAACGTCTGCGCTGTGCGCACAAGCGAGAGCATGAAGCTCGAGGCACCGGGGCCGATGTAGGGCTCAAAGATGAGCGCCGTGGCCATGAGGACAAGGATGATGCGCCAGGTGCGGCTGAAGTTGAGACCGCGCTTGAGCCCGGCAAGCCAGCCCACCATGAGAAGTGCGAGCACAATCTCGCCGCCGTGATGCACCAGGACCGAGGCGTGGTAGGGCTGCGGCAGCCCCTCGAGCATTACCGACTGCACCATGCCGAACGTCAGGCTGAAGATGGCGACTCCCACGGTGAGGCGTACGAGCGAGGCAACGGTGCGCCAGTTGTAGTAGATGTTGGGCTCCGTGGACGTCTCGGGCGGGTTCTTCTTTGCCCGTGCGGCGCAGGCGAAGCACACCCAGGGGATCACGGCGAGGATTGCGCCTGCCGCCGGGGCATCCAGAAGGTCGATGACGGCCTTGCCCGCCGACCCCACCGCCATGGTCAAGAAGACAAGGGCGCCTGCAAGGCGCAGGTCGAGCTTGGCGTAGAACTGGCACCAGCGCGCATAAGCCCACGTCACGCCGATGCCGCCCGCTCCGGCTGCGAGCCCGGCGCCGAGGGCCCCCTGCACCGGCAGCACCCCTGCGAGCACAAGCGCGCACAGAGACATGCACACGGCGCTGACGATGTCGGCCGCGCGCAGGATTCCCTCAGGCAAGCCATGCTGCCTTTTGTCTGCGCTGCGCCAGCATTGGGTTGCAACGAGCAGCAAGAGGGCAAGCGTGGCCGACTGCACGAGGTACATCACGGCCATCGTCGAGATGTCTTCGCTCACCGAGGGCCGGTGCGTGGTGCAGTAGATCCACATGTGGACGAAGCACAGGCCGAAGTAGCACGGCCGCAGGTTTTTCAGGAGCGACAACGTCGGACACCTCTCTTGCATCAGGAAGTTACAGTCATGATACAACATGGCGAAAGGGGTGTGCCGATGAGTCGCACTGCGGATTTTAAAAAAGTACCCGAATGGGGTTGTATGAGTTCTACCAGGCCTTTTCCTGCATAGTACCCGTTTGGTGCCGTTTCCTGTGCGCTTGTTTGCGCCGTACAGTTCACTTTGTCCGAGCGGGGCTGGCGCGCAACCCCGCAAGGCACGAGGGGCCGTTCGCCTCATACGGGACCAACCACTTATTAAGGAGCGTGGCATTCATGGAACTTGCCAAGAGCCTTTACGCGCAGAACATCACCCGTCGTAGCTTCTCCGTCGCGGTTGCGGGCCTTGCCGGCGCCGTTGCGCTTTCCGGCGCAACCAAGCACGTCGCCCTCGCCGAGGAGGCGCTTTCTTTCACCGCCGGCACCTACACGGGTACCGGCACGGGCAACGGCGGCGACATCGTTGTCGATGTGACCTTCTCCGACACCGCGCTGGAGTCCATCGAGGTCACCTCTCAGTCCGAGACGCCCGCCGTTGTGGGCGACGGCGCCATCGACATCATGGTCGAGCGCATCGTTGATGCCCAGAGCGTCGGCGTCGACACCGTTTCCGGTGCCACCATCACCTCTCAGGGCATCATCGATGCCGTGACCGACGCCGCCCAGCAGGCCGGCGCCCCCGAGGCCTTCTTTGCTGCCGTTGAGACCGAGAAGTCCACTGAGACGGTCGAGCTTGAGGCTGACGCCATCGTCGTGGGCGGCGGCGGCGCTGGCATGAGCTGCACCATCCGCCTTGAGGAGCAGGGCAAGCACGTCATCCTGCTTGAGAAGACCTACCGTCTGGGCGGCTCCATTTCCGTGTCCGGCGGCAACCAGGTCGTGTGCGGCTCCCAGCTGCAGATTGACTGCGGTGTGACCGAGGACACTCCCGAGCAGATGATCGCCGACTTCCAGGAGAACGGCGAGAACATGTGCGACGAGGAGCTCATCAGCCTGTACGCCTACAACGTGGGCGAGGTCACCGACTGGCTTAACCAGACCTACGACCTGGAGTACAACACCGACGCCGGCCTGCACCAGCTCGCCGAGTACACCTACAACCGCGAGCTCGCCTACATGGGCGGCGGCTATATGGCAGCCGAGACCCTGAAGGAGACCATCGCCGGCACTGACTGCGACGTCATGACCAATACCCGCGCCGTGGCGCTGCTGACCGACAACGGCGCTGTCGTGGGCGTGAAGGCCGAGGGCGCCGACGGCACCACCTATGTCATCCACGCCGACTCCGTCGTGCTGGCCACCGGTGGCTACGGCAATGCCGAGGACTGGCTCACCGAGGAGCTCGCCGAGCACTCGCTGTACTACGGCCTGCTGACCTCCACGGGCGACGGCCTCACCATGGCCACGGCTGACGACGTCGACGCCGCTACCACCATGCTCGACTACGCCAAGCTTTACCCCAACGGCGTCGAGGTCTCCAAGCACCGCGCCAAGTCCACCATCGACGGCAACCTCGTCGTGTGGCCGATGAGCGCCATCCTGGTGTCCCCCGAGGGCGAGCGCGTCGTCAACGAGAAGGACTCCAACCACCACATCCTCGAGGTCGAGCAGCAGCAGACCAACTCCATGCTCTTCCTGCTCATGGACGCCGAGAACTGGGAGGCTTGGTACGCGAAGCTCCCCGGCACCGGCTTCAACATGAAGGCCGTCGAGGGCTACCTTGAGGCCAACGGTTCCTCCACGCCCATCTTCGCCCATGCCGACACCCTTGAGGAGCTTGCTGGCCTCGTGGGCATGGACCCGGCTGTGCTCACGCAGACCGTGGAGGACTACAACGCTGGCGTTGAGGCTGGTCAGGACGAGTTCGGCCGCACGGGCGACAACCTCAAGATGAAGATCGGCGGGGGCCCGTACTACCTGGTCGAGCAGAAGCCCCGTTACGCCACCACCATGGGCGGCCTCGTGGTCAACGGCTCGCTCGAGGTTCAGAACAACGCCGGCGAGTCCATCCAGGGCCTGTTCGCCTGCGGCGAGGTCGTGGGCGCCGTCATGGGCTCCAACAGCCCCTCTGGTGCCAACAACGGCTGGGCTCTGACTTCCGGCAAGCTTGCCGCCGACACCATCTGTGCGTAAAGCCGCACATATAAACGTCGGGTAGGGGAGAGTCCCCGCTCGATGGCACTTGTGAAACGAAGGAGGGCGTTCCCATAACGGAGCGCCCTCCTTCTTTGCGTTGCTGCCCATGTGATATCCCTTGCATGAACCAAATAACATACATTTCAACTGTCGAGATGTATGTTATTTGGCAAAACCCCAGTTGGCGAAAAATTCGTTTTGCTGAAATGTATGTTAAATGCAAAGCTTTGGGTGCCAGCAGGGGAGCATCTCGACCCTGCCGACAAACAAAAAAAGAGCCAATACGGCTTGTGGGATGGCGACGCCCTACTCTCCCACAGGGTTGCCCCTGCAGTACCATCGGCGCGTGTGGGCTTAACTTCCGGGTTCGGTATGGGACCGGGTGTACCCCCACAGCAAGAATCGCCAGCCCACAAGAAGCATTGGCTCTCATGGACGTCCTTTGCGCTAAGCGCTGAGGACAAGAAAGAATTATGCGCCCATAATCGCGAAGAGGCAAGTACATTCTTTCGGATTATGGGCGCATCACATGTTAAACACAACTAGGACCTTACATGATGCCGAGCATGGGGGCGGCGACGAGGGCGAGGCCGCATGCGGTGGAGAAGGCGTAGGCAGCGCGGCCGGCAGCTTCGGTACGGTTGCGGTCGAGCATGATGGCGCCGCCCAGGGCGATGATGAGGCCGATGCCGATGGCGAGGATGGTGAACAGCATAGGTGGTGCTCCTTTCGATCCAGCGCGTTGTTTCTTGTGTTTGAAGGCGGCCCTTCCGTCTTCCTTTGCGCGCTTTACTTCGTTTGACAAAGCGCACTATACCCATCTTTTTGGTTCAAATCCGTTGTAAAACCAACGGTTTTCTGTTAAATCTAAACCGCTCATGTCAAAACATCGACCGTTCACCTCTGTGATGGGTTTGAGTGCAAACGGTGGCCGCGCTATGGTGGACGGCGTTATCCATGCGCGCGCACTCCCTATGCGCGCCCTGAGAAGGAGCTTGGGTATGGACTTCTACTACATCATGCGAAGCGTTTTGTTCGAGGGCCTCGACCGCAGCCAGGTGGAGGCGCTCTTTGGGTGCCTCAAGCCCGAGCTCCGCCATTACTCGCGCGGGGACGTCATCTACCGCGCGGGAGACGCCATTACGCGCATGGGCATGGTGCTCGAGGGGGCGGTGCGCGTGGAGTGCGCGAACGTCTGGGGTGAGAACACCCTGCTTGTCATGGTTGAGCCGGGTAAAACCTTCGGCGAGGCCTATGCGGCCGGAGCTCCCACCGAACCCCTGCTCATCGACATCGTGGCCGACAAGGACAGCGAGATCCTCATGTTCGACGTGGAGCGGTTCATGACGCCCTGCATGATGGGCTGCGAGCGCCATCGCAAAGCCCAGTACAACTTCACGCGCCTGCTTGCCCTGCGCAACATCGAGCTGTCGCGGCGCACCTTCGTCACGGCCCCGCGCACCATCCGCGAAAAGGTGCAGTCGTACCTGTCGTTCCAAGCTGCCAGGCACGACTCTTCGTCGTTTGACATCACCGTCAATCGCGAGCAGATGGCGGCGTACCTGGGCGTTGACCGCAGCGCCCTGTCGGCCGAGCTTTCGCGCATGAAGGCAGAGGGCCTTATCGACTACCACATGCGCCACTTCACCATCTTTGAGAACGCCAAGGTGGACAACAGGTGATGGGCACGGCGGCTTGGCCGTCCAAACGTGTCAAGAACCCTGCCAAATCCTGCATGTGCCGCCTGCCGATATACCATTTGTCCCGCTGTGAGCGGACATGTTGCCCGACGTGCTAGAATTTCCTCCGCTTGCTTGTCGCAGACATAAGCGCCCCGTGCGCTCGACATTTCTAAGGACTGGTTCTTTATGGGAAAGTATTTCGGCACCGACGGTTTCCGCGGCGAAGCGGGCGTGGGTCTTACGGCCGAGCACGCCTTTAAAATCGGCCGCTTCCTGGGCTGGTACTACGGCCAGCTCAAGCGTCTGACCCGCCAGCTGCATCCTGGCGACGACGAGCCGTGCCGCGCACGCATCGTTCTCGGCAAGGACACGCGTCGCTCCAGCTACATGCTTGAGTATGCCCTGGCCAGCGGCATTGCGGCCAGCGGTGGCGACGCGTACACCATGCACGTCACCACGACGCCCAGCGTCGCCTATGTCGCCCGCACCGAGGATTTCGACTGCGGCGTCATGGTAAGCGCCTCCCACAACCCGTACTCCGACAACGGCATCAAGCTCATGGACGGCAACGGCGAGAAGGCCGGCGACGACCTTATCGCACTCGTCGAGGCTTACCTCGACGGCGAGGTCGACTGCCTGGGCTTCAAGGGCTCCGAGCTTCCTTGGGCCACGGGCGCCGAGGTGGGCGCGGTTGAGGATCACTTCGCCGGCCGCAACCGCTACGTGGGCTTCCTCATCTCGCAGGGCATCTTCTCCCTGCGCGGCAAGCGCATCGGCCTGGACTGCGCCAACGGCGCTTCTTGGTCCATCGCACGCAGCGTGTTTGAGTCCATGGGCGCGAAGGTCTACACCATCGGCTGCGAGCCCGACGGCACCAACATCAACGCCGGCGTGGGCTCCACGCATATCGAGGCCCTGCAGGAGCTCGTGCGTGCCGAGGGCCTGGACTGCGGTTTTGCCTACGATGGCGACGCCGACCGCTGCCTGGCCGTCGACGAGCACGGCAACCTGATTGACGGCGACAAGATTATGTACATCTGCGCGCGCTACATGAAGGACAAGGGCCACCTGGTGCCCAACGAGGTCACCACGACCGTCATGAGCAACCTGGGTCTCTACAAGGCGCTCGACGAGGCCGGCATCCAGTACGCCCAGACGCAGGTGGGCGACCGCTACGTGTGGGAGCACATGCGTACCTCCGGCGGCCGTATCGGCGGCGAGCAGTCGGGCCACATCATCTTCGGCAAGCTTGCCACCACGGGCGACGGCATCCTCACCTCCATCAAGCTTATGGAGGCCGTCATGGGGCGCAAGTCGACCCTCGGCGAGCTCGCGGCTCCCGTGCACACCTACCCCCAGGTGCTCATCAACGTGCGCGTGAGCGACAAGAAGGCCGCCATGGCCGACCCCGACGTGGTTGCCGCTGCCGCCAGCGTTGAGAGCGCCCTGGCCGGCGACGGTCGCGCCCTCGTGCGCGCTTCGGGCACCGAACCGCTTGTGCGCGTGATGGTTGAGGCCGCCACCGACGAGATCGCCCGCGAGCAGGCTCAGCGCGTGGTGGACGTCATTCGCGAAAAGGGCTGGGCCACCGAGTAGGGGAGTCTGGCCCTGGCACTCGACCTCGCCGGCCAGGCGGAGCGCCTTACCACGATCTTCCTGGCGAGCGGCGGCTCTGATGTCGGCGCTTAACCCCGCCGGTCAGGCGTCGGTGCCATGGCCGTGGCCTTTCCGGTGAGTGTCGGCTCCGTCGTCGGAGCGCGACGCTCCGTCGCATTGCGTTCAAGCACACAAAAAGGAGGCTGCCCGCGGGCTTATCGCAGGCAGCCTCCCTTCGTTTGGGTTGTTGTGCCATAAAAGCCCAGCTATTCGCCGCGCTCGGTACCCCAGAAGAACAGGGCCACGGTACCCGGGCCGGTGTGCGCACCGATCGTGGTGCCGATGTAATACGTCTCGATGTCGTGCACGCCGGGGAAACGCTCGGAGACGAGGTCGGCGACGGCCTTGGCGTCGTCTTGGCATGCGCTCTGCGAGATGAAGACACGGCCCGCGTAGTCCAGGCCGTCCTCGGCGGTCTCGGCCATGCATTCAACGATGCGCTTGACGACCTTCTTCTTGCCGCGCAGGTTCTCGCGCTGGATGAGCTTGCCGTCCTTGTTCACGTCGAG
>CAKUFZ010000032.1 GCA_934654475.1 uncultured Coriobacteriales bacterium
CCTCAGCCGGGCGCCACTAATCGGCCGAGCCCTTCGGGACACACAAAGCGTCCCCTCCGCTCCCGACCGTTCTCAAGAAGAGGCTTCCTCGAGCGCTGTGCGGCCCCCAGGGCGCCTTGTATCATTTCTTTAACAACAAGTCCTTTGGGGCTTTTGTTATAAGGATGGGCGTTTGCCCGAGTGGTTAATGGGGACGGGCTGTAAACCCGTTGGCTCTGCCTACCTAGGTTCGAATCCTAGAGCGCCCACCATCCTTGCATTTTGAAACCCGCTTGGTCTTTTGACCAGGCGGGTTTTTTCTTTGACGCTAATCCTTCCACGATTGTCCTTTTGTACATATGTTCTCTGGTAGTACTGCATCTTGCGGTATCCTGTATCGGTCAGGCATTTGGTTGAGGGGGACACTGTGCGTGTAATCGCTATTGCAAGTCAGCGTGGCAACGTCGGCAAGACTTCGACTTCATGCGCCTTGGCGCTTGGGCTGCGCAATCAGGGTAAGCGTGTGCTGAGCGTTGACCTCGATCCTCAGGCCGATCTTAGTCGCGCGTATGGGATTGACGCTGATGCGGAGGGCATCCCTTCGACCTATGACGTTCTGCGCGGGTCCTCGTTGGTTTCGGCCATCGTTCCCACGTTGCTCGGCGACGTTGCACCGGCAAGCATCTCGTTGTCCTCTGCCGATATGGACTTCATGTCCTTGGGTCGCGAACGCCTGCTGGCCCAGGCACTTGAGGATGTCGACGGCTCGTATGACTTTGCCATTATTGATACGCCTCCCAATTTGGGCGTTTTGGCATGGAACTCCCTGTATGCCTCGAGTGCGGCCCTTGTCTTGGCCTCGCCCGATGTCTTTAGGAAGCAGGATTTCCCCCAGCTGTCGCAGACGTTTGCGTTGCTGCGCCGCTCGTTCAATCCCTCTTTCAAAGTTATGGGCGTTGCCATGACGAGGGTGTCTGCAAGCAGGGAAAATGAAGCGGACCATATCGCCAATATCGCTCAGGCTTCTCAGGATGCGGGCTTTCCGCTTCTGAAAACGACGGTACGTGAGGGAAGCGGTTCGAAGGTGATGAGCGAGATGATTTCGCGCGACGTCTCGGGTCCCCGCTTGCCCCGCGATTACGTCGATCTCACACAAGAGGTTCTTTCGTATTTCGAAGGCCGCTAGTAGCTGGGCTTTTATTCGAAATGAACACTGGCGCCCAACGCCCTATTGCGCTTTTATAAGAAAACTGCCTGCATTATGCAGCATTCCGGGGGTATACCTACTGCCGGACCCTTGCATGATGAGTGGACTTGGAGAATTGTATTGAACGAAACGATAGTTGAAGCGACCCTTGTCGAGGAAGAGGCGGCTCAGTCGTTTGACATCCAGCTTGTCGAGCGACCCGAACGGCATGCTTTCAAGGTCTTGATGGCTGAGTATAAGGCGGCCATCAGGGAGATTACGACCAAATTCGAGAACCTCGATGAAGACGCTCAAATTCGTTTGGGGCACAGTCCCATCCATGCCATTACGTCGCGCCTGAAAACGCCTGAGAGTCTCTATGAGAAGCTTGGGCGCAAAGGCTTTCCGGCCACCTTGGAGGGTATTCGCAAGAATATTTTCGACGTGGCTGGCGTGCGCGTGGTATGCAACTACCTCGAGGACGTATACACGGTTGAAAACCAGCTGCTGAGTCAAAGGGATGTCAAGCTCCTGCAGCGCAAGGACTATATCGAGAATCCCAAAGAGTCAGGCTATCGCAGCCTTCATCTTGTCGTGAGCGTTCCCGTGTATCTCAACGGCGTCAGCCGCGAGGTGGTTGTGGAAGTGCAGCTCCGCACCATTGCCATGGACTTCTGGAGCTCGCTGGAGCATGCCCTACGCTACAAGAACCAATGGGTGCTCGATTCCCAAAGCCCGGCCTTGAATGACATTCGCGGTCGGTTGAGGGAATGCGCCGAGCGCATCTCAGCAATCGACCAGGACATGCAGCATGTCCAGGACGACATTGCCGCGCTCATGGACGAGCAGGGTATCAAGTGGGAGCACTGATAGCCCCTTGTTCATAAAGCTGCCCGTCTCTAGACATGGCGATAGCACGTCCGGCAGGATACTCGGGTGGGGACATTGATCGCTCCTAGTTCATAAGCCGCGCGTCTCTAGACGTGGCGTATCAGGCCCAGCAAGATTCCCAAGAGGGGGCACTGATGGCCCTTTGTTCATGGGCTTGCCTGTCTCTAAGTAAGGCGATGTCACACCCAGCAAGATCCTTGGGTGGGGGTACTGATCGCCCCACCCCCTCGTTAATGAGCCTGCCCGCCTCTAGGCATGGCGATAGCACGCCCAACAAGATCCTCGGGTCGGAGCGCTGATTGCTCCCTTGTTCATGGGCCTGCCCGCCAGGCTTGACGCTGACATCGATGGGGAGTATGTCGCAGGGACTCGCGGCTGATCTTCATCAATTTAGTGCTGCCCCATGTGCGGTTCTGCCTATGAATTCCAGCCTTCGTACGGTATTCTCATCTTGAGAGACCTCAGGGGCGATGGCCGCTGCGCCGTCGCGGGAAGGCGGGGATGACGATGTCGAACAAGCTTATCTCAAGGCGTACGGCTGTGGCCGCAGCGACGGCTTTGGGTGTGTCCGGCGCGGTGCTTTCGCCGGCGGTGGCGAAAGCAGACGGGTTGCTCGGCGCGCTCTCTACTCTGGGCGGCTTTCTGACGGGAGGCAGCCAGGCTGGTCAGGATAGTGCGACCCAGTCCGCGCAGGTAACCGCACGTCCTGCGCTTCTTGAGTCGATTGCCCCTGTTGAGGCGGCCTCCAATCCTCATGCTGTCGACCTTGCTCCTGCTGAGGACCTGAGCAACGTTGACAACCTCGATTGGTACTACCTCAACGACGCCCAGCTTGACATGCTGAGGCAGCATGGCTTTTTCTGCATGCTCGAGAGCGCGGGCGAGGAATTCTTTGAGGCATACGAGACGAACCGCTACTCAATGATGCCGAACTTCGTCACGACCGACGCGATGTTGCACACCTACCATCTCTATTTCAGCCATCTGCTTAAGAACACAGAGCGCGCCTACCTGGCCTCTGAGCTGCAAAATTTGAGTGCCACGCTTGTGCAGGGTGCGTATGACCAGCTGCAGGTTTTGCGCGGCACCGAATGGGAGAGCGCGGCGGTGCACAACGTGGCGTTCTTCACTGTGGGCGCATGCCTGCAGGGCCTCGAGGTCAGTGTGCCCGCCGATGTGGCCGAGCTGGCAAATGCCGAGATTGCGCTCGTATATGAGGCCGCCGGCATCTCGGATTCGCCGATTGCCTGCGCAATGGAGGACTATTCGCAGTACAAGCCGCGCGGCTATTACGAGGGCGATGCTGCGCTCGAGGGGTATTTCCGCGCGATGATGTGGTATGGGCGCATCAACTTTGCCCAGAAGAACGAGGACCTCGACCGCAGCGCCCTGCTCATCACGCTTTTGCTCAACGACGGCGCGCTCGATGCGTGGTCGAAGATCTACACGGTGACCTCGTTCTTTGCTGGGGCGAGCGACGACAACGGATACTATGAGTATGCGCCGCTTGTGGAGCGCAGCTATGCTGGCATGCCTCGTGCGACCGACCTGGCGGGCAACGACGCCGCTTGGAAGGAGTTCCATGCACTCACAGGGCAAACGGCTGCTCCGGCGATCAACTCCATTCCCGTGTGGGATGATCCCGACACCGACACGGTCGAGGAGGGCAAGGGCTTCAGGCTCATGGGCCAGAGGTTCAGCATCGACGAGGTCGTCTTCCAGAAGCTCATCTACAGCGAGGTGGAAGAGAGCGCCGCAGGTGAGCAGCGCTTGCTCCCCGATGTGCTCGACATCCCGGCGGCTTTTGGCTCCAGCGAGGCGGCCAGTCTGCTCGAGGCAACGGGCGCGTACGAGTTTGCGGGCTACACGGAGAACCTCGAGGCCCTCAAGCAAGGCATTGCCCAGGCAGACGACACGCTGTGGAAGGCGAGCCTGTATGCCCAGTGGCTGCGCATGCTGAAGCCCCTGTGCGACGAGAAGGGCGAGGGGTATCCCTGGTTCATGCGGTCCCAGCTGTGGTCGCGTCGCTGCCTGCAGACCTTCGCGGGAAGCTATGCCGAGCTCAAGCACGACACCATTCTCTACTCTAAGCAGGTCATGGCCGAGATGGGCGGCGGAGAGCTGCCCGTCCACGATGACCGCGGTTACGTTGAGCCCGAGCCCGAGGTGTTCGGCCGCCTGGGAGCCCTCACGCAGGCAACATCGCAGGGACTTGCTGCCTATGGCATGCTGGTGCAGGAAGACGCCGACAACCTGGGGCTTTTGAGCGACCTGGCGTATCGCCTGCAAGAGATTGCACGCAAGGAGCTCAACGCCGAGACGCCCACTGACGACGAGTTCGACCTCATTCGCACGTTCGGTGGCCAAATCGAGCATTTCTGGCAGGAGGTGTACAAGAACGAGACGGACAACGAGTACTTTACGACTCGCGAGTTCCCTGCGGCGATAGTGGCCGATGTGGCGACCGACCCCAACGGGTCGTGCCTGGAGCTCGGTACCGGTTCGGTGTCCAAGCTGTATGTGCTTGTGCCGATGGACGGCGTGCTTCGTCTTATGACGGGTGCCGTGTACAGCTTCTACCAGTTTGCCCAGCCGCTCAACGAGCGCCTGACTGATACCGAATGGCGTCGCATGCTCGGTATCGAGCTGGAGGAGGACGGCAGCTACACCGAGCCTGCGATCGACCCTGTCTGGTGGACGCAGGACTTCAGCCTGAGCTGGAGGACGATGTAAGAAAGGGTTGCGGGCGTGAGCAAATCCATGCCCCCCATAAGCAGGCATTGCCGCATGGTGCCGAGGTCTGCCGCCGTTGTGTTGGCTGCCTTGGCACTTGCGGCATGCCTGCTGTGCCTTATAGGGGTAGCCTGGGCCGATGACGAGCCCCTGGTGACTGTGAGTGCTTCGCAGTGGGCTGGCCGGTCCGCGCAGGAACAGGAGGCTGCCCAGGGGGCTGCCGACGGTGAATCTCTGGACGAGGGCGCAGGCGATATAGTTGACGGAACTGCGACCAGCGCGTCTCCTAAGGACGCGGAAAATCCCGGGGGCTCTGACAGGGGCATGGCCGATTCTGGAGGTCTATCCAAGGGAGAAGGCAATTCGGGGGTTTGCCTTAAGGGCGGAGGCCAATCCGGCGAGTCCTCCTTGGAGGCCGTCACCTCTGTCGATTCATCCGAGGGTAAGGGCGTACCTGGTGTTTCTGCCGGGAATGAGATGGCATCCGGGATTTCTTACAGAGACATGGCAACCTCTGGGGCTGCTGACGGGAATGCACCTGCGTCTGGCGATTTTGTCTATGACGAAGAGGCGCTTGAATGTTTTGCCTGGCAGACATGCGAGTTACCGGCTGACCTCGACGGTGACGGAGTGCAGGAGTCGCTGGTTGCGGTGGGCGAGGTGCACGATGTACGGGTGTTGGTGGGCGGCGTGGACGTGTACACCAGTCCCGACGAATGGCGCGTCTTTGATGCCCATGTCTGCGACCTCGACGGGGACGGTGCAGATGAGCTGGTCTTTCTTGTGTGGAAGCAAGGAAGCTACGGTCCGTATCGTCCGTTTTGGGAGAGTGGGGCCGACGACGCCTGGTCGCAGCATGTGTTTGTCTATGGCATGCGCGCCGGAAAGATCGCGCCGATATGGATGAGCTCGGCATTGGGGTCGTATTTTGACCGCGAATGGATGGAGCCCGACGGGACGCTCGTGCTTGAGGCGCCTGATGGCAGCCTGACATCCTGGCGCTGGGGCTCGTGGGGGTTCAAGCTTGCGGGCGAGACGCGCGCGGAGCGCATAAGCCTGCTCTTTGCCGGCGACGTCATCGCCCACCAGGGGATGTACGAGGCGGCATATGACCGAGCTGCCCGCGTCTTTGATTTCTCAAGTGTGTTTGCCCAGGTCAGGGACTATATATCGTCGTTTGACATTGCAATGGTGTGCCAGGAGACGGTACTGGTCCGTGACGCGGCGAAGCGCAGCGGGTATCCCGAATTTGCAACGCCTGCCACCATCGCTGACGCGCTCGTGGATGCCGGCTTCGATGCAGTGGCAAGCGCGACGAACCATGTGAACGACAGGGGTTCGAGTGCTATTCGCGAGACGCTCGGTTATTGGGCTGAGGAGCACCCGCACGTGGATGTTGCGGGGTTGCACGACGATGCGTCCGATGTCGCTGCCCCGGTGATTGTCGAGTCAGGTGATTTTCGTCTCGCCTATTTTGACCTGACCTACGGTCTGAACGGCCATGCCTTGCCAGAAGATGAAGAATACCTGGTAGATACCCTTGAAGACAAAGACACGATGCTGCAGGGGATTGCGGCTGTACAGGGAGAGGTGGACCTGACGGTTGTCATCTTGCATATGGGGGAAGAGTATTCGAGTGTGCCCACGCAGGAGCAGCGGCAGATGGTGGAGGAGGCCATAGACGCCGGGGCAGACGTGGTGGTGTGCTCTCACGCTCATGTGGTTGCCCCATACGACATGCTGACAACCGAGGCCGGCGCAACGGGGCTCGTGTACTGGGGTCTGGGCAATTTTGTTGCGTCCCAAGGTGACATTGCCTGTCAAGTTGGTGGGATTGCGACGATTGAGCTGGAGAAGGTGCCAGGCAGCGAGTCGATGGCCGAGACGCGCATCGTATCGTTTGGCCTGGAACCTTGCGTGTGCCATGTGGGCAACGACGGCGCGGCGCAGGTATACCTGCTCGAGGACTACACTGACGAGCTTGCGGCGCAGCATGTCCTGTCAAGCGAGGGGCGTCCCTTGTGTGCCGATGATTTTCATCAGGCATTCGAGGCGGGCATAGGGGAGACGGGATAGGTCGGCGCCTCCGTTTGCGGGTGCATCCCGCGCGTTCGCTGCGATTGCCGAGGCGAACACAAAATGGTAACGTGCCCTCCCTATCATGTTGAACATGTTTGTCGACGGCTTTCCGAAGGGCTGATGCAATATGAAGAAGACGATTTTTACCGGTGCGGCCACGGCGATTGTGACGCCCTTCAAAAACGGGGCAGTCGATTACGACATGTACGGCAAGCTCATCGATTGGCAGATTGAGCAGGGCATCGACGCCATCGTGACTGTGGGCACCACCGGCGAGTGCCCGACCCTCACGCATGAGGAGCATCGCGAGGTCATTCGTTACTGCGTGGAGAAGGTCGCCCGTCGCGTTCCCGTTATCGCAGGTACGGGCTCTAACTGCACCGAGGAGGCAATCGGCCTCACGAAGTTTGCAGCCCAGGTGGGGGCAGACGCCGCCCTTCTCGTGACTCCGTATTACAACAAGGCCACGCAGGCCGGTCTCGTCGCATCGTTCACCGCTGTGGCCGATGCGGCTGATCTGCCCTGCGTGCTGTACAACGTGCCGGGCCGCACGGGCTGCAACATTCAGCCTGCCACGGTTGCCAAGCTTGCCGAGCACCCCATGATTTGCGCCGTGAAGGAAGCGAGCGGCAACATCTCGCAGGTCGCGCAGATTGCCGCACTCGCCGGTGACAAGATCGACATCTACTCGGGTAACGACGACCAGGTCGTGCCGATCATGGCGCTGGGCGGCAAGGGCGTCATCTCCGTGCTGTCCAACGTGGCCCCCGCCGCGACGGTGGAGATGTGCCGCCGCATGCTTGAGGGCGACGTCGCTGGTGCACGCGAGATGCAGCTCAAGTACCTGCCGCTTATCGATGCGCTTTTCTGCGAGGTCAACCCCATCCCCGTCAAGGCTGCCATGGCGGCGATGGGCTACGGCGAGAACAGCCTTCGCCTGCCGCTCACCTGCATGGAGCCCGCCCACGAGGAGCGCCTCCTCGGATGCATGCGCGAGCTGGGGATTATTGCGTAGACTTGTTTGAAAGAACCAGATGAACCGATGGTGGGGGTGCTCGCGTGTGCGAGTGCCCCCCTTCTTCATGGGCGCCTGCGTCTTAGCATCAACGGGAGCCGCCCTGCTCCAAAAGTGCCGCGATGTTGCTCTATCTTGCATGAATGCTGTGTGCATGGGGATAAACCAGTCGGGACGGTACGTCCGCTTGAGTGAAGGGAGCCTGACATGGAAGTGAAGTTCTATCGGTGCAACCATTGCGGCAACTTGGTGATGATGGTGCATGACGCCGGAGTGAACCCGGTGTGCTGCGGCGAGAAGATGGAGTTGCTCGTGCCCGGCTCCGTGGATGCTTCAGTAGAGAAGCATGTGCCTGTGGTGCGGTCGCAAGCAGATGGCTTGCGCGTTGAGGTTGGTTCGGTTGCCCATCCGATGACCGAGGAGCACTACATCGAGTGGATTGCGCTTGCGACTGCAGACAGGGTGGACATTCGGTATCTGAAGCCCGGCGACGAGCCCGTTACGTCGTTCCCGCCCGCACAAGGTGGCGTGGTGT
This sequence comes from uncultured Coriobacteriales bacterium, assembly GCA_934654475.1. GTDB lineage: Bacteria > Actinomycetota > Coriobacteriia > Coriobacteriales > UMGS124 > UMGS124. The sequence goes on from CAKUFZ010000032.1 coordinate 8,419, forward strand.
ACGCGTATTGCAACCTGCATGGGCTGTGGAAGGCGGAGTTCTGACGCTTGGGAGCTGTGGGGTCGGGAAATAACATACATTTCAGATTTTTGAAAAATGCGCCAACTGGTGTTTTGTTGAATTAACATACATCTCACCTGTTGAAATGTATGTTAATTGATTCCGCAAAGGGCAATCGAGGCCCATCGCGCGTCATCAGGGGATGGGTGCGCGATGGGCCTCGCTGGTTTCTTACGCCAACGGCCCTTTCTTGAGGCGTCGGTAGTCTTTGATGCAGACGTCCACGCGCAGCATGAAGTCGCCAAGCTGAATGTTGAGCGCGTCGGCATAGTCGGATATCTCGGGCAGGCGCAGGCTGCGCTCGCCTGATTCGAGTTTGCTTACGTAGGACTGGGGCTTGCCGAGTTTCTTGGCAACGGCGTCCTGGGTCATGTTTGCTTCGCCACGCATGGCTTTGAGTTCAACGCCGACGGCGCGATTGAGATTCGTATCCATATGGCGGGACTTTATTGTCCGCAAGGATATATCCCAAAATGGGATGTGAAGTCTTATCGCGCGAGGCCGAGCTCCCTGAGACGCGTTTCGGCAATGATGGTTCCAAAAGGAGCCTTGTGGCGTGTTCCCGTGATGATGGTTCTGGATGGGCGTCTGTGGTGTGTTCTGTGGATGATGGTTCCGGATGGAATCCCGCAGCGTGTTCCGGTGGATGATGGCTTCGGCGCACAAAAGAGGCCGTGCTTGCGGTTGCGCAGGCACGGCCTCGGTGATGCGATATGGGTGCGTCAGCTCGCCGAGCGTCTGCTTACTCGCCGGCGATGAACTTGACGGCCTGGCGTGCCTCGGTCATCGTGCGGCCGCAGGCAAGGCCCGGGAAGAGCTCGGGGTACACGCCGGAGAAGAAGCTGCCCGAGCAGTCGCCGGCGGCGTAGAGGCCCTCGATGACCTTGTTCTGGGTGTCCTTCACCTGCATATGCTCGTTGATCTTGATGCCGTCGCCGGTGCACAGGATGGTGCCGCCGCAGGTCACGCCATAGAACGGCGGGGTCTTGAGCGTGGAGAGACGGTAGTCCTCCTTGCCGAAGTCCTCGTCGACGCCGTTTTCGGCGAGCTCGTTGTAGCGCTCCACCGTGGCGAGGAACGTGTCAACGGGGATGTTCAGGCCCTCGGCGAGCTCCTCGAGCGTGTCGGCCTTGACGAGGGTGCCCTCCTCTGCCATCTGGTCGAATACACCGCCTTCCTGCATGAACATGTCGCGCATGATGATGGTGAGGCTGGCGCAGCCCAGCTTGTCAAACTTGACGACGTCGTCGCAGAAGTTGGCGTCCCACACGGTGTTCCACGTGCCGTAAGTCTGCTGGCTGGAGCAGTACACGTTCCAGTCGTAGGGGCCGGACTCGTTCATGAAGCGCTCGCCCTCGGCGTTCACGCGCAGGAAGGGCTGAGAGGCGGGGTTGAACTGGCCCTCGTGGGGGAACTTCCAGCCGCCGGTCTCCTCGTCACGTACGAAGCCGCAGGGCGTGCCGGGCTCGGTTACGCCGCGGTCCCAAATCATGCCGGCGGGTTCGACGTCCTTCTCTGCGCCAACCCACATGGCGGCCTTGATGCCCATGCCGGTGTCGAAAGTCCAGCCGCCCTGGGCGGTGGTGCAGCGCACGAGCAGAGGGTTCAGGGCCTCGAGCATTTCATAGTTGCCTGCGTAGCCGCCCGTGGTGAGCAGGACGTTCTTGGCGTTGATCTGCACATAGCCGTCCTTGGTGGAGAAGATGGCGCCCGTCACGGGGCCGTCGCCGTCGCGGACGAGCTTGGCGAGGTCATACTCGTAGTTGATGGCGTGGCCGGCCTTGCCGATATAGTCTTCGAGCAGCTCGTTGCGGCTCTTCTTCTGGTACTCCTCGGGCTGGTCCTCACGGGCGTTAAAGTTGTGCTGCGTGGGCGCGCAGAAGTAGTGGCAACCGCCAGCACCCTGCTCGTTGCCGGTGTTGGTCTCGAAGTAAACGTCGAATCCGTAGCCGTCCATGATGTTGACGAGCCAGTCGCTCATCTCGGCGGAGTTGTCGATCCAGTTCTTGATGACCTTCTGGTTCACCTTGCCGTTGGCATAACGGGTGAGCTCGTTGAGCATGAACATGGGGTCGGCTTCCTTGCCGGCTTCCTTGCACTGCGTGGAGTTGCACACGCCGTACCAGTTGCGCGTGGTGCCCAAAAGGCCGGTCTTCTCGCAAATCTCGAAGTTCATGCCGGCGTCGCTGGCGGTAGCGGCGGCAACCATGCCGGCGTTGCCGGCGCCGATGATGAGCAGGTCGGTCTCGCGGGTCTCGACGATGTCGGCATCGGCGATTTCGGGTGCGGTGCCGAGCCAGTCGATGTCGGCCATGTGCTCGACACCCCACGTGGGCGGCTCGTGGGTCTGGGAGTAGCTCTGGGCATCGGCGGACGTGCTCTCGTCTGCCATGGCGGTGCCGGCAATGCCCATGGCGGCGGTTGCTGCGGCAGCGCTTGCGACAAAGTTCCTGCGGGTGAGTTCCATAGTTGCGATCCCTTTCTCACATTTGTACGAACGTTTGATATCCGGCCAGGAGCTTCCCCTGCCTCGCCGGCTATTTCCAACCATAGGCAAGGCGAGGTCCCCCGTAGTCACCCACCAAGGAGTACATTTGCATTTGCCGTGGTAGAATGCCCGAAAATTGTCGGCGGGGGGATGAGTATGAAATACGCGCTGCGTTCAGTGGGGTTGCCAAGTCTGGCACTTGTGCTGGAGACCTATCAAGTCTGGCTTCTCAACAATGGCATCTTCCCGGTGACGAGTGGAACCTTTCCTTTGGCTCGCGAATTCCAGACTCTGGTGGGCATTGTGGTGGGGCTCGCTGTACTGCTTTCTGCCTTGCGCCACCCCGACTTTATCAAGGTGCGCGTGGTGCCGCCCATTGCATTTGCCTGTGCAGCGGTGGGAGCTGGGCTGCTTCTTTGCGTGCCGGGAAGTCCTACAGCGGTGACTATGGGCCTCATGTTGCTGTCTTTGGCTGGTACGGCCAATCACTATCTCATGGGCATCGCATTTGCCCATGCTGACTCTCCCCAGCGCACCTCTATCGGTGTGGCATGCGCCGTGCTCGTGGCAACGCTTGTCACGACGGTGTCGCCCGTCCCGTCGTTTCGTGCGTCAGTCGTTATCGATGCTGTTATCACCTTGTCGGTCCTTCTGCTCCTGTGGCGCGAGGTGACCCCCGTATGGCGCGAGTCTATTGAGGGCAAAGCGGTCGAACAGCTTGCGTTGGCGAGTCCTCGGTCGTTTTTGTCGCTCGGACATCAGCTGTACATCCTCATGTTCATTTTTTCCGCCGCGTTTGGATTCGCCTTGTCGTTGCGCATCTCCCAGTTCACTCCCGTCTCGAGCTATCTCAGCCTCTGCGTGCTGTTGGCGGCTGTTGCGTGGTTTGTGCTGGCTCCCGATGGAAAAGGCGGCCACGATGACGGGTTGTTTGCTGTGGCGGCGCTTCTTGTGGTTGCAGGGTTCCTGCTTGCCCCGCTCAACGTGGCTCCCAGCGCGGCGAATGGGTTGCTGTATGCCGGAAACTCATGCTTCAAAGTCTTGTCGTGGACGGTCATGGCGGCCCTATGTGCGCGCAACATGGCCGGCAGCCTGGCGGTGCTTGCCTGTGGGGCGATTGTTGGCAGCGCAGGAACGTTTCTCGGCGCCGACCTGGGGCACCTTTGCAACGCTTTGCTTGCCACACATCCCGATGGGGCATCGCTTGTCACGAGCGTTGTGGTCCTCGCTCTCTTTGCCTATGTGATTTTTGGCCTGCGCGGCTTTACCTTTGCCGACACGATTCAAGGCGTGGAGCCCGTCGAGGAGCTCCCTGTTCCTGTTGACATGCCGCCCGATCGTGATGCGCTCATCGAGAGCTCCTGCGATGCCCTTGCGGGTGAGTGCGGTCTTACCGAGCGCGAGCGCGAGGTGTTCGGGATGCTTGCGCGCGGACACAACGGTTATCACATCCGCGATGAACTCACGTTGTCGTACAACACCGTGAAAACTCATGTCAAACGCATCTATCGCAAACTCGATGTGCACTCGCAGCAAGAGCTCATCGACCTTGTCGAGAGCCGCTGCAACGTTTAGGGGCCGCCCCTGCGTTCTTGTGCTTGACATTTTGCAAGGGCCTTGCTGGGTCTGCAGACGGGCAAAAACCGGCTCGCGCACGTGCATTTTTCGCCCCCTGCAAAGCGAACCTTGCCGTTCGCGAGCAACCCTGCATTTGTAGGGGGACCTCTTTTGGGTCTCATTGCTTGACACCATCTACCAGGTACTTTGAAGTCCATTCTAAATGCACCTATCGGCAAAGGACCCTGAAGTCCACTATGGGTGGCACACCGCACGACAACGCAGCCCAAGGGGGAAGCGAAGATGTGCGGGGGCAACCTAGTGGTATATGGAAGACCGCGCAAAGGGGCGCGAGCTTCCAGGCAGGCAAGCTGCCTGCCAAGAAAAAGGAGGAAAGGTATGTCCAAGGCATGCACGCGTAGGGATCTGCTCAAGGGCGCCGCTGCTGGCGCCGCCGCGACGAGCTTCGCCGCCATCGCTCCTCTGGCTCTGGCCGAGGGCGAGGACGCTCAGTTCGACCGCGAGGTAGACCTCCTCGTCGTGGGTTATGGTCTTGCTGGCGAGGCTGCTGCCCTCGAGGCCAACGACATCGATCCCGATGCCAACGTTCTTATCATTGAGAAGCTCGACGAGGGCCAGGCTGGCGGTAACTCCATCGCTTCCGGCCAGACCGTCATCGTTCCTTCGGTCGATGATCTCGACACCTTCAAGACCTACGTCGCTTCTTGCTTCAAGCCCAACCCCATCCCCGAGGATTACCTCGACTGGATGTGCAAGGAGTTCGCTGATCAGCCCGAGTGGATTCAGGGCACCGTTTCGCCCGTGGGCTATGAGCTCGGCTACGTCTCCGGTGGCCCCATCACCTGGGGCAAGCTCGTCACCGAGTTCCCGGACCTCGACGGCTCCAGCTTCGTGGGCTGCTCCGGCCACGTCCGTGACGCTTCCGCTGGCGCTCCCTTCGAGTACGGCGGCGTGTGGCGCGGCTTCTCTCGTGCCGTTGAGTCCCGCGAGAACATCACGGTCGAGTGGGAGTGCCCGCTGACCCAGCTCATCGTCGACGCTGAGGGCAAGATCGTCGGCGGCGTTGTGAACAACAAGGGCACCGAGGAGCGCATCGGCGCTTCCAAGGGCGTTGTGCTTGCCTGCGGCGGCTATGAGAACAACCTCCAGATGCAGCGCGACTTCCACGGTATGGACATGGTCTACACCGGCGGCACCCCTGGCAACACCGGCGACGCCATCCAGATGCTCATGGGCCTCGGCGCTGAGATTTGGCACATGCGCAACCAGACTCAGTCCGGTGGCCTGTGGCTCGGCATCAAGGTGCCGGATTACGAGAGCACCTTCATGCGCGCCTTCTCCATGCCCGCCGGCTCCTGGATTGAGGTTGACGCTGAGGACAAGCGTTTCTACAACGAGTCCGCTGCTTACCACCGTCAGCACATGAAGTACAAGCAGTACGGCCACTACGTGGATGTTCCTCATGACCGCGCCCTGCCCGTCAGCCTGATCTTCGACGACAAGACCTGCCAGGCCGGCGCCATCGTCACCAAGTGGCTCTCTTGGCCCATCACCACGCTCGGCTACACCTGGTCTGACGACAACTCCGTCGAGATTGAGAAGGGCTGGATCACCAAGGCCGACTCCATCGCTGAGCTCGCCGAGCTCATCGGCCGCGACGCCGACGCTCTCCAGGCCACCATCGACGCCTACAACGCTGGCATCGAGGCTGGTTCCGACGAGTTCGGCCGCGATCCCGAGACCATGGCCCCCATCGACACGCCTCCGTTCTACGCCGTGGGCATCACCCCCACGCTCGTTGCCACGACCGGTGGCGCTAAGCGCGACACCCAGTCCCGCGTTCTGAAGTGGGACGGCACGCCCATCGAGGGTCTGTACGAGGCTGGCGAGCTCGGCTCCTACGTCGCCAACCTGTACCAGAACGGCATGTTCCTCGCTGAGTGCATCGCTTCGGGCCGCGCTGCTGCCGACACCGCCTTTGGTGGCCGCTCCACCGTCGCCGAGGAACTCCCCCAGCAGGACCTCGCTGCCCTCATCGACATCACGAAGAAGGCCGATGGCACTTACGAGCAGGTCATCAACGGCAACGAGGGCAAGTTCACCATTCAGGTCACCGTTGCTGGCGGCGCCATCACCGACATCCAGGTTGTCCAGGGTCGCGACAACATGTTCATGAACGACGATCAGCTCCAGGAGTACGTCGACGCTGTCATCGACGGCCAGACCGTCAAGGTTGACTCTGTCGCCGGCGCTACGCTGACCGTCAACAAGCTGAACCAGGGCATGCAGGACCTCTTCGCTGACACCGTGAAGTAAGAAAGTTTGTAGCGGAACCTCGTCCGCTGCGTTCTCCACGGGACTCGTCGCAAGGCCAGCTCCGTGCGCAGGACCTAGAGTACTCCAGTAGGCCAAAGGCCCGCACCGCGCACGTCGGCCCTGCGCGCCTTGCGGACGAGAACCCGCATTTGAGTGGGAAGCGGAACTGTATAGATCCGCTTAGGTACGACGCCTAAATCAACTGGCCGGGTGTTTCACTCGAAATGCCCGGCCTTTTTCTAGGGAGCCATCATGGCTGAGCATATTTCTCGTCGTTCGTTCGTTACCGGTGCCGCCGTGGCCGCCACTGCAGCTGCTGCCGCTAGCATCACCACCACCCCTGCTCGCGCTGAGCAGGCCGCTGAAGAGCCCAAGCCCGATTCCGGTGTCATGCGTATTTGCATCTCCTGCAACGACCTGGACAAGAGCATCAACTTCTTCACCGGCATGTTCGAGTACACGCTGGTGGGCACCGGTATCCTCCTGCCTGAGGAAGTCAAGGCCCTGTACGGCCTCGAGGGCGGCGCGCGTTATGCAATGGTCAAGAACGAGTACCAGTCCACAGTGCTTCAGTTCATCGAGTTTGACGCCCGCACGGGTGCTTGCATCCGTACCGCCGATCGCAACGGCTACGACCCCGGTTACTTCGATGTTGCCATGCGTTGCGACAACAACAAGGCTGTCCATAAGCACCTCACCAAGCTGGGCTATTCCTACTACTGCGAGCCCTATGAGTACTCCACCGACTGGAGTGACTCCACGGTCTCCGAGGCAGTGCTCTGCGGCGTGGACGGTATCCCCACGACCATGATCGAGTCTGTTTCCGAGCCTCGCCCCGAGTTTGACGGCCTGTTCAAGAACATGACCGACATCGCCCTCGTTGTCAGCGACATGGACGTTGCCGACAAGTTCTGGACCGAGGTCATCGGCATGCCGAAGGTCTATGACGAGGAGCTGACCGACGGTCTGGTTGACCCGATTCTGGGCCTGCCTGAGGGTACGCACTCTCGTATGGTGTACTACTCCGGCTCCAACACCCCCGTTGTCGAGGCTTTGAGCTTCTCCATCGAGGGCAACCCGATGTCCGACGTCGCCAAGCCTGAGAACGCCGGCATCTTCGCCATGTCCTACATCGTCGATGACGTTGAGGCGGTTGCCAAGAGGGCTGCCGATGCCGGCTTCAACGTGCACGGCGACCCGGTCGAGACCGTCATCGCTGTCTTCGGCCATGTACGTTCTGTGATGATCGACGGCCCCGACGGCATGCTCGCCGAGGTTTTCCAGAAGCTCTAAGCTCTTTTCGCTTCATTTGAGTTTTTGAGTGGACTCGCGTGTGAGTCTACCCTCCCAAGAACCTCCCCCGCTGATGGGCAATGCCCCGGCGGGGGAGGTTTTTTGGTGGATGTGCACCCTGCAAAGGGCAGGGGTTTGACAGGATGCGCCCTGCGCGCTTTAAGCGTTGTGGGCGCATCGCCAAATTGGGCTAAATTGCTTCTGATGACCGCTTCAACGAGGGACTTGTTAGGGGTATACTTACATTCTGTCGACAGGGTCGCGCTGCGGCCACTGGGGACTGTCGGCATGTGAGGAGGGTGCCAGGGCAAGGCCGAATGCGGTCTGGCCGCGGGCGCCCTTGATATTTCATGCCAGGTTTTCCGGTGCATGTCTTTGTTGCCGTCGTCGTTGGGGGTCGTATGGTTGCCAAGACCG
>CAKUFZ010000033.1 GCA_934654475.1 uncultured Coriobacteriales bacterium
GATAAGAAAATCCCCGCCTTCCGGATGTTGCGTCCGAGGGGCGGGGATTTTTGTAACGATTTCTATCTTGCGCGTGCTGGCTGAGCGGTTCTTATTGCCAGGCCATCCGCGCCGGGCGTTTTTTCTGCGCCCGCGTTCCCCCTGCGGCTGCCGCTACCTCAGGCCGGTCGAGCCGAAGCCGCCCTCGCCGCGCTCGGTGGCGTCGAGCTCGTCGACCTCCACAAGCTCGACGGCGGGCACGCGCTGCACCACGAGCTGCGCCACGCGCTCGCCGCGGGCGATGGTGATGGGCTCGTCGGTGTCGGTGTTGATGGCGATGACCTTGAGCTCGCCGCGGTAGCCCGAGTCGACCAGGCCGGGCGTGTTCACGATGGACAGGCCCTTCTTGGCGGCCAGGCCGCTTCGGGGCTGCACGAAGCCGGCGTAGCCTTCCGGAAGCGCGATGGCGACGCCCGTGGGGATCATGACGCGCCTCATCGGCTCGATGACGACGTCGACGGCGCTGTAGAGGTCCAGACCCGCGTCGCCGGGGTTGGCGTAGCGGGGCAGGGGCAGCTCCTGGTCGAGCCTCTTGATCTTCACCTGGATGTCGAATGCCATGGGTTTCCCTTCTTGTCGTGCCATGTGCGAGTTGCGGTGGTGCGTCTTGGCGCGTAATTGCTGGAGAACACGCTGTTATACCCTGCTGGGCCGAGCTGGATTCTGAAAAGGTGTAATCTACACGCTTCAAGGACTATATACCAGTATGGCGTCTGTGCACGCCCGTCTCTTAGGGAGAAACCACGTGAAGCGCATCCTCATCCTCGGCGGTGGTCTGAGCGGCTTCTATATCGCTCGTGACCTCGAGAAGAAGCTCCAAGATGGGGAGGCTCAGGTCACGCTCGTTGACATGCGCTCGGCGTGCGTCTACCAGCCCTTCTTGGCCGAGGTCGCCTCGGGTGCCATCGAGCCCCGCCACATCGAGACGCCTTTCGCCATGCACCTGAAGAAGACGCGCATCGTGCGTGCCCGCGTCACCGCCATCAACGCCGCCGAGAAGCGCGTGGCTCTTGCCGATGTGCACGGCAACGCCTTCGAGCTCGAGGCCGACGCGCTTGTGGTCGCCCTGGGCGCCGTGACGCGCACGTTCCCCATTCCCGGCATTGCCGAGAACGCCGTGGGTCTCAAGGCGACCGAAGAGGCCGTCTACCTGCGCGACAACCTCATCTCGAACCTCTCGTGCGCCGCGGAGCTCCCCAAGGGCTCGCCTGAGCGTACGCGCCTCATGACGCTCATCACCGTGGGCGGCGGCTTCTCGGGCATGGAGGGCTTCGCCGAGCTCTTTGACCTCGCCTGCAAGATTTGCAAGAAAGATGCGCGCCTGGATCCCTCCGAGCTCAACTTCCACCTCATCGAGGCTGCCGAGAAGGTCTTCCCCGAGCTCACCGTGGCGCAGTCGAGCAAGGCGGTTGCCCACCTGGAGGCCCGCGGCGCCCACATTCACCTCAAGACCTGCGTCGAGAGCGCCCAGGACGGCCATGTCGTCACGTCCGACGGCGCCAGCTACGACGCTGCCTCCATCCTGTGGTGCGCCGGCGCCATGGCCAACCCCGTGCTCAAGAGCAGCGACCTGCCCCTTGAGCCGCGCGGTCGCGTCGTGTGCGGTGCCGACCTGCGCGTTCGTCGCGACGGCGAGGTGCTCGAGGGCATCTTTGCTGTGGGCGACTGCAGCTGCGTGCCCGACCTCACGGGCCACGGCCTGCCCGACGGTTCCTGCGCCCCCACCGCCCAGCATTCCATGCGTCAGAGCAAGGTCCTCACGAAGAACCTGCTCATCTGGCTGCGCGGCGGCGAGATGGCTGAGTATCGCCATGAGAACGCCGGCATGGTGGCAGGCCTGGGCACCTCGTATGGCGCCTTCACGAGCGGTGCCCTCACCAAGGGCGGCGCCAAGATTCGCTTCAACGGCTGGCTTGCCTGGATGGCTCACCGCGTCTACCACGGCCTCGCACTGCCCGGCTGGGAGCGCAAGTTCCGCGTGTGGGGCGACTGGACTGCCGGCCTTGTGTTCCGCCGCGACCTGTCCGACGTCATCGGCACGCGTGAGCCCCGCGCCTTCTTCGAAGAGTTCGCGGCCCGCGCGAAGTAGGTTCGGCTCTTTGGCCATGGGTAGTTTTTAGGGAGCGCCCACTCATCGTATATACTTCCGTAACGAAATCAGCGAGACGGGAGTGCGAGCAGTGGGCGAAGAGCAGAAAGTCCAGGCAGATAAGGACGGCGCACCTCACAAGGGCAGGGGAGGAGCGCGCCCCGGCGCCGGCCGCAAGGCCAAGTGGGGCGAGAAGACCGTCGTCATGCGCGTGCCTGCGAGCATGCGCGAGGCGGTCGAGGAGTTCCTGAGCCTCAAGGCTCAGGGCATCGAGCTCGTGCGTGCCGACGAGGTGGCCGCACGCGTTGAGGCGGCTGCCCAGGCCGCGGCGCAGCCCACCCGTCTCGCCCTCGAGGAGCAGCCCGCACCTGTCGCGCCCGACGCGCCTGCAGCTCCCGCCAAGCCCAAGAAGCCGCGTGCCCCGCGCAAGAAGAAGACGCAGGACACCGGCATCGACCCCTCGCGCCAGGGATCGCTTTTCGACCTGCTGTAATGATGTGATTCGGCGGCGCGCGCATGCGCGCGCCCAGAGCGCCTCGTTTTGGCAGGCTACAGACCTGCGCGGCAGAGCTCCTCCACCACGGCGGCGCAGCGCATGGCGCTGGAGGTCTCGAACTCGGGGTCGGTCATCTCGGCCGAGCCGTCGGCCTTGTCGGAGATGGCACGCACTACGGCGTAGGGCACGCCGTTCACATGGCACGCATGGGCGATGGCAGCGCCTTCCATCTCGCAGCACATGCCGCCGAACTCCTGGGCCAGGCGCTCCTTTGCCTGCGAGGAGGCGATGAACTGGTCGCCCGAGACGACGCGGCCCGCGAACACGCGCACGTCGGGTGCGGCGAGCGCGGCGGCATGTTCGATGGCGACGCGCAGGGTGGGGTCGGCGGGGAAGGCCAGGCAGTCCATGCCGGGGAGCTGGCCGGGCTCGTAGCCCCAGGGTGTGACGTCCACGTCATAGTAGAGAGCGTCGGTGCTCACCACGAGGTCGGCGATGTCGATCTGCGCGTCGAGCGAGCCTGCCACGCCCGTGTTCACGATGTGCGTTACGCCGTACAGGTCGCACATGGCCTGCACACACATGCCGGCCGACACCTTGCCGACGCCGCACTTGGCAATGACGACCGGCATGCCGGCGAGCGTGCCCTCGCAGAAGCGCATACCTGCACGCTCGCTGAGTACGGCGTCTTGCGTGTGGTCCATGAGGGTGGCGACCTCCACGTCCATGGCGCCGATGATACCGAGCTTGACCTGCTTGTTCTCCATTTTGCTTCCTTTCGGGAGTGTGCTTTCGATTCCGTTACAAATTTGAGGGCCAGGTGTTTCGTGTGTCTTCGCTGGCCTGATCCGCCTGGGCCACCCGCACTGCTTGGCCCCCCTGGGCTCCCTGTCCCGCCCTAGCGGGCCTCGTTCTTCGCCAACTCTTCCTTGAGCGCCGCGTCAAAGGCCGGCAGCTCCCTGTCTACGCGCATGGGGCGCCCCTGCGGGTTCACGAAGCAATGCTGCGAGGTGCCCGTGAACACCACGCGGCTGCGTCCCGTCTCAGGGTCGACCTTGCTCATGGTGTAGGCAAACGTCGAGCGCACGCCCGTGTATTCGGCGAGGCTTACCACGATGGACACGCGGTCCTCGAAGGTGGTGGGCTTCTTGTACGAGCATTCCACGCCCAACACGGGAGAGGTGATGCCCTCGTCCTCGAGCCGCGCGAAGTTCCAGCCAATCTGGTCCAGGTAGTCCACGCGCGCCTCCTCCATCCAACGTATGTAGTTGGAGTGGTGCGTGATGCCCATGCGGTCGGTCTCGTAATAGGCGACGCGGTGAATATACGGGGTCATGAAGCTGGTACCTGCCTGTCTCTTGATGGCGTGCGACATCCAGCGAGGCGCGTGCCGCGCGGGATGCGTCTTGTGGGACCCATTTTATCCGTGTCGGGCATACAATCGTCCCCATACAGCAAAATGACTCAAGGAGCCTAGATGCCCACCATGCAAGATGCCCGCGCCGCCCTCAAGGAGCGGTTCGGTTACGACGACTTCCGTCCCAACCAGCGCGACCTGGTGGAACAGGTGCTTGTCGGCCGCGACGTGCTCGGCGTCATGCCCACCGGCGCCGGCAAGTCGGTGGTCTACCAGATACCCGCGCTGCTGCTGCCGGGGCTCACGCTTGTGGTGTCCCCGCTCATCTCGCTTATGAAAGACCAGGTAGCAGGCTTGGAGCAAGCCGGGATTCCCGCCGCATGCGTCAACAGCACCCAAAGCGCCGACGAGCAGGCCCGGGCCTTTTCGCGTGCCTTGTCGGGCGACGTGAAGCTGCTCTACGTGGCACCCGAGCGCCTCTCCACGCCACGCATGGCCGAGCTTGCCCAGGCCGCGCGCATCTCGCTCGTGGCCGTGGACGAGGCGCACTGCGTGTCGCAGTGGGGGCAGGACTTCCGCCCCGACTATCGCGCCATCGCCGGGTTCGTGGAGGGTCTGCCCGCCCGCCCCGCCGTGGCCGCCCTCACGGCGACCGCCACCGAGGAGGTGCGCCGCGACATCGTGGACGCCCTCGAGCTGCGCGACCCCTTCGTGCTCGTGGGCGGTTTCGACAGGCCGAACCTCTATTTCGGAGTGGAGCGCCCTGAGCCGCGTGACAAGGACCGCACGCTTCTGCGTCTCGTCGCGGCCCGTGCCGCAAAGCGCGACGCCGCAGGTCAAGTGGGGCAGTTCGGCCAGACGGGCATCGTGTATTGCTCCACGCGCAAAGCCGTGGAGCACGTCTGCGAGCTGCTGTGGCAGGAGGGTTTTGCCTCCACGCGCTATCACGCGGGCCTTTCCCCTGAGGAGCGTCATGCCAACCAGGAGGAGTTCCTCTACGACCGGGCAAACGTGATGGTGGCCACCAACGCCTTCGGCATGGGCATCGACAAGTCCAACGTCGGCTTTGTCATCCACTACAACATGCCGTCTGACCTCGAAGGATACTATCAGGAGGCGGGGCGTGCGGGACGCGACGGGTCGGCTGCCGACTGCATCCTCATCTACAACAAGAAGGATGTGCAGACCTGCCAGTTCCTCATCGACCGCAGTCGAGATGAGCTTGAGTCGGGCGGCTGCGACCCCGAGACGGCCGACCTGCTGTATGCGCGGGACTGCGAGCGCCTCAAGAAGATGACGCTCTACTGCACCACGACCGACTGTTTGCGCTCGTACCTGCTGCGATACTTCGGCCAGACCGACACGCCCTTCCGCTGCGAGCATTGCTCCAACTGCTCGACCGACGTGGAGGAGCAGGACGCCACCGTGGAGGCGCAGAAGGTCGTGAGCTGCGTGCTGCGCATCGCAGGGCTGGGCCGCACGGCCGGCAAGTCCACGGTCGTCGACGTGCTGCGCGGCTCGCATGCCCAGCGCATCATGGAGGCGGGCTATGACGGCCTCTCTACCTGGGGCATCATGTCTGACGTGAGCACCCAGCGCGTGCGTTTCGTGCTCGACTCCCTTGAGGAGGCGGGCCTGCTGGCAGTCACGCCGGGGCAGTATCCCACGGTCTACGTCACCGAGGCGGGCCGGCAGTGGCTCCTGCGCGACAAGACCCCCTATCTGCTCAAAGTGCCCAAGCGCATGCGTGCCAACGCCGCCCCCGACCGGGAGGTCACGGGCTCCAAGGGCTCGACGTTCGGGCGCGGCGGCGCTGCCGTGGCGGACGACATCGACGAGGAGCTGTTCGAGCGCTTGCGTGCGCTGCGCGCGAACATTGCCCGCGAGGAAGGCGTGCCGGCCTATATCGTGTGCAACAACGCAACGCTTGCCGACATGACGCGCAAACGTCCGGCCGACCTCGACGAGCTGCTCGAGGTGCAGGGTGTGGGCCAGGCCAAGGCCGCCCGCTTCGGCCAGCGCTTCCTGGACTGCATCGCAGGCAGGGAGTAGGGCGCGGGCCGTACGGTGTCGCCACCCGATTCCATTCGAGCCGCTTGCGGCACGCGTGCCCGCCTCGCGATTGGCTGGCGCGTACATGGGTTATACTTATCGGCAAAATGTCTCTCTTCAGTGAGGAGCTTACTTTGTTCGCAATTGTTCTTGATTCCACGAGCGCCACGCCCACCCCGCGCCTGAAGGAACAGGGCGTCTCCGTTGTGCCCCTCACCGTGCGCTTTGGCGAGGAGGAGTACATCGACGGCGAGACCATGCTGCCCGAGGAGTTCTTCCGCCGCATGGCCGAGTACCTGCCCCAGGGCCTTCCCAAGACGTCGTGCCCCGCGCCGGGCAAGTTCGAGCAGGCGTTTCGCGCCGCGGCCGAGGGCTGCGAGGGCGTCATCTGCATCACGCTGAGCTCCGGTGTGTCCGACACGCACCATTCGGCCTGCATGGCGGCCGACATCTGCGCCCAGGACGGCATCAAGGTCGAGGTCATCGACTCCCTTGCCGTGCAGGAGGGCAACTCGCTCATGTGCGAGAAGGCCATCCGCATGCGCGACAAGGGCGCTACCCTCGAGGAGGCCGCCGCGCACATGCGCCGCATGGCCCAGGAGATTCAGACTATCGTGGCCCTCAACCAGCTCGACAACCTCGTCAAGGGCGGCCGCATCGGCAAGGCCGCCGGCGTGGCCGCCGGCCTGCTCAACCTCAAGCCGATCCTGGCCCTCGACAAGCCCGACGGCGTCATCGAGACGGTCACGAAGTCGCGCGGCGTGAAGGGCCTGCTCAAGGACTGCGCCGCTTACGTGAAGTCCATCGAGGAGAAGCAGGGCCCGTGCGAGGTGCGCTTCAGCCACTCCAACGCCCTCGACCGCGTCGATGCGTTCAAGGCGGCCTTTGACGCCGCTGGCGTTGCCTACAATCCCGAGCCCAGCTGGATGGGCCCGGTCATCGGCACCTACACCGGCGAGAACGCCGTCGTTATCACCACGTGCCCCAAGGAGCTGCTCTAGCCCCGAGAGGCACGTCTCGTACTCACATGCGTTTCCGACTTGATGGGGAGATTCGCCATGAAGGAGTCTACGAAGATCGAAGAGGTCGCGCCTGCCGCGCAGGTCGTGACGCCCAAACCTTCCGTGTCTAAGGCCCTGCAGCGTGCCGCGTTGCGTGAGCTCAAGAACCGCAAGCGCGAGCAGTACGCGCAGGAGGATGCCGCCGATGCGCAGGTGGTGAAGCGCCTGCGCGAGGAGCGCCTTGCCGCCGATGATGCGGCGCGTGCCGAGGCATGGCAGATGAACGTCGACCGCGAGCTGGCTCGCGCCGAGGGTCGCACCGAGTGGGTCGAGGCCCGCTTGGACGCCGCGACGCTGCGCCGCGAGACCCGCGCCGAGCAGCGTGCTTTCCGCAAGGAGGAGGGCCCTGCCCACCAGCACGCCCTGGCACAGGCGCGTCACGACCGCAACGACGCCGAGGACGCCTACAAGCGCGGCTCGTGGGAAATTGCCGTCGAGCAGGGCTTTGCCCGCGCCGAGGGTCGCACCGCTTGGGTCGAGGCCAACGAGCGCGCCGTCCTGGCCCGCCGCGAGTACAAGAAGGCCTTGCGCGAGCTGCGCCGCTCTCGTACGAGGGGCACGGTCGGCCGGATCAAAGAATCTGACGAGCAGCTCAAGGCGCGTGCCAAGGTGAACGACGCCCGTGCCGACGCGATTGAGGAGGCCACGAAGAGGCACGCCATCGCTCTGGCGGAGCTTCGCGACGCCAAGCGCGCCGGTGTGACGGACGACCAGCTCAAGGTTTTTGCAGACCGCGAGGCTGAGCTGCGTGCCGCGCGTGACAACCTCTGCGCGGACACCCGCAAGGTTCGCCTGGAGGAAGAGGATGCCCGCGTGCAGGCTCGCTCGGAGGCAGGCAAGGCCCGCGTGAGCGAGGAAGCGATGCTTCGCGAGGAGTGGCGCAGGCTCAAGGATGCCGCCGACGTGGAGTACCGTCTCGCCCGTGCCGCCGAGAAGGCCCGCCGCAAGGACGAGAAGGCCCAGGCCCGCGAGGCCCGCGAGGCGATGCGCGAGGAGCGCAACGTCAAGGTCGAGGCCGCGAAGGCCCGCGAGCGCGAGCTGCTCACGTCTTATCAGGTCGCTCAGGCCGACATGCAGGACGCCTACATGGAGGCTCAGGATGCCCAGCGCAGGCAGATTCGTGCCATCCGCGCTGAGGAGCGCGCCGCCGCCCCTGCGATTCGCGAGGAGGAGCGTGCCCAGGCCGCCCGTCGTCGTGCCGAGAAGGTCGCCCGTGACGATGCCGCTGCAGCCGCCTATCGCGAGCTGATGAAGGAACGCGCCTACGCCCGCTCTCTCGAGCGCGACGCCGCCATCGACTCCACCGACGTCGCGTACCGCGCCATGTGCGGCGATCTTGACGACAAGGGCGTGAAGTAGGGGAGCACCTGCTTTTTGCCGGGTTCATCGGGCGTATTGAGAGGCCTGGCCAAACGCTGAAGGGCGCCTCCCGTTTCTCCCTTGCGAGGAGCGGGAGGCGCTTGAGTGTCCGTCTTGCTATGAGGTTGATTGGAGGGATTGGCAATGTCGCAAGGCCCTAGCATCAAGGTCGCATCCGTCCAGGTGAGCGTTGAGGACAACGCCTTCGATGCGAACATGAGCAACGCTCGCGCCATGGCGCTGCGTGTGGCGGAAAATGAGAAGGGCGTCGACCTCATGCTGTTCCATGAGGGATGCCTGGAAGGCGGCGTGCCGCTCGAGCAGGTGGACGAGGCCATGACCGCGCGTGCCCTTGAGTTCTGGAAGGGACTAGCTGCGCAGACGGGAATCAACATCCTTGCCGGCCGTCTTGAGCGCCGCCCCGACGGCAAGTTGTACAACATGGCGACTGTGTTCGCCCCCGACGGTTCGATTCTTGCCGATTACTGCAAGATTCACCTCTACAACGAGGAGCGCGACACGATCGAGGCTGGCCATGAGCTCGGGATGTTCGAGCTCAATGGCATGAAGGTCGGCATCATGATTTGCGCCGACTTCGGTTTCCCCGAGCTTGCGCGCGGCTATGCCCTGCACGGTTGCGACGTCTTGGCCGTTTCCAGCAGCTGGGCGTATCCCGATGACGACCTGTGGGAGATCTGCAACCGCGCGCGTTCGTCGGAGAACGGCGTGTACTGCGTGTCGTGCGATCGTACGGGCCCCACGGCGCGCGGCCCGGTGAAGGTGGGCCGCTCCATGTGCTGCGACCCTGACGGCTTCATCATTGCCAACCTCGTCGAGAAGCCCGACACCTACTTTGTCTGCACTCTGTTCAAGGATGAGGTGGACAAGCGCCATAAGAGCATGAAGTGGCTTGAGTGGGTCCGCCCCGACCTGTATGAGAGGTTTTACGTATGATGGCAAGCGATATGTTGACGGAAGAAGGGATTGAACCAATGTACTACGTGAACCAGAAGAACTACCCGCACGTGCTGTACCCCACCAACACGGGTTGCCCTGAGCTGTACAACCCCACGACCTCGATCAGCGATGCCGGTTGCGGCGTGTGCTCGGCCAGCATGGCCATCACCAACCTCACCGGTGAGATGTTCTCGCTGGCGGATGCCCTGGAGCTCTCGGCATCGGTGGGTGCCAACCACAGCCCGGGTACCGACATGGGCAAGCTTGCCCCTTACCTGGCCGAGCGCTTCGACCTCGACCTGGTCGTGACCATGGACAAGGAGCTCGTGCGCTCGCTGCTCCTTGCCGGCTACATGGGCATCGCCAATGTCGGCGGCGACCGTCCCGAGGACGGCTGGGTGGGCCTGCTCTCGCACGGCGGCCACTTCGTCGCCGTTGTGGGCATCGATGAGGACGGCGACACCGTCATCGTGCTCGATCCCTCGCAGGTTCCCGGCAAGTACACCGAGGAAGGCCGCAAGGGCAAGGTCATCGAGAACGGCCACATCCTGCACATTGCTCTCGACACCCTGCATGAGGACTGCAAGAGCCGCAAGACCGTCGATTATCCCGAGGGTAGCGAGTTCAGGCGTTGGCTTGAGTTCTCGGGTCTTGAGGACGCGGGCAACCTGTTCTATCTGTTCGGCCTGAAGTAAGTAGGCAGGCCGAGGTTTTATCTGCGGCATTTTGCTACAGCAAGGCATCAAAAAAGGCACCCTGGAGACGCGGACTTTCCAACGTCTCCAGGGTGCCTTGCTATAGCAGCGGTGCAGGTAGTGCCAGTGGTACGAAGCGCGCGGTCAGAGAGGGGAGTGGACCCTACTCGATGCCGAGCATGTCGCACAGCGACAGCATGTGGATTTCAGCGGCGTGCACGACGTCCTCGATGTCGACGTCCTCGTTGTAGCCGTGGATGCCGTCGTTGTTGGCGGGACCAAACTGGATGGTGGGGCAGCCCAGGTCGCGGTAGTGCTGGGCGTCAGAAGAAGCCCACTGGTAGGCCGGCAGGCACTCCTCGCTCCAGACGCCCTCGATGTTCTTCTTGTAGCTGGTGACGAGCAGGCAGGTGTCGTCGGTGTAGTTGCCCTCGGAGATCCAGTTGAACTCGGCGGTCACGTCCTTGGCACCGGACTCGGCGATGAGGGCGTTGACGGTGGCGACGATCTCATCGTGGTCGACGCCGCAAGGCAGGCGGCAGTCGATGAGAGCCGTGGCGCGGTCGGGCACGATGTTGGCGCGGGTGCCGCCCTCGATCACGCCGATGTTAGTGGACACGTGGTCGATGACGTTGCCGACACCCGGGGCGTGCAGGCAGCGCTCGGCGATGGTCTTTGAGTTGGCGAGTGCCGTGGCCTGCTCGGGCTTGTAGTGGCCAGCGACCTGCGTGAGGCGCTGGACGTAGGGGAGGACCTGGGCGAGCTTTTCAATGGCGTTCTCGCCCTTGTAGTTGCCCGTGCTGCCGTGGCCGGGGACACCGGTGGCAACGAGGGTCAGGCGCAGGATGCCCTTCTGGCCAATCTCGATGGTGTCGTGGCCGGTGGGCTCACCGATGATGACGGCGTCGGCGCCGTCGGCATAGCCGTTGTCGCAGAGCCACGTGGTGCCGCCGCCGGCAATCTCCTCGTCGCACACGACGTGGAGCCTGATGTCGCCGCCCAGCTCAGCGCCCGAGGTGCTCAGAAGGCCCATGGTGAACATGAGGGTGGCCAGGCCGCACTTCATGTCGGAGGTGCCGCGGCCGAGGATCTTGGTGTCGGTCACGGTGCCGCAGAACGGGTCGAAGTTCCAGCCGCTGAGGTCGCCCGCGGGCACGACGTCCACGTGGCCGTTCAGGACGACGCGGAAGCCGTCCTCGTTGCCCATCTTGGCCAGAAGGACGGGATACTCGGGGTTGGGCTCGAGCATCTCAGAGCCGATGCCCTTGGCGGCGAGCCAGTCGGCCACGAACTTCATGGCGGGAAGCTGGTCGTCGATGGGGCTCTGGTTCTTGATCTGGATGAGCTTGGAGCACAAGTCGAGGAGTTCGGCCTTGTTGTCCAGGACCATCTGGTGGAGCTGCTGCTTCGTGATACCCATGTTCGTCTCCTTTGAGGATCTCAAACGCGGTGCGGGCCGCAGCTCATGGTGAAGATGCGACCCGCAATTTTACTGGTTGCTTGAAGCACGTGCGTGCGGTCTTACTCGTACAGGAAGCAAGCGACCTGATGGCGGTCGCCGCGGTCCTTAAGCTCGGGGAGCTCGGTCTTGCAGCGGTCGGTGCAGTAGGGGCAACGGCCTGCAAGCGGGCAACCCACCTGGTCGCCGATGGGGCTGGGAATCTCGCCCTGGAGCACGATGCGCTCCTTTTTCTGGAAGGGCGACTCCGGCGGAATGGCCGAGAGCAGGGCCTTCGTGTAGGGGTGCATCGGGTTCTCGTAAATCTGGTCAGCCGCGCAGAGCTCCACAACATGGCCGAGGTACATGATGGCGATGCGGTCGGAGACGTGCTTGATGACCGAAAGGTCGTGGCTGATGAAGATGTAGGCGATGTTGTGCTCGCGCTGCAGGCGGTTGAACAGGTTGAGGACCTGGGCCTGGATGGACACGTCGAGTGCCGAGACGGGCTCGTCGCACACGATGATCTTGGGGCTCAGGGCCAGGGCGCGGGCGACGTTGATGCGCTGGCGCTGGCCGCCCGAGAACTCGTGGGGGAAGCGGTTGACATGCTGGATGTCAAGGCCGACCTCCTTCATGAGTGAGAGCACGAAGGCGTCGCGCTCTCTCTTGTCGGGCATGAGGCCATGCACGATGAGGGGCTCGGCGATGAGGTCGCCGCAGGTCAGACGGGGGTCCAGAGACGAGAAGGGGTCCTGGAAGACCATCTGAACGTCCTTGCGCAGCTCCGTGAGCTCCTTGCCCTTGAGGTCGAAGATGTTCCTGCCCTCAAACTCAACGGTGCCCGAGGTTGCCTTGTGGAGCATGGTGACGGTACGGCCCAGGGTGGACTTGCCGCAGCCCGACTCGCCGATGATGCCGAGCGTCTCGCCCTCGTACAGGTCGAGGTTGACGTCGGTCACGGCGTGTAGGACGGGGCCCTTCACGAAGGGCAGGCCGCTCTTAAGCTGGAACTCCTTGGTCAGGTGGCGAATCTTGAGAATGGGCTCGCCGGTGCGCTCTTCGGTTGCCATTACTCGGCCTCCCTGTTGGTCTGTTCAGTTTCCACTTCACGCGTGATGACGCGTTCGAGCTTGTTGGTGCCGTTCTGGAGGTGGCAGGCGACAAAGTGGTTGGGCTTGACCTCCACCAGCGGCGGCACAGACGTGCGGCAGATGTCCTTCGCATAGTGGCAGCGGTTGCAGAAGTTGCAGCACTCGCCGGTGAGGCGAAGATCCGGCGGAACGCCGGGAATGGTGGTAAGCATGCCCTTGGACTCGTCGGAGAGCCTGGGGATGGAGTCGAGCAGGCCCCAGGTGTAGGGGTGCAGGGGCTCGGCATAGAGCTCCTTGGTCTCGGCCTTCTCCACCGTCTGGCCGGCATACATGACCATGACGTCGTCGCACATCTCCCAAACCACGCCCAGGTTGTGCGTGATGAGCAGGATGCCGGTGTTGAGGTTGCGCTGCAGCTCGCGCAGAAGCTCGAGCACGCGAGCCTGGACCGTCACGTCGAGGGCGGTGGTGGGCTCGTCGGCGATGATGATCTTGGGGTGGCTGCAGATGGCCATGGCGATGATGACGCGCTGGCACATGCCGCCCGAGAGCTCGTAGGGATAGGCATCCATGCGCTTCTCGGGGTTGGGGATGCCGACGCGGCCCAGGGCCTCGATGGCCATGGCGCGGGCGGCTTCCTTGGTGACGTTCTGGTGGGCGCAGATCATCTCCACCATTTGGTTGCCCACCTTGAAGACGGGGTCCAGAGAAGTCATCGGGTCCTGGAAGATCATGGCGATCTCGTTGCCGCGCAGGGCCACGAGCTGCTTCTTGGAGAGCTTCATCATGTCGACGCCGTCGAAGTCGATCTCGCCGCCCATGATCTTGCCGTTCTGGGGGAGCAGTCGCATGATGGAGGTGGCGGTCACGCTCTTGCCCGAGCCGGACTCGCCCACGATGCCCATGGTCTTGCCAGCGTCAAGGGTGAAGCTCACGCCGTCGACGGCCTTTGCGATGCCCGTGGCGGTGTGGAAGTACGTCTTTAGGTCTTTAACTGAGAGCACATGTTCGCTCATTGGTCGTTCTCCTCGATCTCGGCCGTGTCGGGTCGTTCGTGCCATATCCCAAAAAGGGACAGGCCTACTTCTTCATCTTGGGATCCATAACGTCACGGATGCCGTCACCCAGCAGGTTGAAGCCGAGCACGGTGACAAGGATGAAGATGCCCGATACCGTGGAGATGATGGGGTGGTTGCTCATGACGTCCTTGCCGCTGTAGAGGATCTGACCCCAGGAGGGAGTGGGCTCGGTGATGCCCAGGCCCAGGAACGAAAGGGCAGCCTCGGAGATGATGGCGCCGGCGATGCCCAGCGTGGCGTACACGATGAGCGGCGAGATGGCGTTGGGCAGGATGTGGGTGAAGAGCATGCGGGCGTTGGAAACACCCAGCACGCGAGCGGCGTTGCAGTACTCGGCGTTCTTCACGATGATGACCTCGCCACGCAGGACGCGGGCGAAGTTGGGCACGCTGCCGATGCCGATTGCCAAAATGACGTTGAACAGGCCCGATCCCAGCACCGTCATAAGGATGATGGCGAGAAGGATGAAGGGGAAGGACAGCATGCCGTCCATGATGCGCATGATGAGCGAGTCGACCCAGCCGCCGAAGAAGCCGGCGATGAGGCCGAGCAGGGCGCCGATGAGGCCGGCGACGATGGTGCCGCCGAAGGCGACGATGAGCGAGGTCCGTGCGCCGTAGAGCAGACGGCACAGAAGGTCGCGGCCCAGCTTGTCGGTGCCGAGAATGTGGGCCATCTCGCCCTCGTTCACGACCGTGCCGGGCTCAAGGTAGCCGTGGACGGGGTCGATCTTGTTGAACTGGAAGCCCGTGACCTGCGTGTAGAGAGGCGCGCACACGGCAAGAAGGATCATGACGACGACGATGATGAGGCCGACCATGGCGGTCTTGTTGCGGCGAAGCTTGCTCCAGGCGCTGTTGGCCTTGCGCTCGCGCTTAAGCAGTTCCTCGTCGTACTCAGGCGCAAAACCCTTGGCCTGTGCGGTAGCAGTGTTGTTTGCCATGGCTATTTAGAACCTCCCTCGTAGCTCACGCGCGGGTTGATGATCATGTACACGAGGTCGACGACGAGGTTGACAACGATAAACACGATGGCAAAGAACAGAACCGCACCTTGGATGAGCATGTAGTCACGATTGGTGATTGCCTTCACGATGAGCGTGCCCATGCCGGGCCAGGAGAAGATGCTCTCGGTCAGGATGGCGCCGGTGAAGCAACCGGCAATCTGAAGGCCGAGCACCGTCACGATGGGCGGCAGGGCGTTCTTCAGGGCGTGCTTCCAAATGATGGCCTTCTCCTTGATGCCGCGGGCGCGCAGGGCCTTGATGGAGTCGGCGTGGATGGACTCGAGCATGCTCGAGCGGGTGATACGGGCAAAGGTTGCCGTAGGAATGGTTGCCAAGCACAGGCAGGGCAAGACCATGTGGTAGATCAGGTCGCCAAACGATCCGTCGCCGCGTCCCGAGACGGGGAACCACCCCAGGTCGACCGCAAGATACTTGACCATCATGAGGCCGAGCCAGAAGATAGGCATCGAGACGCCCACGAGGGCGAGCACCATGAAGATGTAGTCGCCTGCGGAGTACTGCTTGAGGGCGGAGAAGATGCCGATGCAGACGCCGATGATGATGGCGATGAGAAGGCCGATGATGGTGATCTGCAGGGTTGCGGGGATGCGCTGGGCAATCAGCTCGGTGACGGGCTGGTCGTAGGAGTACGACGTGCCGAAGTCGCCCTGAAGCACCGACAGGACGTAGTCGATGTACTGGACCCACTTGGGCTGGTCGAGGCCGAGCTTCGTCTCCATTGCCGCGATGCTCTCAGCCGTTGCCTGCGGACCAAGAATGGTCTGGGCAGGGTTGCCGGGAATCATGCGCGTGAGGATGAACGTGAACGTCACGACAATCAGCAGGGTCGGTATCGCCTGCAGAACGCGCTTCAGAATTGTTTTTAGCACCTGGTTCACCACCGTTGTTGTTTTTGCTGTTGAGGGCCAATAAGCTATGGTAGCACCCAAATACGAGAAAAGCGGAGGTACGCTGGAAGTACGCGTGCCTCCGCGGCAGAACCTATCAAATAAACGCTTTACTCAACCCAAGTGTTGCGGCTGGCCGTGACGAAGCGAAGCATGGAGTCGGCGCGCTGCGCGAAATCGTGGACGCGGGGGTTCTTGGCGTAGAACACGTTGGGAACCGCATAGTACACGCCCACGCAGTCGTTCATCGCAATCTCGATGACCTGCTGGTAGTACTTGGCGCGCTCGTCCTGGTCGTTGGTCTGGACGGCCTTGAGGAGCAGGTCGTCGACCTCGGCGTTGACGTAGCCGGCGCCGTTGCCGATTGCCGTCGTCTGGTTCGAGGCGAACAGGTTGTTGAGGAAGAAGTAGGGGTCGGGGTACCAGGACCAGGACATGGCGTAGGTGTCGGCCTTGCCGCCGCAGACGGCGTCGGAGTAGGAGCCCCACTCGCCGATGACGGGGGTCAGGTTCACGCCAAGGACCGACCAGTAAGCCTGGAGCATGGTGGCCAGGTCGACGCGTGCCTGGTTGTTGGTGACGTACATCGAGATGTCGAAACCGCTGGCATAGCCGGAGTCAGCCATGAGCTGCATGGCCTGCTCGATGTCGTAGCTGGGAGCGAGGCTCTCCTGGCTGGGGTCGTATGCCCAGGAGCCGAAGGGGATGGGCAGGTAGCCGGGCACGGCGTCGTCATACTTGAAGAGGGCCGTGCGGATGGCGTCCCAGTCGGCGGCCATGGCGAGGGCCTTGCGGACGTTGACGTCGGCCAGGGGGTTGGGCCTGCCTT
>CAKUFZ010000034.1 GCA_934654475.1 uncultured Coriobacteriales bacterium
CGAGGGAGAACTATACACGCGCCTGCAGGGTGGGGGCAAGCGTTGAGCCGCGCCTGCACAGGATGGACACAAACTGGAGAATACTAGCAATTTAGCCGCTTTCCCCAACCCGGTGGCACACGGCCAGGCCGCGAGCCCAATGCATGCCACCCCTTATCCCCGCCGATCCCCATCGGCCTGCCCGCCGCACATCCGAGGCCTTCTTGAGCGCGGCATCCCCCGTGCCCCATTCCCGCCTTTTGATCTCGCGCGGGTGCCGCAGGCCCCTTTTCACGCACGGGCGCGTCCGGGGCCCGCCGACGGGAGGGCGCGGGGCGCCGCGGGAGGGCGGGCCCCTCGCCCGCACCGCACCGCCGTGCTCGTGCGCCCAACCGGCCCCGCGCCCATCGGGGCCCCCACAACGCAAGAAGCCCGCCTCCCCTTGTGGGAAAGCGGACCCCTTGGACCAGACGGTTCTTGTGGTTGCCGTGCTTATTCAGTCAGGCGCCCTCCCAGACAGAGAGGACCGCTTCGGGCGGCACGGCCCCGGCCCTCGCCATGCGGGGGGGGCCTCCCCCGTGCAGTCCACGATGGTGGACGCCTCGCCGCAGCGGGTGGCGCCCCCGTCGATCACGGCGTCTACCTGCTCGCAATTCTTCGCCCGAGTGTTTCCCCTCGCCAGGACAGGAAAGCCCGCACCCCAAGGTAACCTTGAGATGCGGGCTCAAAGAACAGATGCAAGTTCTTATATGTCTTACTTCGCGGCGGCCTGGCGGCGGGCGACGTTGGCCTTGATGCACAGCACGACGCCCACGGCGAGGACGCCGACGATTGCGGTGACGCAGGCGGCGAAGTCACCGAAGTGCAGAGCCGGGATACCCATGAGCAGGCCGACCACGTAGGGCACGAGCCAGAAGAGCCACACGCAAATGCTCAGGCGATGGAAGCTCTCGCGAGCCGCCTCGTTGCCGCGCAGAACCACGCGGGTAGCCCACAGGGCGTGGAAAAGCATGAGGGCGATGGCCACAACGCCGGTAATTGCATGCAGGGGCGACATGGAGCCGTCGCCGCCGCTGGCGATGACGGACATGATGGTCGTGCCGGTGGTATCAAAAGCCAGGCCCAGCCAGAAGAGGGCGAGGTGGCCCTTCTTGAGAGTACCGGCGCGGCGCTCGGAGAAAACGCCGAAGGTGTAGGCAAAGAATGCGAGGGTGATGGTCAGCGTGGCGGCCAGAAGAAGCGGGCTCATAGGAAGGATCTCCTAACGTAAGGTTGAGGCGGGGTGTCGGTGGTCCAAGGGGGCCGATCGGCTTTGGCCGCCCCTTGAACGACACTCATATTCGCGCCCGGCGAGGTGAACATCAACACTGCCATGTTCAGGCAAGATGCGAACACAATTACGCAACAATGCAATCACAACTGCATATAGTACCTGGTAGTTGGCTTAAAATTTTAAAACGTGAAGGAGGGGCGGCCGCTCTGAACACCTTTGCGGGCACCTGAACATGCGCAGCAAATGTTCAGTGGCGCACGGCCTGAACCTGAGTTCAGCCACGTCCCTTCGACTGCGGCGCATCTGAACACAGGCGGCAGCTTTCGATGATCCGCCCCCGTCGATTCCAAGCGCCTGGTAGTGTGCGCCTGAATACAGGCGGTTATTTTTCAGCGAGCTTTCACGGCGGGTGAAATGGGGATCAAGGCTTGGTGCACCTGAACACAAACAGCGCTTTTCAGTGGACTCACAAGACTCCCTACGCACGGGGTTCCAGGCGACCCTCGGAACAGCCAGCCAGTCAGGCCACCTCTCCCATGATCGCCCCGCGGTGAGCTCCGGCAACTTTCCGGATAGCCCGCCAGTCAGCGCCATAATTAGAAGCGCGAGATGACGAGCCATCCCACGTACACGACGCACACAATAACGGAGGCGCTCCAGACGAGCGCGTTTGCAAAACCATCGGCACGGCACACGTCGAGGCACACGCGCGTCTTGAGGGGAAAGAACAGCTGCATTGATCCCTTGGGGGCTTTGTTGAACAGGTCAAGGATGAGATGGCTGCACAAACCAATGCCAAATGCAGGCGCAACCTGCGGCCAAAGCAAGCTGGCGGCTACATACCACAGCACACAACCTACAATTGAGTGGGTGAATGTACGATGGGCCGTGACCGAGCCAAGCAAGGTGATAGCCGCAAAAAGAGCTGCGCCCACGACAGAAGCAGGCCCCATCTCGGGGGCCATTGCCTGAAGCGCCTCTACCTCGGAAAACATTTCCGCAAGAAAGCGACTCGCAAATGCAAGCGCCACGACGCACGCGCTTACGATTGTCCCTCGCACGAGCTTGGCCCCTCGCACATCTATGTCGCTGATCCATCCACCGAGCGCCCCGCCAAGCAAAGCGCACGCTAGCGGCGCGACCGACACAGGCTGCAGTACCAGCAGAGATGCCGCCATACCCGCGCTCACATGAGTCTTCCCAAGCATGGCCGCACCTCCCCTGTCGTCCCTTCCAGCGAACACGTTGGCGCAGCGGGCTCGCAGCCCCCTGCGCGATACGTCGACGATCATCATACACGCCGGGGGCCTTGCACATGAACAGCCGTCCGATGGGCATGGCGCGCGTTTCAGTCTAGGGCAGCAACAGGGGACACCCATCGCCCTCTCGCCCAGGTATCACACGGGAAAGCGTCGCCGCTTTTGGCAGCAGCAGGGGACGCCCGTCGCCCTCTCTCCCAGGAAGCGGGACTTCCACGGCGGCATCGGCGTGGGCCGAATCCGGCCCATCCCCCTGCAGGAGGTTGTCCCATTGGCCCCTGAGCCACGGCCCCAACCCATCCCATTACAGTTCAGGGCAGGCTCTAAGGGGCCTGCCCTTATTCATTTCTTGACGAAGAGGTGTAGTTTGGACAGCCCTTTGGGCGACCCGACCGGCCGTCCGCGCACGGCCCTTGTGCCCCTGCCCGGGACACGGGACAACGAAACGCACGCACATAAGCACAGACTGTCATCAGCAGGGTACAATACCCCTGAATTAGTCGGTTACCAGGAGGTTTGCATCTCATGAAACTTGCCCAAGCCCTGGCCGATCGAGCGGCCGCACAGCAGTGCATCGAGCAACTTCGCTCGCGTCTAGTAGTCAATGCGAAGGTTCAACAAGGCGAGGAGCCGGCCGAGGACCCCCAGGAGCTCTTGACTCAGCTCGACCAAACGACCGCGCAGCTCGACGAACTCATTGCCCACATCAACCTGACCAACGCGCAGACGACAACCGATGGGCAGACTCTTACCCAGTTGCTCGCCCATCGCGACTGTCTGCGGCTCAAGGTGGGGGTACTGCGCGATTTTCTGGACAGCGCGAGCGCCACTGTGATGCGCGCCACTCATTCCGAAATCAAGATTCTGCCCTCCGTGGCCGTCGCCCCACTTCAAAAACAGGTCGATGCCCTCTCAAAAGAGCTGCGCGAGCTGGAAGGCAAGATTCAAGAGCTCAACTGGACAACTGAGCTTATGTAAACACAGCAAGGCCGCTTGGTCACAGCGACGCAAGTGGCCTTGCTGATGGCAGCCCATTAGCTGCCTGCAGTTTGTCTGTCCCAACAGTCGGTATCCGCAGGCGGGCGAGCGCATCTCCCGCGGCTGAGAATGAGCCGCACCCATGGCAGCGCGGCTGGGCCTGCGCCACAACACACAAATGCCCAGCACAACGCACACGCGCAGCTTGTTACTGAGCATGTTTACTACCGTCGCGCTGACGCCTGTGGAGAGGGTGGGTTCGGGGTCCTGTTGGGACAGACAAAGCCAAGAGATTGCGCCGCCACCTCTCCCCCAAATTGCAAACCTGCGAAACATCGGGAGACCCTGGTAAGCGCGGCGCAAGAAGCCTGGCAACGAAACGAGTTCGGAGTACTTGAAGTCGTCCCCACTGACAGCGAGTAGTCTCGACAGTCCTGTTGGCAACCAGACGAGTTTCGGAGTAGTTTTTTCGGACGCGTTGGCAGCCAAACGAGTTTCGGAGTAGTAGAAAAAACTGATTTGACCTCTGAAGCCCCAATCTAGGGGGAGCTTTTTCCTTTAAAGTCGGTTTTCGCACTAAATATAAGGCGTTCAGGCGCAAATCAACCAGCCGCACTACTCCGAAACTGATTTCTCTGCCATTAGGGGGCGCAAAACTACTCCGAAACTGATCTTGCTGCCAATACCGCCCCATCCATATCGCTGTGAAAAGCGATTTTCTGCCATGGGAGGGAACTTCGGACATTTTCCGGACGCTAAGCCACGCAGTATAGCCAAGCTCCTCCCTGCGCCGCCTGATCGTCTTCCAACCCAAGCGCCTTCTTGACCTTCTCGCTCCTGTACCACTCGATGTAGGCGTCCAGCCTGCGCGAGAACTCCTCGAACGTCACGCCGGCCCAGTCCCTCCCGCCGAAGAAGTCGCTCTTGAGCGTGCCGAAGAACCCCCGCACCTCGCGTTGTCGGGGCTGCGGGCCTGGCCGTATGACGTGGCCGACCGCGCGATGCTCGGCGGGGGCGTTCGACTTTCGCGAGAACTCGCTGGTGTTTCGGGAACACGCAGTCCTTCTGCCTCGCTACAATGGCATGCGTGGTTATTTGGACACAGGGGAGAGGACCCGTATGACCGACATGAAGAAGCTCGGCTTTGGCTGCATGCGCCTGCCGCTGACCGACCCGGCAGACCCCACTTCGATTGATGTACCGCTCGTGAGCAAAATGGTGGACGAGTATCTCGCCGCTGGTTTCACTTACTTCGACAACCTCTACTTCTACCATAAGCGCGCCAGCGAGGGCGCCATGCGTAAGGCTCTCGTGGAGCGCTACGACCGCGACGCCTACGTGCTGGCCGACAAGCTGCCCAGTGCCCTCATCAAGCAGGACGGCGACCAGGAGCGCATCTTCGAGGAGCAGTTTGAGAAATGCGGCGTGGAGTACTTCGACTACTACCTGCTGCATGCCCTCGGCGGCCAGAACACCATCAACACCGACCGCGCCAACTCGTGGAACTTCCTGCGCAAGCAGCGCGACGCCGGCAAGATCCGTCGCCTGGGCTTCTCGTACCACTACAACGCCGAGTATCTCGACGAACTGCTCGACCGCTGGCCCGACGCCGAGTTCGTGCAGCTGCAGATCAACTACCTCGACTGGGAAGACGGCGGCATCCAGGCCCGCAAGAACTACGAGGTGTGCCGCAAGCACGGCAAGCCCGTCTTCGTGATGGAGCCGATCAAGGGCGGCGCACTCGCGGCCGACCTGCCCGCCGAGGCCGTGGACATCCTCCGCGCCGCCGACGCAAACGCCTCCCTGGCCTCATGGGCCGTGCGTTTTGCCGCCAGCCTGCCAGGCGTGGAGATGGTGCTCTCCGGCATGTCCAACCTCGAGCAGCTGCGCGACAACATCTCCTACATGGCGGACTTCAAGCCGCTAAGCAACGACGAGATGAACATGCTGCACCACGTGGGCGACCTCGTGCGCCAGAACATCGCCGTCCCCTGCACGTCGTGCCGCTACTGCGTGCAACACTGCCCCAAGAACATCGCCATCCCCGAGTACTTCTCGCTGTACAACGCCGAGAAGCGCACGCGCAGCCGCGACTTCTCCACGCAGGGCATGATCTACCGCGGTTGGAACAACGACCACGGCAAGGCCAGCGACTGCATCGAGTGCCGTGCCTGCGAGCGCACCTGCCCCCAGCACCTGCCCATCGTCGACTACCTCAAGCTCGTCGCCGAGACGTTCGAGAGATAACGTGCCGCTTTTTGGAGGATCATTACATGCTGTTCCGCACAATCGACGAGGCCTTGCACGCATCGAGCGGTGAATCCGGCGCATGCGCCGTGCCTCAAAACGCACGCGACTATGCGCAGACCTACCGCGAGATTCGCGCCGACTTTCTCGAGGCGGTGGGGCAGTTTGGCCTGGGTGTAGCCCCCGAGGAGCAAGCGGGTCTCAGTCCCTTCTCGGCAGAGGTGGACCAGATGGCGCAGGCGGGCCTCCATGTGGAAAACGCCCGCAGCAGCCTGTGGCTCAACTGGATTTCGCCTGCGTGCTTGGCCTGCCGCAAGGCCGTGGGCACGCAGACGTTCCTCACCTCCACCCAGTGCCCCAAAAAGTGCTTCTTCTGCTTCAACCCCAACCAGGAGAACTACGCCTACTACCAGACGCACGTGCGCAACATAGCCGCCGACCTCGAGGCCGAGCATGCCCACGGCGTGCGCCTGCAGCACCTGGCCGTGACGGGCGGCGAGCCGCTCCTGCACAAGCGCGAGCTCTTCGCGTTCCTCGAGCGCGCACGCGAGCTGTACCCCAACGCATACACGCGCTTGTACACCTGCGGCGAGGGCATGGACGCGCAGACAGCACGCGAGCTGCGCGAGGCAGGCCTCAACGAGGTGCGTTTCAGCATCAAGACGCAGGAGTCGGCCGCCCTGAGGCAGCGCACGCTCGACGCGCTGGAAGGTTGCGTGGGCGTGTTCGACGCCACCATGGTGGAGATGCCCGTGATGCCCGACGAGCTGCCCCTCATGCAGGATTTGCTTGTTGAGCTGGACAAACGAGGTGCCACGGGCATCAACCTGCTTGAACTGTGCTTCCCCTTCAACAACGCGGTCGCCTTCGCACGACGCGGCTACTCCATCAAGCACGAGCCGTACCGCGTGCCTTACGACTACTGGTATGCGGGCGGCCTTCCCATCGAGGGGAGCGAGGACGTCTGCATCCGGCTCCTGTCGTTTGCCATCGAGCGCGAGCTGCGCATGGGCGTGCACTACTGCTCGCTCGAGAACAAGCTCACCGGGCAGATGTATCAGCAAAACGCACCCTTCAAGCAGGCCTTCCCTCCGCGCGAGTACGCGCAGCGCGGCCACTTCCTTGCTTGCGCGCGCATCTTTGGGCCCGATGCTGCAGCGGCGCGGCGCATTCTTGCTGGCAGCGGGCGGGCCGTGGCCGCCGGCAACCCGGCAGCCCCCGGCCAGGTTGGCAGCGCAGGCAACGCGGAGACATCCGGTCAAACCGACATCGCAGGCGGCCCCACGGCTCCCGGCCGGGCTGCCATCGCTGGCAACACGGCGGCGTCCGGCCAGGCTGACATCGCGGGCGGCCCCACGGCTCCCGGCCGGGCTGGCATCGCAGACAGCACGGCGGTGTCCGGTCAAACCAGCATCGCAAGCGACCTGCCAGCAGCCTCCCAGACCGACGAGCTCGAGCTTGCTCCCAGCGACATCGCCCTGCTCGCAGGCGAGCTTCCCCATGCGCTTGTGGCCATCGGGCTGGGCGTGGTGGAGGAGCGCCCAGACGGCCGCGTGCTGCGCGAGCTTGACGCGCGCTACACCACCCCAAGCCTCTTCAACCCGGCAGACCTGCAGGTAGACACGATGTAGGAGCGGCACAGCCAGGACATGGACGCCCGGACAGCTCGGAGGCACACCCCAAGCTGACGCGAATCCAGGCACATCCAGGGCGCCGTCACGCGACACCGTCGTAAGGCGTCCATCCCCTACCCACTAAAAAGCCCCCGTGCCCAGCGGCTCTGTGAGAGGCGCGGGCACGGGGGCTTGTGCGTGACATCGGGGGATGTCGCGGCCTTGCTCAGGCGTCGGGACAGACCTAGATGGTCTTCTCCTCGAAGCCGTCCTCGAGGGCGCAGGCGCGAGCCTTCACGAGGAAGTTCGGGCCGGTCTCGCCGTCGGGGTAGCAGGGCAGGGCGCTCACGAGGTCGTCGCCGTACTGTGCGCGCAGCTCGTCGACCGGGCCGAAGTGCAGGGCGCGCATCATGCAGCTTGCGACGCAAGCGGGCTGCTCGCCCTTGGCCACCAGGTCGCGGCAGCCGTCGCACTTCACAACCTTTTCCAGGTCCTCGATGTAGACCGGGTGGTGGTAGGGGCAAGCCTCGACGCAAAGCTGGCAGGCGGCACCTGCGCAGTTAATCTCGGGGTCGTGGTAGACGAGGCCGGTCTCAGCGTCCTTCACCGTGCGGCCGGTGGGGCAGGCATCCACGCAGGCGGGGTTGTCGCAGTGGTTGCAGGTCGTGGCCAGGTGATAGTAACCCGGGTTGGGATACTCGCCGCACTCGTAGGTGTGGACCTCACGCAGGAGGTAGCCCACATCCAGGCGGTTCTTGTCTTTGCAGGCGATCTGGCAGGTATGGCACCCTGCGCACGCCGTTTGGTCGAAATAGAACCCGTACTGTGCCATGTTCAGCTCCCTTTCGCCTTACCTAGTCAAACAGGATCGTCTGCGGGACGTCCTTGTCGGCGGGGAGCGGATCGCCGTCCCACTTCTCAACCTGGACGTTCAGCGTGTTGTAACCGTCAACGCCCATGCCCGTGGCAACGTTGCCGGTGATGTAGTTCTCGCTGCCGCCGTGGTCAACGGCGTCGTTCTCGTCGACGCGCACCCATGCGCCGTGGGGCAGGCCCACAACGCCGGGCATCATACGGGCGGTCACGCTGGCGGGACGCAGGGTCTCGCCGTACTTGGAGGAAATCTTCACCGTGTCGCCGTCGGCAATGCCGCGCTCCTCGGCGTCCTGCTTGGAGATGAAGAACGGGTTGGCGCAAGCCTCGCGCAGCCAGGGGATGTTGTCGAAGATGGAGTGCGAACGACGCTGGTAGTGCGGGTTGATGCACTGCAGCGGGAAGTCGGTCTTCTCGCCGGCGATGTCCCCGTCGACGAAGGTCTCCTCGAAGCCCTGAGCGCAGGCACGGTACTTGGGGATGGGCGAGTAGGGCTCATCGGAGTAGCCGTGGGAGTTGAGGCAGTCGGCCCAGGTCTGGCAGTAGAACTCGACCTTGCCGGAGTTCGTGGCGATGGGGTTGGCCTCGGGATCCTCGCGGAAGGCCTGCTTGTCGATGTAGCCGTAGTTGTCGCCCACGTGACGGTCGACGCGGTACACGCCGTCCTCCATGAACTTGGCGATCGGGACGCGACCCTCCTGCGGCTCGCCCTCAACACCCCACTCGTCGATGTCCTCCTGCGTGATGGAGCACAGGTTCTCCCAGTCGACGCCGTTCTCCTTGACGACCGAGCAGGTGGCCACGGCGTTGAAGAGGCGCTGGGTCTCGCTGACGGTGAAGAAGTCGTCCTGCGTGAGGCCGAACTTCTCGCCGATCTTGATGCAGGCCTCGGTGTCGCTGACGGCCTCGAAATAGGGGTCGACGACCTTGCGGTTGATCAGCATGGTGTCGCGGTTGATGTAGCCGTCCCACACGAAGCTGCCCTCGCGCTCCCAGTTGGTGGTGATGGGAAGCACGATGTCGGCGTACTTGTTGGAAGCGGTGAGGAAGTGGCCCTGGCCCACGACGAACTCGACGGAGCGGAACGCCTCAATGCCCTTCTTGGCACCCTCGCAGGTGGTGAGCTTGGCGCTGTTGGCGGTCCAGATCATCCTGACGTCAGCGGTGATGTTCTCGATGTGCTTGGTGAGATCGTACTCGCCGATGGCATCCTTCCAAGACACGCCGTAACCGTTGAGCGTTTTCCACAGCGTGGTGGGGTTGAAGGGCTCGCCAAGCACGGCGCCCCACATCTGGGTGTCGCTCACGGAAGTGGACGAGCCGGTGCCGCTCGTGCCGCCGGCGCTGCCGGCGCTGCCGGCCTTGACAAGGCGCGGACCAAAGTTGTTCGTGTGGTTCCAAGCGGTCGGGCCAACGCAGTTGCCGCTCTTGCCGATGTGGCCGCCCATGGCGCCCAGGCAGATGGCGGTCTGAGGAAGCTGCTCGGTGTTGTAGGTACGAGCGCTCGCCCAGCTCGACAGGATGGCGACATTGTTGTCCTTGCCCAGGATGCGGGCGACCTCACGCAGGGTCTCGGGGTCGACGCCGCAGATCTCGCTGGCCCACTCGGGGGTCTTGGGCACGCCGTCGTACTCGCCGCGCAGGTAGTCGAAGAAGTTCTCGTCGGTCGTGGCGTCGGCGGGCATGTGGTCGGCGTCCTGGCCCACGCAGCAGCGATCCAGGAAGTCCCAGTCGATGAGCGGGCTGGACTCGCTGTCCTCCTCGAGCATGACGTAGGCCATGGCCATCATGGCTGCCATGTCGGTGGCGGGGCGAATCGGCACCCACTGGGCGTCGAGGATGGACGTCGTGTCGGTGTAGATCGGGTCGAAGATGATGAACTTGACGCCGGCGTCCTTCCAGGACTTGGCGAAGTTCGTGGCGTTGCCCAGGGCTGCCCAAGCGGGGTTGTAGCCGAAGGCGACCACGTAGTCGCAGTTCAGCATGTCGAGACGGTCGTTGTTGACCGTGTAGTCGTTGCAACCGTCGCCCCAGCCGAGCACGCCAGGAGCGAACCAGCTGCCCCACGAGGAGGTCGTCCACGAGGAGAGGTAGTTGATGTTGAGCTTGTTGAGCAGGCCGGTCATGCCGCCGCCAAGGGCGAGGATGGAGTTGTCGCCAAACTCGCCATTGATGCGCTCGACCTCGTCATGGATGTACTGGGCAGCCTCGTCCCAAGAGATGCGCTCCCACTCGTCGATACCGCGCAGCTCGGCATGCGGGTCCTCGGGGCTCCAGTTCTTGCGCTTCATGGGGTACTTTAGACGGTCGAGGCCGCGAGCCTGATACTGCTGCGACCAGCCGCGCAGGCAGGCCCTCTGCTGACGGTTGATCTCGTCATCGGTGTTGATGTCGTCGGTCCCCTGGCGAACGATCACGCCGTCCTTCGTGCAGACCCTGACGAGGCACTTGCCGCCACAGTTGTGCCAGCAAGCAGCGGAATGCCACTCACCCTCCTCGCCGGCCTTCATCTCGTCGGCCAGGGCCATGCGCAGGTTGTTGTCGGCTGAGCCGCTCACTGCAGACAGACCCAGGCTTGCCGCCCCCACGGCCGCAACGGAGCCAGCCAGGAACTTGCGCCTGCTGAGCCCGGATTTCAGTGCATCTTGTACCAATGCCATAAAACTGTCCTCCTATCCCCTTGTCTTACAAAACCAACGTGCAATACCTTTATGCCGCGACGGAAGCGACAATCTCCAACATCTCGTCGAGGACCGACACGTCGAGCTGCACGAAGTCGGCCACAGCCTGCGCAAGCTGCGGATACACCTCGTGCGTCTTCGACGCAGCCATGTCCTGCGCATACGAGAAAACCCAGTTGAGCAGGTGCCCGCGCTCGAATGCCGCCTGGTCCTCAAGCACCTTCGCAAGCTCGCACAGCTGACCATCTTCCAGATGGGCAATGGCTTGCGCGGCCGTCAGCTCGAGAAAGTGCATCATGAGGGCAATGTGGTCATCCGGGATGCGCGGGTAGCCAGCCGGGATGTAGAGATACCTCTCATACCAAGAGCGCACGGCAAGCGTGGACTCTTGGAACAGGGCACGCTCGCGCGTGGTGTACACAGACTCCCACGGCGCGGCCACCATATTGTCGGGAGCGAAGAAAAGTCGCTCGTATTCGTCGTGTGCCTGCTGCATGCCCTGCTCGCCCTGGGCGACGAGCTCGGCGCAGCGAGAAAGCGCCGCGCGCAGCTCGGCGGGCGCAGGGCTAGCGCCGTCGTCGAACATGTCGACCACGGCCAGGCTCTCCTGGCTGCTTGCAGCCGTGAAAAGCTCGGTGCTGGGCAGGGTGCCCAGAAGCTTATGGAAAAGCGAGAACAGATACTCGCGTCCCTTGAGGAAGCCGAGCAATACGGCTCGGGTCTCGTCGTCTGCGTTGCCCTGGGCCGCTTCGGCCACGTCGGGCTGTGCCGCAGCGCAAGCTGCATGCGTCATCGATTCGGCCCGCTCATCAGCATTGCCGCACATATAGTATTCCCCTCGTCCCCTTTGGCCGACCATTCGACCGTTCCCCGGCAAGCCTTGTTCCCTCCCAAGAAACAAAGGCGAAACAAACCAAAATCACTCTAGACAAAAGACGGTGCAAATGCAACAAGCCAAAGCGATTTGCTTTAGTACTCCACCGCGCTGGAGCGAGAGGCCCATGAAGAGGGCAGATTAGCGTTGGACAACAACCCTAATCGCGCAGCGCCGTGACGGGTGCTACCAGCACGACCGGATGTTTTCGGGAAGTTTGACCGGTGGTTTTTAGAACTTTTGACCGGTGGTTTTCGGAGGTTTTGGCCGGTGGTTTTCAGAAGCAGGTTCATCGGCTGGGCATATACAATCTTGCAAACACAGTTTTCGCCACAAGGAGTCTGGCTGCATTGAACGATACACAAGCCGAGAACACCGCCCCCAAGCAGGACGATACAGCCCATGGCAGGCCTTCCAGGCGCGGGGCTTTCGACCCGCGTGAGCTTTGGCGCCTCAACGAGCTTGAGCGAATCGTCGAGGATGCCTGGAACGCCGCCGCCTCTATGGACGCGACAGCCGACGATGCGCTGCCGCCTGCAGACCTCGACCTGTGGCTCGCCCCTCAGGAACGTGAATACTTGGAACTCGAGG
Organism: uncultured Coriobacteriales bacterium; assembly: GCA_934654475.1. Taxonomy (GTDB): domain Bacteria; phylum Actinomycetota; class Coriobacteriia; order Coriobacteriales; family UMGS124; genus UMGS124. The sequence continues at coordinate 12,369 of CAKUFZ010000034.1, forward strand.
CGCGGTTCGTAGCCGTATTGGAGTCGAACCCCGCCTTCGAGGAGCTCTCGGGCTACGCATGGCACAGGACGCGCGGGGACGAATCCGACGATTTCGCAGGTCGGTTTGCCCATCCGGGTAAAGACCCGGTGCTCGCGTCCTGGCTTGCCGAACGATCCGGCACGGCTCAGCGCCTGGCCCGCTCGACAATCGAGAAGGACTACCAGCGCACGCACGACTGCGAGCGGCACTGGCTGCGCGACCTCAAAACGTCCGACGCCTACAAAACCCTCCTTGCAGAGACTCTCTCGTCTTGGCAGCAGGCAACAAGCGACGACGGCATTCCTGCGGGAATTCTGCAAGCTTATCGCAACGAGAAGGCTCAGCGCACCGGCGCCAGAATCGAAGACCTGCTTCGATCCGTGCGAGACGCGCGTCAGGCGCGCACAAAGCTTCTCCTGCACAAAAGCCTCGTCGAGCAGTATCCGCCGAGCTGCGACATGTTCGCCTTGCTCGGCGGTGAGCAGGCGTATTGCGACCGGCTCGTAAGCGAGCTTGCCCGCAAGGCTGCCGACGACGAGTTCCAGCTTTGCGCATACGGCAAGCATGGCTTCATGAGGATGTCCGACACCAACCTCGAAGTCGCCGCGCGCGTCATTGGTGACAACGGCGCCTGGCGTCGGTCCCTTGCCCGCACGCTGGGTGCCAAGACCCAAAAGAAGAACCAGGAACAGGACCTTTCGGAGCGCGTGTATTGCGACCTGCTGAAGGCCGACCGCGAGCTTAACCGGCTTGGGTCGTCGCTCATCGGCTCCGATGTTCACGACTACGTGACGAACCAGCTTCTCGCATATCGGATGCCTTCCTTCGAGGCCGCGCTGTGCCGCTCTTTTGACACGGACGCCTATATCGATGCGCTGTGCGCGTCCGCCAATCCGGAACTGCGCGCACTGGGCGTGGACCTGGCCGCCGGCAGAGAGGGAGAGCGGGCGCTTCAGGCCGCTTTGCGGCGCGCGTATGCCGAAGCGGCGGTATCTGCAAAAGCAGATCCCTACCTGGGATATCCCTCGCATCGCACGCATCCGCGCAAGATCATCATTCACGTTGGCCCCACGAACGCCGGCAAGACCCACGACGCGCTCGCGGCGTTTAGGGAGGCCGAGTGCGCCCTCTACCTCGGCCCGCTGCGCCTTCTTGCCGCAGAGGTGGCCGACACGTCGAACGAAAACGGCTGCCCCTGCTCGCTCGTGACCGGAGAGGAGCGCCGCCTTGTGGAGGGGGCCCAGCACGTCGCCTCCACCGTCGAGATGTTCGACCCCCAGGGCATGTGGGACGTGGCCGTGATCGACGAGGCGCAGATGCTGGGCGACCCCAACCGCGGCGGAGCCTGGAGCCGCGCACTTATCGGCGTCGATGCCGATGAGCTGCACATATGCTGTGCGCCGGAGGGCCTCGACATCGTACGGCGCGTCTTGGACGGATGCCGCGAGCGCTTTGGCGACACCTACCGCGTGCAGCGCCACGAGCGCCTGAACCCGCTGCTACCGTTTCCCCAGCTTGTGCGCTTCCCCGAAGACGTGCAGCCGGGCGACGCCTGCATCGCCTTCTCAAAACGCGACGTCCATGCCGCGGCGGCGGAGCTCCACAACGCGGGCCGCACCTGCTGCGTGGTGTACGGGGCGCTCCCCCACGCCGTGCGCCAGGCCGAGGCACGGCGCTTCCGCGAAGGCGACGCCGAGGTGGTGGTGGCGACCGACGCCATCGGCATGGGGCTCAACCTGCCCGTGAAGCGCGTGGTGTTCCTGCAGCACGACAAGTTCAACGGGCGCGAGCGCGCGATGCTGACCCCCGGCGAGGTCAAGCAGATCGCCGGGCGCGCGGGGCGCTATGGCTACACCGAGGCCGGCGAAGCGGCCTCTGCCATAGACCCCGCGTTTGTGGCGGATGCCCTGGCTGCGAAGGTGCGCTCCGTCCGCAGCGCGACGCTCGCGTTTCCCCGAACCCTCCTGGACATCGACGCGCCCGTCTCCGCGCTCTTTGACGCCTGGTCAAACGCGAAGGCGCCGGCGCCCTTCCGCTGCGCGGACTACTCGGAGGAGGCCATGCTCGCCGAGAGGGCGGAGAAGATCGCGACCGACGCAAAGACGGTGTATGCCTTCGCGACGCTGCCCTTCAAGTCGGGCAACGCGTGCGCGCTCGACCTGTGGGAGGCAATACTGCGCGCCCATGTGGCAAAAGGCCCGCTGCCCGACTTCGACAAGGGCTGGAGCCGAGACGACCTCGAGTCCATGCAGACGGTCTACGACAGGCTCGACCTGGTAGGCGCCTATCTGTTGGGCCCGGGGGACGGGCACCCCACCGCCTCGCTCGTAAGCGTCGACGACGTGGCCCTTCTGCGCGACGAGGTCTCGGCCGACATCTCGTCGTTCCTTGCGCGGCAGAGCTACGAGGGACGCCGTTGTTCGTCGTGCGGACGACCTCTCCCCTGGGGACACCGCTTCGGCATATGCGAGCGGTGCTTTCGCCGCCAGTCGCGCAGGAGGTTTTAGAGGCGCGGGTTTGGCGAGGCCGTGCGTTGGCCGAATCGCAGGCCCAGGCGGACTGGGCGCTGAAGCCGCCTGGGCCCACATGACGTGCGCGAATGTCTAGGCCAAAGCCTGCTTGAGGCAGCTGTTGACAGCCGTGAGGATGGCCTTGGAGGTGACGGTGGCGCCGGAGACGGCGTCGACGCCCTCGATGCCGTTGACAGCCACGATGGCCTCGGGCAGCTGCTCGATGGCCTTGGAGCCGATGCCCTGGGTCTCGGAGTTGTCGCCGACCTCGACGGAGAAAATCTTGCCGTATCTGACAATCACTGTGACGGGCACCTTGCCGCCGATGCCCTTACCCTCGGCGGTGTACTCGCCGTCGGTGTAGGTGGCGTCGGCCTCAGCTGCGGGAGCGGCCTTATCAGCGGCAGCGCCGCCCTTGGCCTGCTCGAGGGCCTCGTCGACTGCCGTGAGGATGGCCTTGGAGGTGACGGTGGCGCCGGAGACGGCGTCGACGCCCCCGGTGCCGTTGGCCTCGACGATGGCGTCGGGCAGCTGCTCGATGGCCTTGGAGCCGATGCCCTGGGTCTCGGAGTTGTCGCCGACGGTCACGGTGGCGACCTTGCCGCCCTTGACAGTGACGGTCACAGGGACGTCGCTGCCGATGCCCTTGCCCTCGGCGGTGTACTCGCCGTCGGCGTAGGCGGTCTCAGCGGCGGGAGCGGTCTCCTCGGCCTTGGTGTCGGCCTTGGCGTCCTCGGCGGGAGCGGCCTCGTCGGACCGCTCGGCAGCCTCGGCGCTGCCCTTGGCCTGCTCGAGGCAGTCCTCGACGGCCGTGAGGATGGCCTTGGAGGTGACGGTGGCGCCGGAGACGGCGTCGACGCCCCCGGTGCCGTTGGCCCCGACAATCTTGGCGGGCAACTGCTCGATGGCCTTGGAGCCGATGCCCTGGGTCTCGGAGTTGTCGCCGACCTCGACGGCGGTGATTCTGCCGTTCTCGATGGCTACCGT
>CAKUFZ010000035.1 GCA_934654475.1 uncultured Coriobacteriales bacterium
CGGCACAAGGGAGCCCGGATGGGCATGACCGTCGGTGGGCTTACTCGCTCCACACAAGGAGGATTGCTATGAGCTCTGAGATGTCTCGTCGTTCGTTCTTCGGTGTCGGCGCAGCTGCCGTCGCCGCCGTTGCCGGTGCTGCCAGCCTCGCCAGCACCGCCCAGGCCGCACCTGGTGCCATGCCCGGTGGCGGGGCCACGGGCACCGCGACTACCGACGAGAGCACGACGGGTAACACCCACCTCGCCGTCAACGACACCGGAAACCCCGGCTATTGGGACGAGAACGGCCTGTGGATTCCTGGCTGGCTTGTGGCCCCGGCGGCTCCCGAGGCGGCAGATGAGGAGCTTGACTGCGACGTGCTTGTCGTCGGCCTGGGCGTGGCCGGTCTGTGCGCTGCCCGTGCCGCCATCGAGGAGGGCGCGAACGTCATCTGCGTCGAGCAGTCCGAGAACTACAACTGCCGCGCCGCTCAGTTCGGCAACATCAACTCCAGCTGGGCCCAGAAGGGTGGCGTCGTCTTTACCCCCGAGGACAAGATTGGCATGCTCAACGCCGAGATGCAGGCCAACGGCTGGCGTCCCGACGCGCGCATCTGGAACTACTGGATCAACCACTCTGGCGAGGCCTTCGACTGGCATGTCTCGGCCAACCCCGACATCATCTTCCTGGACCCCAACCAGACCCCCACTGAGTCCGGCGTCCCCGGCGACCAGGTGCCTTCGGGCGGCATGGGCGGCGAGTCGGTCGACGGCAACATGTATATGACCTGCTTCAACAACCCCAAGAACCCCGAGTACGACTACGACACCGAGTTGTACCCGATGTACCCCGACGTCATCTGCTTCCGCCCCGACCAGGTTGCCCTGAACGACAAGATCATGGAGATCATCCAGGCCAGTGCCGACGTGCATTTCTCCACCAAGTGCCTGCAGTTCATCTCGAACGACGAGGGCGCGGTTGTGGGCGCATGGTGCCAGGACGCCGACGGCAAGGTCACCAAGATCAACGCCAAGGCTGTCATCGACGCTTGCGGCGACTACGGCTCGAACACCGAGATGCGCTCCTACTACAGCCATGAGTCCTTCGAGATGATGTTCGGCTGGACTTCCACCGACTACGAGGGCAACCCCACCAACATGGGCATGGGCCTCAAGATGGCCGCTTGGGCCGGCGCCGCTCCTGAGTTCTCCGCCGCTGCCGTCATGACGCACTCCTTCGGTGGCGCCCTGGGCTGCGACCCGTTCCTGCTGGTCAACAAGAACGGCGACCGTTTCTGCAACGAGGACGTGCCCGGACACCTGCTCTCCCAGGTGACCATCCGTCAGCCCGAGCAGAAGACCTTCCAGATCTTCGACTCCAAGTATCCCGAGCAGGTGCACACCATGCCCAACGGCCATGCCTGCTACTGGAACATCAACGACGACTTGGAGAGCGAGCCCTGGGGCAACTACATCGAGAAGATCGGCCAGCGCTCCACGGCCGAGGTCGAGGAAGCCGCCACGGCCAAGGCCGACACCATCGAGGAGCTTGCCGAGGCTATCGGCGTTCCTGCCGACGAGCTCAGCAAGACCATCGCCCGCTACAACGAGCTCGCCCGCCTGGGCCGCGATGACGACTTCGGCAAGCGCGCCGACCGCATGTACCCCATCGTCGAGCCGCCGTTCTATGCCAGCGAGATCAGCAACATCTTCGCCTTCTGCATGACGCACGGTATCCGCTCCGACGTTGACTGCCATGCCCTCAACAAGGACTGGCAGGTCGTGCCCGGCCTGTACGTCTGCGGCAACACGCAGGGCTGCCGTTTCGCCGAGGACTACCCCACCACCATCATGGGCGTCTCCCACGGTATGGCAATGACTTTCGGTCGTCTGGCTGGTATCAACGCCGCCCAGGGCAAGTAAGTGGGTTGCAGAACCTCAGACGCTGCGTTCCGCGATGCCTAGAGTACTCCAGTACACGTCGGCATCGCGCGCCTTGCGCCTGAGAACCTGCTTTTGAGAGGGGCTGCGGAACCGGTGTATTGAGGCTTGATACGCTACACTAGGCACTGACTGACATGGACGGGCGTGCGGGACGAGGCGACTTGGGCCCGCACGCCCGTTTTGTGCGGCGGCATGTGGATGTATGGAAGGCTTGGAAGAGAGGCAACAGCGATGGGTGAGACGGTGCAGCACGGACAGCGCAGCTTCTTGGGCGTTTTCGATCGACTGCTCAAGGCGATGCAGATGGACTACGCGCGCTGCGAGCGCTTTGAGGCGTCCGGATACGCCGACTTCGCCGGGCAGCTCTACACGCTCAATTCCAACATGTTCCAAAACCGCGCGTTTTGCGATCGCATGCTGACGCAGATGATTCTGCATTATTTGACCTGGTACCAGGACCCGGGTTTGCAGCTTGTGGTGGGACCAGGGGCTGCATGGCACGTGACCAGCGATTTTGGTACCCAGCGATATGGTGATGCGCTCTACGTGATTTGGGCGGCGCCCTCTGCTGCAGTGCGCGTGGGCGAGCAAATCGTGGGCGTGAACGGGAAGTCTCTGACCGAGGTGCGGCCCGAGGTGGAGCGCACTCTGTGGACGACGGTGGAGCCCGCCGACCCCGAGCGCGAGGACTGGTCGATCGTGCTTGCGTTTGCCAAGAACTTGCAGGTGAGGGGTGCTGACGGCTCCGAGCGCACGGTGAAGGTGGACGTCAGTGCCGGCGATGCCGAGTGGGCCAAGCCCGTGCGTTGCACGAGGGGCGAAGGTGACGCGGGGCCCGCGGCGGCGATCCCGGCGACGGCGGATGGCGAGGCTGCGACCGCTGCCGGCCAGCCTTGCTGCGAGCTGAGCCGAGTTGGGGATGTGGTTGTCCTTACCCTGCGCAACCCAGGTGACCCTGTGTTCAGCGAGGGCCTCAATAACTTGCTTTCCGAGGTTTGCGTAGCAAAGTACCTGGTTATCGACGTGCGCGGGTGCCGTGGGGGCATGCAGGAAGACATCTTCCCGCTCGTGCCGTTCGTCTTGGCGCCAGGCGCGACGGTGACTCCCGAGCAGCTTTTTGGCCGGCCGGGCATTGCGATGAACTACTCGCGCCACAATGTTGACGACAAGCTCAAGGAGCTTGAGGTGCTGCGCGCACAAGCCCAGGAGAGCACGTCTGCCCCCGAGGACCTGGCGGAGCTCGACGAGTTTGCGGCTGACCTGCAGGCCAAGCGTGGGCAAAAGGGCGTGCACGAGATGGAAAGTGCCGAGGCGTTCTACCCTGACGTGCAGTTCAGTAGGAGCGCTGACGGCCTCGCTGCTCCTGCGCACGTTGTGGTTCTCGCCGACCGCTGCACCGGCGAGGCGGCCGAGTGGCTTGTCCGCGCCGCCAAGTCCGCAGGTTACGCCACCGTTATGGGGCGCGCTACCATCGGCTCGCTTGACAACACGTGCCCCAGGGCCGTTCGTCTCGACGACGACCTCACGCTCATCTTGCCTACGGCGACATACCTGGAAGCCCTCGAAGGCGATGCCACGCTCGGCCGCGGTATTGCCCCCGACGTGCACATTCCCTGGACACCCGCCCAACTTTCGCGCGACGTCGAGCTCGAGACGGCCTGCGAGCGGGCGGAGAGCTAGCCTCGCTGCCGCCTCGGCGCCAAAAATGACCGCATGTTTGCGTTTTAATCTTCGGCGTGTAGATGCAGTCCCGATGTCGCATAGCGTTCTGCCTGGTAGATGACGTGCAACTATTCGGGCTACCAACCCCGGTCGAATTAAAACGCAAACATGCGCGGTTTTTCCCAGCAAGGCGAGGCTGCGGGCGGCCTGTCTGGCTCAGACGCCCTTGGTCGTGTCGATGCAGCCGGGCTGTCGATTGGCGAGTTGTCCCATGAGAAAACGGCTATACTACATACCGAGTATATACCGAGTTCATTCTATTGGGGTGATTTGCCATGACAACGACTATGAGCGTCAAGATGGATGAGGATATCAAGGCAAGCGTCTGCTCCATGCTTGAGGGTATGGGAATGACATTCGGCGGATTTGTCAACATGGCGGCGCGCCAACTTCTCATTCAAGGAAGGCTGCCTTTTGAGGTGATTGCACCTACCGTGCGCTACATTCCGAACGAGGAGACGCGCCGCGCCCTCGTGGAGGCGGAGGCCAAGATGCTCGGGATCGTGCCCGATGACGCCGTCTCATTTGCTGACGGCCATGAGGCCGCGGTGTTCATCCGGGGTCTTTAGTCATGTGGGAGATTCAGTTCGAGCAGGGCTTTATCCGGGATGTGCGAGCGGTAACGCGACAGCATCCCCAGATTAAGGAAGAACTTGCCGTAGCTGTCGAGGTCCTTTCAGAGACAGGCACCCTGCCTGAGGGATATTTCCTGCATGAGCTTGACAATCCGGGTGGCAATTACAACGGGCACATGGATTTTCATTTGTCAGACGGCCTGGTTGACGTGGTTGTTCTTTGTGTCATGCACAAGGGCCGCATGGTAATCCGTTTTGTGCGCATAGGGACTCACGAAGAGCTGTTCAGAGGACGCCGGCGTTGAGTCAAAGGCCCCTGCCGCGCTTGTCCTATTGGGCGGCGCGGCAGGGGCCTCCTTTTTATTGCTTGGCTGGAGCTCGCTTATGCGTCGATCTTCTCGAAGTGGACGCGGGGTTTTGGCGTAGTTGTCCACCGAGGCCCTGGCTCTTCTGTACCGCGAGGGCTAGGAAGGCCAGGGCTTTTCTTGGCGAGGCGTCGGCTCGTGCCTACTCTCTTATTGCGAGTTCCACGACGGCGGCGACGATGCCGCAGCTGATGCCGCCGATGGCCCAGGAGAGCCAGAAGTACTCGTTGTCGGAGAACAGCAGGATGAGTCCGACGATGGTGGCCACAAGGATGCAGATGGAGCACAGCGTGCCGCTGAGAGCGTTGCGGCGCTTGTGCAGGCGCATCTGCTCGCGCAGGACAGGGTCAATGACCTCGTCGATTGCCTGGTAGCTCATGGATTCGGCGATTTCGAGGTTGTATTCCTCCACGTTGATGCGGCCGTGCATGACCGCGGCGTAGATGAGCAGCCACACGCCCAGGCCAATGCACACGAGCAGCGTGCCGGCGCCCACAAAGTTCTTCCAGGATTCGAGCAGCTCGCAGAGGAGCACGCCTGCCAGGATGAGCGCCACGCCGCCGCCGATGCCCCAGCCCAGAAGCTTGCCGGCGCTGGCGCGGTCATCGGCGGTGTAGAAGTCTTCCACAAATGGGTGCTCGCGGTTGAACGCCTGCCTGCGGATGCATGCGGGCACGATCACGGCCACGCCAGCTGCCACACCTGCCAAGACAAAGGCCAGGCAGATGACGCCTTCGGTCACGATGGGGCCGACGAAGCCCTCGAGCAGCAAGCCGACTCCGATGGCAAGCAGGATGATCGCCACGCCGCAGGCGAGCCGCAGCGCGAAGCTGCGCATGGCCTGGTCGTAGCCGCAAATGTCCTGCGGGGCGCCCGGCGCGGGCGCCGCCGCCTCGATGGGACGGCTCGTGAGGTCGCCCGTGACGATGTCGTCAAGCGAGCATTCAAAGATTTGGGAGAGACGGATGAGCTTCTCGGTCTCGGGGTAGGTGCCGCCTGCCTCCCACTTGGCGATGGCCTGGCGGCTCACGCCGACGAGCATGGCGAGCTGCTCCTGGGTCATGCCTTTGGTGGCGCGCAGATGGCGGATGTTGGCGCTGGTGCTCATGGGGCTTCCTTTCGCGTGTCGGCAGGGAGGGTGTGCGGCGGGCGCGGCACTTTTGAGCGCGGGTCGCTTGCCCGGTGGTGCCTCGCCGTGGGACTACTGGCCAGTCGCAAACGATAGCCATTCGTTCGGCGGCGCCTCCCCTGCGTGGGGTTTGAGCCCCATTGTGCGGTTGCGCGCCTCGCCTCACCACCAACCAGCGGTAGCGTTTGGTTGCATTTTACCTGGTTGCGGCCGCTACGCAAGGTTGCCGGGCGGTTGCGGAGGCGCTGGGCCGGCAACCTTGCCCCATCGGCCCCATAGCGCATCCGTTTCGCCGCCCCGATGATTGGCGCTCCTGCGTGCTACGCCGCCTTGTCCCTCGCCCCGCCGGTCGCGCTGGGCTCTAGGTCGATGAGCTCCCTTTGCGAGTGCACGCCGCACTTGGAAAGGATGTTGCGGGCGTGGGCATGCACGGTGTTGAGCGAGATGCCGAGCTCGTCGCGAATGAAAGGACGGCTGCGCCCGCCGAGCAAGAGAGCGCACACCTCGGTCTCGCGTTCGGTGAGCCCAAAGGCGTCGCGGAGCATCTCGGCCCGCTCGCGCATCATCTCATCGTGCGCGGCGTTCTTGTCGGGCACGGCGGGGGCGACGGCCTCCTCTTCGGTCTCGATGGGACGCATCATTCGATTGCTCTGGTGGCTCGTCCTGGAGAAATACCAGTCGGGGCTGAAGCCCGTCATCATCACCACGAGCACAACCAGGCACATCGCGGCCAGTATGGCGCAGAAGAGGTCACGCTCATCCAGAAGCTTCACGGCAAGCAGGGCCGAGCCGCATCCAAGGAAGATGCCCAGGCCCTCGGCAAGGGCGTAGCCGGCAAACGCCGGGGCGGGCGCGACGGAGGTTCTCCGCAGGTACTTTGCCAGGGCAATCCACGTGGACATCTGCATGCCGAACATGCCGGCGTGCACGATGGCATAGGCCGCCTTGTGGCACGCAAGCGACTCGCCGCCGGCCCACAGTACAAGCACGTTGAGGGCGGCGAAGGGCAGCAGCCAGCGGAAACCCATCGACATGTCGACATAGCGCATGGCATGGATGAGCACGACGAACAGCACGAGCGTCACGATAAAGCCGATGGAGAAGGCGATGAGGTAGCGGTCGTAGCGGTTGTAGGCGTTGACCGGGGCATCCACCACGCGCAAAAAGGCGACGAGGAACCACAGCGACCCCATCATGATGAGAGCCTTCGTGAGCGAGGGCGCCTCAGGCGCGGTGGGAGACGCGACCCCGTGCGCCCGGCGCGCTTTGGCCCAGGCGTCGTCGGGGTCGTCGAAGGGCCGGGCCACAAGCCAAGCGGAGAGGCACGGCAGGATGCACTCCGCAGCCAGGTCGACTGTGCCCCACAGCTTGATGGGAAGCGTCACGGTGTAGAGGGCAAAGGCGATGGCGAGGCACGCCACCACGTCGAACTCGATGCGGGCCTCGTTGCATGCCGTGAGGCGCGCGCCCCAAGCGATGGTGAAGAGGGCGATGGTCACGCCATAGGTGACGCCGGCGATGGGAAAGAGCACCCAGAAGAATTGCTTGAAGGCGTAACTCGACCACAACGCCACGTTGCCCACGATGGCGCATGCGGCGGCGACCTTGCCCAGGCGGGCCTCGTCGAACTTGCGCCCGCGCGTGATGCCTGCCGCCGCGACGCCAGCCACAAGCGCGGTCGAGGCCGCGGCCACGAGCCAGATGAACTCAAGGTTGTACGGCACGAACGACCCGATGGCCATGCCGCAACCGTACAAGGCTATGTAGTTCCAAGCCAAAAAGAACGCGAACCCGATGTTGCGCCGACACAGCATCTTAAGGCCGCGAATGGTCTCTCCCATGGTGCCCCCTACACTCGTTGTATCTGGTTAAGTATGCCTACCAGGACAAACAAATTGCAATAGTCACATTGTGGTAATGGGTTTGAAATTGATAGTTGGGCCAGGCATGTTGGGGATTTGGCGATATAGCAACAACGTTTGGATGCGCTTAAGAAACACTTTTGAAATAGTGCATCGAGGTGGGCAACGGCGCGAGCGCATGTGCGCCGCAACGTGCCGAGGCGACCTTGCGCGGGGAAGCGCGGGCGTCGCGGAGACCCACATATATGTAAGGGACAGTCAAGGAGGAGGAACATGGATCCGATCTGCATGGACCGAAGGACATTCACTGCCGGCATGGCAGCCGCAGGTCTGCTCACGGTTGCGGGCACCGGCCTTTTGGGCAACGCCCCCGCGGCTCTCGCCGACGAGGCGGAGTTCCCGGCACCCACCAAGGGCCAGCCCGTCGAGGCGAAGGTCGACCCCAAGACCGGTGAGCTTACCGTCAACGACGACGTCATCGTGCGTTACAGCACGTGCCTGGGATGCTACTGCGACTGCGGCAACCGCGTGAAGATCGACCGCGAGACCGGTCGTGTGCTGTCGGTGGGCGGCAACCCCTATCACGTGAACAGCGCCTATCCGTGCCTGCCTTTCGAGGCATCGCTGGACGACGCGTACCGCGCCCAGAGCTTTGCCAACGGCTACGGCAACACCACGCACGGCACCGTGTGCGCCCGCGGCCAGGGAACCTGGGTCATGTACAGCCAGCCCGACCGCATCACCACGCCCCTCAAGCGCGCCGGCAAGCGCGGCGAGAACAAGTGGACGGCCATCTCCTGGGATCAGCTCATCACCGAGGTCACCGAGGGCGGCAAGCTCTTCGCCGACCTGGGCGAGGACCGCGAGATCGAGGGCTTCAAGGCCGTTCATGACAACACCACCCTCATCGACCCCGAGCGTCCCGACCTGGGCACCGTCTCCAACCAGCTCGTGCTCATGGGCGGCCGCTCCGACGGTCGTTACGGCACCTCGGGCCGCTTCGTGAAGGGCTTCGGCACCGTGAACCAGGTCGGCCACGGCTCCACCTGCGGCTGCGCCCAGTGGGCCAAGCCCCTCACCGAGAAGCGCTCCGTCGGCGCCATCTCCGACGTCGACTTCTGCGAGTACATCCTGTGGATGGGCGAGTTCCCCGGCGCCACGGGCAACAGCTTCCAGGGCATCGCCAAGCGTTCCGCCAAGCGCCTGCGCGACGGCGAGTGCAAGATGGACGTCCTCGACCCGGTACTGGGCAACGGCAACGTCACGCCCACCATGCCCGGCATCAACTGGGTGCCGATCAAGGCTTCCACCAACCCCGCCTTCTCCTGCGCCGCGGTGCAGTGGATCGTGGACAACGAGGCCTACAACGAGGAGTACCTGCGCTTCCCCAACTTCCAGGCCGCATGGGACGCCGGCTACGGCTCCTTCTCCAACGCCACGCTGCTCGTCGTGGTGGACGAGGCCGACGAGAACTACCGCAAGTTCCTGCGCCCCGAGCAGGCCGGCCTTGAGACCCCCGTGCTCGAGGAGGGTGCCTCCGATCCCGACTTCCGCGTGTGCATCGACTCCGCCACCGGCGAGCCTGTCGTGAACACCACCTGCACCCAGGCCGACCTTGACTTCGACGGCGAGGTCAACGGCGTGCACGTGCGCACCGCCTGGTCGCTCATGCTCGAGAGCATCTATGAGAAGACCCCCGAGGAGTACTCCGAGATCTGTGGCGTGAGCGTCGAGGAGATCAACCGCATCGCCAAGGAGTTCACCTCCCACGGCACCAAGTCCTCTGCTCGCCTCATGGGCGGCTCGGGCACCCAGAACGGCCTCGAGACCGCTTTCGCCTACCGCATCCTCAACGCCCTCGTGGGTTCCTGCGAGATGGTCGGCGGCGCTGCTCCCACCAACATGGGCGCAGGCGCTGACGGCAACGGCGCTCGCTACAAGCTGTCGACCTCCATGGTCGAGGGCATCCCCGAGAACAAGGCCACGTCGCTTTCCCGTACGAACAAGGCCTGGGAAGACACCGACGAGTACAAGAATCGCGTGGCCGCCGGCGAGGAGAACCCCCAGCCCAAGCTGCCGTACTACGCTACCAGCGGCAACGCCGACAACCAGATGCTCTGGTCGATCATCAACCAGTACCCCTACCAGTGCAAGATCATGCTCATCTTCATGAAGAGCACCCTGACCATGGCCCCCGGCGCCCTGCGCAACTCCGTGGTCGAGCGCCTGAAGGACCCCGACATCATCCCGCTCGTCATCTCCTGCGACGTCGTGATGGGCGAGGACACCCAGTACGCCGACTACATCGTGCCCGACACGAACCCCTACGAGAGCTGGGGCGTGCTGGACATGGAGGGTTGGGCAGGCTACGGCGACGCGGTGCGCTGGCCCGTCAAGCAGGCCGAGTCCATGCTTCTCGATGACGGCCGCAACGCCTCCTGGGAGGCCTTCATCGCCGACGTGTCCAAGGCTTGCGGCGTCCCCGGTTTCGGCGACAACGCGCTGTTCGACGTCGACGGCAACGCCTATCCCTACAACGAGGCCTGCGACTTCTACGTGAAGGCCCTCGCCAACCTTGCCTACGACGGCGAGCCTGTTGAGGACATCACCGAGGAAGAGATGCACCTCCAGGGCCTCGACAACCTCCCCGAGAAGTGGAAGGCCTCCGTCAAGGAGGAGGAGTGGCCCAAGGTCCTCAAGGTCATGTCGCGCGGCAGCCGCTTCCATCCCATCGAGGAGTGCCTGGGCGACGGCAAGCGCAACGCCTACGCCGGCAAGCCCTTCGAGTGCTTCATCTGGGGCGAGAAGAAGGCCACGCACAAGAATCCCTACTCGGGCGAGTACCCCAGCGGCACGCTGCACTACACGCCGCAGTCCCTGGCCGACGGCACCCCGCTCGAGGAGGCCTTCGACGCCGAGGAGTTCCGTTTCGGTGCCACGACCTACAAGCCTCGCTTCCGCTCCATCTCGATGCAGGCCAACAACCCGGTGCTGCGCGACATCTGCGCCACCAACTACATCGAGATGAACGCCGACGATGCCGCTGAGCTGGGCATCTCCGACGGCGAGCAGGTCCGCGTGACCAACCCCACGGGCGACGTCATGCTCGGCACCGCCATGGTGCGCGCCGGTGTTGCTCGCGGCAACATCGCCGTTGCCACCGGTTACGGCCACACCGCTTGGGGCGCCAAGGACATGGACGTGGACGGCACGGTGACGCCGGGCGACGCTGGTGTGGCCGCCGGTATCCACCTGGAGGTCATGCTCGACCCCACCGTGGGCGACGACGTGATCTACGCGCTGTCCGACAACGACGCCGGCACGCCTGCCCGTACCGGCAACATGTACAAGATCGAGAAGGCCTAAGGAGGGCATCGTGAGCGATATGCGACTGGGTATGCTCATCGACCTGGCGAAGTGCATCGGCTGCAACGCCTGCGTCGTGGCATGCCGCCTGGAGAACGAGACGCCGCTGACCAAGTTCAACACGTGGATCGAGAGCTGGGACGTTGAGGATGGCAACGGCTATGTGCGCCGCTCCAACGTGCCCAAGCAGTGCAACCACTGCGACAACCCCGCCTGCGTGGCGGCCTGCCCCACCGGCGCGAGCTACATCGCCGAGGACGGCACCGTGCAGATTGACGACGAGAAGTGCGTCGGCTGCGACGCCTGCGTGGCTGCGTGCCCCTACGAGGCCCGTTACCATGTGGACGATGAGAACATCGTGCGCAAGTGCACGTTCTGCCACCACCGCACCCAGCTTGGCATGCTGCCTGCTTGCGTGGGTGCCTGCGTGGCCGGCGCCCGCATGTTCGGCGACCTCAACGATCCCGACAGCGACATCAGCAAGGCCATCGCTGCCGCCGGTGAGACCGACGTGCTGCTGCCCGAGGAGGGCCTGGGCCCGGAGATTCACTACATCGGCCTCAACAGCGCCCTTGCCATGAAGCGCGTTTCCAACGTGCAGCAGGGCGGCAACGTCAAGACGCCCTACGAGATGTAAGTAACGCCTTGTGCTGGGCGGCGTGCGCTGTGGTTGATGCGCGCCGCCCGGCGTTGTGGGCGTGCGGCACGCGAGGCGGGCGCCGGGCGAAGATGCCGTGGGTGCTGGTGGCACCGAGCGCGTCTGGGCGCTGCCCGGTTTTGATGCGCCTGGGAAGGTTGCCGGGTGCGTCCCCCGCACGTGCGTCTCGCTCTATGTGCGCCAATGTAAGAAGGGTGGCTGTGCGACGTGCGCGGCCACCCGTTTGTATGCAAGTGCCAGGCCCGAGCCGGGCTGTGGGAAGAAGGGGAACTCATGGGTCAGCAAACGGACAGGGAGCTGGAGCAGCGCGCTTTGGACGCGCGCGGCCGCGCCGTCACGTTCGACGTGTGCGCGTCGGCGTTTTTGAACGAACCGAGCGAGCAGGTGCTCGCCGACGTGGCGCTTGTCGGCCAGGCGCTGGGCGTCGAGTTCGAGGGCTTGTCGGGCGAAGTGCCTGCCGAGGAGCTCGCCGAGCTGCGTCATTGCTTCAACGATGTGCTCTTTGTTGCCGTGAGCCCGCGCTTTGTGCCGCTGCAGGAGAGCTGCCTGGTGGGAAGCGGCGTTGGCTCCGACGGCAAGATGCACTACGGAAGCGTCCAGAGCTCCAGGTCCGACCATGTGCAGCGCTGCTACAAGGCCGCCGGCTTCGACATGAGCGCCGTACTTGCCTGCCCGGTGGTCAAGGGCACCCTGCGTTGCGACTCGCTTGCCTGTGAGCTGGCGTTTCTTGCCTACCTGGCAAACGGTGAGTCCCTTGCCTGGCAGAAGGGCGCGGCCGAGGAGGCCCTGCACTGGAATCGCTTGGCGGCCGAGTTCGCGCGCGACCATGCCCGCGTCTGGTTCGCCACAGCCCGCGACCGCATGGCAGCCGTGGGCGCCGCGTTCTACGCGTACGTGTGCGACCTGGCCATCCGCGCGCTCGAGGTGCCACAGGACTAGGGGCGCCGCTGGTCCTGTTTCTGCGCGCCTGTATCGCCGAAAGCGGGGTCGCTGCACTTTATTGGCGAAGGCGCCGAGTTGTGACCGGCCTTGTTCCTGCATGTTTGCTTCCTGGTGTTGCCCTATACTGTCGCCATTGTTTTACATAAGACACTTGCGAGGCGTTTCGCCTCGTGCTGGCACAGGAAAGGACACCATGAGCAACCAGAGCATCGACACCGTATGTGTCCAGGGCGGGTATACCCCCGGCAACGGCGAGCCGCGCCAGATTCCGATTGTGCAGTCCACCACGTTCAAGTACGACACGAGCGAGGACATGGGCAAGCTTTTTGACCTCGAGGCATCGGGCTACTTCTACACGCGTCTGCAGAACCCCACGAACGACTACGTCGCCGCAAAGATCGCCCAGCTTGAGGGCGGTACGGCTGCCATGCTGACCTCGTCGGGCCAGGCAGCAAACTTCTTCGCGCTGTTCAACATCTGCGAGGCCGGCAGCCACATCGTAGCCTCCTCCTCCATCTACGGCGGCACGTTCAACCTCATCAGCGTGACCATGGCCAAGATGGGCATCGAGGCCACGTTCGTCTCGCCCGACTGCACGCCCGAGGAGCTCGACGCCGCCTTCCAGGACAACACGCGTGCCGTCTTCGGCGAGACCATCGCCAACCCCGCGCTCACCGTGCTCGACATCGAGAAGTTCGCCAAGGCCGCGCATGCCCATGGCGTGCCGCTCATCGTGGACAACACGTTCCCCACGCCGGTTAACTGCCGTCCCATCGAGTGGGGCGCCGACATCGTGACGCACTCCACCACCAAGTACATGGACGGTCACGGCGCGGCTGTGGGCGGCACCATCGTCGACTCGGGCAAGTTCGACTGGATGGCCCATGCCGACAAGTTCCCCGGTCTCACCACGCCCGACGAGAGCTACCACGGCATCACCTATGCCGAGAAGTTCGGCAAGGAGGGCGCCTTCATCACCAAGGCGACCTCGCAGCTCATGCGCGACCTGGGATCCATCCAGGCGCCGCAGAACGCCTTCCTGCTCAACCTCGGCCTTGAGAGCCTGCACGTGCGCATGGCGCGCCACGTGGAGAACGGCCAGGCAGTGGCCGAGTTCTTGCAGGGCAAGCCCCAGGTGAAGAGCGTGAGCTACCCGGGCCTGCCGAGCGACCCCTACTATGCGATCGCCCAGAAGTACCTGCCCCGCGGCGGCTGCGGCGTCGTGTCGTTCGAGCTCAAGGGCGGCCGCACTGCTGCCGAGGCCTTCCTCAAGAATCTCAAGCTCGCCGCCATCGAGACGCATGTGGCCGACGCGCGCACCTGCTGCCTCAACCCGGCGACCTCTACGCACCGCCAGATGACCGAGGAGCAGCTTGAGGCCGCCGGCGTGCCTGCCGGCCTCGTGCGCATCTCGTGCGGTCTGGAGGCCAAGGAGGACCTCATCGCCGACATCGCCCAGGCCCTCGAAGCCGTGCCCGA
>CAKUFZ010000036.1 GCA_934654475.1 uncultured Coriobacteriales bacterium
CCGGCGAGCGCTGCGTCAACGAGCTCACCGACCGCAAGCGCTACTGCGACGTGATCTTCGAGGTCGGCGAGCCCCTCGTCCAGGTCACCAGCGACGCCAACGTGCCCGACTGGAGCCGCGGCCAGCTCGAGAGGTGCCTGGAGAACGGCGTCTCCTGGCAGTTCGACAGCCTCGAGGAGCTCGCCGAGCACTTCGGGATGCCCGTCGACGCCTTCCTGGCCCAGATGGAGCGCTACAACGAGGCCGTCGAGGCCAGGGACGACGAGCAGTTCGGCAAGGCCATCCCCGAGGACGCCGTCGCCATCGACACCGCGCCCTTCTACGCCACCCGCCTGTGGCCGAAGGTCCACCACACCATGGGCGGCGTCAAGACCGACGTCGACACCCGCGTGCTCGACGTGCGCCTGCAGCCCATCGAGGGCCTCTACGCCGCCGGCGAGGTCACGGGCGGCGTCCACGGCGCCTGCCGCCTGGGCTCCTGCGCCACGGCCGACTGCCTGGTCAACGGCCGCATCGCCGGCCAGATGGCCGCAGCCGCCGAGCCCGTCGCCTAATAACGGGCGTTAGGGCCCCGAGGGCCCCGCGGCCCCGCATGAACCAACCCCCCCGGGCGGGGCGTCGGCAGCGATGCTGGCGCCCCGTTATGTTTGTCTAGCGTCAGAGCAAGACCGTGCGGCTGTGACAGTTCAAGCCCAAAGGAAAAGCCTTCTTCTACACCTATATATATAGATGTAGAAGAAGGCTGTTTTCATACAGGCAAGGATAAGAATCGTTCTGGCTTGAGGATGCCGGGGATGCCTGTTCCCACTGAGTCACATTGTTGCGCCGAGCTAGAGGCCGAGCGCTTTCGGCGTGATTTGACATGGCATGGCATCAGGCACGTTGCCATATTCTCACGGAGGCCTCAACATGATGCCTTGTATTGAAAAGCATCGCCCTGACTGCCTTGTTTGAGATTAGATATGGTCGACCGTGATGACGCAATGGTGGCCCGGATACTTGCTGGCAACGGCTGTGGTGACTTTGGAGACGAGGTCTTGCTCGGGAATCTCCACCCCGTAGGGCTCCAGGATGTCGAAGATGACGTTGGTGCGGTTGTCGCCGGGCACGATGCGCAGGTCATGGATGCTCATGCGGCTGTCCAATCCAGCCACGAACTGTGCAATTTCCCTGCGTAGCTCGGACACATGCGGGTCGGTCGTCACGATAGGATCGAGGTGGATGACGACATTGAGGTTGTCGTTCTTTCGAAAGTCTTCCTCAATGGAGTCGATGACCTCGTGGCTCTTGAGCACATCGGTCTCGGCGGGAACCTCGGCGTGCAGGCTTGCGAAGATGCGGCCGGGGCCGTAGTCGTGGACCATGAGGTCGTGCACACCCAGAATGCCCGGGTAGGACTTGGCCTTCTCTTCAATCATATGGGCGAGCTCAGGACTGGCGGGTTTGCCAAGGAGCGGGTCAATTGTGTCGCGGATAAGGCCCACGCCGCTCCACAAGATGAAGAAGGCAACTGCAAGACCCATCCAACCGTCGAGGTCAAAGCCGGTAAGCTCCGAAATCACTGCGGCCACGAGAACGGCGCCTGTGGTAAGGACGTCGTTGCGGGAGTCTACCGACGCGGCCTCAAGCGTGCCTGAATCGATAGCCTTGCCAACTTGCCTGTTGAAGACGCACATCCAGCTTTTTACGGCAATGGAAAGCAGCAGAACGGCGACAAGGGCGGCACTGAACTCCACCGGCACGGGATTGAGCAGCTTATCAAAGCTCCCCTTTGCTAGCTCGACTCCCACAAGCATGACGATGACGGCAACCATGAGGCTTGCCAGGTACTCGTAGCGTCCGTGGCCATAGGGATGGCCTGCGTCGGCAGGCTTGGCTGCAAGCTTGAATCCCAAGAGACTGATGATGTTCGAAGCGGCATCGGACAAGTTGTTCAATGCGTCGGCGACGATTGAGACTGAACCGGAAAGCACGCCGATGCCCGCCTTGCCCGTGCAGAGCAGCACGTTGAGAATAATCCCAACGACGCTGGCTTTAGCGCCAACGGCCTCGCGGTACTTTGGGTTGTCGTTCTTATTGTCGGCATTGGCAATCGTGCGGGCGAGCCACAACATATATAACAGTCCCTTTCAGTTGTTTTGTCACGCGCGAAAGAATACCCTACGCTGCGCCGGGCACGAAAAAGCGAACGAAATCAACCAGTTACAGGGCGCGAACAATCTGCCTTTTCCACTCTGCTCCCCTATTGTTTGGAGAGCCACCACAAATAAATCGACGCTGTGGTTCCATATGGATGAAATGGAGCCGTGAGCTGGTCAAACAGTTGTCTGGTAAGCTTATCGGGGTCGATGTGCTTGAGGGTGCACAACCCTCGCCTGATGGCCGCATCTCCATAGGAGATGACATCGGGTCGCTCATAGCAGTGGATGAGAAGCATCTCCGCCGTCCATCGGCCGATGCCGCGCAGGCCCACGAGCGTGGAGAGGACGACCTCATCGGGTTCGTGACGCAAAGCCTCGAGGTCAAGCGTCCCATCTATTGTCTTACAAGCGACGTCATGGATGTACTCGGCCTTCTTGAAGGTCGTCCCGCATGCTTTGATATCGGCGGGGTCAGCCTGAGCGAGGGCATGGGGACTCACGGGATTGCCAAATCGCTGCGTCAGTCGCCCCCAGATGGTCGCCGCGGCTTTGAGGCTGATGAGCTGGTCGTTGATTGAGCGCACGAGGCATTGGAATGCGTCTTCATCCACCGGGCGCTCAGGTCTGAAGCCTTGCGCCTCGCACTGCGCTATGACCGCGGCAAAGTCGGCATCGGCCTGCGACAGATAGTTGAGTTCGCGGGTCCCATAGGGAAACGGATGGGTCATCGGAACGCCTTCTTTCTGTCGCGAGGCCAAAGTATGTCGCAGTGTTGTTTGCGGGAGGCAGTGGTGACTTGAGGGTTTAGTGAGTTGCGCGATGCAGGATGCACTCGGCTGCAACGCTCACGGCGATCTCCTCGGGCGTCTCTGCTTGGATTTCCAAACCAATGGGCATGTGCACGGTGTCGAGCACCTCGTCGGGGATGCCCGCCTTATGCATGAGGTCGCGTGCCATGGCGATCTTTCGGCGAGAGCCCATGAAGCCGACGTAGGCCAAAGGCTGACGAAGGGCCTGCTCAAGTATGGCGTAGTCAAACTTGTGGCTGTGACTCATGATGAAGACGTAGTCGTGCTCGTTAAACGTCAGCGAGGCTGCAATGTCCTGGTAGTCGCCCAAGATGACCTTATGCGCACCGGGATGCAGCTCAGGCTGGGCGAATTCAGGGCGGCAGTCGAAAAGCGTGCAGTCGAAGCCGACGCGAGACAAGGCGCCAACTGTGGCGTGCCCCACATGACCGCCGCCAAAGATGATGGCGCGCACGGGCAGAGGTACGGGCATCACAAGGTGGCCCTCTATGATGCAATTCTGCTTGCACCCAACGATTTTTTGGCCAGATGCGTTGCTGTCGCCCGCCAAAACCTCGTCTGTAGCATCAATCAGGGTAACTTCGCCTGGGAAGAGCGAGGCATCATCGTGGCACGCAAGCACCAGATATGCTGGGATGCGCTGGTCAAAGCAGTGCAGAATCTCAGTCGCCACTTCATTCCATGCCTTGTTGTCGCTGCTTATGGGCGTGTACAGAAGGCCGGCGTCGCCGCCGCAGGGCATGTCAAGACCGCCGTTGGCCTGTTGCCTGAGGGTCATGCCCTCCATGTAGCAAGCGCTCTGACCCAGCATGGTGCGCGCTTGGTTGATGGCGCGGGCCTCCATTGCGCCGCCGCCGACGGTTCCGCAGACCAGGCCATCCTGGGACACCAGCATCTGGGATCCGGCATCGCGTGGCGTGGAGCCCTCGCTTTCGGCAACGGTGACCAGCACCAAGTCGCGGCCGGTGGTTGCGGCATCCAGTATGTGTTGTGCGATATCGCGCATTGCAAACTCCCTTACGGCTTTGCAGGATGAGAGAACGTGCCGGACAGGTGCAGGATGGCCTCCACCACTCCCCCGGCAACGGACAGGCCTTTATCGGATACCAGTTGGCAGTACCCGTCGTCATCACGTGGGTCCACATCGCCGCACTTCAAGCCCGCCCTGGCTTGGACGCCATCGGCGAGTAGGCCCCGCAACACGCCCGTGAGCGTGGCAACCACGGGGGTTTCGTCCACATAGGCCACGACCTGGCCTTCTTCAACATGGTCGCCAATCATGGACACGCCGCGAAAGACTCCCTCACACGGCGCGCGCAGCACACGCTCGCCTGCATAGCCGCCCACAAGACCCGGTATAGCAGTGTTGGGAAGGGCGCTGCCCGTGTAATACGCGCGACCGAGGGTGTGGCCGCGCATGGTCTCGACCACGGCATGGCAATCCTTGCCCGCGGTGAAGCCGGGGCCGACGCCGACCACGATGGGTGCCATATCCATGGATGTGCCCACATTGCGCTTGGCCAGGATGGCGTCGACCACGATGTCGGGCTGTATCGTCTCGAGACACATGCATGCGGGGTCGATTAGGACAGGTATGACATCGCTGCCACTCAGCAGCTCCAATGCATGGCTGCCATCTCGTGCAAGAACAGCAGTCATGCCCTCTACCTGGTATTTTTCCGTGCGGATGGCTTCACTGAACGCCACAGTGCGCCTCACAGTGAGGGGGTGCGCCACCTCGGTCATGACGACGGAGATGCCGCATCGGCGAAGGCGAAGCGCGATGGCGCTGGCGATATCACCCGCACCGCGAATCAGCGCAAGCATCGAAACTCATTCCTCCACAGGCTTCCAGCGATGACGGGCGTTTTAGTAAGGGCCGCGATGCTTTCGGCCTTTTGCCAGTCGGACTCGGTTTCGACCTTGTTGATCAAGACCACATCGTGCAGGCTCTCGGCTTCCAAAACGGTGGCCACCATTTCCGGGGTCACTGTCTCGTCTACCGAAGTGCTTGCAAGCTGTGCATAGAGCTCGGGGCGATGGCATGTTTGCGAGATGGGCACACCCACGCCGTCGATTCCCACTACGCATACCACGCGGTTTGTGCATGCAGGAATCACCGGCTCGTGCTCGGCGTGGGCCTTCAAAGGCAGCCTCTTTGCCCCATCGGCCTCTACCAGCACGTAATCGGCAATGCCTGCCAGGTCAGAAAACGCTACGCGGGGAGCATCCAGCTTGCCTGTGGGCTCGTGAATGGAACCCACGCACGCAAGAGGGCTGGTGGCGAGTGCCGATTCGATGTCGCCAAGCTCGGTGCTCAGCAGCACGGGGCACCAGTCAGGGACATACATCTTCGTGCTGGTGGCCACGACCACGCGTGCATGCTTTGACAGCTCATCTGCCAAAGCATGCAGAAGCGTGGATTTGCCTCCCCCGCCGATGATGGCCGTCACACCTCGTTGGATGCGCAATGACTCGTACAGGATGGTTATCCCTCCGGTTTTGCCAACAGAATGTGCTCCGGCAGAACGGGCAGCTCGCGATGCCAGACGCCCGTCGCCCTGTAAATGGCCTGCACAATGGCGGGTGCAGGCGTATTGATGACGACCTCGCCGATGGACTTTGCACCGAACGGGCCCGTCGGCTCGTAGGAGTGCTCGAACTCGACATTGAGACGGCCTGTGTCGAGGCGCGTGGGCAGGCGATAAGTGAAGAGGCTCGACTCGCGGATCTTGCCCTTGGGCGTGCGGGTCACGTCCTCCATGAGCGTGTGACCGATGCCCTGGACGATGCCGCCCTCCACCTGGATGCGCGCGAGGGCCGGGTTGATCGGGATGCCGCAGTCGACAACAGCGGCGTAGTCCAGCACTTCCACCACGCCGGTCTCGCGATCGAGCTCGATCTCGGCCATGCCCACCATGAACGGCGGCGGGGAGACGGGAGAGGAGTGCGTGGCGCTGGCTTCGGCGAGCAGGTTGCTGTTGCACTGGCTCTTCTCGGCGATGTCGGTGAGAGGGATGGCCTGGCCCGTGCTCGCGCGGCGCACGCAGTCGCCCTCGAACTGCAATTCGCTCGCATCGCACGCAAGAATGCCTGCGGCAATGGCGCACAGACGCTCTTTGAGCTGGTCGCAGGCCTTTTCCACGGCCATGCCCGTGACATAGGTGGTGGAAGACGCATAAGAGCCCGAGTCATACGGTGAGGCGTCCGTGTCGGCACCGAACACGTAGATATTGTCTACCGGGCATTCCATGTGCTCGGCGACCATCTGGGCGAGGATGGTGTCGCAGCCCGTGCCCATGTCGGCTGCACCGATGGCCAGCATGTACGTGCCGTCGTCGTTGAGCCTGATGGTGGCCGAGCCTGTGTCGATGCCCGAGATGCCGGAGCCCTGCATGGATATGGCGACGCCCGCAGTGCGGACCTTGCCGTTGCCCATGTCGCGTACGGGATACTTGGCCTCCCAGTCGAACATTTCACGGCAATGCTCCAGGCAGCGGTCAAGGGCGCAAGAGTTGGTGACCTCGCCGTAGTAGGCCGGCATGGCCATGCCCTCGCGCACGATGCACTGCTGGCGCAGTGCAATGGGGTCCATGCCCAGCGTCTCTGCCAGCTCGTTTACTGTGGTCTCCACGGCAAACTGACCCTGCGTGGCGCCGAAACCGCGGTAGGCGCCCGAGGGCTGTATGTTCGTGTAGACCAGGTTGGTCGTGAACTTGTAGGCCTCAAGCGAGCCGGTGTACAGGGGGATGGACTTGTGGCCGGTGAGGCCGATGGTGGCCCAGCCATGCTCGCCATAGGCGCCGGTGTTGGAGAGCGTGTCCACGTGCAGGGCGCGGATGCGGCCGTCCTTGTTGGCGCCCAGGCGGACCTTGATTTGCATCTCATGGCGAGGAGAGCCGCAGGTCTGGGCCTCCTCACGTGTGAACACGCACAGAGAGGGACGGCCGGTCTTCAGTGTGACGAATGCGGGATAGACCTCGGACACGGCGGTTTGCTTCGCGCCAAAACCGCCGCCGATGCGCGGCTTCTCCACGCGGATGCGGCCTTTCGGGATGCCCAGGGCATGCGACAGGATGCGGCGAACGTGGAAGACGATCTGCGTGGATGAGATCACATGCAGGCGTCCATAGCGGTCCATCTCGCAATACGTGCGGAAGGTCTCCATCATGGCTTGGTTGTAGGCCTTCGTGTGGTAGGTGCGCTCCATCACGATGTCGCAGTCGGCAAGCACGGCCTCGATGTCGCCGCTGCCGTCATCGCCGCAGGAAATGAGGTTGCGCTTGTTGTCACCGCCGAAGTCCTGGAACATGTGCCAGTCGTCTTCGGGGTGCACCAAGATGGGGTTGTCTTTGGCCGTGCGGAAGTCCAGAACAGCCTCGAGTACCTCGTAGGACACCTTGATGCGCTTGAGGGCTTTGTTGGCGGCCTCCTCGTTTTCGGCGGCCACGATGGCCACGACATCGCCCACATAGCGCACGTGGCGGTCGATGATGAGGCGGTCGTAGGGACTGGTCTCGGGGTAGGTCTGGCCGGCGTTGGTAAAACGGTCGCTGGGCACATCTTCCCAGGTATACACGTCAACGACGCCGGGGACGGCCTTTGCCTTCGAGGTATCGATGGTTTGCACGATGGCGTTGGCGTGGGGGCTGCGCAGCAGCTTCACCACCAACGCGTCGTGCACAATGTCCTCGGTATAGACGGGCTTGCCCAGCAGCAGCTGCATCGAGTCCTTTTTGCGAACCGATTTGCCCACGGACTTGTAGTCGGGTCTATCCATGCTGAACCTCCCCTGCATCCTTGCTGTTCAGGTAGGCGCGGATGCCGCGCAGCTGTCCCTCGTAACCCGAGCAGCGGCAGAGGTTGCCGCTCAGGTACGCAAGGATCTCGTCGTCTGTGGGATCGGGGTTCTCGCGCAGCAGCGAGATGGTGTTCATCACAAAGCCCGGGTTGCAGAAGCCGCACTGTTCGGCGCCCTGGTCGGCAATGAAGCCCACGAATTCGGACGCCTCTGCCTGCAGGCCTTCCAGCGTGTAGACGCTGTGGCCGTCGGCACGCGCCGCCAACGTGGAGCACGACAAGACGGGCTTGTCATCGAGCAGGACGGTGCACAAACCGCAGGCAGACGTTTCGCAGCCGCGCTTGACGCTGAGGCAGCCATGCGCGCGCACGAAGTCGATGAGCAACATGCCAGCCGGGATGTCGTCGGAAACGGTCTTTCCGTTCAACTTGATTTGGACTTCCATTACAGTGCCTCCCCCAAAGCCGTCAAAGCACGGCGCGTCAGCACCGGAACCAAAGCCTTGCGATACTCCGCGCTGCCCCACATGTTTCCAGCAACCGAGATGTTGGCGGCTGCGTAGTCGGCAAAGGCAGCAATGCTTTCCTGCGTGATACCACCAGCTAGGATGCCCTGTTCGTCGCGAAGCACGATTGCACGGGCCGGACGAGATCCCACCACGAGGCGGTACTCGTCGTCCACCTTGGCTGCCACGCAGTTGAGCGAGGGCAGGTCGGTGCGCTGTTTGCGCACCGCTCGGTATGCGAACGCACCGGGGCGCTTCTTGATGATAAGGCGCACAAGAATGTCGTTGTCGGACTTCATGTGTGCAAATTCTTCCAGCGCTACGAGGCCGCCCTTGTAGAGCTCGACGTAGCTGTCCATGGCCATGAAGATTGCGAGCACATCCGAGAAGCCCATGCGGCGCCAGAGGCTTCCGCCCACCGTGGCGCCATTGCGGAACTGCACACCCACGATGTCCTTGAACGCGGCTTCCACCGCTCCGCAGGAATAGGCGGCCAAACCGGGATGCTTTTCCAGCTGGCGCAGGGTGACCATGGCGCCGATGCGGAACTCGTCCTCGGTCTCCTCGATGGAGTCCAAGCCCAGGTCGCACAGGTCGATGGCGGTGCTCAGAGAGCGCCTGCTCATCTTGAGCCACATCATGCCGGCCACGATGCAGTTGCGTCGCTTCTGATTGAGCTCCCAAGCCTCTTCCAAGGTCTGCGGGCGCACGTATTTTTGGAAGGTAATAATGGCGGTCTCCTCATCGCTCGAGGATTACATGGACGTCCTCATTATACTGTGGACGATGAATCTGCCGAGGTGTGAAGGGCCATTCGACCTGCCCAACCGCTGAATTAGCAAAGCGAGCCCGCTATGGAGCAACTATCTGTATGTCATAAACCAAAGCACGGCTGCATCATCAGCCCTCATTAGCTTGGGCCAGGGGCGGGTTGTGAGATGCACGGATACCAAAAAGCCCGGTCGCGCGTTCAGTTTTGAACTGCGCGGCCGGGCTTCGAGTTTGCAGGGATGAGCGAACTTAGATGCTTGCGTCCTTCTGGAAAGGCTTTTCTTCCTTGGGGAGCACGATGTTCAGGAGAATGGCCACGGCGGCTGCGGCGACGATGCCCGAACCGCCGAAAATCAGGCTGACCATCTGAGGGGCACCGGCCAGCACGGCGGAGTTGGCGCCGATGCCGTAGCCCAGACCCAGGGCGACCGACACGATGCTGAGGTTGCGCGGCGTCAGGGGCTCACGCGTGATCAGCTGGATGCCGCTCACCACGATGGAAGCGAACATGATGACGGCCGCACCGCCCAGGACTGACTGGGGCATGATGGAGACCACAGCGCCCAGCTTCGGGCACAGGCCGCACAGGATCAGGAAGATGGCGCCGCAGGCCAGGGCCTTACGGTTGGTCATCTTGGTCATGGTGACCAGGCCGACGTTCTGGCTAAAGGAGGTGTTCGGCAGCACGCCAAAGAAGGCGGCGAACGTCGAGCCCAGACCGTCGCACATGACGCCGCCCGAGAGCTCCTTGTCGGTGGCCTCACGGTTCATGCCGCCCTGCGTGACGCCGGAGATGTCGCCGACGGTCTCAACAGCGGTGACGACGAACATCACGAGGACCGGAGCAATGGCGCGGATGTCGAACACGGGTGCGATGGGCATCAGGCTCGGGATGGCAAACCAAGCGGCATCGGCAACCTTGTCCCAGTTCAGAACCCATGCCTTGGTGACTTCGACACCGTCGGCGTTGACGATGGTCGTGGGGAGGATAAGCCCCATGATGGCGGCGACGATGTAGCCAACGATGATGCCGATGAGGATCGAGGAGGCGCTGAGGAAGCCGCCCGTGGCGTGCTTCACCCACAGGATGACCGCCAGGACGATGAGAGCCAGGCAGAAGTTCTCGAAGGAGCCGAAGTCAACGGCGCTGCTACCGCCGCCGAAAGCGTTGACGCCCACGCTGATGAGGCTCAAACCGATGGAGAGGACAACCGTGCCCGTGACGATGGACGGAAAGAACCTGCGCAGCGGCTTCAAGAAGAAGCCAAGAACGGTTTCGAAGAGACCGCCGATGATAGAGGCGCCCATGATGGCTCCGTAGGCGATGAGACCGCCGCCCATGGATGCCGCGACAGAGTTGAACACGCCGATGAAGCCCGAAGACGTGCCCATGATGATCGGCACTTTGCCGCCCACGGGGCCGATGCCGAACAGCTGCACCAGGGTGACCAGGCCGGCGACCAGCATGGCGTTTTGCAGCAGAGCCAGCTGGACGTCGGCAAACTCGCCGCCTGCCAGGCCGCATACGCCCGTGACGATCAGCAACGGCGTCAAGTTGCCCACGAACATGGCAAGAACGTGTTGCAGGCCCAGCGGGATTGCCTGGGACAACGGCATGTCGCCCTCGAACGAGAAAACGCCCAACGACCTGGTGTTGCCAGACGTCTCTTCCGAACTCGCAGCTGAAGGCTGATCTTCCTGAGCAGCCTGCTGCTTCTCCTCCACCATCCGCATCTCCTTTCATAAAAGACCATAAAGCGAAAAGATACCACCTCAAAAGGCGTTATGTATTTTTGGATACCGTTTCGAAACGAAATGGATGAAAGAACCCAAGATTAGCCGTTACATACAATTTTGTTCATTCAGCAAAACCGTGCGTTAAATCATTGACAAAATAGGTTATCAGTGCATTGACAAGGCCTGAAAATGAGCGAATAGTAGACGCGAAGCGTTCGGAAGGGGCGGACGCGACATGCGTTGTATTGAAGGGCGAAGGGTGCGGGCCGCGTTATATCGGCCCGCATATACCGCATTCGACTTGGGGATGTGAAAGGAGGGTCGGTTTACCGCATGTAGGTGCTCAAACAAGGGGTTTGCAAGGAAAGGGGAACAGCATGCTCAAACGGAACGTCACGTTCAAACTGGCAGCAACGCTCACCTCGGCGCTTGTCGCCGCTTCCGCCTTTGGCTTGACAGCTCAAGCCTGGGCGGACAATGCCGACATCCAGCCTCGACCCGACCAGCTCGCTGAAATCAGCGGCTTCCCGACCGAGGGCAGCTTCATCGAGAATGTCGCGGCTCTTCCTGGGTTCTACCAGAACGCCGCCAAAAACGCCGCGAATGCCGAGGCAAACGCCTCTCAACGCTATGTCGACCGCAACGGCTTCGTGATTCAGCCCGTCCCCGACGACGGTACCGGTTGGAACAACACCTACCTCAACGGTGAGAACCGTGGCTGCACGAGCTGCCACACGCTCGAGAACGCGCTCATGTCCCTGCCCACGTATCACCGTCTCATCTTCTTTGGGTATCCCACCGAGCAGACGTTTGAGAACTGCATCGCCTGCCACTCCACGTCCTACTCCGGTCGTCACCTGGGCGACACCCTGCACACCATCCACCTGGAGAGCGACGCCTTTATCAATGCCGACAACGGCAACTGCCAGTCGTGCCACTACATCAACTATGTGACCGGTGAGTTCCAGCGCTGGGACGAGGTCAAGTACGACGTGTACCGCGGCATCGTAAAGGTTGACGCCGACACCGCTGACCTGGCACTTTCCTACGATCAGACTACGGTCACGCCTCCCGAGAACCGCTACTACAAGACGATTATCGACGAGCCCAGCGAGTGGCTCACCGACGACGCAAACGTCGACGAGTCCATTTACGAGAACTGGGTCATCAGCATCGACGGCGACTGCGCCAATCCCGTCGAGATGACGCTGCCCGAGATGGAAGAGCAGTTCGGCACCGTGACTCAGGTGATGAAGAACGACTGCACCATCAACGGCGTGGGCCAGGCCACCATCATGCAGGTCGAGGTCGAGGGCATTCCGATCAGCGCCATCATCGACTATGCCCAGCCGCTCGAGGGCGCCAACATCATGAGCCCCATCAGCTCCGACGGTTACAACTACGCCGAGATGAGCCTCGACTGGCTTATTGAGAACGACGCCATTATCGTCACCAAGATGGATGGCAAGCTCCTGCCCAACTCCCAGGGTTATCCCTGCCAGCTGTGGGTGTACAACACTTCCGGCGGCAACTTCGTGAAGCGCCTCTCCAACCTCACGTTCATGACGCATGACCCCGACACCCTCATGAATCAGGTGTATGTGGGCCAGTTCACCGACGATCAGACCGGCGAGATTTACTCCAAGCCCAACAGCGCCGTGCTGAGCGCCCCCACTGGCGTTGTCATCGAGGGCACCGACGTGCATCTTGAGGGCATGGCCGACGCTTGGGACGAGCCTATCGCTTCCATCGAGTTCTCGCTTGACGGCGGCGCCACCTGGACCGCTATGGACACGCCCGACAACGACTCCAGGTACTGGACGTATTGGCGACTGGACTTCAAGGCCCCGCAGGCTGGTTCTTACGTGCTTAAGATCCGCACCACGAGCATCACCCCCGAGGGCGATTTCCGTGTGTGCCAGTACGACACCAACTTCCTGTTCACCGTCGACGAGGCATAGGGAGGCATAACGATGACTAAGAACAGCAAGCGCATCAACGCAACCGTGGGTGTCCTCACAACCCTCGCGATGGGCGCATCGATGATGGCCGGCCCCATGGCTGCATTGGCAAGCGGGCAGGCCGACCAGGGTGCAGAACCCCAAAGTGCGCCCGAGGCAAAGGGCAGCGCAACGGTGCAGTCCGGGCTGGTGAAGACGGCTGCCATCGGCACGTTCTCCTTTGACCAGACGTACGTCTCCCCTACCGCCGACGTTGCGAGGCTGCAGGGCGTGGCCCAGGTTGCCTGCGGTGGCGCAAATGCCTCCTCGCAGGTGCGCTCGGCCGACTGGCAACTTGCCGTGAGTGGCGACGTGGACAATGCCTTCTGCGCTACCATCGGTGAGCTTGTGGAAGACGAGAGCACCCCGCAGCTCATGACGTGCTCCTGCGGTGGCAACCCTGCAGGCGGCCGCGCCATCGTGAACGCCGAGGTCGGCGGTATTTCTATTGAGAGTCTGCTCGTAGCGTCCCAGGCGCAGAAGGGCGTCAACACGGTGACCTTCATTGCCGACGACGGTACCCAGGTCAGCGTGCCTCTGAGCTATGCAATCGGCAGGCATGCGGTTCTGGGTTGCGAGGTCAACGGCGAGGACATCGCGAACTCTGTGGGTAGCGCAAACCAGCTGTGGATGGCCAAGACCCCGGCGAACTACTTCCTCAAGAACGTTGTGGAGGTTGTTTTCACGGTTGAGGACGAGATTCCCGCTGTCCCCGTTGCCGCCAACCCGGCAAGCCCCAACGTGGGCGTGCTCACCGGCACCCAGGCGTAACGGCGAGTTTGGGCGCAAAGGAGGCGGACAATGATAGTTCCCATGAACGTCGAGGTAGGAAAGCCGGTCACGTTCACCGGATATGCCGACGACTACGGAAACCAGATCGTCGCGGTCGAGTTCTCCCTCGATGACGGCGAGAGCTGGCACCCCTACGACGTGTCGGCGTCCTCCCCCGATCTCATGGTGCATTGGACGTTTACCTACACGCCCGAGCGTGAAGGCCGATATCGGCTTCTCGTGCGTAGCGTTACCGAGGACGGCAAGAGGAGTCCCCTGCCCGACGTGGCAGAGTTTTACGCGAGGTAAGGCCCGGCGCCTGTGACGATCAACTGTCGCAGGCGCCTTTATATTGTGTGCTAATTATGAATGTGGCCTTAATTCCCAGATATCGATTACAAGG
>CAKUFZ010000037.1 GCA_934654475.1 uncultured Coriobacteriales bacterium
GTACAGCGCTGGGCCGATGACGACTTCCGCAGCGTGAACGGCCAGGTCGAGTGGATACTGCGCGACGCCCTCAAGCGCGCTGGCAGGCTTCCCAAGAAGGAGGAAGCCGCGGACGAGGGCGGCACGGCCGGGGAGTAGAACGAAACAAGCCATGGGCGAGGACGGCGCAGCCAGGGAGTAGGGTGAAGCAGGCCGCCCCAATAGACCCGCGCATCCAGGGGAAACGCCCCTTGGGTGCGCGGGTTTTTGCGTGCGGTGGGTCTGAGTGACTGTCGACGCCACCCTCGCAGAGTGGCCCTGCCTTACTGCTCGCCTCCTTTTCGGTATGCGCCTGGGGTCGTGTCGCGGTAGCGCTTGAAGGCGCGCGTCATGGTGAGGGCGCTGCCGTATCCCACGCTTGCGGCGATGTCGGGGATGGGGAGCTGGCTTGTGCGCAGGAGCCCCTCGGCTTTGTCGAGCCGCAGCCCGTGCAGATAGCCCAGAAAACCGCCGTCGGGGCAGGCCTGGGCAAATGCGCGAGAGACGGCAGTGCGGCTCATGCCGAAGCGCTCGGCTAGGAGTGCGGCCGTGAGCGAGGGGTCGCGGTAGTTTGCCTGCACGTAGGCGAGCAGGTCGGACGCGTTGGCACCTCCCGCCGATCCGCCCGTGCCGGGGTCCGTGCGACCAGCGGGTGCGGGCGCGTCCCCGGGCAGGTCTGCCGCCGCACCGCCGGCCGAGGTGTCGTAGCGCACGACCTTGTTGAATGCGCGCTTGCGCGTCCCCTCTTCGAGCGCAACCATGGCTTCGCGATAGCACAGGTTGAGTTTGGCGGCACCGGCGTGGACGTTGCTTGCAAACACCGAGACGAGAACGCCCTGCTCTTGGGCATGGGAGAGCAACCCTGAGAGCAGGGGCGGCATCCCGCCTCCCTGGGCGTCAATCACCGCGAAGACGAAGCCGCTCTCCTCGCACAGCGCGCAGTCCCGCCCGCTGCCTTCCAGGTAGCCGCGCACAAGGCGTGCGAGCAGGGATGTTTCGCGCGGCTGCCTGTGTTGCTCACCGCCCTGTTCGTCTGCGCGCACGATGGCCAGCGCGACCTCGCGGTTTGGTTCGGCGAAGAAGAACCCCTCGCCTTCCTCGGCAAGCGTGGCTCTGCCGCGCAACAGGCGCATGAGATGGAATTCGCTTACGAGTTCGTCCTGCTCGCTCAGGCGGTTCTCCATCGCATCAAGCGCAAAGCCGATGAGCTTGAACTCGTCCTGCACGTCGTGGCCTGCTGGGGCAAGCTTGGCGATGATGTCTTGAAGCGGCTCGTAGATGCGTCGTGTCAGGTATAGGCCGGCCGCGCAGCCCAATGCCACGAGCACCACGGTGGCTGCGATAATGACGCGAGCGAACTGGTGGTACGCCGCCTGCGCCACATCGGGCACCATGAACACGAACGCTTGGCCGCTGTCGCCAGGCCTGTGAAAGTACTCGCGATAAGGCTTGCCGTTATGCACGACGCCGACGATCCCCCTGTCTTCAGGGCAATCGAAGGCCGCGTCCACATCGATCGCGTCTCGATAGGTGTCTGCGCCCAGGGCGATGCGCGTGCCGGCAACGTCGACAAAATACATCTCGGCAATGTCGGCGATAGGCTCGAGGACGTCGACGTTGGGCACCTCGGGCAGGCAATAAAAGGCGGCGATTGTTGCGCCTTGCGTGTAGGGCAGCACGGAAATGCTCCATACGGGGCCGTCTTCAGGGGAAAGACGCGTTGCGCTGTGCCCGCTGCTTGTGAGGGCATCGAGATCCACCTGGGCGAAGCGCTCTTCGCGGGTGCGAGCGTCTTCCACGGCACTGGCGCTCCCCAGAATGAAGCCGCCGTCACCGTCTGCGTCGCCCAAAACGACATAGACATTCTGCACGTCGCCTACGTTTGCGTGCTCGAATGCGCCGAGTCTGCGGGCGACTTGCTCGCGCAGGGCGGTGTTGTCGGGGTCTGCCGCCAGGCGCGTGAGCGCCCCGTCGGCATCCAGAAGAGCCGCGGCGTCCGACACGCTGTTGTTTAGGGGTGAGCGCTCCTGCTGGTACAGGTCGAACGCGGTGATGGCCGAGTCAAGGGCGCGGCTTTTCTGCTGCGTGGCGCGGCCGATGGTGAGCAGGCTGATGATGCAGCATGCTGCCATGACGATGACCACCGTGGTGCACAATGTGCCCGCCAAAAGGTAAAACCCACGTCCCCTAAACGTGCGGTGCAACTTCCGACGCATGCCTTGACCTCCCCAAATCGTGGTTCTGCGCCTCTGTTTTACAAGCCGTGCAAAAATCGACTCTATCGATTTGTGCACGATTGTACACCTGAAAAAACTGATGCTATCGCCTAAAACAGGCCTCCGATTACAGTGAAAAAAGTCGCATGCAAGGGGCATGTGGCGCATTGTTCGCCTTGAACATTCGAACAAGGAGGCATGTATGGAGAAGAGCATGAGCAGGCGCAACTTTGTTGCCGGCGCGGCCACGGTTGGCCTTGCTGGCGCTGTTGCCGGTACGCTCACGGGCGCCAACCGCGCTCAGGCCGAGGAGGCCCACGAGGCCGCCGTCACCTCGTACTATCAGTGCAAGGAAGACTGGCTGGGCCTGCCCCCCGAGACCGGCGAGCCTGCCGAGACCTATGACTGCGACGTGCTTGTCCTGGGTGGCGGCCATGCCGGCATCCACGCTGCGCTTGCTGCTGCCGAGGGCGGCGCCAAGGTCATCGTGGTCGAGAAGTGGGCCGAGGACATGCGCAAGGTCAAGGGCGAGGACATCGGCCACATCAACTCCCAGTGGCTCATCGACCAGGGCTATGGTCCCTACGATGTGGGCGAGGTCACCAACGAGTTCGTGCGTCGCGCCGGCGGTCGCTGCAACCCCGAGATCATCCGCAAGTTCGTCGCCAACTCCGGCGAGATGTTCGATCACCTGCAGAGCCTCGTGACCTGGCCTGATGAGCGCATTCACATCATGCCCACCACCGAGCGCAACCCCGACGTGTCTCCCTACGACCCGAGCCAGCTCATCTGCCAGGTCTCCGGTGCCACGGCCGACGGCCCTGTCGAGTACCCCATGATGTGCGGCGGCAATGGCTCCTATGCCGCAGTTGCGCAGTTCATGGGTGAGATCAGCCATGACAACTCCATCCCCGGCTGCGCCGCCATGTCGCGCCTCGACGAGGTCATGCAGTTCGCCATTCTCAAGGGCCAGGAGCTCGGCGCCGAGTGGCACTACGGCGAGCGCGCCCTCAAGCTCACGACCGACGAGAGCGGTGCCGTCACGGGCGCCATCTCCCAGAAGCTCGACGACGAGACCTACGTGCAGTACAACGCCAAGACCGGCGTCATCCTGTGCCTGGGCGACTACGGCGGCGACAACAAGATGGTCTGGAACCTCAACCCCGACGTCTCCGAGTTCAACTCCCGCCAGGGCCTCACGCAGGACGACCTGTTCTCGCCCTTCGCCGACTGCACCGGCGACGGCCAGAAGATGGCTTGCTGGGTCGGCGCCGTCATGGAGCCCACGCCTCGCGCTTCGATGAACACCGGTGGTGGCGGCGGCGGCCCTTGGGGCACCTGCCCGTACCTGTTCCTCAACGCCAACGGCGAGCGCTTCTGCAACGAGGCCAACGCCGTAGGCATCACCGAGGCCACGCTGCTCCAGCCTGCCGGCATTGTTTGCACGGTGACCGACGCCAACTACTACGAGACCCTCAAGTACGCCGGCCTCGACCATGGCGCGCCCAACTACGGTCGCCCCGTGTACTACGAGGAGCTCGTTGAGGACATGGAGGCCATCGAGCTCGAGAGCCCCGACGGCGGCCCCGTGCGCAAGTGCACCATCGCCGAGCGCGACCCCTCCACGGTCTACGCCTCCGAGACCCTCGAGGGCGCCCTCAAGCTGGCTGGTTACGAGGGCGACGCCCTGCAGACCGCCCTTGACCAGGTCGCCAAGTACAACGAGCTGTGCGCCACGGGCAAGGACTCCCAGTATGGCAAGGACGGCAAGTACATGGTGCCGATTGACACGCCGCCGTTCTACACCTGCCCGGCCAACAACTCCAAGACCACCAGCGCCGGTCTCGTGACCCTCGCTGGCGTCGAGACCAACAACAACCTCCAGGTCATCGACGTGGCCGGCAACGTCATCCCCGGCCTGTACGCCGCCGGCAACTGCCTGGGCGAGCGCTACGGCAACTCCTACGCCACGCCCTTCGCCGGCAACTCCATCGGCATGGCCATGACCCACGGCCGTGTCGCCGGCAAGATCATCACCGGCCAGGAAGTGCTCTAGGCTCTCCTGACTGTGCGATAATCAGGCACCGAACAACGAGGCGCCGCATCCCACCCGGGGTGCGGCGCCTTTTGTCTGGACAGCGACGGGGTCGAAAGGCTTGCCCGAGCTTTCTTACAGCCCGAAATCGTACGGCCTTCTTATTAGCCCATGTGCGCATTACTCCGTCTGCGATTTGGCGCATCTCGTGTTCGCTATGGTATCCTAGCGTTTCGTTATGGGGTGCAAGGAAGGGGACAACGAGGTATGGGCAATCAAGGCGGCGACTGTATGCGCGGCCGGGCCGGCGTTTTTGGGCGCTTCTTCCTGCATGACTTCACGTTTGCCTTTATCGGCATCGGTATCCTGCGCTTCTGGTACCAATACAACCTGTACAACCTGCATTCCACGACTGATTTTGGCATCGGCGTTGCGTGGTCCAACATCTTGCGCGGTGCCGTGGGCCTGTTCTTGGTCGCATGCGCCTTGCGCGGCGAGCTGTCGCCTCGGGTGCGCAACGTCCTGGTCTGGGGATCGCTTGTTCTCATGACCGCGTCGGGCGCGTTCAACTTCCTGGAGCTCGTCACAAAGAGCACCTCGTTCGAGGTGGCGCGCTATATCACGTGCGGGCTGGGCCTCGTGTGGGGCGGC
Source organism: uncultured Coriobacteriales bacterium (assembly GCA_934654475.1). Taxonomy (GTDB): domain Bacteria; phylum Actinomycetota; class Coriobacteriia; order Coriobacteriales; family UMGS124; genus UMGS124. Next base: position 4,921 of record CAKUFZ010000037.1, read on the forward strand.
GGCATGTGGATGGATTTCTTCGCGCGTCTCAAACCCACGCGGGCATTCCTCTACCTTGTCACGGCCTTGGCGCTTTCCTGCCTGCTCTCGCTGGTCGCGGGCTATTTGCCTCCCATGGTGATGGGCCTCATCAACCTGTTCGTGCCGGCGTTTTCGGTCCTTGCGTTCTGGCGGGCGATGCACCAGCTCGACCTGCGCGACGCCGCCTGCCCGCCGGCTCCCCAGACAGACTTCCGCTACAGCGAGCTGCATGCCTCCGACGTGCGCCAGATTGGCTTTTCGTTTGTCCTGTTCGCTTTCGTTTTGGGCATTACGCTGGGCTTTCCCGACGGACATCCCCGCGAGTTGGACCAGTTCTCTCGCAGTATTCACCAGCTGACACTCGTCGCAGTGCTTGCGGGCGTGTTGGCCTGGGTGTTTGTCCACGGAGGCTCGTTCAAGTTCACAAGCGTGTGGGGCCTGGAAAACGTCATCCTCATCACGGCCATCGTACTTTTGGTGGAGGAGTCCGACGCCACACGCACCCTTGCGACGGCCCTGTTCCTGAGCGCCGAGAGCTTCTTTTACTCGTTTGTCTTCTTTACCTGCTATGACATCGGACGCCGCACGCACAGGCCTGCCGTGTTCATCCTGGGCATCTTCTACAGCCTGGCGCTTGCGGCCATGGGGGCGGGGCGGCTGTTTTCCACGCGCATCGACGCACTGCCTGGCGGCATGGTGGCCATGCTCGTCATCATGAGCACGCTCGTGGTGGTGGAGATGGTCATGGCGCTGCGCCTGGGCATCTTCAAAGGCGACATCCCGCTGTTTGTTGAGGTGCGCGGGGATGTAGAAGAGGCCGAAGCAGAAGCTTTGCCTGCGATGGGGAAGGCCGCCGTTGCGCCGTCGGGTATGCCTGCTGCTTTCACGGGCGATGATTCGGCCGGGTCAGCCATGAGCGGCGCTTCGATCGCATCCGTCCCCGCTGTTCCCGAGCCTGCCCCCGATGCGCAGCGTCTTGCACGCCTTGCTGCCGAAGCGGGTCTCACGCAGACCGAGGAGCAGATCGCCCTGCTTGCCGTGCGTGGCCGCAGCCGTGCCGTCATTGCTCGCGAGCTGGGGTATTCGGCCAACACGGTGCGTAACTACACCCACACCCTGTACTCCAAGCTGGGAATCCACAGCAAGCAGGAGCTCATCGACCTGGTTGAAGGCAGCGACCAAGCTCAATAGCGGAGAGTCCGGCAAAAACCGTCCGGTCAAAGTTGAGCCGTTGATTGTCGGCCACCCACAAGCGCCCGCCAAATTCCTCGCTACGAAAAGGGCCGCGCCCCGGTTTCCCAGAGCGCGGCCCTTCGTTGTTTCCTATCAGCCTGCAATCCGCAGGTTCGGTACCTCACCTGTCAGCTTACTTCGCGGCGTGCTCTTCCTCGTATTTCTCGATGGCGGCCTGCTCGTCGGCGTTGGGGCTGGCTTCGGCAGCTGCCTGGGCGTCGGCGATGGAGACGGAGCCAACGGGGCTGCTGCCGTCCTCGGCGGGGGCGGGCTCGGCATAACCGGCGTTGATGGCTGCCTGCACGCCGGCGTTGCGGCCGAACGTCACGCAGTCGGCGATGGCGTTGCCGCCCAGGCGGTTCTCGCCGTGGGTGCCGCCCGTGACCTCGCCGGCAGCGTACAGGCCGGCAACGGGGTTGCCGTCGGCGTCAACGGCCTGCGAGGACAGGTTCACGCGGATGCCGCCCATGGTGTGGTGCACGGTCGGGACCTTGCGGCAGGCGTACCAGGGGCCCTCGGTCATCTGGGCGTCGGCGGTGTTGTTGGCGACAAAGCCCAGCTCGTCCTCGGCCTCGCCGGCAACGACGGCGTTGTAGGCGTCGATGGAGGCCTGCAGCTTCGCGGCGTCCATACCGGTTGCGGCTGCGAGCTCCTCAACGGTGTCGGCGGCGGTCACGTGGCCCGTGGCGACCATGTTCTCGATCGTCGCGCCGTTGGCGTCGGGCGTGGTGGTGTCGGGGTAGCGCAGCTTGTTGACGACGACCCAGTAGGTGGAGTTGGTCTGGGCGAAGATGGCCTTGCACAGCGTGTCGCGTGCGGCACCCTCGTTCACGAAGCGCTCGCCGGCCTCGTTGACGAAGATGCGGTTGCGGCCCGAGGTGCGGATGTCTTCCATAAGGCCGGTACCAGGCGTGCCGCAGGGGTGCAGCTGGATGTCGGCCAGGCCGACGAGCTCGGCGCCGGCGGCCTCGGCGAGCTTGAGGCCTTCGCCCTGGGCGCAGGGGTTGATGTTGGTGCAGCCGATGGTGGAGTCGAGCACGACGTCGGACCAAACGCCCGTGTTGACCTCCTGGCGGTACTCGACGTTGGCGCCGAAGCCGCCCGTGGCGATGACGACGGACTTGGCGTTGACGCTGACCTCCTGGCCGTCGGGGCGCACGGCCTTCACGCCGGCAACGGCGCCGTCGGCGGTAAGGAGCTCGGTGGCGTCGCAGCTGTGCAGGATGGTGACGCCGAGCTTGCCGCACTGCTCAACGAGCGTGCGGATGTAGGTGTTGCCGGAGGGCGTGTAGGGGTAGTGGCTGCGCTGGCCCAGCGAGCCGGTGGCCGAGCCGATGGTGTCCTTGAAGCGAACGCCCAGCTTCTCGAGCCAGTGCACGGAATCGAGAGCGTTGTGGACGAGGTAGCCGATGAGCTCGGGCGTGCCCGTCTTGTGGCCGCCCTCCCACGTGGCGGCGTAGTGCGTCGCCACGGAGTCCTCGATGCCCTGCTTCTCCTGGCGCTCCGGGTCAACGGCGTTGAGTGCGCCCTCGGAGACGTTGGTGGAGCCGCCGTTGATGTCGATCTTCTCGAGCACGACAACCTTGGCACCCGTCTGGGCTGCGGCAACGGCAGCGACGAGGCCAGCGCCGCCAGCACCGATCACGGCGACGTCGGCGTCGTAGGAGTCCTCGACCATATCGGCGGGACCGTCGACGGCCTTGAGCTGCTCGGCGCCGCCCGCCTGCTCGGCGCAATCCTCGATGCCGCCGAGAAGTGCGTAGCTCGAGATACTGGCGCCCGACACGGCGTCGACGTTAAGCGACTGGGACTTGACGACCTCATGGGCGAGCGTCTCGAGCGCGTACTTGCCTACGCCGATGGTCTCGTTGTTGCCCGAGCAGTCGATGTCCGACAGAGCATACTGGGTGAACGTGCACGTCACCGTGAAAGGCGCGTTGTGGCCCATGACCTGCGCGGTATAGGTGCCCGGCGTGTAGCCGGCCCACTCGTCGGCCTGAGCGCGGCCGGCGCCTGCAAGACCAGCCGCAACCCCCGCGACGCCTGCGACGACGGCGCCCTTGGCGAAAGACCTACGCGTGCATGCCTGCATGATGAACCCCCTTGATTGATGGCCTGGGCGAGCGGCGCCTTACTTGTCGCATATCCGTGCGACACCCCTTGGTGCCTCGCCTCTGACGCCTTTCACCATAGCCGCGGCCACCCCGGCGAGGGAGTCGCAGAGGGTACCGAGAGGGTACTCAACTTGCGGCCAGAAGGTTGCGAAAAAGGGAGAAAACTGAGTACATTTTGTACTTTGCGCAGGTAGATGGGGGTGATTTTTGTGGCGTGAGCGAGTTTGGGTTTGGCGGTGCCAAGTCTGTCGCACCCGGAATGCTGCCGACCCTTCCCCGCGCATGAAAAAGCCCCGCACGCGAGCCGAAGGCGGCTTCGCATGCGGGGCGTTGAAGTGCGTGCCTTACAGCGAGGCGACGTACTTGCCGGTGACGTAGCCCTGGGTGTGGCAGCGGCCCAAGGACAGGCCGGGCACGGTCATGGGGTAGTCGGGCGAGCCGTAGAAGTTGCCGGCGATGTTGCCGATGGCGAACAGGCCGCCGATGACGGAGCCGTCCTCGCGGGTGACCTGCATGTTCTCGTCAACGTTCACGCCGAGCATGATGGCCGACAGGCCGATGTGGCGACGCATGCCGTAGAAGGGCGGGTTCTGCACGGGCACCAGCCACTTGGCTGCCTTGCCGAAGTCCTCGTCGGCGCCCTGGGCGCACAGCTCGTTGTAGCGCTCGACCGTGGCAACCAGGTTCTCGGCGTTCACGCCGAGCTTCTCGGCGAGCTCCTCGATGGTGTCGGCCTTGTAGGTGGCGATGAGGCCCTCGTACACGCCGACCTTCTCGCCCTCCTCCTCGGGCATGTAGGCCTTGATGGCCTCCTCGTCGTAGAGCTTGCCGGGCCACTCGGCGCAGGCGGTCATGTAGTCGGCGTCGAAAATCTGGTTATAGTAGCCGCAATCCTCGGGGCCGTTGAGGAAGTTCGACATCGTGGCCATCTCGCAGCGCTTCTCGTTGCAGAAGCGGTTGCCGTCGTCCTTCACCGCGAGGAAGGGCATGTCGCACATGGCGCCGGGGCCGCCGTCGAAGTCATGCAGGACGCGGGTGGGGCAGACGTCCTCCATCTTGGCACCCGCCCACACGGCCATCTTGTGGCCGTCGCCGGTGCGGCCGTGCTGCTTGCGGTAGATGTTGGCCATCTCGGGGGCGTAGTAGCTCATCATGTCGTCGTCGTTCATGAAGTCGCCCGTGGCGAGGATGACGCCCTTGGCGGCGTTGAACTGCGCGTGCGTGCCGTCGGCCTTCTCAGCGATGACGCCGGTGACGTTGCCGGACTCGTCCTGAACAAGCTGGCAGGCGGGCGTCTCATAGAAGACCTCGAGGCCCTGGCCCTCGGCCCAAGAGCAGATGTCCTGCATGCCGTTGCCCGTGTTGTAGGGCTTGGGGCCGAAGTCGAAGGCGAAGTAGCTCACGGCGTAGTCGTCGATGTTCTGGATGGAGCTCGTCCACTTGGCGGTGGAGTCGACCATCTGGGCGCCGGCCTGCTCGCCGAGGTCCCACAGCCACTTCAGGGCCTCGCCGGAGTTGTTGGCCCACAGCATGACCTGGTCATGGCGCGAGCGGTGCGAGCAGTCCTGGTTGATGAGGGAGGCAACGGCTGCCACGCCGGCCGGGTCGGACTCGTCCTTGAGCACGGAGTCGCAGGTGTTGCCCTGGCTGGAGGCGGCGTCCTCCTTCTGGAGCAGGGCGACCTTGGCGCCGGCCTGGAAGGCCGAGATGGCGGCGGGCACACCGGCGGCACCGGCGCCGACGACCACGACGTCGTAGTCATAGGTCTCGGCGACGTCGGTGATGGGGTCGGGCTGGGCGAAGAAGGAAGGCGTGGGCGTGGTGTTGGCGACGCTGGGGCCCTCGGCTGCCAGGGCCGCTGCGGCGTTGCCGGCGACGGCTGCGACGGCGGCCAGGCTTGCGGCGCCCTTAACGGCGGTGCGACGGGTGATGGATGCTGCCATGATGAACCTCCTGTGACGTTGGTGGTCTCTCCGCTCGGGTGGAAGGCGGTTGCGCTGCCTTGCCGTGTGCTTGGCACGCTCGGCATCGCGCTTTGCCTTCTTCCTCGGCGGCTGGCCCCATCCTAGGTCGCGCCGCCGGCCCTTCTCCATAGTCCGTTTGTGCGTTTGGCGGGTGTGTTGTCGTAACCCGGGGCGTAACCCACTTGTTGTACCTGCGAAAATGAAATAATGTCCTATTGAAAAGTCGGCGAGTGCAAACAAGGGGTGATGGGGTTGGGACGTCGGATGAATGATGCCGCGCAGAGCAACGAGGCCGCACGCGGCGCAACGCCCGTGTTTTCGGCCCTCACTGCGACCGACGCGCGCGCCGCCAACGCCGACACCGTCGATCCTTCGTCATCCGACGGGGACCAGGGCCCTCTGTCACTTCCTCACGTGTGCTGGCTCTTCATGGGTCTGGGCGTCTACCGCGCCTGGATCGAGGTCTGCTTCGTCGGCTCGTTCGTGTCCTATCCCGCCCCGTACGGCATGAGGTCGCTTTTCGATGTTGCCTGCGTCGCGGTGCTTTTCGCCCTCGCCGTTTTGGCCCGCCGTGTGTCGCCGCTGTCAAGCAAGCCGGCTTTCGGCGTGTGCTCGGCTGCCCTCATGGCGATTGCGGCCGCGCTGGGGTTCGTCACCCTGGCATGTCCCCAATGGGCCGGTGTCCTCAGCCTGCCCTCTTCTGTGATTGGCGGTGCGGGTCTCGCAATCACCATCCTGCTGTGGAGCGAGCTGTACGGCTGCCTGAGCCCCATGCGCATCGCGCTGTACTACGCGCTCAGCCAGCTTGTGGGCGCTGCGGTCATCTGGACGCTCAAGGGGTTCGCGACGCCCTGGCTTGCCGCATGGACGTGCGCGCTTCCGTTCATCTCCCTGGCGATGTTGCGCGGCGCCTTCAAGACGCTGCAGCCTGAGCAGCTCCCACATCCTGCCGTGGCTCGTTTCAGCTTTCCCTGGAAGCCGGCGGTGCTCGTGTGCGTGTACGCTTTCGCCTTTGGCCTGCAGGAAGCCAACACCTACGCCATCACCGGCCCGCATTCGGGTTTTGGGCTCATCGCGGCCTCGGCCAGCGTGGTTGTGGGAATCGTCCTGCTTGGGCGGCGTATTGAGTTCGGCAGCCTCTACTCGGTGTGGCTCCCGGCGCTCATGATGGTGTCGCTCGTGCTGAGCCTCGTCGGCGCGGTCGGCGCGTTTTGGACGAGCTTCTTCATGAGCGTGAGCTATGGCGCGGCGGAGATATTCATCATGACGATGGTTGGGTCGCTGTGCCATCGCTACGGGGTGAGTGCCGTCTGGATCTTCGGCATCGAGCGCGGTGTCCGCATGCTTGCGATGATGGCAGGCCGCTTTGTCGAGCCCCTCGCGCACGGCTGGCCCGTCGCGGCAATCGTCGTCGCGGCGGCGGCGGTGGGTACCTGGCTTATCTTCTCGGAGCGCGGCACGTCTGCTAGCTGGGGTATCGTGCTCTACGAGGAGGGTGACGACCTCTACCGCACCGCTGTGCGCAACGCTTGCGGCCGTCGATGCGCCGAGCTCGGACGTGCCCACGGTCTCACCGAGCGCGAGCAGGAGGTGCTGTTCCTCCTTGCCCAACACAAGACCGCCGGCGACATCGAGCGGGAGCTGTGCGTGGCCCACGGCACGGCCAAGGCCCACATCCGCCACGTGTACAAAAAGCTCGACATCCACGCCCGTGAGGAATTGTTCGACCTGGTGGGACAGGGCGAGGGCGCGCGACAGTGACCCTGTGCAAGCCTATGCGTGAGCGAGGGATTCAGTGGGTGAGCCCGCAAACCGCCTCGCGTGCCTCCTCGAGACTCGACACGCCCAGCTTGGCGTAGATGTGCCGCACGTGGCTTTTCACCGTGTTGTGGGCAATGCACAGGGCATCCTCCACCTCTTTGAGGGTCGCTCCTTCGAGGCGCATGAGCAAAACGTCCTCCTCGCGACGCGTCAGGTCATAGCGGCGCGCTGCGCGCGAACAGGCGTCGGCGAGGCTGGCCCCAGATTTTCCCGACCGGTTTTCGATGTTGCCCGACGGCTCGATGCCCCAGCCGCCTGCCAGGCTCTTTTCGGAGGCCAGCGCCATGAAGGCGGTCGTCACGGCCACGATGAGCCCCGACATGACGGGCGTTGCCAGCCCGTTTGCCAAGCTGTCTGCCAGCTCGACGCTCAACAGGTTGGCTGCGAGGGTGCCTCCGCAGCCGCAGGCCAGCGTAAGGCCGAAGACCCATAGCGGGTTGACGCCCCGTCGAAACGCAAGATCGAACAGCAGCGAGCAGACAAACGCCAAAAGGGCGTCTTGGGCCACCCGCGTGGCGATCATGCCGGGGATGGCGAAGGCGTCCCCGTTGATTCGTCTTAGAAAACCACAGGCTCCGCCTGTGGTCCAAGCGCCGGTTCCACCACTCTGGTCTTTGTAATATCGGGATGCCCCGCCTAACATCGGCGGTGCGGCGGGCGGCTGCACCGAGACGAGGGGAAGGCGGGGCACGATGGAGAATCATAGCCTATCGCACACGCGCTGGGAATGCCTCTACCATATTGTCTGGATGCCCAAGTACCGCAGGAAGAGGCCGTGCGGCGACCTGCGCCGCGAGCTGGGGGAGATCCTCGCGGCCCTGGCGGGGCAGATGGACGGCGTGGAGAAGGTCGAGGGGTCGGCGTGCGCCGACCACATCCACATATGCCTGAGGATAGCGCCCAAGCACGCCGTGAGCAGCGTGGTCGGCAAGCTCAAGGGGCGCTCGGCCATCGCGCTGTTCGGCAGGCACCCCGAGCTGCGCAGGGTCACGGGCAGGGACCGCACCCTGTGGGCCAGGGGGTACTACGTGAGCACCGTCGGCCTGGACGAGGCGGCGGTCAGGAAGTACATACGGAGCCAGGAGGAGGCGAGCGCGATAGAGTAGGCGGGCGGCCCCCGGCGGGGGCATGACGTAACCGCAGCGGCCCGCCGCGGCTGCGCCGCAGCTGTGCCGAGCCCCTACGGGGCGTTACCAAAGCCCCCGGCTATGCCGGGGGATGTTTACTTACGGCTATCTCTGGAACGAAGCCAGAGACCAATGGCTGGTTGACCCCGAAGCCGCAGAGGTGGTCAAGCGCATTTTTGCCATGACGATTGAGGGCTACGGTCCGTGTCAGATCGCCAGCAAGCTGAAAGAAGAAAAAGTCCTCATTCCGTCCGCTTACCTTGCCCAGCACGGCGAGGGCGTGA
>CAKUFZ010000038.1 GCA_934654475.1 uncultured Coriobacteriales bacterium
CTACGCGCGCTCCCACAGACCCGAACGGCCGCCCTCTTTGCGCAGCAGGCGCACGTCGACGATCTCCATGCCGCGGTCCACGGCCTTGCACATGTCGTAGATGGTGAGGCAGGCGACGCTGGCGGCGGTGAGGGCCTCCATCTCGATGCCCGTGACGCCGGTCACGCCCGTGGTGGTGACCACATGGAAGCCCACGCGGCCGTCGGCGCGCTCCCCCGCCTCGACAGGCTCGATCTCGACCTTGGCCTTCGTGAGCGGCAGCGGGTGGCACATCGGGATAAGGTCGCTCGTGCGCTTCGCGGCCATGATGCCGGCCACGCGGGCACATGCCAGGACGTCGCCCTTCTTGGCACGGTCCTCAAGCACCATGGCCTGGGTCTCGGGGTGCATGAGGATGGTGCCCTCGGCCACGGCCTCGCGCTTGGTCACCGCCTTGTCGGACACGTCCACCATGCGCACATCGCCCTTCTCGTCGACGTGGGTGAGCTCGTCACGGTACGCGTCGCGGGGCATCTCTTGGTTCTCTGCCATAGGTATCAACCTCCGATTTGAGACATGAACCTCTCGGTTCCGTCGTTTGACTTGTGCTTGTCGGGCTTGTTGCGAAGCGCCGCCTCAAAGGCCGCACGCACGGCGTCGTCGTCGTGGGCGCGCAGGGCAGGCAGCACGGGGTACTCCAGGTCGGAGAACAGGCACGGACGCAGGTTGCCGTCGGCCGTGAGGCGCAGGCGGTTGCACTGCGAGCAGAAGTGGCTGCTCATGGCGCTGATGAAGCCCACCGTGCCCTTGAAGCCCTCGAACTTCCAGTACTGGGCGGGACCGTGGCCCTCGGGGCGGTCCTTGGTGCACGCGATGAGCGGGCCCGCCCCCGCGCGCTCGCCGGCCTCGCTCACGATGCGGCGCAGCTCGTCGGTGGGAATGGTGTCGGAGCGGTCCCATGCCGACACGTCCTTGAAGAGGGCGCTGCCCTCCTCGGGGATGTTCTTCGGGATGGTCTCGTCGTCACCGATGGGCATGTACTCGATGAAGCGCACATGGATGGGCCTGTCGCGGCCGAGCTCGGTGATGCCGAAGAAGTCCTGGTCGAGCGCCCTGACCGCCACGGTGTTGACCTTGACGGTCTCGAAACCCTCCTCAAGGGCGGCGTCGATGCCGCGCAGCACGTCGTCAATCGAGCCCACGCGCGTGACGGCGGCGAACTTGGCCGGGTCGAGGGTGTCGAGCGAGATGTTGACGCGGCTGACGCCGGCGGCACGCAGGTCATGGGCAAAGCGGGGAAGAAGCGCGCCGTTGGTGGTGATGGCGATGTCCTCGATGCCATCGATTGCCATAAGGCGCGAAGCCAGCTCGGCGCACCCCTTGCGCGCGAGCGGCTCACCGCCCGTGAGGCGCAGGTGGCGAATGCCATAGCCAGCCGCAATGGAGACGAAGCGCTCAATCTCCTCGAAGCTCATGATCTCGCAGTGGCCCTTGTCGGGAACGCCCGAGGCGGGCATGCAATAGACGCAGCGGTAGTTGCACCTGTCGGTGATGGCAATCCGCATGTAATCTATCGTGCGCCCGCAGGCGTCTTTGTTCGCCAGCTGATGGGCGACATGGTCGAGCGACGTGTTCTGCATTGAAACCTCTCCTGATGGGATGCCGTGGATGATAAGCACGGTGTACCATTAGACCGGCCACAGCATGATAGAGCACCGCGCAAACGGTGCAGGCACGGCCGCGGAAACAAACGCGCAACATGGCAACGAGAGACACTTTATACCAACAGGTGGCGCAAATGGACGACAAAACGACCACAAACGAGCAAGGGCGGCGCCATTTCGGCGGAGAGCTCAAAAGGTTCGGCCAGGAAGGCGAGGAAGTCGAGTTCAAGGTCGTCTCCCCCTTCGAGCCCTGCGGCGATCAGCCCCAGGCCATCGAGAAGCTCAGCCAAGGCATCCGCGAGGGCAAGCGTTACCAAACGCTTCTGGGCGTCACGGGCTCGGGCAAGACATTCACCATGGCGAAGACCATCGAGGCCGTGGGCAAACCGGCGCTCATCCTCGAGCCCAACAAGACGCTCGCCGCCCAGGTGGCAAGCGAGCTGCGCGAGTTCTTCCCGAACAACGCGGTGGTGTACTTCGTCTCCTACTACGACTACTACCAGCCCGAGGCGTACATCCCCTCCACCGACACCTACATCGAGAAAGATTCCTCGATCAACGAGGACATCGAGAAGCTGCGTCACCAGGCCACTGCCGACCTGCTCAGCCGCAGGGACGTCATCGTGGTCGCCTCGGTGAGCTGCATCTACGGCATCGGCAGCCCCGAGGACTACGCGGGCATGGCGCCCAACGTGCGCAAGGACACCCCGCTTGACCGCGACGACTTCGTGTACTCGCTCATCGACATCCTCTACGACCGTGACGACTACGACCTGCACCGAGGAACCTTCCGCGTGCGCGGCGACGTGGTGGACGTGTTCCCTCCCTATGCCGAGCACCCCGTGCGCATCGAGTTCTTCGGCGACGAGGTCGAGGGCATCTACGAGGTTGACGAGGTCACAGGCGAGGTTCTCAACTCCTTTGACGCCGTTCCCATCTGGCCGGCCTCGCACTACGTCACCGAGCGCCCCAAGCTCAACCGCGCGTTGCAGACCATCGCCGAGGAGGAGGCCGCCCGCGTGGCCGAGTTCAAAGAGGCCGGCAAGCTCCTGGAGGCCCAACGCCTGCAGCAGCGCACCGACTACGACCTGGAGGCCCTCCAGACCATGGGCTTCTGCTCGGGTATCGAGAACTACTCGCGCCACCTCGACGGTCGCGCCCCCGGCGAGGCCCCCTACACGCTCATCGACTACTTCCCCAAAGACATGCTGTGCATCGTCGACGAGTCGCACGTGACGCTGCCCCAGGTACGCGGCATGCACGAGGGCGACCGCTCCCGCAAGATCTCGCTCATCGAGCACGGGTTCCGCCTGCCGAGCGCCCTGGACAACAGGCCTCTGCGCTTCGACGAGTTCGAGGCACGCATCCCGCAGTTCGTCTTCGTGAGCGCCACGCCCGGCGACTTCGAGGAGCGCGTGTGCCCCGAACCCGTGGAGCAGATCATCCGACCCACGGGCCTGCTCGACCCCAAGATCGACGTGCGGCCCATCCGCGGGCAGATCGACGACCTCATCTCCGAGTGCCGCGAGCACGCCGCCCGCCACGAGCGCGTGCTCGTGACGACGCTCACGAAGCGCATGGCCGAGAACCTCACCGACCACCTGCTCGACGAGGGCTTCAAGGTGGCCTACATGCACTCCGACACCGCGACGATGGACCGCGTGGAGATCATCCGCAAGCTGCGCAGCGGCGCGCTCGACATCCTCGTGGGCATCAACCTGCTGCGCGAGGGCCTCGACATCCCCGAGGTGAGCCTCGTTGCCATCCTCGACGCGGACAAAGAGGGATTCCTGCGCAACCGGCGCTCGCTCATCCAGACGATGGGCCGCGCCGCCCGCAACGTGAGCGGCAAGGTCATCATGTATGCCGACACCATCACCGACTCCATGCGCGTCGCCATCGACGAGACGCAGCGCCGCCGCGCCCTGCAGGAGAAGTACAACGAGGAGCACGGCATCGAGCCGCGCAGCGTGCAGAAGGCGATTACCGACATCACAAGCTTCATCGGCGCCGAGGCCGGCGGCGGTGCCGACGAGAGCCTGTCGCAGACGGTGGCCGAGGAACTCGCAAGCCTGCCCAAAGACGAGCTCGCCCACATCATGGCCTCCATCGAGGACGACATGCGCGCCGCAAGCGAGAAGCTCGACTTCGAGGAGGCTGCACGCCTGCGCGACCAACTCGTGCGCCTCAAGGCCCAAATCGAGGGCAGCGAGGAGGACGACGTCATGCGCGCCTTGAAGTCAAGCGCGCGCAAGTCGGCCGGCATGGGCGCCACAGGCACGGCCAAGCGCTTCAACAAGCACGCCAAGCACTAAGGCCCCTCCCCCATCGGACACGCAAAGGGGCGGGCGCACGGCTGGAGTTCCAGCTCGTGCGCCCGCCCCTTCTCATGCAACGGGATGTGCAGGACGTGCCCTACGCCCTCACCAGGTACAGTTTGTCGGCGTCGAAGTGCAGGTTGATCACGTCGCCTGCCTTGGGGAGCTGGTCCTCGGGCACCTGGAGCTTGTCGACTTTCCACTGGATGAGCTTGTCGCCCTCGGGGGTCTTGAGCATCACGGAGCGCTCGAAACGCGAGTCGCTCGTGCGGTGCACCTGGAGCTGATAGGCGTTCTTGCCGCCGGCCTTCTCGGCGTCGGCCGGATGAACGTAGAACGCGCGAATTCCCAGGTAGGCAAGGTCGTCGGGGATGGTCTTGTTCGTATGGAACGTCATGCCCCAGTCCGTGGCCTCGACAACGCCCTCGGCCACCTTGCGCGCCGCCGAGATGTTCTTGCAGCCCGAGAGCTTCACGGCGGCAAGCGTGTGCGGGTCGCCCACAATCTGCTTGGTGGGGCCGATTTCGGCCACATGGCCGTCGGAGATGACGCAGATGCGGTCGCAGAACCTAAACGACTCGTCGATGTCGTGGCTCACGTAGAGCACCGTGGTCTTCACGAGGTCGAGCATGTCGAGCAGGGTCTGCTCAAGCGAGCTCTTGAGGTAGGAGTCAAGGGCGGAGAACGGCTCGTCAAACATGAAGATGCCGGGGCGCGCCGCAATCATGCGCGCAAGCGCCACACGCTGCTGCTGGCCGCCGGAGAGGCGCCCCGGATAGCGCTGGGCGAACTTTTCCATGGAGAAGATGGAGAGCGCGCTGATAGCCGCCTCGTGGCGCTCCTGCTTGGACATGGTTTTCGGCATGCCCGCCTGCACGTTCTGCTCCACCGACAGGTTGGGAAAGAGCTGGTAGTTCTGGAAGAGGTAGGCGGTCTTGCGCTCCTGCGGGGAGAGGTTGATGCCGCGCTCGGAATCGAAGAAGACGCGGTCGTTCACAACGATGCGACCCTCGTCGGGCGTCTCGACGCCGGCGATGCAGCGCATGGTGAGGCTCTTGCCGCAACCGGAGGCGCCCAGAAGTCCCAGGCGCTCCTCGCCCGCCTCGATGTGGACGTCGAGGTCGAACGCCGTGAGCTTCTTCTTGATGTCGACGTACAGGCTCATGGCTATCCCCTCGCCTTGTCTTGTGCATCCGACGAGACGCGCTCGAAGAGCGACTCGGCGTCGGCAGCGTGAATACCGGAGAACGACTGGTCGTCGTTGGCGCCCTCGGAATCCTCGCCGGCCAACTTGCCCTGCTTCTTGAGCATCTTGAGCTCGGCGCGCGTGAGGCCGCCCTTACGATAGCGCTGGGAATGAGCGGTGTAGACGTTGATGAAGAGGATGACGAGGAACGAGATGAAGATGACCACGATGACCCAGAAGATCGCCACGTCGGTGTTGCCGCCCATCCACTGGAAGTAGATGGCGATGGGCATGGTCTGGGTGATGCCCGCGTAGTTGCCGGCGCAGAAGAGCGTCGCGCCGAACTCGCCCATGGCACGGGCAAACGCAAGCACCGTGCCCGCAGCGATGGAGGGCCAGGCGTTGGGAATCATGAGGCGGTAGAAGATGCGGCGCTCAGACCAACCCAAGGTACGGGCGGCATCGAGCATGTTGGGGTCGAGCGCCTCGAATGCGCCGCGCGCCGTGCGGTACATGAGCGGAAACGCCACGACCGTGGCCGCAATGACCGTGGCGGGCCAGGAGAACACGAGCTTCACGCCGTGCTGCATGAGCCACTGACCGATAGGCGAGGCATTGCCGAACAGCAGGAGCAGCAAGAAGCCGCACACCGTGGGAGGCAGCACCATGGGGATGGTGAAGAGCGTGTCGACGATTCCCTGCCAGCGGCTCTTGACACCGAGCGACTTCCAAGCGGCGAGAAGGCCGCAGATGAAGACGATGACAAGCGCGACGCCGCTTGTCTTGAGAGAGACCCACAGCGGGCGGTAGTCGATGGTCGAAAGGAAAGCGCACAGGCTCTCCCACCAGGTGGGAATGGCCTCGGTGACAACGGCGGAGTTCGCGACGAGGTGACCGTAGTCACACAGGACGGCGTCGGTGTTGTTGGCCTGGCCGTCGGTGCGCGTGAGGGTCACATACAGGCGGGCCTTGTCGCCCTCGCCGATGGAGACGTCGCGCCTGACGGTGACGTCGCCGAACTGCACCTCCTGCTCGCCGATGGAAACCTGCACGTCGCCCTTGAGGTTGCCGACAAGCGTGCCGCCTTTCGAAGCGGCCTGGTCGAGCTCGGCCACCATGGCCATAAAGGCATCGACGTAGCCTTGGTCCTCGGCTTTGAAACCGACCGCGTCGGCGACGTCTTGCGGGACCATGACGAGCGTGTTCTCGCCGACGGCAAGGACGACAAACGCCTCGGTGTCGTTGACCTGGTAGACGTAACCCGCACCGCCCTTGTCCTCGCGGCCCTTGTTGCGGCGCTCGAAGTCATTGATGCCCAAACCGTACTCGTCGTCAACGGCCGAGCCTTCGCTCAACTGTTGGCCCTCGCCCACGCTCGAGGACGCGTCAGCACAAGCGGCGCGAGGTGCGACAAGTATGGCGGCCAGGCTTACAACGCAGGCAATGAGCGCGGCAACAAACACCGCACGTACCCAAGACAGGCACTGGGCGCTGGGCGCCTCATAGCCTGTGGAAGTCGTTGGCATGCTTCCCTCCCAAGAAAATGCCCCAGCAAACGAAGTGCGCCGACGTCCCAAAACACCAGGGCGTCGGCGCACGGATGTCATCTAAGCCCTACGAGGAAGGCGTTTACTTCGCCTGGGCCAGGCAGTCCTCGACGGCCGTGAAGATGGCCTTGGAGGTGACGGTGGCGCCGGAGACGGCGTCGACGCCCTCGAGGCCGTTGGCGGCCACGATGGCGTCGGGCAGCTGCTCGATGGCCTTGGAGCCGATGCCCTGGGTCTCGGAGTTGTCGCCGACGGTCACGGTCGCGACCTTGCCGTCCTTGACCTCGACGGTCACGGGCACCTTGCCGCCGATGCCCTTACCCTCGGCGTTGTAGGTGCCGTCCTTGAGAGCGCCAGCGGCGGCGTCAGCGGGAGCAGCGGCGTCAGCCTCGTCAGCCACGACAACCTCGAAGCCGTACTCGCTCCAGATGTCCAGGGCGTCGGGGTCGGTCATGCAGAAGTCGAGGAACGCCTTGGCGGCCTCGGCGTTGGGGGCGTCGGTGCAGACAGCGCCGGGGTAGACGATGTCCTTGTGCATGTCGGCGGGAACGGTGTAGATGGCCTCGATGCCCTCATAGCGATAGACGTCGGAGCTGTACACGAAACCGATGGTGGCGTCGCCCGTGGAGACATAGGAGGCGCAGGTGCCCACCTTGTCGGCAAGCATGACCTTGTCCTTGATCTCCTCAGCGAACTCGCCGTCGACACCCTCCTCGGCGCTGTAGAGACCGGCGGCGTACAGAGCCTGGCAGGTGTACTTGCCAGCGGGAACGGTGGCCGGGTCGCCGATGGCGATGCTGGCGATGTCGTCGGCGACGACGTCCTCAACGGCAGCGACCTTGACGTCGGCGCCCTCGGCGGCAACGATGACCAGGTCGTTGTTGAACATCTTGATGCGGGTGTCGGCGTCGATGAGCTTGCCCTCTTCGGCCTTGTCCATGGTGCCCTTGGAAGCGGTGATCAGCAGGTCGACGACAGCGCCGCCCTTGAGCTGCTCGACCAGGTCGCCGGAAGCCTTGAACTGAGTGTCGGCGAACTCGACGCCGGTCTGCTCGGTGTAGAGCTTCTGGACCTCGGGCAGGGCCTTCTCCAGGGAGTTGGCGGCGAAAATCTGAAGGGCGCCCTCAGCAGCGGGAGCGGCCTCCTCCTTCTTCTCGTCGGCGAAAGCCAGGCCGGCGCAAGGAACGACGGCGAGGGCGGCACCGAGCATAGCGGCACCCTGAACAAAGGAACGACGGTTCATCTTCATTTGAGAAATCCCCTCCCAAGGGACTCAGGCGACGGCGGGTTTGCCGTTGCTATCATTCGATAGGTTAACCATATGCCACAAAAGTGCAAGCATAAAATCAACCCGTATTGAGAAAATGCCGTCAGCGGCGCGGCAGCGGCGTGCAAACGCATGCGCCCACCCCGCGAGGACCGACGCGTGGCGCGATTTCTAGTGGCCGCCACCCGCGGTCATCTTGATGGCGTGGTCAAGCTGGTCGTACACGGCATCCCAGCACTCGCGCGCAGCCTTCTCGCTGCCGGGGAAGTTGATGACGAGATGGGTGCCGCGCTGCATGCAAAGCGCGCGCGAGAGCATCGCGCGACGCGTCTTCTGCAGGGAGGTGGCGCGGATGGCCTCGGCGATGCCGGGCACGTTGCGGTCGCACGCGTCCTGGGTCGCCTCGGGCGTGACGTCGCGCATGGACAGGCCGGTGCCGCCGCAGGTGAGCACGATGTCGGCATCCACCTCGTCGCAGGCCGTGATGATGGCGCGCGTGAGGTCGGCACGCTCGTCCTTGACCACGACGTGGGAGGCGACGCTCCAGCCCTGTTCGGAGATGAGCGTCTCGAGCGCGGCGCCCGCCGAGTCGAGCGTGATGTCACGCGTGTCAGATGCGGTGACGATGGCGAACTTAATGTTCATGAGCTTCCCTTTCTCAAACTGACGCAAGACTACAGCTGGGTGCCCTCAGGCAGGTCGATGCGCATGCAGAGAGCCTGCTCGCCAGCCTGCATGCCCATGTTGTCCTCGTCGATGACGATAAGGCAGTTGCAGCGCTCGAGGTCTCCCAACAGGGCAGAAGACTGCGTGCCGTGTTCGTAGGCGACCCAAGAGCCATCCTCGTCCCGCTCGACCCTGCCGCGGTTGTAGAACGCGCGGCCCTCCTTCTTCTTGATGGGAGAGGTGAGCGTGGCGCGCACCTGCGGGCGGGCAAGGTCGGCATATCCCTGCATCTTGCGCAGCGCCGGGCGAATGAGCAGCTCAAAACCGACAGAGGCAGCCGCAGGGTTGCCCGACAGGCCAAAGACCGGCTTGCCCTCGACGATGCCGAACGTCTGGCGCTTGCCGGGGCGAAGCGACAGGTAGGAGAACACGGCCTGGCCCTGCGTGGAAATGACCTCTTGGATGAAGTCGAAGTCGCCCTGGCTTGCGCCGCCGGCAGAAATGACCATGTCGCAGCATGCAAGGGCCTCGTCGAGCACGGCCTTGATCGCCTCGCGGTCGTCGGGGACGATGCCGAACAGGCGCGGCTCACCGCCCGCCTCGCGCACAAGACCCGCAAGCGTCCAGGAGTTGCTGTCGCGGATTTTGCCACGCTCAAGGTCGGCGGGGGCCGTTGCCATGGACATGAGCTCGCTGCCGATGGTGAAGATGCCGACGACCGGGCGGCGGTAGACGTCGACCTCGCGGGCGCCGGCGGAGGCCAGCATGCCCAGAGCGTAGGCGTTCACGAACGTCCCGGCAGGCAGCGCAACCTCGCCGGCCTTGAACTCCTCGCCGGCAAGACGCACGAAGTTGCCCGGCTTCACGGGGGTGGAGAACGACACACGCGAACCGGTCTCACCTTCGCCGCTCACGACGTTAACGAGCTCAAATTTCTGCACGGCGTCGGCACCCTGGGGCATGGGGGCGCCCGTCATGAGGCGCACCGTCTGGCCAGGCTGAAGCACGCCGTCGAAAGCAGACCCCGCGCCGATGTAGCCCACGACGTCCATCTCGACGCAGGACGCCTCGCTTGCACCCTCAAGGTCGCACGACCTGACGGCGTAGCCGTCCATCGAGGAGTTGTCGAACGGCGTGACGTCGATGTCGCTCACGACGTCGTGCGAAAGGACGCGGCCCAGAGCATCGATGAGCTCCACACGCTGCTCGGGAAGCGCCCCCACGCGATCGAGCACGCGCGCCAAAGCCTCGTCAATGCTGATTCGTACGTTTGGATCAAGCATGTACCCTCTTCTCATGCAAGTGTGCGCGCCGACGGCGCGCACAGTTTGTACACAAGGGGCGATTATAGCCGAGTAGGCAGCTTTTGCCACTCGGGCATGGAATGTGATGGGGCTAACGACCGCCGCGGGCGATATGCGTCGCGATGTAATCGGCGATGGCTTCCTCGTCATCGAGGCCAAACGTCACGAGACCAACGGCCTGGGCGGCGTCGTGAACCTCGGGGATGTCGCTCGCGACAGCCACCGTCAACTCGTCGGGCATGCGGCCGGCGTCCCTGCCGAGGTTGGCATCGTCATATTCGAGGCGCCCGGTCTGCCTGACCGCGCGGACGAACTCCGCTGCGGCCACGGAGTCGCGCTCGTTGGTGGAACGCATGATCTCGACAGTCGGGATGTTGCCGCTGCCCCTGTAGCCCTCTACCAGCACGACGTCATGGGGAGCCATGAGCTCGATGATCTCATCGACTTCCATCTCGTGCTTCAGCTCGCGAATGAGGGCCATCTTGTCAGGCGAGGCAATGGCGACCTCGCAGGAGCCGGCCTGGCGATGGCGCCACGAGTCTTTGCCCTCGACGTCCACCTCAAAGCCCAGATGGCCGTGATGCTTGACGCTTCCCACGTCCAGGCCGCGTGCGCAAAGGCAAGAGATCACCTTCGTCACGAGGGTGGTCTTACCAGAGTTGTGCCTTCCAACAAAGGCAATGGCCGGGCTCTTTGTTTGCATGGATGCCTCACCTACGGTCGCGTCGGGCAGTGTCGATGCCACCAATCATCGGCCATCTCGCGCAAATGCTCAAGCCCCTTGTCGTTTACAAGCGTGGAAGTGCAGTACGAGGCACGCTGCTCGTCGGTAATCTGCAAGGCGTCCCGACGGTCGAAATCGGCGGGGTCCATGCCGCGGGCCTGCGCGTTGGAACGGCGTATGTCCCTGGGGCACAGAATACCCAAGACCTCGTCGGCCAGGGCAAGGGACTCCCCTGCCTTGTCGATCAGCTGCACTTCGACGACGTTGACCACATCGCGAGACGACGCGCAGCACGAGCAGCCGCAGGCCAGGTGCTGGGCCAGGCGCACAAAGACACGGGGATGCACGATGGAATTCAAAAGGTCGGTTGCCTCAGGGCTTGAGAACGCGCGCCAAGCCAAGGCCGGGCGGGAGATTCTCCCGAGAGGAAGGGCGTCGTCTGAATCTGTAACGAATTCCTCATCGAATGAATCGGGGACGGGGCCGCTGCCTTCCTCGAGAATCTCAGGGCCAAACGCCTGCACGAGGGCACGGACAGTGTCGTCGTCCTCGAGCACCTCGTGCGAGATGGCGTCAAGGTCGTACACCGTGGCGCCAAGCTCCTTCAGGCGCCCCACAAAGGCAGACTTTCCCGAACCGATGCCGCCGGTGACAAACAGCGTGTACACGCGGGTGCCTCCCTAGTGCTCGCAGAGATGCCAGAACGCCACGGCCGAGGCGGCAGCGACGTTGAGCGAGTCGACGCCGTGGGCCATGGGAATGCGCACCGTAAGATCGCAGCCGGCAATGGTGTCGTGGCACAGGCCGTCGCCTTCCGTGCCCAAAACCACTGCAAGCTTGTCAATCTCATCGAGTTGAGGGTCGGCCAGGCTGATCGACTCGTCGGTCAGGGCGAACGCCGCCGTGGTGAACCCGAGGTCGCGCAACATGGAAAGGCCGGGGACGGGCCACTGCGTGTGGTCCGAACCGATGCGCGTCCATGGCACCTGGAAGACCGTGCCCATGCTCACGCGGGCCGCACGACGATACAGGGGATCGCAGCACGTGGGCGTCACAAGCACGGCGTCGACGTTGAGGGCCGCCGCGCTGCGGAAGATGGCGCCGACGTTGGTGTGGTCGACGATGCCCTCGAGCACCGCGATGCGGCGAGCTCCACGCACGACCTCTTCCACGCTGGGCAAAACGGGGCGGCGCATCGCGCACAGGGCACCGCGCGTCAAGTTGTAGCCCGTGAGCTTGGAGAGTTGCTCGACAGGGGCAACGAAGATGGGAAGGTCCTCGTCTTCGCTCACAAGGCCCGCCTGCACTGCCTGGCGGGCACGCTCGAGCGTCTCGTCGACCCACTTGGGAGCGACGAGGAAGGAAACGGGCACCATGGCGGCGTCAAGCGCGCGGTCGATGACCTTGAACGACTCGGCGATGCAGATGCCCTTCTCGGGCTCCAGGCGGCAGCGCAGCTGCGCCTCCGTCAGGCGAGCGTAGGCGTCGAGCCTCTCGTCTTCGAATGCCTCAATCTCAACAACGCGAATAGCCATGGCGCTTCCTTCCCCAGACATAAATCAGAACCACCCCTCAAAGGGGTGGTTTGCTCTTAGGGTGTAACCCTTGGGATGCCGGCCGGCGCCTCA
>CAKUFZ010000039.1 GCA_934654475.1 uncultured Coriobacteriales bacterium
CGGCTGCGACAGCGGCCGTGGCAACGC
This sequence comes from uncultured Coriobacteriales bacterium, assembly GCA_934654475.1. Lineage (GTDB taxonomy): Bacteria > Actinomycetota > Coriobacteriia > Coriobacteriales > UMGS124 > UMGS124. The sequence continues at coordinate 28 of CAKUFZ010000039.1, forward strand.
CTGCTGCCTGAACAAATGAACGACGCGTGATGGTGCTCATCGGGTTCCCTTCCCCTTGGTTTGGTTGGCGCTCCGCAGTTCACGCCATGTGGGGCGAACGTGCGGGGCAGTAAGTCCGTACACTGTACGAACCTTGTGGCACTGTACACTGTACGGACTTAGAATTCAAGCATGGTGTAGGGAGGTTTCCCATGTCGAAGAAACCCGGGTTCGCTCCCGGTCTCGATCGCGACGAGATTCTTGCACATGCCCTCGAGATGGCCGACGAGTGCGGCATCGAGGCTGTGAGCATGCGCAAGCTTGCCGCCGCCGTGGGTTGCGCCCCCATGACGCTTTACACGTATTTCGACGGTATCCAGGAGATTCGCGCCGGCGTGGTGACCTTGGCGTTTCGCGAGGTAGACGCAGATCCCGTGCCGGGGGAGCGCTGGGACGACACGATGCGTCGCACAATGGGGTCAATCCGCGCGATGTACCTGCGCCATAGCCATGCCGACCTCTTCAAGGTGGAGATGGGTGGCTACGCCGGGCCCCTTGTCGAGCACACGGCGCGTATTTACGCCCTTCACGAGGCCCAAGGCATTCCTGCTCCCATTCTCAAGCGCGCCTGGTGCGTTATCGACGCCTTCCTCGGCGGTTTCATTCCGGCGGAGCTTACCGAGCTCAACGCGAATCCCGAGCATCCCGATCCCGAGGGGTGCACGTGGATGGAGACGGCCGAGGCGGCCTACACCGAGGAGTCGTTTGCCAGTGGTGTGGAAATCATCATCGCAGGTATTCGCGCTATTGCCGCCTCTGACCCCTGCGATTGGGCAACCCCGCAGGCATAAGGCGGCACACTTCCTGCTTGAGCCCAAACGCGCGTAGGGCCCCCGACCCCAGGATTATTCATCCAGGTTCGGGGGCCCTTCGTCATCTGCGACTTGGCGCGTTTTCTGTCCTTACGCCGCCTCGTCGAACTGGGAGTTGTAGAGCTCGGCGTAGTAGCCGCCACGGGCGAGCAGCTCGGCGCGCGTGCCCTTCTCCACGACGTCGCCGTCGCGCACGGCAGGTACCTGGGCGTTTGTGGCCGGGAGCTACTCGTTCATTGCTTTCCTAGACTGCCAGAGCTTCAGAAAAAAGGAAATAGCGGAAGTTAAATCGATTTCGCTTCCGCTAATGTAAGATAGCGGAAGCGAAAACTGATATCGAGATATCGCAATATCGTAGCGTGGATACCATAGGAGGGCAGGTAGGTGAACGAGAACGAGACGGTGGGGCAGCATGTCAATGAGTCCCATGAGGCACCATGGCCAGTTGTGGGCTATGAGACGCTTCCGTGGCACCGGGACCCAGATGAGCTCGTCGGTGTCTCCAAGACTCAACGGCGCAAGATTCTGTCCACCTACGAAGCTGCCGTGCCAGCCCGAATCGCAAACCTGGACGTCTTGTTGCCGATGGGGTTATGCAACCGGATGGCCGAGCTGTCCGCTTCGTTGGCGCGCTTTGACGCCCAGCAGGCAGCTCGTGGGTACGACCTGCCTTCCTTGCTGCTGCGTAGCGAATCGGCGGCCAGTTCGCAGATCGAGAACCTGACTTCGAGCGTGCGCAACGTCGCGCTTGCCGAACTTTCAGACACCGCGCCAGCCAACGCCAAAGTGATCGTCGGCAACATCGCTGCCATGCGATGCGCTTTGAGGCTTGAGGACGACCTGTCTGTCGAGGGGATTCGCTCCATTCATCGCGAGCTTATCAACCGCGGCGGCGAGTCGTTCGGAGGCGAGGTTCGCGACGAGCAGGTCTGGGTTGGGGGCACGGCCTATAGCCCGCACGGGGCACTTTTCGTGCCGCCTGCGGCCGAGCGGGTCATGGGGTGTCTCGAGGACATCGTGGCGTTTTCGCGACGCGATGACATCAATCCTATTGCCAAGGCAGCCCTGACCCATGCCCAATTCGAGACCGTCCACCCCTTCATAGACGGCAACGGCCGGACGGGTCGTACCATCCTGCACAAGATGCTTCGGCGCGATGGCGTGTTGGAACATGCGACGCTCCCTGTCTCAGCTGGTCTTTTGCATAATATTCAGTCGTATATGGCCGCGATAAGGAAGTATCAGGAGGGCAACCCCATCCCAATTGTCGCCCAGCTTGTCGAGGCACTTGAGTTGGCAGCCGCTCTGGGTGATATCGTGGCGAGGCGTTTAGATGCGATTGTGGATGAATGGCGAACTCGGATAGACGAGCGCGCGGGGTCGGCGATTCATCGTCTGCCTGACGTTTTAGTAGAACAGCCTGTCGTCGATTCTGCGTATGTCGCTCAGAGCCTTTGCGTCTCGCGACGCTCTGCAACCTCGATTATCGAAAAGGCGTGCGTTTACGGCATCCTCCGCCCAGTGGGCGGCAGGCTTCGTGGCGGCTTCTATCAGGCCGATGAGTTTCTGGAAGTGCTCGAGGAGATAGCCGACATGCATGGTATTCGCCGGGTGCTCGCTGGTAAGTAGGGCAAGCGGCCAGACATTTTTTGGGTTGGCACATTAAAGGCTGAGCCGGTCGTTGCCATGGCCTTGCCTTGACGTTCAGGCAATCGGGACGGGGGACTTTTGACCCTCTACGCCGCTACCACGCGGGAGCGGCAGCCGATGATGAGGAGGCGCCTGACGGCCGGCGCGTCCCGGGGCAGCCGTCGGGACGCGCCGCCTTGTGTTGGTTGCGCGCCGCTCGATTCTTGCGACCAAACAAAGGCCGACCGCACGGGCATGGTGCTCGTGCGGTCGGCTTTTGCGTTTGCATGGGCAGGCGGGGTTATGCGCCTACGTCTCGCGCCGGGTTAGTTTGCGTGTCCCAGGCTCGCCGAAGGCTGTCGGGTCTACTTCGCCGCGAGTGCCTTGCCGATCATGCGGGCGAAGGTGACGGAACGGCCACAGCAGTTGCCGGTAGACATGTTCGGGTAGGTGTGCGCGTAGTACGAGCCCGAGTCGCAGCCGCCCACGTAGAGGTCCTCGATGGCGCTGCCGTCGGCGCGCACGGCCTGGAACTGCTCGTTGATAGTAATGCCGTCGAGCGTGCACAGCATGTAGCCCGAGGTGCGCACGCCGAAGAAGGGGGCGGTGCGGATGGCCGACAGACGGTGCTGGTCCTTGCCGAAGTCGGGGTCGACGCCGTTGTCATAGTTCTCATTCTGACGCTCGACGGTTTTTACGAGATTGTCGACCGGGATGCCGAGCTTCTCGGCCAGCTCCACGATGGTGTGGCCGGGCTGGGTGAGTGCGGCGTTGAGGATGTAGTCGTAGGGTGCAGCCTCGTTGGTGAAGCGCTCACCGTTCAGGTTCACCTTGAGCCAAGGGTTGGAACCCATCCAGAACAGCGATCCCTCGGTCTGCGAGCCGCCGAGCTCGTCGGGCTTCACGGCCACGCGGTCGAACACCATGGCGGTGTGGGCCTCGTCCATGTGGGCACCGGCCCATAGGCACGCCTTTATGCCGTCACCTGTGGTGCCGGGGATGGCGATGGACAGGGAGTACTTGTCCATGGTCTGGGGTTGCAGAGCCTGCAGCATGTCCAGGTTGTGGGCGTAGCCGCCGGTGCACACCACGACGCCCTTGCTGGCGTTGATGCGCACATAGCCGTCGGGGCCTTGGCAGATGGCGCCCGTCACGGAGCCGTCCGCGTCCTGCATGAGCTCCACGAGCTCGGCGTTCCAGCGGAACTCGACGCCCTCTTTCTTGCCGTACTCGCCCAACACGTCCTTGCCGTTGACGACGTCGGTAGCGCCGGCAAACTCGGCGTCGGCCGGCGCGGTAGGTGTGGCAGTTGTCGCAGGCGGCGACGTTGCCGGGGAAGAAGTTGCCTGAGGCGTTTCAACAGGCATCCGAGTCGTTGCTGCGGCCGATCTTTACGTCTGGGAGGCTCCGGTGGCCTAGCTGCCGCTCCGCTCTGGCTGCCTGCCCCTTCGTGGTCGTCCTGCCATCCACCTGTGCGCAAAAAGCCCCCGGATCCAGAGTTAAACCTGAATCCGGGGGCTTTTGTTTGCACTGCGGTCTGACGGTCTCTGCTCTTACGCTGCCTCGTCGAACTGGGAGTTGTAGAGCTCGGCGTAGTAGCCGCCGCGGGCGAGCAGCTCTGCGTGCGTGCCCTTCTCCACGACGTCGCCGTCGCGCAGCACCAAGATGACGTCGGCGTTGCGGATGGTGGAGAGGCGGTGCGCGATGACGAAGCTCGTGCGGCAGCGCATGAGCTCGTCCATGGCGTGCTGGATGAGCTCCTCGGTGCGCGTGTCCACGTTCGAGGTGGCCTCGTCGAGGATGAGCGCGGGGCGGTCGGCCAGAACGGCGCGGGCGATGGTGATGAGCTGGCGCTGGCCCTGGGAGAGGTTCGTGCCCTCCTCGTTGATCACGAAGTCGTAGCCGCCGGCCAGGGTGCGGATGAAGTGGTCGCAGCGTGCGGCCTTCGCGGCGGCCTCGACTTCGGCGTCGGTCGCCTCGGGACGGCCGTAGCGGATGTTGTCGCGAATCGTGCCGTTGAAGAGCCACGTGTCCTGCAGCACCATGGCGAACTCGGCGCGAAGTTCCGTGCGGTTCCAGTCGCGCACGTCCACGCCGTCTACAAGCAGCTTTCCTGCATCCACGTCGTAGAAGCGCTGGAGCAGCTTGATGAGCGTGGTCTTGCCTGCGCCCGTGGGGCCCACGATGGCCACGGTCTGGCCGGGCTCGGTGGTCAGCGAGAAGTCGTGGATGATGGGCTTGGCGGGGTCGTAGCCAAACCTGACGTGCTCGAACTGCACATGGCCGTCGCGCACGGCGGGTACCTGGGCGTTTGCCGCCTCTTCTTCCTCAGGTGCGGCGAGGAACTCAAAGACGCGCTCGGTGGCCGCGGCCATGGACTGCATCGTGTTGCTCACGTTGGCCAGCTGCTGCACGGGCTGGGTGAAGTTGCGCACGTACTGGATGAAGCTTTGGATGTCGCCGGGGGTGGCGTTGCCGGTAAGCGCGAGCTGGGCGCCCACCACGACGACGGCCACGTAGCCGGCGTTGCCTACGAGCGACATGAGCGGCATCATGAGGCCCGAGAGGAACTGCGAGCGCCAGCCGGAGACAAAGAGGCGGTCGTTCTGCTCGTCGAACTCGGCCACGGCCTCCTCGGCGCGGTCGAAGACCTGAATGACGTTCTGACCTGCGAAATCTTCCTCGACGATGCCGTTCACAGAGCCCAGCACCTTTTGCTGCTCGCGGAAGTAGGGCTGCGAGAAGTGCATCATCACGCCCATGATCACGCCGGCGATGGGCAGCGTGATGACGACGACGCCGGTGAGCGGCAGGCTGATGGAGAGCATCATCACGAGCACGCCCACAATCTGCGTGACGGAGGTGATGAGCTGGGTCACCGACTGGTTGAGGCTCTGGCCCAGCGTGTCGACGTCGTTGGTGATGCGGCTGAGCACGTCGCCCTTGCTGTGGCCGTTGAAGTAGCTCATCGGCACGACGGTGATCTTGTGCGCGATCTCCTTGCGCATGCGGTAGCAGATCTTCTGCGTGACGCCGGTCATGAGCCAGCCCTGCACGAGGTTGCATGCAGAGCTTGCCAGGTAGAGGCCCAAAAGCAGCAGCAGCATACGGCCGATCCAGTCAAAGTCGACAGATCCCGTGCCCGCGACCTTGGCCACGAGGCCCTCGTAGAGTTTGGTGGTGACCTCGCCCAAGACCTTGGGTCCCACAATGTTGAAGAGCACGGAGCACATGGCGAACGCGATGGCGAAGAACACCGCGATCTTGTGCTTGCCCACGTATCCCAGGAGCTTGCGCATGGTGCCCTTGAAGTCCTTGGGCTTCTCCACGACGCGGCCAGGTCCGTGGCCGTGGCCGCCTCCTCCCATGGGGCCGGGGCCGCCGGGGCGACGCTTGGGCGCGTCGGTCCTGCTCATATCGTGTGCCATTAGCAATCGCCTCCCTTCTGAGCTGCGCCGTTCATGACGGCAGCGATTTCCTCCTCGGTGAGCCCGAGCTCCTCGGCCGAGAGCTGGGATTGCGCGATTTCCAGGTACGCGGGGCAGGAGCGCAGCAGCTCCTCGTGCGTGCCCTTGTCCACGACCGCGCCCTCGTCGAGCACGACAATCTGGGTGGCGTGCATGATCGTGGCGATGCGCTGGGCCACCACCACGATGGCGGCGTCCTGCTCGTTTTGGGCGAGCGCCTCGCGCAGCTTGGCGTCGGTCTTGTAGTCGAGCGCGCTGAAGGAGTCGTCGAACACGATGACCTCGGGGTTCTTGGCAAGAGCGCGTGCGATGGAGAGGCGCTGGCGCTGGCCGCCGGAGACGTTCGAGCCGCTCTGGCTGACGTCGGAAGCGAAGCCGCCCTCGCGCTCCTGGATGAACTCGCTTGCTTGGGCGATGTCGGCTGCGCGGCGCATGTCCTCGTCGGTCACGGTGTCGCCAGCGAACTTGAGGTTGCTCTCGACGGTGCCCGAGAACAAAAAGCCCTGCTGGGGGATGTAGCCCACGCGGCGGCGCACGTCGCCGAGCGACATCTCGCGCACGTCCACGCCGTCGAGCAAGACCGCGCCCCTCGTGGCGTCGTACAGGCGCGGGATGAGCTGCACGATCGAGGTCTTGCCCGAGCCCGTGGAGCCGATGATGCCGAGCATCTCGCCGGCGCTCACCTTGAAGCTGACGCCGCTGACCACGTCTTCGCCGGCGTCGGGATACTGGAAGGCAACGTCGCGGAACTCGAGCTCGCCGCGCACGCCCTCAGCGGGGGTCTTGGGGTTGGCGGGCTCGCGGATGGAGCTCTCGGTGGCAAGGACCTCCTCCACGCGCTCGCAGGCAACCTCGGCGCGGGGCATCATGACCGAGACCATCGTGAGAATCATGAACGACATGACGATCTGCATGGTGTAGGACATGAACGCCATCATGTCGCCCACCTGCATGATGCCGTCGCTCACGCCGTGCGAGCCCGTCCACACAATGAGCACCATGATGCAGTTCATCACGAGCATCATCAGCGGCATCATGAAGCTCATGGCGCGGTTGGTGAAGAGCTGCGTGTCCATGAGGTCGGTGCTCGCCTTGTCGAAGCGCTTGAGCTCGTGCTCCTGGCGGCCGAACGCGCGGATGGGCATGAGGCCGTCGAGGATCTCGCGGGCAACAAGGTTCACGCGGTCGATGTATTGCTGCATCTTCTTGAACTTGGGCATGGTGAGGCCCATGAGCACGCCCACCACGGCTGAGACCGCGATGACGGCGACGCCGATGGTCCACTCCAGACCCGTTTTGGTGGCGAAGACGCGCACGAGTGCCACCGTGCCCATGATCGGTGCCATGAGCACCATGCGGATGAGCAGGGTGGACGCCATCTGGATCTGCTGAATGTCGTTGGTGCAGCGGGTGATGAGGGAGGCCTGGCTGAACTTGCCCACCTCTGCCGCAGAGAAGCTCATGACCTTGTGGAACGTCTTGCGGCGCAGGTCGCGGGCGATGGTGCATGCGGTGTGCGAGGCCACGGCGCCCGTGAGGATGGTGGCCACGAGGCTGATGGCGCACAGGCCGAACATCTTCGCGGTCATGCCTGCCAAGTAGGAGTTTTGCACGTCGGCCAGGCTGATGCCCTGGGCCTCGTATTCCTGCTGGACATAACCGATGGCGCGCTGCCGCACGATTGAGCCGCCCATCTCGCCCATGGAGTCGGCCATGGCCTGGGCGCCCTCGACGAGCTGGTCGCGGCTGAGCATGCCGGCGGCAAAGGCGGCGCGCACGTCGTCCATGGAGAGGCTGCCTTGCCCGGAGCCGGTGTTGTCCAGGTGGCTGGCGTCCACGCCTTGGGCCAGGGCCAGCGCCACGGTCTCGGGCAAGATCATGGCCTGCGCCACGGCCCCGTCGTCCTCGCGGTCGGCCTCGGTGCCCTGATAGGTGCAAATGCCCTGCTCATTAGGGGAGGAGTAGGCGGCTTCGACGACGGATGCGTCTTCCTCGGACATGAACATCTCCAGGTCGTCGAGGGAATCGCGGCGGATGGTGTCGGGCACGGGGCTCTCGATGCCGCCCTGCTGGATGCCCACGTCCACGATTTCGGACATGTAGGCGGGAAGCATCAGGTCGGCGTTGCAGGTGATGATGATGAGCACGACTGCGGTGATGAGAGCTAGGATGTGATTCTTAAAGAGCTTGATGATTCTCATCGGCATCGCCTCCTTCCGTCATAGTCGGGTCTTGTTTGCTGAGGATTTCGTTGCAGCGCTTGAGGATGCGCAGCGCCTCGCGAGCGTCCTGTTCTCCCAGCTCACGCAGGAACTCCGCACCCCGCCTGTCGAACTCGGCGCGACGACGGGCGCGCTCGGCTTCTCCTTGCTCGGTGAGCGTCACGGTCACGCGCCTGCGGTCCTGCGTGTCATGGGAGCGGGTGATCCAGCCCTTGTCTTCGAGCGCGCGCAGCACGTTGGCCACGCGGGCGGGGCTTAGGTGCGAGCTTTCGGCAATCTGAGAGGGAGTGGGGTCGGCCTCCCCGGCCACCTCGGCGAGGTGCAGCGCGCGTATCACGGCCATCTCTCCGCGCATGGAGTTGCGCGCGCTGGGGTGCATGCCGCGTCTCATGCGTGCGAGCTGCTCGAACAGCTCGTGTGAGAGCTCGACGTACGAGTCGTTTGTTTCCACCAGAACAACCTTACACTAGAAACTAATTTGACTGTAAAAGATTGCCACTGGAGAAGAGCCGATAATGCGCCGGGGCAGAATCGCTATAGAGAGCACACAGATAGGCCGGGACAGGGGCGGGTGCGGGATGGCTGTGCGTTTATTAAGTTGGGCGTGCCTACTGAGCCAGGCGGCTCTGCCGCGGTTTGCTCCGGGTCCTACTGCTGCCCTGATTCTGCCTGCTCACAGGCGTAGACCCAGAAGCGTCGTGCCGCGGGGGTGCGGCGAGAGTCGCGGCGGCGCACGGCGTAGGTGCCGAAGGCGGCCGATTCGGGCGTGTCAAGCGGGATTATCTTGGCGCCGACATGGCGTGTGTCGGTTCCGGTGATACGGGCCGGGAAGGCGAAGCACAGCGCGTCATATTTGTGCGACAGCTGCACGAGCATGTCAGGATTCGAGGAAGTAGCAGGGATTTCGATGTGCACCCCTACCGCCTCGCAGGCTTTGACGATATAGCGGTGCAAGTGATTGAGTCTGCCGGCGGTGACGAGGCGCTGGCCGTCGAGGTCGGCAAGGGTAAGGCGCTCCTTGCTGGCCAGGGGATTGTCCAGGGGTACAGCCAGCCACAATCCCGTGGCCACGATGAGTGCCCGCTCGAAATGCGCGGGGTCGAGAAGCGATGGGCACGACCCCACAAGCGCCACGTCGGCTCTGCCGCTCTCAAGCATGTCGAGGGTGCTTTCGGTGTTGCCTTCTTCGAATTCCTGCACGAGTCCCGCCTCGCGCTCGGCAAACCGCGAGAAAAAGTCTGCCGGCAGCGAGAGCGCCGCACCGGTGGCAAGCGCCAACGTGAGGGTGCCGCCGCGAGCGTCGCGGGAGGAAGGATAGGCGCGTGCCAGCTCGTCGAACGCCTCGGTCACAGGGCGCGCCTGGGCGAGGAAGATTGCGCCTTCCGGCGTGCTGACCAGGCGGTTTCCGTCTGCGACCTCGAAGAGCGGCACGTCGATTTCCTCTTCGAGCCTATGCACTGCCTGGCTGAGGGCCTGGCGCGAGACGAACAAGGCCTCTGCTGCGCGGGCAAAGCTGCCGGTGTCGTAAGCCGCGAGTGCATATTTGAGGTCGCGCATTTCCATGGCTGGCCCTCGCTTTCATATGATGTTCCCCCGATAGGCGCAACTCCCGCTTGCGCCTGCGCCTAGTTTAGCTGCTCACGTATGCTTGTGCTAGTGCCTAAAATCGGTTTTGTCAAGGCGCGCATGCCGGTGGGAGCCGGGAGTGCGCGTCACAGGGGAACGAATACAGAAAAGGGGTTTTCGCATGAGCAAGATGTCTCGTCGCAACTTCTTGGCCGCTTCCGGCGCTGCCGCCGTCGCCGCAATGGGTGCTGGTACCGCACTGGCCGCCACCTCCACCTCCGCCGACACTTCCGACGCCATGAACGAGGCCGAGGAGAAGGCGACCTCGGGTGCCCAGGAGGGCGTTGGCGTGGACGACTCCTATGTCGTGAGCCTGAAGAACGGCCTGCCCAAGTGGAGCTTCGAGATTGCCCCCGACCCCATTGCCGACGAGGACATCGCCGAGGTCGTTGAGGACGACATCATCGTCGTTGGCGCTGGTATGGCCGGTATCTGCACCACCGCCGCCGCCGCCGAGAAGGGCGCAAGCGTCACGCTGTTTTCCGCCTCCAGCCAGCCCATTTCCCGCGGCGGCTCCAACTTCTCTGCCTACAACAAGGTCATCGAGGAGTACGGCATCGACCGTCTCGACCCGGTCGACTTCTTCTACCATGAGGAGCGCGCCGCCAGCTTCACCATCGACCAGAAGATGTGGATGCGCGGCTACAACAACTCCGAAGAGGCCATGAACTGGTGCATTGACATCGTCCGCAGCAAGGACGTCGAGGTGTTCCTGGAGTCCGACAACCGCCTGGACAACGGCCCCGACTACGCCATCGGCTTCGGCGCCAAGGGCGACGACACCGCCAGCGCTTCCACCGGCCAGCAGAACGCCGTCGAGGCCATGGAGGCCTACGCTCTCGAGCAGGGCGCGACCATCATCTATGACACCGTGGCCAAGCAGCTCGTGCGTGACGAGGAGACCGGCCGCGTGACCGCCGTCGTGGCCCAGAAGGCCGACGGCAGCTACGTGAAGTTCGTGGGCCACAAGGGCATTGTCCTTGCCACCGGTGACTTCTCGGCCAACAAGGAAATGATTGCCAAGTATTGCCCCCAGATCCTGCCGATTGTGGGCCTCGAGGACGCCGAGACCGACTACAACCGCGGCTTCGCCCTCACGGGCCTGTATCCCGGCGACGGCCAGAAGATGGGCCTGTGGGTTGGTGCCGCTTGGCAGCACACCTCCGTTGCCCCGATGATGCAGGGCGCCTGGGGCGGCTCCTTCGAGCCCCTCGGCTTCCACCAGGGCCTCAACGTCAACATGAACACCGAGCGCTACCAGCGCGAGGACATCTCCGCTCCTTACGCGGCCAACCACCTCATCACGCAGCCCGGCCACGTCGCCTTCGGCATCTGGACGGCCAACTTCGCCCAGGCCATCGTCGACGCCGGCTATGAGTGGCGCACCTTTGGCAAGCGCTACGAGACTCCTGCCTCCACGCCCGACGAGATGATTGAGAAGTGGGAGGCCGGCATCGAGGCCGGCAGCTACTTCAAGGCCGACACGCTGGCCGAGCTCGCCGAGCAGCTGGGCCTGGACGCCGAGAAGCTGCAGGCCGTGGTCGACCGTTACAACGAGCTGTGCGACAAGGGCGTTGACGAGGACTTCCACAAGGCTGCCCAGTTCCTCATCCCGATCGAGCCCGAGGGTCCCTTCTACGCCGCCCGCAACTACGCCATGATGATGACCGTCATGGGTGGCCTCAACACCAACTGCGACATGCAGGTGTGCGACGAGAACGACGCCCCGCTGCCCGGTCTCTTCAACGTGGGCCACATGACGGGCAACATGTACGCCAACAACTACAACTTCGCCATCCCCGGCAACTGCTACGGCATCAACTGCATCACCTACGGTTATCTGCTCGGCCATGACCTGGCCGACGGCAAGTTCGACGCGTAGGAGCCGGTAGACCAAGGCGCGGGGCCAGATGCCTCGCGCCTGTGCTGAGGCGTTGGCAGGAAGAGCGGCTTGCGATGTACATCAAGAAGCAAGCTGGCCGCCTTTTTAATATGAGCAGGACATTGTCAAGAGGCAGAAAGCGGCCGGGCCCAATTTTTGGTTGGACCTGGTCGCTTTTCTATATGGTCAACCCCCGGGCCTCACCGCCGAGTCGAGTGTCTGTCCGACGCCCGTCTTGCAGTTTAATATCCGCCCGTGGCGCTTGAGCGCTGGGCATTCCGTTGCTACGGCTGGGGCCCTCGTCATCCTCCGAGTCTGTTGTCGTGCTTGCCGGCCCTGCGCCGGCGCGACGGAAAAGAGCGGGAATGGGCCCTAACGGCCTCGGACGCGGCGGCTGGGGGACTGACGTCCTCTGGGTGGCGCGGCCGGGCGCTAGGCGGCCTCCACCATGCAGCCGAGCGCCCAGCACCAGCACGCGAGCTCCCGGGCG
>CAKUFZ010000040.1 GCA_934654475.1 uncultured Coriobacteriales bacterium
GTTGATAGGGCGCAGGTGCAAGGCGCGCGAGCGCCTCAGCCGGGCGCCACTAATCGGCCGAGCCCTTCGGGACACATTAAAGAGTCCCCTCCGCTCCCGACCGTTCTCAAGAAGAGGCTTCCTCGAGCGCTGTGCGGCCCCCAGGGCGCCCGCGTCACCAAAAGGCCCTCCGGGGCCTTTTCGCGTTTCTGGGGTCTTTCGCTCAATCAATTTTCGTTTGGACCTGCCACTCCTCGGTCTCTTGACCTGCTGCTGCGACGCCGGCCTGGTTTTTCACCCCCTACAGGGGGCTTTTCCGTTCAATATGCGTATAATACCTGTGTCCTACCACCAAGTATGGAGAGGTTAACATGGCTATTGATCGCGTTAAGGTAGTTCAGATTATTGAGATTATGCGTGAGTCGCTTCAGGCAGACGGTGGCGATATCTCCCTGGTCGACATTTCTGAAGACGGCGTTGTCACGGTTGAGTTGCATGGCGCTTGCGCTTCTTGTGCGCTTTCTTCCTACGATCTTTCGATGGGCGTTGAGCGCGTGCTGAAGGAGCGCGTGCCTGGCGTCACGAAGGTCGTCGCTCTCGAGGATGATTAATCATGGCTGAGCCTCGTTGCTGGGAACTTCGTGGGTGCGATGGTCTTATGGGCTTGACTGCCCCGATGACGGAGGAGTGCCCACACTGTCGCAGCGACTGCTACAACCCTTGTCCGGGCGAGTGTCACTACACCGCTTGCAGCAGACCCACGCATAAGGTTGCAACCGACATCAATTTGATTCTCGATGCCACGGTTGATCGGTATGCAGCTATCAAACAGGCCTGTTATACCTGCGAATTCTTTCTCAAGCATGCTCCTCGTGTTGGACAAGTCGATCGTACGTGTGTGGTTGTGCCTGAGGCTGCGCAGAGTGATTCCGAATCCAGCGTCTCTATTCACTGCTTCTAATTTGGAGGCTCGTTGCTTGATCAGATCTATCACGCAATCAGCCCCATTGCGTTTTCAATCGGTCCCGTAGACGTTCGCTGGTATGGTCTGGCATATCTTGCCGGTTTCTTTTTCGCCGCCCTGGTTATGTATCGTGTTGCCCGGCGTTGGAAGCTGCCTATGAGCATCGACGATGTGTTCGTGCTCATCGTTTTTATTGCCTTTGGTGTCATTATCGGGGCGCGTGCGGCCTATGTGCTGTTCTATAACTTGGATTACTATCTGAGCAATCCGGCGCACATTTTGATGTTCAACGAAGGCGGCATGTCCTTCCATGGTGGGTTTGTTGGCGCGGTTCTTGGCGGCCTGTGTGCATGCAAGTATCTCAAGCTGTCATTTGCGACCATGTGCGACCTCGGGGCAATAGCGGCTCCCATTGGTTTGTTCTTCGGCCGTTGTGCGAACTTCATCAATGGCGAGCTGTGGGGCAAGCCCTGCGATCTTCCTTGGGCCGTGACGTTTGAGTCGGGTGGGGGAGTTCCTCGTCATCCGTCTCAGCTGTATGAGGCCTTGCTCGAGGGGGTTGTTCTCTTTTGCATCCTCTTTGCCATGTCACGGCGTCGTCCTGCGTTTCCCCAAGGCACGTTTATCGGCATGTTCATGGCGTGCTATGGGGTGTTCCGCTTTCTCATTGAGTTCGTGCGTGTGCCCGACGCTCAGCTTGGGTATCTTTTTGGGCCTATCACCATGGGGCAGATGCTCTCCTTGCCACTGGTGATACTGGGCATAGCCCTGGTCGTAGTGGCGCATAAGCGCAACTCAGCCCAGAGACTTCATGTTGAACCGTGATCTCTCTAGTGATTTGCTAAAAAGATGAGATTTTCTATTCCAGATGCTTGCAAGATTTTGTAGCATAGGAACGTTATGTCTGGTGTGTTTTGCTGTTCTCATGGCGACGGAACACGCCTTGGTCAATTGAGTCAGGTAAGAAGGAGCATGCATGTCCGGACACTCCAAGTGGGCCACCACCAAGCATCGTAAGTTTGCGCAGGATGCAAAGCGCTCGGCGCTTTTCTCTAAGTTCTCGCGCATCATCACTGTTGCCGCTCGTACGGGTGGCGACCCCAACCCCGAGAACAACTTCGCCCTTGCTGCGGCCATCGAGAAGGCCCGCATGAACTCCATGCCCAAGGACAAGATCGACGCTGCCATCAAGAAGGCCTTTGGTTCTGGTTCTGATGCAGCCAACTACTCCGAGATCACCTATGAGGGCTATGGCCCCGCTGGTGTCGCCGTGTACGTTGACTGCCTGACCGACAACAAGAACCGTACCGCTGCCGATGTCCGTTCTGCCTTCAGCCATGCTGGCGGCTCCCTGGGCACCACTGGTTCGGTTGCCTTCCAGTTCGAGCGCAAGGGCTCCATCGCCGTCGAGAAGGTCATTCACTCCGACGACAAGAAGGTTGCCGACCGCGAGAACGCCGTCGACGAGGACGAGTTCATGATGGCCGTCGCCGAGGCCGAGGGCGAGGACTACGACGACAACGGTGACGAGTGGATCGTTTGGACCGCTTACGACAAGATGCAGGATGTCCACAAGGCTCTTGAGGCCCAGGGCATCGAGGTCAAGGGTAGCGAGCTCACCATGGTTCCCACCACCCCGACCGCTGTCTCCGTGTCTGACGCCAAGAAGGTCCAGCGCCTCATCGACCGTCTTGAGGAGCTCGACGACGTTCAGAACGTCTACCACACCATGGAGATGACCGACGAGATCGCCGCGGCTCTCGAGGAAGAGTAAGCTTCCACGCGCAAGCATGGTGAATCTTGAAGGCCCCGGGCATCTGCCTGGGGCCTTTTCGCTAATATAGCCTGTGACGTCTCGTGCAACCTGCTCGTAGGTAAGAGAGGATGGTCCCTATGAAGAGATGGAAAAAGACCGTCACGTCGGTGTTCCTGATTTGCTCCGTGCTCGTGCTTGTAGGTTTCCTCTTGCTTGTTTGCAGCTCTGAGCTTGCCAGTGTCGTCAAGGGCTTGCTTTTCGCGCTCGGCATCGTGCAGGCATTGGGTATCCTGTTGTTCTCTGCCGTCTATGTGTACTCGCTTCGTCATCAGGCAGGTGTGCTTGCCGCGGGCCCCGATGGCCGCATTGCCATTGAATACACCGCGCTGCGTTCTGTTGCCGCATATTCTCTCAAGAACCTTGAGGGCATACAGGTGCTCAAGATCGTTCCCAAGGTCGTGCGCAAGGGCGACACGTCGTTTGTCGACTTCAAGGTCGACGTGAGCGTGCTTTCCGAGCCCAGGATGAGCTCGGCTGCCGCACAGATTCAGACGTGCGTGAAGAAGAGCGTCGAGGCATTTTGCGACAGCCAGGTGCGCAACGTGAACGTTCATTTTGTCCTGCCCAAGGCCAGCTCGGTGAAGCGCCCCGCCTCGAAGGCAAAGGCCCTGCTCGAGGATTTGTCCTCTCAAGACTAGAAAGGCTGAGACCATGCATAGGAACAAGAAGTCCTGCGAGATCGAAGACGTGCCCGTTGAGGTTGTTGAGCTCGATGACGAGCAGCAGGCTGCAAGCGACGAGGATATCGCCGAGATTCATGCGGAAGTTGAAGTCGAAGACGAAGACGAAGACGAGGCTGCTCTTGAACAGCCCGAGGCTGACGATGGGCTGATTCAGGACCCCGCCGAAGGCGACGCCCCGGCCTGCGACACGATTGAGCAGGCATGCACCGAGGTCAACATCAACGACGAGAGCACGCTTTCCATCGACGGCGGCGTGGTCGAGAAGATTGTCGCCATGACTGCCCGCGAGGTCGATGGCGTGCTGCAGTTGAAGGGCAGCCTGATTAACTCTCTGCCGGGCCTTCGTGGCTCCGACACAACCAAGGGCGTCTCCGTCGAGATGTCGGGAGACGATGCTTGTACGGTCAACGTCGCGGTTATTCTCGAGTACGGCAAGTCGGCGCCGCGTGTGTTCCAGGAACTGCATGACAAGGTCGCCGGTGCTATCGAAACTATGACGGGCCTTAAGGTTACCGCGGTAAATGTCCGTGTGACCAACGTGCTCACGCGCGCCGAGATCGAGGGCGGCAGGCGCAAGGACAAGGGCGAGGCATAGCCGTCGTTGCCATAACGACATGCAGGAAAGGTTGGCAGAATGAGTTTTCGCCGCTCAATCGCGGTTGGCTCAGGTAGGTTGAGTGCCTGGGCGTTGAAGAACGTCTTTCACCGCAACGCCTCGACGTTCCCCGGGCGCATTGCGCTTTCGGTAGATTCGCATGCGCTTGAGGACCTCGGGTCGCGGCCTTGCAAGGGCAACATCGTCGTGTGTGGAACAAACGGCAAGACGACGACAACCAACTTGCTCGCTCATGCGGTGCAGGACAGTGGCCAGCGAGTCGCCTGTAACTGGGCAGGGGCAAACATGGCGACGGGTGTCACGACGGCGCTTTTGCCCTCGACACCCGTTGAGTGGGGCGTCTTCGAGAACGACGAGCTTTCGACGATTCATATCGTGCCATATGTGAAACCTCAGACGCTGCTGCTTCTCAACCTGTTCCGCGACCAGCTCGACCGGTGTGGCGAGATCGACCATGTTCAGGACGTCATTGTGCAGGCCCTGTCCGCCTCTCCTTCGACGACCCTTCTGTATGACGCCGACGATCCTCTATGCGCGGGCATTGCGGTAAAGATCAAGAAGGCTGGCGGTAAGGTCCTGTCGTTTGGTATCGGCGAGGATCTGAACCTGCCGCAGGAACGTGTGCGAGGGGGAGCGTTTTGCCAGGAGTGTGGAGCGCCTCTCACGTACGCCTATCACCACTACGGCCAGCTGGGAGATTTCTCCTGTCCCTCATGCGGATTTGAGCGCGGCGAGCTTGACTATGCTGCGCGCAACGTCCGCGTGGGCATTGACGGTGTCTCGTTTGACGTTGTGACTCGCGATGGGTCCTGCATGGGTCGCATCCACGCGCCGTGGGGCGGCGTGTACATGGTGTACAACCTCCTCGGCGCTTTCGTTGCGGCACTGGGTGCCGGCGTGGACCTCAAGCAATTCCAGAAGACGGTTGACGCGTACGATCCCAAGAACGGCCGCCTGCAGCGCTTCTCGGTGAAGGGCAGGCATGTGACGCTCAATCTGGCAAAGAACCCCACGGGATTCAACCAGAACCTGGGCCTGCTCATGTCCGATCCTGCTCCCAAGGCAATCTACATTGTCATCAATGACAACGCTAACGACGGCACTGATGTCTCTTGGTTGTGGGACGTCGACTTCGAGCGCCTGGTCGATCTGAAAGACAAGGTCGTCTATGTCGGAGGCTTACGTGCAAACGACATGCAGGTGCGATTGAAGTACGCTGGCATCGATGCGCAGATCGCAGGCGACGTCGCTGAATTTCTGTCAAAGACCCAAGGGCTTCCCGGCGATTGGAACGCCTGGGCGCTTACGAACTACTCGGCCCTTTGGCCTGTGAAAGCCGACCTTGAGAAGTTAGGGGATGTGCAGTGAGCCGCAAGTTGAGAATCGCCCACCTCTTCCCTGAGCTGCTCAACCTCTACGGTGACGGCGGCAACATCATCACGCTGCAGAGGCGCTGCGAATGGCGGGGCATCGAATGCGAGGTCGTTCCCGTTCATTTCAGCCATCGCCCCGACTTTTCAGGCATCGACATTGCATTTATCGGAGGCGGTAGCGACCGTGAGCAGCGCATTGTCTGCAACGAGTTGCTTGCCGTGGGTACCGAGCTGCGCTCGTATGTCAATGATGGCGGCGTGCTGCTTGCTGTGTGTGGCGGCTATCAGCTCCTGGGGCACAGCTACGTCATGGGCGAGGAAACCCTCAGGGGCTTGTCGCTTGTCGACATGTACACGGACCGGGGAACCCCTCGCCTTATTGGCAACATCATGATTCAAACTGAGCTTTTCGACATGCCTGTGGTGGGTTATGAGAACCATGGTGGAAGGACCCATCTCGCCGAAGGGGTTGAGCCACTCGGCCGCGTCGTTCACGGCCATGGCAATGACGGCGCCTCCGGCTACGAGGGCTGTCGTTGGAAAAACGTCGTCGGTACCTACATTCATGGGCCTCTTTTGCCCAAGAACCCCGAGCTTGCTGACTGGTTGCTTGCCCGTGCGCTCGAGCGTCAAGGCGTGTCCTGCGACCTTGCCAAGCTCGACGATTCGCAGGAGCGCGCAGCCAACGCCGTCATGGTATCGCGGATGGAAGCCGGGGAGGCGTAGAGCATGGGGCAGGCCGTTTCCCTGCTGAGCGACCCGTCGTGCCTGGATGCCTGCGAGCTATGTCCCAGACAGTGTGGGGCCAATAGGAATGCTGGTAAAACGGGTGTGTGCGGGGCTGATGACAAGCTGCGCGTCGCGCGTGCCGCCCTTCATTTTTGGGAGGAACCGCCGATTTCGGGAGAGCGGGGCTCAGGCGCCGTGTTCTTCTCTCACTGCCCGCTCAAGTGCATTTTCTGCCAAAACCGCGACATTTCTTCGGCAGGATGGGGCAAAGAGGTCACCGTCGAGGAGCTTGCCCAGGCAATGCTGGGGCTGCAGGCCCAGGGTGCGCACAACATCAACCTTGTGACGCCGACGCACTACGCGCCGCATATCCATCGCGCGCTTGAGATTGCCCGCCGGGATGGCCTGGACCTTCCTGTGGTGTACAACACGTCCTCGTATGAGCGTCCCTGTGTGTTGGATGCGCTCAAGGATGATGTGCACGTGTGGCTGCCTGACTTCAAGTACGCATCTCCGGACCTTGCCTGGGAGTTGAGCCGCGCACGGGATTATCCCGAGGTCGCACTTGAGGCGATTGGGATCATGGTCGAGCAGGTGCGGCGTGCGGGCGGCAGGCGGGTGGACGACGACGGCATCATGCAGCACGGCGTCATCGTGCGCCATCTCGTATTGCCGGGCCATCTCGACGATACGTTCCGTGTCCTGCAGATGCTGTGGGCGCGCTTTGGCAACGACATCGACATCTCGATTATGAACCAATACACTCCCGTCGCCTCTGCCGAGGTGCTCGGCAGCCACACGGAGCTCTCTGTGCCGCTTCCTCAAGAAGATTACGAGGCAGCCCTGGACTTCTCCGACATGCTTGGGTTTGAAAACCTCTGGTGGCAACAGGGCGGCACGGTGGGGGAGAGCTTCATCCCTGCTTTTGACGGCTCGGGTGTCGTGTCCGGCGGCCAGGCATGAGTCGACATCGCGTTGCCCATGCTGCCAGGTTGATGTCCCTTTGGGCTGTTCTTGCCATCGCCGCGATTCTCATTGCCTGGGTGCCGTGCGCCTTTGCCGATCAACCTGCTCCCACGCCTGCTGCGTCAAGCAAAGAGTCGCTCATTGACACCTTCATTGCAGGTACCGACCAGACCAGCGGAGTGGCGGTAGCCGTTTCAGCCGATGGGGCCGTGCAGCTGAGAAACAACTATGGATACGAGGCAGGCCCGGATTCCGCCGAGGTCGGAGAGCACACGGCCTTCGAATGGGGCCGCACAAGCGACCTACTTGTGTGGGCTGCTGTCATGCAGTTGGTTGAGGCGGGACAGCTCAACCTCAACACAAACCTCAGCGCCTATCTGCCTGAGGGGTTGGACCTGCCCGAAGGTTACGAGTCCCTGGACTTGCTCGACCTCATGAACCATGTCAGTGGCTTAGACGTTGCCATGGTGGGCAATGCCTCCTCGTTTGCCGACGGTTTGACCGACGCCACGGTTGCGCTTTCGCTTTTCGAGGTGGAGGCGGGATTTGAGCCTGGCTCTATCGTGGGATACACCCCCTATGACGCGCTTCTTGCGGCCGTTGTCGTACAACAGGTGAGCAAAGTTGACTTCGTCGAGTACGTCCAGACGCATATTTTCGATGTGTTGGGAATGACGAGCACGAGACTCATGGTGGGCGGCGATGCAAGCAGGGCTGCGGCTGACGACCTTTATGGCGAATCGGGTTATCGCTTGGCAAAAGGCGCGGTGGGGCCTACGAGCGTTTCCTCTCCGCGCGCCACGACCTCCTCGGCCTTTACCTGCTATGGCTCGGTCGATGATCTGCTCGTGCTCGGCCAGGCGCTCATGGGCCAGGGCGACCGTGCGCTTTTCAGCAATCCTCAGACGGTGCAGACATTCTTCTCGGTGACGCGCACCTATCCGAGCCTCGGTGTGGCCCGCATCGCGCACGGCATGTTCAGCTTTCCCTTTACGGCGAGTGTGTTGGGCGAGTCAGGTACAACAGCATCAGGTTTTACCAGCTCGCTGTATATGGATCCCGACAGTGGCCTTGTCGTTGCCGTTATGACGAACCAGTCTGGTCGATTCGACCTCACCCAAGGCATACCGCGCGTGCTCTTCGGCCGCACGGACATCTCGGTGGGCGCGGCGGACTCCCCGGATAACTATGTGTGGGTGGGAACCTACCAAAGCGCCGGCAACGCTGCCTTGGGCCCAGCCAAGCTCCTCACTGCGCTTGACCGCGTCGTGGTGTCGGTGAACGCCCAGGGCGTTCTTATGCTCGACAGCCTGACCGCGACCAACCTCGGCGCTGGCGTGTACTCAGTGGATACGGCGGTTGACCAGGACGTATATCGCTTCCATGTGAGCCTTGCGCGTGGCGGCGAGTTCTCCCGCGCTGACGAGGACTACTACCTGGTGCCCGATTACACGCTTAACGTTGAGTTCACCTTGCTTCTTCTCGCCGCGCTTGGAGGCGTCTTCTGCCTTGGATATGTGCTGAGGGGAGTTCTGAGCTGTTTTGCCGGCTTGCGGAGGCACCGCCGCCCTCGCATACAAATTGCCCCGCTTCTTCTTGCTTTTGCCACGGTTGTTTCCCTTTCGGCCGCGGTTTGGGGAATATACAGCCTGTCGGTTGGCATTGCGCCTGCTGCGCTCGGAGCACTGCTCGTTGGCGAGAGGGTGTACTGCGTCTTGGCCGTGGCGATCATCGTGTGGATGCTCGTGACGCGCTGGCGCGGCTCCACGTGGACGCGTGGCCAGAACGTCGTGGCCGTGCTCGTTGCGCTTGCGGGGTTTATGATGATGCTAAACCTTGTGTACTGGGATATGCTGGCCTGATGAGTGGGGCTGGCGGTTATAATGGGCCGTCAACATTGAGGAAGGAAATCCAATGAGCGACAACGACACCCCCCTGAGCGACGAAGAGCGCGCCGAGCTTGAAGCCCTGCGCGAGGCGAAGCGCGCCGCCGACGAGGCCCAGCGCGAGCGAGCCGCACGTGCCGAGCTCGAGAACCTGCGCAAGGCTCAGAAGTACGCGAAGGAAGACGCGGAGTACTACGCTGAGAAGGAGCGCCGCAAGGAGGAGCGCCGTCGCGCTCGGGAGAACCCCGACTATGGTCTGGACGATCTTGAGCCGATGTCTGCCAAGCAGAAGATCGTCATCGGCGTCATTCTCGCCATGTTCGTCCTTCTTGTGATTTACCTCGTAATGTTCAACATGGGCAAATAACGTCAACGAAGTCTGCGGACTTTGGTGGCGACAGTGATGGGAGATTGCACATGGGGCAAACTGCCCTCGATGCGGCATTGCGCGCGTCGAGCTTTGAGCCTGACGGCGAGAACGGGATCGGCCTGCTGACCGACCTGTATGAGCTGACTATGGCGGAGGGCTATTGGAGAAGCGGCCTGGCCGACATGGAGGCATGCTTCACCTCGTTCTTTAGGGAGAATCCTTACGAGGGCGGTTTCACGCTCGTCTGCGGAACGGGCCAGTTGGCCTCGCTTGTCGAGAACTTTCGCTACTCGCAGGCCGACATTGCCTATCTCGGCAACCTCCAGGCCCCGGGCGGCGGCCCCATGTTCTCGCCGGAGTTTCTTGAGTGGCTCTCGCAGTGGCGTCCTCGTGTCACGATCGACGCCTTGCGCGACGGCGATTTGGCTTTTCCTCGTGAGCCTGTGGTTCGCGTCTGTGGTCCCATCATCGACTGCCAGTTGCTTGAGTCGCCGTTGCTCAACCTCGTGAACTTCGAGACGCTTGTTGCAACGAAGGCCGCGCGTGTATGCCAGGCGGCCCAGGGCCGCCCCGTGGCGGAGTTTGGACTGCGCCGTGCCCAGGGTCCCGACGGTGCCCTTTCGGCGGCGCGCGCTGCCTATGTGGGCGGATGCGCCTCGACGTCTAACGTGCTGGCCGCAAAGCGCTACTCCATCCCGGCCTCCGGCACCCATGCCCATGCCTGGGTCATGGCGTTTCCCGACGAGCTCTCGGCGTTTCGTGCCTATGCTGAGGTGAGCCCCAAGAACTGCACCCTGCTCATTGACACCTACGACGTTATGCGCGGTGTTGAAAACGCCATCATCGTTGCCCACGAGATGGAAGGCCGCGGCGAGCGTCTGGCTGGCGTTCGTATCGATTCCGGTGACCTGTGTGCCCTGTCGCAGCGCGCCCGCGCCCGTCTTGACGAGGCCGGCCTGCCCTATGTCAAGGTTATCGTCTCGAACGACCTCGACGAGCATCTTGTCGAGTCGCTGTTGCTGCAGGGAGCCCGCGTCGACGGCTTCGGCATCGGCACGAAGCTTGTGACCTGCTTTGACCAGCCGGCGCTGTCGGGCGTGTACAAGCTCTCCGCCAAAAGGATGCCTGGCCAGGACTGGGTTCCTGTGCTTAAGGTGTCCGAACAGGTATACAAGCGCACCATTCCCGGCGTGCAGGATCTACGTCGGTACTTCGACGAGTCAGGTGCGCCCGTGGCCGATATGATCTGTACCGTCGACTACCCGCACGGTGTGCCCGCCACGATCGTCGACGTGAACGACCCACTGCTCACGCGCTCGCTTGACGGCTTGCGCTGCGAGTCCATGCTGTGCCGTTTCACGCAGGACGGCGAACGCGTGGCGCAACCTGAGGATTTGGCTTGCGCCCGCGCCCGCGCTGCGGCAAACCTTGCGACCCTCAAGCCGGCAAGCAAGCGACTGCTCAACCCGCAGGTGTATCCCGTGGGCATCGAAGCCGGTCTCTCCGAACTGCGTCAATCCATGATTGCTCAGGCGCGTTCCACCCAGAACGACCTCACCTGGCGTTAAAGCACAATGAAAGGCATGTTCATGAATCAGGAATCTACCGCTGTTGCCTCAAACTCCTATGACGATCGCGGAATGAGGGCACGTATTGCCGGTCTCGTCTCGTGCGCCATCGCCCAGGCTCAGGCCGCAGGCGAGCTGCCCGAGTTCGAGGTGAGCGACTTCGGCATCGAGAGGACCAATGACGCCCAGAAGGGTGACTGGACCTCCACTGTTGCTATGCGCAGCTCCAAGGCCGCGCACCGCGCTCCCCGCGACATCGCCGCCGCCATCATCGCTCACATGCCTGCCGATGAGGCTGTCGTGTCCGTTGAGGCAGCGGGTCCGGGCTTTCTGAATTTCAGCCTTGCCCCTGAGGCCATCTGCGGCGTCTTTGGCCAGGTCATTCGCGAGGGTGCCGACTTCGGCCGCTGCAACGACGGCCAGGGCAAGAAGGTCGACGTCGAGTTCGTCAGTGCCAACCCCGTGGGCCCCATGCATGTGGGTCATGGACGCTGGGCGGCTCTGGGCGACTCCATGTGCCGTACGCTGGAGTTCTGCGGTTGGGATGTCACGCGCGAGTTCTATATCAACGACGCCGGCAACCAGATGAACACGTTCGCCCGCTCCATTGAGAAGCGCTATCGCCAGATTGTCGAGCTTGTTGCTGGTGGCAAGACGGTCTACGAGGCCCTTGAGACTCTCGAGGCCGACCGTGTCGCCGCGCTCGACGATGTCGACGGTACCCTTGACACGCACCCCCTGACCGATGATTTCGCCGGTGAGCTCGGTGGCGATGCGTACGGCGGTTCCTATATCTGGGACATCGCTCGCGTCTTCTACGACCAGGACGGCACCGCTTCTCTCGATATGCCGGTTGAGGAGCGCCTACATGACTTCCGCGAGCGTGGTTACCAGGCCATGCTTGCAAACATCAAAGACGTACTTGCCCAGTGTGGCTGCAATTTCGACGTCTGGTTCTCCGAGCGTACGCTCCACACCCCCGATGCGCAGGGCAAGACGGCCGTCACGCGTGCCTTTGACAAGCTCCGCGCGGCCGACAAGCTGTATGAGGCTGAGGGTGCCC
>CAKUFZ010000041.1 GCA_934654475.1 uncultured Coriobacteriales bacterium
AAGTAGCCCGTGGGCCTGCCGGTGGCCGGGTCGGTGAAGCCCGACATGAGGCCCTGGTCGGAGGCTTTGTCGACCCAGGAGGTGTACCACTGCCCGGAGGGCACGTCCCTGAAGGACGCGGCCTGGGCGGGGGCGGGAGCAAATGCAGCCAGGCCGAGGAGCAGCGCGAGCGCGGCGACGAGGGCCCAGACCCTGCCGAGGACGCCTCCCCCGACCTTCGCGGCCCAATCCCTGCACGCCATAGCCCCGCTCCTTTCCTCGCGCCACAGGCCCCTGGAGCCTTCAGCGCACCTTCAGACACACGTATGGTACACCTGCGCATATGGGCAGCGTGCGCGGCTTGGGCAAATGGCCGATTGGCACGTGCTGAGTTGTCGTCAACAAATCCAGCCCCTGCCGCGAGCCCCCCTCGGCATCGCACCGCTCTCAACAGGCATTGTTTTCGTGCTGGCCTAGACAAGGGCACCGGCAGGTGCTACATTGGCGCTAGTGATACGGACCGGACGCTCCACGGAGGCCGGTACTGGGAAGGGTCGCATGCCGCAAGGTACTGCGGCCCTTTCTCATTAATATGAGAGAGCCATTGTCAATAGGCATGCTGAAATCGGGCCGGGTGAATTTCCACCTCGCCCGATTTCTTTTTTCGTTCCAGCCGGAGGGGCCCGCGCCGGGGTTTCGCCCATACTAGTCGACGCTTGCCTGGCAAGCTAATATCCGCGGGCTCGTGGGCGGCGCGACGGACGGCCCGTCGCATATGTTGCCGCGCGCCACCGCATTTCGATTCTCCGTCCGGGGCCCCCGTCCGAAATCCAGAGTCAGTCTTGTTTGTCGGGCGCGGCCTTCCGGCTGCCCATAAAGAGGCTCGTGGACGGGCCCCGGCGACGCGTCGGGGCGCGGGCCCTCCCGGCTGGAAGGGTTGTCGGGGTGCGAACGCGTGAGGCCGGGACGTCAGCGGAGCGTGCCCTCCGCCCGGCAGCCCACCTCCCACACCCAGCAGGCCAGCTCGCGGGCGACCGCCACGTTGGCCACGCAGGGGCGCTTGCCGGCCTCCCGCAGGGCCCGGTGCCTCGCCGCCAGCCTGGCCGTGCACTTCGCGCACCGCCTCTCGACGTCCGCCGGGACCCCCTCCGAGCCCGGGCCGGCCTTCGCGGGCGCCTTCGGGGAGGGCGAGCAGCTCGCGAAATGCCATGCGGCCTCCACCAGGGCGCGCCTGGAGGCGGCGTTGCCCGTCTTGGTGATGCCGCCCCTGGCGACCTTCTCGCCGCTGGAGTGCTCCGAGGGGACCAGGCCCACCCAGGCCGCGTAGGCGGGGGCCGAGCGGAAGCGCGAGAAGCTGCCCGCCTCGGCGGCCAGGCAGAAGGCCGTCACGGTGTCCACGCCCTTTATACGCCGCAGGGCCGCCACGACGGCCGCCCACCTGGGCTTCGCCGCCTCGGCGGCGACCAGCCTCTCCAGCTTGAGCTTGGAGGACTCCTCGTGCCGGACGTCCTCTATGTAATGGTCCATCGCGGCCTTGGCCGCGGGCTCCCCGATCTTTATCTTGGCGACCCAGGACCACCAGGCGGCCGTCCACGCGCAGCGCCTGCGCCCCAGGGAGTCCCGCTCGTCGAAGACATAACCCCTCCTGAGCAGGAACTTCGAGAGCCGCTGGCGGGCCCTCTGCACGTTCTCGCGGGCGTCGTCCAGGGCGCGGGACAGGTCGCGGGCGGCCTCGACCCCGGCGTCGGGGACCGGGACGACCACGACGTTGTTGGTGGCGAGCAGCCTGGCGAGGAAGGCGGCGTCGCGCCTGTCGTTCTTGACCCTCTTGTCGGCGGCGGGGCGCTGCATCTTGGACACGGCGCCCACCACGCAGTCCACGCCGAGGGCGCGCAGCTCGCGGCACAGGGCGAACCCCGTGGGGCCGCTCTCGTAGACGGCCCTCGGCGACTCGAAGGACAGCACCCACTCGGCTATCGGGCCCGCCTCGGGGCCGAACCTCCTCTCGACCACCTCGCCGGTGTAGAGGTTGAACGCGGCGGCGGAGACGGACCTGGCGTGCACGTCGAGCCCTACTGATGTAACATGCGGCATTGGGGAGCCCCCTCCCGTGCGTGCGGTGTCGGGCACCGCAGGGACCGATACGACGAGCCCATTGTGGCAGCCCCAGCCCGCGAAAACCACACGACGTGGGTGGCACGAGGAGAGGGGGCTCCCCCAATGGCTCTCTCATATCGTCTTGGGGGTGCCATGTCTGCAAAACCATTCTGCTCCATACCAGAACAGTTGGAGATTCTCAGCCGAAGGGGCCTGCAAGTCAGCGCCTCCGACGGCGATATTCTTCTTGGCGAAAACTATTATGCCGTGATAAACGGCTACAAGGCGCCTTTTATCGACCGCATCGCCAGCTCGTCCTCCCCAGAGGAAAGATATATAGCCGGGGCATCGTTTTCCGACATCTATGCCTTGTACCGCTTCGACGCAAAACTGCGCGAACTCATGCTGGGATACCTTCTGCGCTGCGAGACACGGGTGAAATCCGTTAGCGCTCACACGTTCTGCGAGCACCATCCACAACCAGCGGCATACCTTGATATGGAGAATTACACAACGCGCCAGGATTACATGCCCGGCCAGAAGGCGTTCGTTGCCGATTTGCCAAGATTCATCGAGGAGCTGCGGTATAAAGCCGTTGCGCAGCGACAGTGCAAGCCTTATATCCAGCACTACCGGGAACGATATGGCGAAGTGCCCCTATGGGTGCTTATAAACGAACTGACGTTCGGAAACGTATCGTACTTTTTCAATCTGCTGCCCAGAACTGAACAGAACCAAATATGCAAGCGCGTTGTGCGCCTGCAGCACAGGACTGAAAAGAACATCCTGACGCCACATGCCATGCGTCTCACGCTGCGCGCCTTGGTGGAGTGTCGAAACATCTGCGCGCACGGCGACCGCCTGTACTGCGCGAAGATGGGGCCCGTCCACGACATCAGCCTCTTTGACACGGTCGGTCTGATGGGCAACATCCTGCCACCCGAAAACATCGAAGAGGCGCGCGGCTCCATACGAGCGCTCTCGCAGCAGTTCTCTCAAGAAAGCCCGATACTTACCGGCGTCCTGAGCCGTTTTGGGTTCATCAAATAGCACTTGCAGGAGGCGCACTGAGGCCCCGCTGAACCCAGAGGGGGCAGCGGGCATAGGGCACGCCAGATTGTGCGCGCTTTGAGCACCTCAAGCCCGACCCCGTCAGCCGCGCCGGCCGCCCTGCAGCACGCCCGTTAAAGCGTTTCGCGCACGGCCAGCCCTGCAAGCCTCCATGCCATATAGAGCGGCAGACTCACTGTTTCACAGCCGTTGTCGTCGACATTGACAGCGGTGTTTTTGAGCGACACTTTGAAGCCCCTCTTAATACCGTAGCGCTTGCAGAAAAGCCGGTAACTCTTTGCCATGGTGTTATCTGCCGATTTGACTTCTACAGGGACAACTCGACCATCCCGCTCAAAGACGAAATCGACCTCAGCGGTATTGCCTGAGCGCCAAAAGTAGGGTTTGAGACCCTGCAGCAGCATCTCATTGTGCACATAGTCTTCAGTCAGGGCACCTCTGAAACGCGCGTAGGCGGGTTCGGCTTTCAAGAGAGCCTTGTAAGGAACGTTTGCCATCTTGTGTAGAAGCCCGACGTCGGACATGTATACCTTGAAGTACGAAGCGTCCGCATTGAAACTCAGGGGAAGCTCGGCATTGTCCACAAGCTCGGTCTTATGAACGAGCCCGGCTGCCACAAGCCATTGCAAAGCGTCCTCGAGCTCGTGGGCGCGCTTGCCTTCCTTGACCTGCGAGAACACGAACTTGTTGTTCTCCTTGGCAAGCTGTTTGGGTGCCGACGCCCAAATCCAGCCGATTTTTGTCACGTCTCCAAGAGGCGCATGCTTAGCGAAGTCTGCCTCGTAGTCGGCAAGAATATGACCTTGGACGGCTTCCACTTGCCCATAGTCAGATGTTTCCACCCAGCGCAGAAGTGCCTCAGGCATCCCTCCTACGATGAGAAAATCCCGACAGGCGGCCTCAAGCTCGCTTGCGAAAGAGACCGGCAAAGGCGAGGTCGGCAAGAGACCGGTAAGCATCTCCACCATGCCGTCCCCACGCGTGGCAGACAGGAACTCGTCAAAACTCATGGGGTACATCTGGAGTCGATCGACCTTGCCCACAGGAAACGAGATGTTCTCGTGGGTCAGGGCGACACCAAGCAGCGAGCCTGCGCAAACAACGTGAAGGCCCGGCATATCCTCGCAGAAATACTTGAGAGCCGTCAGCGCCCGCGGGCAGGCTTGAATTTCGTCCAAGATCAAAAGGGTTTCTCCCTCAACGATTTCCTTGCCAAGGGAGACGGCTGACAGGCCGGAAATGATTCTCGCAGGTTCAAGCGTCATCTCAAAAACAGAGGCAGCTAACGAATCTCGCTCGAGGTTGACATATGCCACGTCTTTAAAACATGACATGCCGAACTCGCGCATCACATAGGTCTTCCCGCACTGTCGCACGCCCGTAATGACCAACGGCTTGCGATTGGGCGCATCTTTCCATTCAACAAGAGCCTTGGAGATGTTTCTACGCATAGAGAGACGCCCTTCCTCACCCAGGTCTGCAAAAAGAGAACCGCCCCTTTTGTCTACTGCATCAAGAATAGAATCTTCCTATGAAAAATGTCAGTCGAATGTCATTATTCATATGAATTAGAGCATTTCTTTGTCTTTATTCATAGGAATAAAGACATTGCGAGCGGTTTGAAGGATGCTAGACAAGGCTGAGGGGCTGCTCGGGGGCGGAAGACTCCACAGGGCCCGCGACACCAGCATCTTGCGCAGGTGCACCAGCGGAGCCTCCCCCATACACCAGCCAGGCCCCATGCCTTCAATATCCGAAAGCATAGGGCCTGGGTTTAAACAAGTCTCACTCTAAACTAGAGCGTATGACTACTCAGTGAAATAGCCGCTCAAGCTCGAGTCGGTCAGGACCTGAGTGAGAATCCAACCGAAGGGACTTTCCGTGCTGGGACTGGCGATGACCTGGTAGTACTTGTCGAATTGCTCACCAGTCGAAAGTTTAAAGGTAAGCTTGAGGACATACCCGAACGTACCATCAGCGAACTCAGCAACGTTGGCAAACGTAGCCTCAAGCGGATAGTCCGCCGTGGGCCATGCCACAAAACCCGTACCGTCGCCGCTGGGCGTCATGTGCGAGGCCCAGGCGAAGGTCGCGTCGGGGCAATGCGCACCCGTCATGCCCGCGATCATGGAAGCGGCGGTCGCATAAGGCACGTACACCGTTCCGTCGGATGCCGCGGTCATATCGAGCGCGAACGGATTGTCCTTGTCGAGCACGCCATCCTTCAAGAACTCGGCGAACTGGCTGTTCGTAGCTGCCTGGGCAACGATGTTGCCGGCAAAGGCGCCCCACTGCGTGGGATCGCACAGCAGGTCTGCCCAGCCGTCCTGGTTAAAAGCAACCATGGAGTACTCGCCGTCGTCCAGGTTGGCCTGATAGAGCGCACTCAGGTAGAGCACGCCGAGATACTGAGCGGCCTTTTGCTTCTTGGCAGCCTCGTCCACAACGGCCGCGCCCTCGCCGGGATCAGGGGCAGCCGGTGCCGACACCAACAGGTTGACGGCATCCCACACGTTCTGGGCCTGGTAGTTCACGTCTTCCTGCGTTGCAGCTGCATCGGCGCGCACGCCTTGTGCGGCGGCAACCGCAGACTGCAGGTACGACCAGCTTTCAGCCGTGTAGTCGGACTCACTCAGCGAGTCGACATACGCAAGCGCGTTGTCGAGCTCGGCGAAATCGACCGCCGCGGGGGCGGGCTCAGGCGCAGGTTCAGGAGCCGGTTCCGGCGTGGGCTCGGGAGCCGGCTCAGGGGATGGTTCCGGCGAGGGAGCCGCCGCCCCTTCCAGTGCGTCGATAGCCTTCTGCGCAAGGTCGGCCTGCGTGTTCACCACGGTCTGGCTCGCCGTGCTGTCGGCGAGAACCGCACGGGCGCTGGTGAGTGCGGCACTCAGGCGCGCCCAGCTCGCAGGCGTGTAGTCGGCCTCAGTCAATCCCTCGGCCGAAGCAATGACCTGCTCGAGCCAGGAGGTGTCCACCACAGCGGGAGCAACCGCGGGCTGGAGGGCCGCAACGGCTGCGTTGAGCAGCTCGACCTGCTTGTCGGCCAGGCTCTGCGTCACGCTGCTGTCGGCAAGGACAGCCTGCGCAGAAGTCAGCGCGCCCTGCATGGCCGCCCAGCTCTCGGGCGTGTAATCGGCGGCGTTCAGGCTCTCGGCAGACGTGATTGCCTGCTTGAGCCCCGTCGTGTCGACCACCGTGGGAGCAGCTGCGGGCTGAAGGGCCGCAATGGCAGCCTCAAGCAGCTCGGTCTGCTTGTCAACGATGGTCTGCGTGGCGCTCGTGTCGTCGCGGATCGCCTTGGCGGACGCCAGCGCAGCCTGCATGGCCGCCCACGTCTCAGGCGAGTAATCGGATGCCGCGAGCCCCTCGGCTGTACCGATGGCCTGCTCGAGCCCCATCGTGTCGACCACAACAGGGGCAGCCGCAGGCTTCAGGGCCTTGATGGCGGCATCGAGAAGCTCGGCTTGCTTGTCCACAATGGTCTGGGTGGCCGTCTCATCGGCGAGCACTGCCTTGGCAGACGCCAGGGCGCCCTGCATGGCCGCCCAGCTCTCGGGCGTGTAGTCGGCCTCGGTCAGACCCTGCGCGCTGTCGACTGCGCCCTGAAGCGCCTTGCGCTCGACAACAGGCGTGAACTCGGCGGCGGGGCCGCCGTCTTCCTCGGCAATCGTACCGGCCGGGATAGACGTAGTGGCAGGATCGTCAAGCACGCCGTTGTTGTTGAAGTGCAGCTTCTCGCCCTTGAAAGTGAAAGTGCCGCTGCGCAGCACGCCGTTGGCGCCGCAGTAGATGACGCGGCCGTCGGGCAGGTAGGTCAGGCCGGTGGCCATGGTGCCCGTGTCGGCGTCAAAGTAGCGAGAACCGTCGGAGAGATGCACGAAGCCTGTGACGCGCAGGCCGTTCTCGTCGTAGTACTTCACCACGCCGCTCGGCAGAGTCACGAGGCCGGTCTGCATGGCGCCCAGCTCGGGTTCAAAGTAACGCCACGCGCCGCCCACGAAGCACTCGCCGCGCAAGAGCCATCCACCGATGTAGTAATGCGTGTCGCCGTCGAAGAACGACCAACCGTCGGGCTGGTATTCCTTGATGCCCGTGACGCCAAAGCCCCACTCGGCGTTGGTCGCGTCACTCACGAGGCGAATCTTCACGCTGTCGCCGGGGACCTTCACCGTGGCGCCCGCGAGGTCGGCGCCGGTGTAGCGCCCCACCATGGAGCCGTCGGAGCCGTAGACCTCGACAAAGTCGTAACCGCGCTCAAGGTAGGTCTGCTTGTCAAACGTGACGGCCAGGCCCGTGGCGCCAGGATCGCTGTACACCCAGGTGTCGCATGTACCGTTGGCATAGGCATGCGAGCTCGCAAGGTCAGTCGCCTTCGCCACCACATGCTGGTTGCAGACGACCTCGACCTTCACCGTCTGCGTCACGCCGCTGCCGTCCACCGCAGCGCACGTCACCGTGGTCGTGCCCTGCGCCACACCGGTGACGTTGCCGTGCTCGTCCACCTTGGCTACTGCCGGGTTGGAGGAGGACCACACGACGTTCTTGTTGTAGGCGTTGTTGGGAAGCACGGTTGCGAGCAGCGGCTTGACGTCGCCCGCCTCCATGGAGACGTTCGCCTTGTTGAGGTCGATGCGCGTCACCGGCTGCACCACGTCGACCGTGCAGGTGGCACTCATCTTGCCGGCGGTGAGGGTCACCGTCGCCGTGCCCAGGCCGGCCGTGACGACCGAGCCATCCTGCCCAACCGTCACGACAGAGGCATCGCTCGTGGACCACGCGACATCATCGGTGCAGTTGGAAGGCTCGACCGTGCCCGTGAGCTTCGCAGTCTGCACGCCGTTGAGCAGAAGCAGCGAGTTGTTGTTGAGCGTGACCCTCGTCGCGTGGAAGCGGTTCTGCACGAAGGTGAAGCCGTGCCTGCTCGCATAATCGGGAGCGATGGACTCCGCGTCGCCCAGAATCTTGAGGCCGGCGATGTCCTCGTACACCGTCTGCTGCACGACCTGGTCTTTGCCGTCCTTGTCCTTCTGCGTGACGTTGACCTGCTTGGCGAACACGAAGGCGTCTTCGGCGATGCTCGTCACCGTGGGGGCGATGTCCACGCTCGCAAGCGCGGTGCACCCCTCGAAGGCGCGGGCGCCGATGGAGGTCACACCGTCGGGTATCACGACCTCGGCGAGGGCGGTGTTACCCTTGAACGCCTCGTCGGCAATGCCGGCCAGAACGATGCCGTTCAGCTTGTCGGGAAGCGCAAGCTTGGCGGAAGTGCCCTCGTAGCCCGTGATAACGGCTTGCTGGCTTCCATTGAGGACGTAGGTGTAGGTGTCCTGCCCCACCTGGGCCTGTTTGGCCGAGGCGTCGGAGGCGGCAGGGGTCGAGGTTGCATTGGCGTTGGACGTTGAGGCCAGGTCGACCGAACCGGTGGACTCAGTGCCAGGCGCCTTGACGCTCACAAGCGTCGAGGACGAGCCCTGCGCCGTGGTGTCGGCCAGCGCCTCGGCCGGATAGCCGGCTGCGAATAGCAGGAGTGCAAGGGCCGCGACGGGAATGGCGGCGACTACGCGCCTACCCACACATGAGGCAGTTGCCATGACGGTCTCCTTTCATCTGGAAGGGGGCCGCACGCCGGCACCCCTCGGTGCTGCCACGCTTTGACGAACCCGTCGCCGAGCTTCACATAACTCGGCACATACAATTATACATCTATCGTCAATATAAGCCATAACCCGCGGTTATGCCGTGACTCGTGGTAATGTAAGCCAATCGCAAAATGTTGCATTGCGCGCAAACGACGGGTTGCATTTCAAAAGGAAGGACGACAGCGGTGGGCATGATCGAACTCGAGGAGCGCATCAGGCGCGACGGTACGGTAAAGGCCGGCAACGTGTTGAAGGTTGACGCCTTCCTCAACCACCAGTGCGACGTGGAGCTCTTCGACCACATGGGCGCCGCCTGGGCCGAGCACTTCGCAGGCAAGCCCGTCGACAAGATCCTCACCATCGAGTCCTCCGGCATCGGCATCGCATGCTGCGTGGCCCGCCACTTCGGCAACGTGCCCGTCATCTTCGCCAAGAAGACGCTCTCCATCAACCTCGACGGCGAGCAGTACTGCACCAAGATTCATTCCTTCACCAAGCAGAAGGATTTCGATGTCATCGTGACGAAGCGCTACCTCAACGAGGGCGACCGCGTGCTCATCATCGACGACTTCCTCGCCAACGGTTGCGCCCTGCGCGGCCTCATCGAGATTTGCGAGGAGGCCGGCGCCAAGGTCACGGGCATCGGCATCGCAATTGAGAAGGGCTTCCAGCCCGGCGGCCGCGAGCTGCGCGAGGACGGCTACGATCTCGACTCGCTGGCCATCGTCACGTCCATGAACCACGAGACCGGCGAGATCGTTTTCGCGTAAGCCGCGCGGCCTCTCTTTTTATTTACGACCCGGCTTGTCATTTGGGCCTGGAACCCACTCACGGGGTTCCAGGCCCAAATTTTCATTGTCCTGAGCAGGAGTAACGCACTCCCAACCCTTGAAAAACTCGCGAATTTGGGCGATGCTCACCGGACGGCAGTCATTTGCGTCGACGCCCACGTCGTAGCGGCGATAGCCCTTCGTGCGCTGCAACTCGTTGTAATGGGAACCCGTGCTATGAATGTGGCCATGCACATGAATCACGCCACGGAAAATACCGTTCCAGGTCATGAACGGGTAATGGCTGGCAACCACGCGCGTCTTGTTGTATTTGATGTCGCGATAGTCGTCGATGCGCTCGAAAAAGTCCGTGTCGTCCCAATCGAGGTCGTGGTTGCCGCGCACAAGCTGCACGTGCTGGCAACGGATGCCGCGCAAAAGGCCGAGCACCTCGTCCTGCCTGCCCTTCATCGACAGGTCGCCCAGGATGCAGAGGGTGTCGCTCTCCCCCACGCACTCGTTGATGTTAGCGATGATGGCGTGCGCCATCTCGTCCACGGTGGCAAAGGGGCGCTGCGTAAAGGTCAGGATGTTCTCATGGCAAAGGTGCAAATCGCTGGTAAACCAAAGCACGGGCGCTCCTCACGGTAAAAGGCAAACGCAGGTGATTATAACGCTTCGCAAGCCGTGGTTTGTGCTACCCTTCTCCCTTGACGGGGCCAAAGCAAATCGCAGGGGGTTGCTAAGGCAATGCGGAAGGCGAGCGTGCCTCCCGTATTCCCGCATGCGTATCAGGCAACCAAAAAGGAGGCATCGTCGGATGGACGAGACCAAGGTCATTGAAGTCAAGCAATCGATTCTCTGGGAGAACACCCAGGAGGCCGACCAGTGGCGCCAGAAGCTGGCTAAAGAAGGCACGTTCTTCCTCGACGTGATGGCTTCGCCCGGTGCCGGCAAGACCACGCTCATCCTGGCCCTTCTCAAGGAGCTCAAGGCCCGCGGCCTGGAGTGCGGCGTCATCGAGGCCGACCTCGAAAGCGACGTGGACGCGCTCAAGATCAAGGAGGCCGGCGTGGCTTCCGTCGAGCTCAACACCAAGGGCGTGTGCCATGTGGAGATGGGCATGGTCAAGCGCTCATTCGCAGCGTTCGGCGACCACCACTTCGACTTCATGGTGCTCGAGAACATCGGCAACCTCGTGTGCCCCGCCGATTTTGACACGGGAGCCCACACGCGCGTCATGCTCCTGTCAGTGCCCGAGGGCTACGACAAGGTGTACAAGTACCCGCCGATGTTTGCCGTCACCAACGCGCTCATCGTGACGAAGTGCGCGTACCTGCCGCTCAACCCCGATTTCGACATGGACGCCCTCAAGAAGCAGGCTCGCGCCCTCAACCCCACCACGCGCGTCTTTGAGACCGACGCGCGCAACGGCCAGGGCATCGCCGAGCTGGCCGACTGGTTGTGCGAAATGCGCGACAAGACGCTCGCTGCCAGCGCCGCGCTCTAGGCGCCTACGTATCCCGCACGTCAAAACCAACCGCATACCAACGGCACGCACGAGGGGCCAGCTCGGAAATCCTCCGGGCCGGCCCCTCGTTCTGTATACGGATGCCAGTGGCCTCATTTAACAGTGTAGTAACTTTAACCCCCTAAAGGGGTGCTACTATCTGCCCAACAGCTTGAATCATAAGCAAGAGTGTTCTTGCTGTTTTATGCACAGGTAGGAATATTCTGTCTATTTTGTTTCATTTTTGTTTCACGTTTCGCCGTTCAAGGAAAAGGAGCGTACCCATGGCTATCACCAACAATGTTTCCCGCCGTTCCTTCGTAGCAGCCGCAGCCGGCGCCTTCGCCGCCGCTGGCCTGGCCGGCACCTTCGCGAACACCGGCGCCAACGTCGCCAAGGCCGAGGAGCCCAAGCAGGGCGGCACCCTCACGGTGTCCCTGGCCTCTGCCCCCTCCAAGCTCGACCCCATCCACTATTCCGGCACCTATGAGAGCCAGATCATCTGCGAGGTCACCGACCGCCTCATCGAGTACAACGACGACCTTTCCGAGTTCGTCCCCTCCCTGGCCACCAGCTGGGAGGTCTCCGACGACGGCATCACCTACGTCTTCCAGATTCGCGAGGGCGTCAACTTCACCGCCTCGGATTACCATGACGCACGCGCCCTCACCGCTGAGGACGTCGCCTACTCGCTGAACCGCTCCGGCCAGTACTCCGACAACGCGCGCCTCTCCATGCTCGACAAGGCCGAGGCCACCGGCGACCTCGAGGTCACCTGCACCCTGACCA
>CAKUFZ010000042.1 GCA_934654475.1 uncultured Coriobacteriales bacterium
AAAAGCGACCAGGTCCAACCAAAAATTGGGCCCGGTCGCTTTCTGCCTCTTGACAATGTCCTGCTCATATTAAAAAGGGCCCCGGAGGGCCCTTGAAGCGTGCTTCCTTATGAACGACACCGCAGTTCAGCGACGAGCTGAAGACTGACCGTCGCGTACGACGGCGCGAATGCCCTATGTTCCCGCGGCAGTCATCGGCCCCGCCGGCTTGCCCGCTCCTCCCCTACACGCCCAGCACGGTGCGGGCGATGCGCAGAAGGGCGGGGTACACAGGCAGCGACGCGCCCTCGTCCACGCGGTCGCACAGCTGGGCCAGCCAGCGGCAGGGATGCTCGGCAGCAAAGTCGTCGGCGGCATCCTGCAAGGCAACGGCGCGCGAGGTCTCTCCTGCCTCCCAGGCGTCCACCTCGTCACGCGCGAGAATGGCCAGGAAGTTCAGCTCGATGGCGATGTGGTCGGGCAAGTCCACGAACTCGGCGGGCATGTCGTAGCCGGCCGCCTTGTATGCCGCACGCACGTCGAACTCGTCCTGCGTCCTGAGCCTGCCACCCTCACCGTCGGCGCGAGCGCTGGCGTAGTAGCTCTCGTAGGGAGGCGCAATGAGCTTGAGCGGGCCCACGAACAGGCGGTTGTACTCAACCTCGAGCTTCAGGCGCAGCTCGTCATCGGACAGACCGTGGTTCTCGGCTCCGAACTCCGCGAGCAGCCTCAGCGACTGCATGAGATTCATGGAGGCCTCGCCGCTCACCACAGAGCCGAGCTTGCCCACCAGCGCGCCCGACTTCAGGTCGGCGGCCAGCTCAGCCGTGGGGCGCAGCAAGCCCTGTGCGAGCGTTCCCCACAAGATGGCCGTCGAGGCGGCGCATGCCCCTTCCACGCGTGCATCCAGTGTCTCGTTGACGTCCCTGCCGGCCATCGCCGTCTCCCTTCCGTGGTGC
The DNA here is from genome assembly GCA_934654475.1 of uncultured Coriobacteriales bacterium. GTDB lineage: Bacteria > Actinomycetota > Coriobacteriia > Coriobacteriales > UMGS124 > UMGS124. The sequence continues at coordinate 939 of CAKUFZ010000042.1, forward strand.
CCACTTCGTCAAAGGGGCGAGGCCGTGCCCCATCCAACCAGGCACGCCCCGCCCCCGCATAGCTTTGGACCTCGCGGCGCGGGATTCCGGCGCGGCATCGAAACCGCCCCACACCCCACCCCGCACACGCTCTCAACTCTCGCGGCGCGGGATTTTGACGCGGCACCGAAGCCACTCCACACCCCACCCCGCGCGCAACTCTCAAATCTCGCGGCGCGGGGCGTGCCTGCGGCAATGCCTGCCGCCCCACACCCCGCCCGCGCGCTCAACGAGCTAGATATTACAACTCTTTCTTCGGCACAGAGTCGAAGTAGTACACGTTCGGGCTCGTGCCCGCCTCAGCCATCCACTGCTCGCCGCCGTACTGGGCGATGAGCTTGGAGACGTCGCTGCCAGGGTCGTCGAGGTCGCCCACCGTGATGGCGCGGTTGGGACAGGTGAGCTGGCACATCGTGGTCTCGATGCCGTTGTCGAGCCTGTGGAAGCACAGCGAGCACTTCTGAACGACCGGGGTGACGGGGTCGATCTGACGCGCGCCGTAGGGGCAGGCAGCGACGCACTGGCCGCAGCCGATGCAGGCTTCCTCGTCCACCACGACGATGCCGTCCTCGCGCTTGTACGTGGCACCGGCCGGGCACACCTCGACGCACACGGGGTTGTCGCAGTGCTGGCAGGGCACGGGGCGCCACGTGAACGACAGGCCGTTGGGGTACTCGCCCACGGGCACGTCGTAGGTGGTCTCGCCCGCGTCGTTCAGCACGCGGATGCGCTGGATGTTCTCGGACAGGCGGTGCTCCATCTTGCATGCGACGGTGCAGGTGCGGCAACCGATGCAGCGGTGCAGGTTGATTGCAAAACCGTACTTCATCGTCAGCCTCCTTTATGCCTTCTCGACCTGGACCAGGTTGTCGTAGGGTGCGTAGTTGGTCTCGTACACGAGGTCCTGTGCGGGGTTCAGGACCATCTGGAGCAGCGTACCGTAGTGGTTGCCCTCGGGGAAGTCCTTGGGCCACCAGCCCTGACGCTGGTTGAGGCAGCCGGGCTTGATCTCGGGCGTGACCAGGGCCTTGACCTTGTACCAGCCGCGATCGTTGAAGACCTTGACCACGTCGCCCGTCTGGATGCCGCGGGCGGCCGCGTCGTCGCATGCCATCTCGAGCCAGGGCTCGGGCGCGATCTCGCGGATCCAGGGCAGCTGGACGTGCTGGGAGTGCGTGGTGTACACGGTACGGCAGTTCATGAACGTGAGCGGGTACTCTGCGGCCTTCTCGCTGCGGTTGCCCTCGAGCGGCTCGTAGTAGGTGGCCAGCTCTTCGCCCATGCTGCTCTGCCAGCCGGTGTAGACCTCGACGCGGCCGGAAGCGGTGGAGAAGCGCAGGCCCTCGTTGGCCACGTAGGGCTGGGGGTAGTTCGCGCGGGCCACGCCGTTGGCCTTGAGCTCGTCGAAGTCGATGGTGCTGAACTCAGGCGCGAGGTTGCGGCCCAGGATGTAGTCGCGGCCGAAGGTCTCGGCGTCGTACTTCCAGGTGGTGTCCTCGAGAATGCCGAACTTCTCGCAGACGCCCTGGGCGATCTCGCGGTCGGTCTTGGCCTCCCACATGGGGGTGATGCACTGCTCGCGCACCTGCATGTACATGTTGCCCCAGGTAGGAACGATCTCGAACGGCTCCTCGTAGTACGAGGTGACGGGCAGCACGAGGTCGGCGTAGCGGGCGCCGGGGGTCATGATCTGCTCGGAAACGATGATGAAGTCGAGCTGCGGAAGCGCCTCGTTGACCACGCGGTTCCAGTCGGGACCCTGGGTGCCCCAGCCGTACGCCACCGTCCACAGGAGCTTGATGGGATAAGGCTGCTGGGTAGACAGGATGTCAATCCACTGGGTGCCGGGCAGGGTCTTGCAGGCATGGCCCTCGCGGGGGGCCAGCGTGTCGGGCGAGCAGCAGCACAGGATCTTGAAGAGCGTGCCGCCGGCCCAGTTCACGTTGGCATGGGCCTTGCCGATGTTGCCGGTGATGGCCGCGAGCTGGATGAGGGCGCGCATGGGCAGGTGGCCGTTCCAGTAGCGGTTGGTGCCCTGGGAGCAGCGCAGGCTGCAGGGCGCCTCAGCGACGTAGAGGTCGGCCAGCTTCACGATGTCCTCGGCCGGGACCTCGCAGATCTCGCTTGCAGCCTCGGGCGTCCAGGGCTCGAGCGACTCGATGAGCAGCTGGTAGCCGGGCTTCACGGTCACGGTCGCGCCGTCAACCTCGATCTGGAACTCGCCGTAGAGGGCGGCGCCGTCGGGCATGACGCAAGCCTCGGGCATGTCGGGGTTGAACTGGACCGAAGGATAGGCGGGCTTGTTCTCGGCCGGGATGGGGGCAACGGGCACGGCGGCGCCGGCGGCCTCGTCCCACACCAGGTAGTTCTCGCCGTCCATGACGTTCATCTTGGACTCGACGTCCACCAGGAAGGCAAGGTTGGTGTAGTTGCGGATGTAGTCCTCGTCGACATGGCCCTCGTCGACGATGCGCTTCATCATGGCGAGAACCATCGCGGCGTCGGTGCCGGGGCGGATCGGGATCCACCAGTCGGCCTTGGCGGCGGTACGGGAGAAGCGCGGGTCGACCACGACGAGCTTGGCGCCGGCTTCCTGGGCGTCAAAGACGAAGTGCATGTCCTGCATGTTGGTCTCAGCGTAGTTGCAGCCGAACATGATGATGCTCTTGGAGCCCTTCATGTCCTCCCACTCGTTGGCCTCCTGCATGACGTTGAGCGTGGGGAGGTACGCCAGGTTCATGGCAAGGTCGCCCATGATGCCGAAGTTGGAGATCTCGGTAGCGTCGAAGGTGTTCGCCATCATGTTGCAGTACTTCTGATGGCCCACGCCGTAGTTGCCGGTCATGCCGAGAAACGCGTTGGACTCGGGGCCGTAGGTGTCCATGTTGTACTGCATCTTCTCATGGATGAGCTCGAAGGCCTCATCCCAGGAGATGCGCTCGAACTCGCCGGAGCCGCGCTCGCCGACGCGCTTCATGGGGTATTTCACGCGATCGGCGGAGTAAACGCGCTGCATGGCGTTGGAGATGCCGCGCAGGCAGATGCGCCTGTGCGCGGGATCGGGGAACTCGGCGGGCTCGACCTTCTGGATGACGTCGTCCTTCACATAAGTCTGGATGCCGCAGCTGCCGACGCAGTTGGGGGCACACACCGAGCGGGCGGTCTTGTCGTAGGCTACCTGACCTGCGGAAAGATCGAGCTTCTCGGCCAGGGGGTCGGGCATGGCGGCCTCGTCGGCCTGGGCGGCGGGCACGAGCACCTGGGGAACGGAAGCGACCAGACCCGCGGCGGCAGTTGCCTTGAGGAACTGGCGACGACCAAGCTTCAGCTGGCCGTGCATGTCGTTGGTGCGCTCAATCACAAGGATCCCTCCTTATTTAACGAGCTCATGGCAAATAAAGGGGCACCCACAGTCTGCAGCCCGCAAGTAAAGGGAAAAATGCGTCGCAAACACCCCGGCGGCGGCACGCATCACCGTTGCACATTGGCAGGTCTACCTGCATCTATGGCGTTTCGCTGGCGCAAATCCCCTTGTCGCCCCTCCTTGAGCCAGAAGAATACGGCCTCACGCGGGCGCATGGCACAAATTTGCGGGAAATCGAAAAAGTCGGAACAGGCGGGCGTGGGGGCACGGACAGGTGCTTTCGAAAGCACCGGGCGAACCCACATCCGTAGGATTTACGAGAAGGTCGAGGCCCACTCCAAGCTGGAGCGCATCGGTCTCATTGATAGGCACCGGCGCTACCGCCAGGCGAAGGGTGCCGGGTGCCGGAACACGGCCGTTTTCACGCTGATGCGCAGGCAAGGCCTCCCGCCAGGCCCACGAGAACGGCCGTTTCCGCGCTGCTGCAGGCGGGTACAACCCAAACTCTCGCGAAAAAGGCTAAAAGTATGCGCAATAACTTGACCAGAGGCTGTGGAGTCCTATTTTGCCATGCTTGCTGTTTGCATCATCCCAGGTAGACGGCGTGCATGTTTTGGGAGCACAACCGCGCCAGAGTTATAACGCATACTTTTGGCGTTTTTGAACGCCAGCGGGCGCGGGCTCGGCTACCCGCCGAAGGAGTCGCGGGCCACGGGGCGGTTGGGGATGAGCCTGTTCTCCAGGCTCTCGAGCAGGGCCTCGGCTTCGGGCGCGCGGTAGATTCTGTTGCGACCAAAGCCGTCCTCGGAGGCGACGATACCCGCGTCTTCCAGGCGCAGGAGCGCCTCGTTGGTGGATGAGATGCTGCGTCCCAAAAGCAAGGCAGCCTGGCGTACCGTGAGCACAGGCTGACCGGGCATGAGGCCCAGCAGGGCGCCCACAGCCGAGCCCTTGTTTGGCTTGCCGAACCGCTCGAGCCAAGAATCGCGCAGCGCACGGATCTCACCCAAGTACACGTCGGCGGCCTGGCAGCACACGAGCACCGACTCCGCGCAGAAGCGCGCCCAGCGGCCCACGACCTCGTCGACGTCGACGCGCCCTTGGGTGTCCTCGAACCTGTAGGGCAAAAGCGAGCGAGCGTGCCTGTCGGTGTCAATCGCCGGAGCCAGGCCGATGGGCGCGACAAGCCCGCGCGAAAGACCGCGCCGGTAGATGATGGCATGCGACATGAGCCTGCCCGTGCGGTCCAGGCCCGTCTTGAACGGCTTTATCTCCTCGAGCTGGAAATGCGCGACGGCCGCCTGGCCAATGGGCGAGTACAAATCCGAACCAACGAACGCACAGAGCTCGTCGAGCAGCGCCGGGGCTTCGGCGGGCGTGGGCGGCACATGGAGCGGCGTGCCGTCATCGTGCGTGCGGGGACGGTACTCGCGCGTGCGCACCTTTGTGCCCGACTCCGAAGCGAGGCGGCCAAACCGCAGCATCGAGTGGATGTCGAGCATGGTCTGCGAGGTAAACGGCGTGCCCGGGCCCATCGAGCCGTAAATCATGCCGAGCGCCATCTGATAATAGACGGCCTCGATGGCCGACTCGCGGTCTTCCTCGTCGTCGAAATCGAGCGCATCAAGGGCGGCGACCCGGTCGGCCGAATCGGTACCGTCAAACGACAGGAGCGACTCAATCTTGAGAACCGTGGACAGGCGGGGCCGACGACCTTCAACCCTCACCGAGGAAACAGCCTCCAGGCGGGAAAGCACCCGATGCAACGCGCCGCGCACCTCGCAACCCTCCGCTCGGTCCTCAAGCCGCACGAGCGCAGTCTCCGAGCGCGAAAGCCACGCCTGCACATCGGCCCCCAAACATGGAAGCCGCTGGTTAAGATCGATTGGCGCAAACAACTAGCCCACCCCCCGTAGGCACGGTGCAACGCTGCCAGACAAACGCAGCATACCATCCCCCAGCAGCGAGCGCCAAGCGGACAAGCGAGAGGCTGGCGAGTCAACCAACCCGGCGCCGCTCAGCACGTAAGACCGCCGAGCACGTAAACAGGACGCTGGCAATTCATCAGCCAACCCGGCAGCAAGACCGCAGAGCATGCGAGCAAGCTGGCAGCCGCGCATCCCCCGCACTACCTGGCGACAATGACCGTCAACCATGCAAGCAAGACACCAGCAGCCCCGCCATCCCGGCACCGCCCAGCACGCAAGACTACCAAACGCGCAAGCGGGATGCCAACAAGCCCGCAATCCCCGCAACGTCCGACAAAAACGACGGTCAAATCCGCAAGCGAGGCACCAATCGCCCCCTCTTTGCACCTGCCCTTCCCATTTAACATACATTTCATCAGTCCAAATGTATGTTAAATCATCAAAGCCCCAGGGCGGATTCGATCGGTCGTTGCACCACACGCCTAGACCAGGGATGTGGTTCAATTGACGTATTACTGGAAGGACAGGGAGAAGGCGC
>CAKUFZ010000043.1 GCA_934654475.1 uncultured Coriobacteriales bacterium
AAGGCAGGCCCAACCCCCTGGCCGACGTCAACGTCCGCAAGGCCCTCGCCATGGCCGCCGACTGGGACGCCATCCGCGCTGCGCTCTACCAGTACGACGACGCCGTCCCCGGCTACCTGCCCATCCCCTTCGGCTCCTGGGCATACGACTCCAGCCTCGAGAGCCTCGCGCCCACGTACGATCTCGAGCAGGCCACGCAGCTCATGGCTGACGCCGGCTATGCCAGCGGTTTCGACATCTCGATGTACGTCACCAACAACCAGGCCCGCGTCGACCTGACCACCATGCTCCAGGGTTACTGGGCCGCTCTGAACGTGAACGTGACCCCCGTCATCGGCGAGTGGGGCTCCTTCTCCGACGCCGTCTGCGGCGGCAAGGCCGATGCGTACGCCATGTCCTGGTCCTGGTACCCCGACCCCTACTTCTTCCTCAACAACCTGTTCGCCTCGAACCAGACGACGGCAATCGGCAACGGCGCCGGCTACGTCAACGCCGAGGTCGACGACCTGCTCCTCAAGGCCGTCCAGACCACTGACCAGGACGAGCGCGCCAAGTACTACCAGCAGGTCATCGAGATTGCGATGAAGGACTACGTGGGCGTGTACTACGCCGTCCCCAACCTGTACTACGCCGTGAACCCCCGCGTCCATGGCTTCGTGCAGCGTCCCGACAGCACCTTGCGTTTCGTCACTCCCGACCGCAACACCTGGGTCGACTAGCAATCAGGCGCCCGGCATAGCGGCATGAAAAAGGGCTGGCTCGGATTTCCGGGCCAGCCCTTTGTTGTGGGCGTCAGTGCAAAGCGCTGAACTCACGCCCTACAAAAAACCGCAGTTACAACGCCTACCAGGCCGCTCCGTCAGCACCATCGATGGCGATGTCCGCCTCGAAGAACGCCTTAAGGGCCGCAATGCCGAAGGCCGTGTCCTTGACGCCACCCGTCTCGTAGCTCGAGTGCATGGCAAGCTGGGGCATGCCGATGTCCACGGCGTGCACGCTGACCTGCGTGTTGGACAGGTTGCCCAGGGTGGAGCCGCCGGCGACGTCGCTGCGGTTGGCAAACGTCTGAAGCGGGACGCCGGCCTTCTTGCACAGCGCGGTGAAGACCGCGCGGCTGAAGGCGTCGGTGGTGTACTTCTGGTTTGCGGCCTCCTTGATGACCGGGCCGCCGTTGAGCTTCGCCTTGTTGCAGTCGTCGGTCTTGCCCGGGATGTTGGGATGGACCGCATGGGCATTGTCGCAGCTCACGAGGAACGACTTGGCAACCGCGCGGTAGTAGTCCTGCTCGCCCTTGCCCAGCGCCGCGTTCATGCGCACGAGCACGTCATGCAGGAACGTCGACATCGCGCCCTGCTTGGTGTTGGAGCCGACCTCCTCGTTGTCGAAGAGGGCGACCACGTTCACGCAGGCGTCGTTGGGCGCAGCCTCGAGCAGGCCCTTGAGCGCCACAAAAGCGCACTGCAGGTCGTCGAGCTTGGGCGTGGAGACAAACTCCTTGCCGAAGCCCCAGACGCAGCCCTGCTGGCGGTTGACCAGGAAGAGGTCCTTGGCCAGGATGTCTTCGGCGGCGCAACCGAGGCGCTGGGCGACCATCTCGTCGAAGGCGCCGCGTGTGAGGCTGCCGGCGCTCATGAGGGGGCACAGGTCGACCTGGCGGTTGAAGGCCTTGCCGTCGTTGACCGAACGGTCGAAGTGGATGCACATGTTCGGGATGATGAGCACGTCCTCGTCAATGTGCAGAAGGCGGCTCTCGATGCCGTTCGGAGTCTGAACGAGCACGCGGCCTGCCAGGCCAAGCGGCCTGTCGAGCCAGGTCGAATCGATGGGACCGCCGTACACCTCGACGTTCAGGCGCAGGTAGTCACCGGGGCCCTCAAGCTCAGGCACGGCCTTGACCTTGAACGTAGGCGAGTCGGTGTGGGCGGCGGCAATCTGGAAGTGATAGTTCGACAGCTCGGAGCCCACCTTGAAGGCGATGAGGCTGGAGTTGTTGCGAACGGCGTAGTAGCTGCCGCCGGGCACGACGTTCCACTCGTCGCCCTCGCGCAGGCACTCGAAGCCGGCGGCGTCGAGATAGCGCCTGGCCGAAGCCACCGAGTGGAACATGCTGGGGCTCTGCTTGATGAACTCGATGAGCTCAAGCGAGGTCTCAATATCGCTCATGCAGGTAAACGTCCTTTCACGTGCGAGGTTAAACGAGAAGCTCGGTCAGGATGCGGGCCGCCAGGGTGCGGGGAAGCAGCACGGGCAGGCCGCTCGTCTCCTCCAGCGCCTCCTTCATGGCTGCCGAGTAGCCCATGCAGTCGGTGCACATGAAGGCGAGATCCTTGCCGGCGAACTGCCTGCCCGCCTCCTTGACCGCTTCGAAGTCCAGGTAGGGGCTCGCGCTGGCCACGAACACGTCGACGCCGCTGCGGCCCCAGAACTCGTAGGCCTGCTCCACCTGGTCGGGCATGGGCACAAGGATGCCGATGCGCTTGCCGCCAGCCAGGTTGCGGGCCACCGCGTGCAGCAGGGGCTGCGGCTCAAGAAAGAGCTTCTCGTGGTGGAACTCGGGGAACACGCCGGTGCAGAAGAGGGCCACGGCGTCGGCCCCCTCCCGCTCGGCCTGGTCGATCTTTGCTTGCACGAGAGGGTTCACGAACCTCTGGGTGAAGTGGGCCTGACGGCCGTCGCGCATGCGCGAGACGAGCATCTCGTCGCCGGGCTCGACCGTGACGGCCGCCTCGATCTGCTCGAGCGTGTAGTCGTCGAGCGCGCCGTACTCACGCACCTCGACATGCGCCGGCAGCATCGGGGCGATGTCGCCCATGATGTCGACGCGCGGCGCCTGTCCGATAGTGATCGCCGCAAGCACTTTTTTACCCGAAGCCATGAACCCTCCCTATCGTCTATTTCTTAAACTAGCAGGTAAAACTAGTCGTTCTCGTTGACGGGCATGCCCTCGCCGAAGGTCTGGAAGCGGCTCATGGGACCATACAGCTTGATGAGGTGGTCGAACTCGCCCTGGCTGTAGAACTGGCACTTGCCGGCGCCGTAGAACTTGGCGACCTCGACGGCGTAGCGGGCAGCGGTCTCGACGTCAACGGGGCGGCTGGCACCGGTGGCGCAGCCGGCGGTGGGCATCTCGGCGGTGATGGCGACGCCCACGACGGGGGCGTTGGTCACAACGGCAGGCTGCAGGATGGAGTTGATGTGGTGCAGGTCGTTGCCGTAGGGCGTGATGTCCTGCTGGGCAAGCGGGAAGATGGCGGGCAGCTTGCCGGTCACCGTGGTGTAGATGTCCATAAGGTCGTTGGACACCTCGAGAATGTAGCCCTCCTTGACGGTGTTGGAGATGGCGATGCCGTTGAGGTTGATGACGCGGTTGCCCTTGGTGGTGTCGATGGAGAGGATGGCGTCCATGCGCTCGTCGACCTCAGCCATGTTGCACTGCACCATGGAGATGGGCGAACCCATGAAGGGCACGGGGAAGTGCTCCTGGGTGGGGGCGTCGGGGCAGATGTGGGTGGCCACGATGACGTCGCCCTCAAGGACGTCGCCGTTGCGGTGCATCTTGGCGAGCTTGAGGCCGGCGGCCAGGGCAGCAAGGGCGCCGTCGCCGTCGGAGACGAAGCCGATCATGGCAGGACGGGCGCCCAGGCCGCCCAGGCGACCGATGATGCCCAGCGTGGGAGCGGTGCCGCCGGAAGACTTGCCGTTGGAACCCTTGATGAGGGCCTTGATGCAGTCGGTGGAACCCTTGGCACCCTCGATGGTGGTGACGGTCACCTCGTCGGCGCCGTTCTCGAGCAGAAGCTGCTTTGCGGTCTCACCGCAAGCGGCGGGGGTATCAAGCAATTCGAACAAGTCGAGAACTTCTTTTAACAGCATGGAAACCTCTTTTCCTTACTAAAGTGATACCATTCATCGGTTGCCTTTGGTGCGTTAGCGAGTTTAATATCGCCATGTGATGCGGGAGGAAGTATATTCCTCTTCGTATTGTATGTCCTGACGATTCGTGTTTTGCCGCTTAACGACAAGGAGAGCACCATGGCTATCGACAGCAACATCTCTCGTCGCTCCTTCATGGCAGCCGCAGCCGGCACCCTCGCCGCCGCTGGTCTCGCCGGCACCTTCGCAGGTACCAGCGCCAACGTCGCCAAGGCCGACGAGCCCAAGCAGGGTGGCACCCTCACAGTGTCCCTCACCTCCGCTCCCTCCAAGCTCGACCCCATCCATTACTCGGGCGCTTACGAGGGCCAGATCATCTGCGCAGCCTGCGATCGCCTCATTGAGTACAACGACGAGCTCACCGAGTTCGTGCCCTCCCTGGCCACCAGCTGGGAAGTCTCCGACGACGGCATCACCTATGTTTTCCAGATTCGCGAGGGCGTCACGTTCAATCCTTCCGATTACCACGACAGGCGCCCGCTCACCGCTGAGGACGTCGCCTACTCGCTGAACCGCTCCGGCCAGTTCTCCGACAACGCGCGCCTCTCCATGCTCGACAAGGCCGAGGCCACCGGCGACCTCGAGGTCACCTGCACCCTGACCA
>CAKUFZ010000044.1 GCA_934654475.1 uncultured Coriobacteriales bacterium
GCCGGTGGTCATGAGGAACGGCCACTCCTCGACGATGGAGGGGTCGGCGAGCTCGGTGCGGGGCGCGGGCTCCCAGGAAGGAAGGTTGAACTTGCCCGAGGGCTCGTAGGTCTCCATGACGGTGGACCAGAGCTCCTGCTTGCGGGTGGGCGTGGAGAAGCCCTTCATGCGGTTGCCGGCAGGCGTGAGACCCACAATCTTCGGCTCGCTCATCATGCCGGTCTCGTAGCGGCGGTACGTGCCCCAGACCTCGGGGTTGATCTCGCGGCAGTCCCACCAGCCGTGCTTCTGGAAGGCCTCCTTGTAGCCCTGCCAGTCAACGCCCATCGGGGCGACGACGCCCGAGAGCAGCGTTTCGACGTCGGGCCAGTAGTTGCCCTCGCCATAGCCCGAGGCGACCGGGTCGTCGCACCAATGCACCCCCATGGCCTTGTACAGGTCGAGGACGATCTGCAGGTCGAACTTGCAGTCGGCGGGAGGCTCGATGCAGCAGCAGTTTGCACCCTGCGCACCGGTCGCGCCCTGCGAGAGGCGCGGGAAGTCGACCTCGAGCCAGTGGAGGACGGGCAGGATGATGTCGGCGGCGCCGGTCGTCGGGGTCTTCCACAGGTCCTGGACCACAAAGAAGTCGAGGGCGTTGAGGGCGTCCCAGTACTTGAGGGAATTGCCCTGGTTCATGAAGCCGGAGGCCTCGCAGAGTCCACCGCGCACGGGGTAGGGGTCGCCCGTGAGGATTGCGTCGGCGACGGCGTTGGCATCGGCCCACTGCTGCCACCAAGACAAGGTCGGGATGCGATCATGGCCGAGGATCTTCTCAGGGAAGACGGAGAAGTCAACACCCTCGCCGTGCTCGGCGGCCAGAAGGGGCTGCGAGTCGTCCATGCGCTTGAACATGCCGCAGCTCGGGCCGCGCATGCCGGCGGGCGTGTCAAAGTTGCCGGTGATGCCGCAGAGGTTGTCGAGGGCGCGGTTGTTCTGAATGGCGTTGCAGGCGTGCTCGGCCGCGAGCATGTACTGCAGGCCGCCGTTACCGTACCCCGTGGAGGGGTCGATGGGCGTGGCCCAGGTGAGGGCGGCGTTGCGAATGTCGTCAGCCGAAACGCCGGTGATTTCCGCAGCAATCTCGGGCGTGAACTCATGGGCGCGAGCCGCATAGTGCTCCCAGACAGGCTTCATCTGGTAGGTTTTGCCGTCCTTGAGCGTGACCTCGAACTCGCCATAGATGGCAGGGTCGATCTCGGGGTCGAACGGGCTCTGTTCGGCGATGCGGCCAGGGACCGTACCCTTGGGGAGGTTGGGCTGGGGATTGTCGTAGAACTTGTCCCACACGACGTCGGGCTCGTTCTCCCACAGGCCCGTCTGGGCATCGAAGTAGGTGAGGTGGCCGGAAGGGTCGTTCTCATGCAGCGGGTGGTCAGCGTCGGTGCCGGCGAGTTCATCCCATACCATGAAGCGCTGGGGGCTGCCGCCCTCCTTGAGGTCGCACTCCTTGAGAAGGGTCGTGGACATCGTCTTGCAGAGGCTCCAGGCAATCTTATGCTGCACCGGCACTTCGCCGGAAGGCTCCATGCCGTCGACCACGAGGAAGGGGGCGTCGGTCCAGCGCTTCACGTACAGGTCGTTGTACAGCTTATTCTCGATGACGACATCGGTCCAGGCAAGAGCCAGTGCGCCGTCGGTGCCGGGCTTGAGGTACATGTGGATGTCGGCCTCGTGGCCCAGGTTGGTCATGCGCGGGTCGACGGAAATGTAGGCCTCGGCGGTCTTGGCAAGGTCAACCGTGGTACGGCAGCTCTCGTCGTAGTTGGAGATCTCGGAGGCGCCGCCCCAAGAAACGAAAACGCGGGGACGGTCGGTGGTGGCCATCCAGGAGTAGGAGTACTCCGAGACCATCATCGATGCCATGTGGCGCGGGCCCTTGCAGATCTGCCAGGCGGTCACCGCATTGGGGCTTCCCGTCATCTGCAGCCACGCGGCATAGGCGTGCTGTGTCCAGATGCGGCTCGTGCCGCCCATGAAGAACAGCGACTCGGGGCCGTACTTGTCCATGAACTCATGGAACTTCTCGGCGATAGTGCCGTACGCCTCATCCCAGGAGATGCGCACCCAACCCGGGTCGGTGGAACCCTTGGGATTCGTGCGCTTCATGGGGTGGTAGACGCGGTTGGGATGATAGGCAGCCTGGATGGACGCCTGGCTCTTGGTGCAGCAGTTGCCCATCGAATGGAACGCCGTCTCGGCGTCGCCCTCGACCTTGACCGCGCGGCCGTCCTTCACGGTGACGATGACGCCGCACTCGTTCTTGCCGCAGGCGCGGCAGCAGGTGCGGACGAGCTTCACGCCGTCGCCCTGGTCGCCCATCTCGGTCTTGACAAGATCAGTCTTGTCGAGCGGAATCTCAGCAAGAGCGCTCAGGGGTGCGCTTGCAAAGGCCGCTGCCGCACCGGCGATTGCCGCCACTTTGGCAAACGTACGGCGCGTCATGCTTTTCTGCATGTCCATGTTCCTCCCTTGTGTTTCCTCTACGTCTTTGTGCATCCGAAGTCTCGCTCGGCGGCTGCACGGTGCAATCATTGACTACGCAGGGGGTCCGGGAGAACTTTCAGACTTATGGTTTGGTGTATGATTGGCGGCGCCAGGTGACCTGTCTGAAACCGTTCGGTTTTATGGGTTGACAGAAAACTCCCTGGTTACATGCGAATTTTTACCAAAGCACCTAAAAGGAACAATGGAGATGCACGGCATGACTGAACAAAATGAGGCCAACGCCATGAACAGCGAAAGCAGCATCTCGGCGCTCGTACGACCCGATTTGTTGGGCTTCTCATTTCACCTGGCTTGGCTCTGCCTCTTCATATACAACGTGGTTCCCGGATTTGCCGGACGATCGGACCACAACATTGAGTTCGGCGTGTTCAACCCCGTCTATTTTTACTCGATGGTGAGCCTCGTCGTCGTGCTTGGCTACGGAATCGCGAGGACAAGGAACTTCATGCACCTCGTGCGGTCGCGCGTTGGAGTTGTCGCGGCACCAGTTGCCTGCTCTCTTGGCACGCTCATCTACGCTCTCTCGGCATCGGGATTGACACCCGCCGCCCTCAACACCGCCCTGCTCGTTGTCGGCGGCATCCTGAGCGGCGCTGGCTCGGCGTTTTTGGCCGCACACTGGGCAAGCGCCTTCGGCCGGGCAAAGGCAAGGGCGTTCGTCGTCAACCTCCCGCTTATTTTTGCCGCCGTCCTTATCACGTGCCTGGCAATAACCTACGTCTTTGCCGCGATCGCGCTTGTGTTCGCCACGCTGCTCCCCCTAGCATCGGGCGGCTGCCTCATATATGCCGACCGCTATGCGGCGTCCCTGGCCGACCAGGCCCGCCCAGATACCGACAGAACCGAGTCGAAGCCTTCGCACTCCCGCCGCATCTATTTGATACTCATCGCCGCCGTGTGCCTCATCGGCCTCACAACGGGAAGCCTCAACCAAATCAGGTCGATCAACGCGGGCTATTGTTTCGCCTTTTCATGCATCACTTCGGTGCTCATTCTCCTTATAACGGGCTGGCTTATTGTCCAAGACAATCCGAAGGCGTTTCTTCCCCTGTTCGTCGCGCCGCTCGTCGTTTTCCTCATTTTTGCACTGCCCCTCATCCGCTTCACTCCAAATGATGCGCCTGGTATCGTGTATGCCATAGGAAGCGTGACGCGTGAGCTTATGCTCATGTTCGAGGCAGTGCTGTTCGCGCTGCTCTTTGACTTGTCATGTGCCAAAACGTTCATGATCGGTCGAGTCGTCATGGCCCTGTCCGACCTCTGTGGTGCGCTGTGCGCGGCCGCCATCATGGAGCACCTGGGCAACCAGGCAGGTGCGCAGTTTGCAGGTGGGGCGCTTCTTGTTGGATCCGAGGTCATTATCGCAGGCCTGCTCATGATGTACCTGCTTCTTCGTCGCAAGTCTCTCGCCACGCCGTCGCTCAACACACGCGCGGCAGGCGTGGACATGCCGACCCAGGAGGCTGTTGCGCAACAGGAAGATACCGCCGACACGTCGCAGTCAGATGAGAGCGCCGTGTCGCAGGGCGAACTTGTGGCGAACCTCACCGCCGAGCGGTTCGGTCTCTCCCCTCGCGAGGCCGACGTGCTGAGACTGCTCGTCGCCGGCGAGTCCACCACGCAGATTCAAGACACGCTCTGCATCGCCCCCGGCACGTTCAACTACCACATGCGCAACATCTACACCAAGCTCGGCGTGCACTCCCGCCAGGAGCTGCTCGTTTTCATCTACAACCCGCAGGAGCAATAACGGCACACGCATCACATGGGCGATTTACGCCCCCAAACGCAAACGGCCCCGCAGGCGCAAGGCTCGCGGGGCCGTGGGGGCCGACCGGGGGTATGAGGGGAACGTCACTGCCGGCCCCGTGTCAGGCGCC
>CAKUFZ010000045.1 GCA_934654475.1 uncultured Coriobacteriales bacterium
CGTCTTGAGGCGCCGGCCGGCATCCCAAGGGTTACACCCTAAGAGCAAACCACCCCTTTGAGGGGTGGTTCTGATTCTATGCAGCTGGCTCTAGATCTTCTCGACCTGGCACAGGGCTGCGCGGAAGGGCGGGAAGCCGGTGATGGGGCAGAAGTCGCGCGAAACGAGCAGGTTGACGTCTGCCTTTGCCCAGCCATGGAAGATGTCAACGACGCCGGGGAGCACCATGTTGGTCACTTCGACCTTCATGAAGATCTCGCCCAGGTGGTTGAACACGCGCACGTCGTCGCCGTCGACCAGGCCGCGCTCGGCCGCGTCCTTGGGGTGCAGGCGTACGACGGGCTCGGGCATGAACTGGTTGAGCCACGGAAGTCCGCGCAGCTTGGAGTGCGTGTAGTAGGGCACGCGGCCGCCGGAGTTGAGCACGAGCGGGTAGTCCTTGGCGTATTCGGGGGTGCTCAGGGGGCTGTACACGGGCTCCTCGTACACGGGCAGGCCCTCGTAGCCGTACTTCTCGTACACGCCGCTGACCAGCTCGACCTTGCCGGAGAGCGTGTTGAAGCCGGGCTTGCCGTCCTTGCGGATGGCGCCGGTCTCGTAGCGCTTCGACTCGGGTGCGGGACCCTCGATGGTGATGCCCTCGGGATGGGCGCGCAGGTCGTCCAGGGTGATGCCGGCGTTGATGTCCACGAGCATGCTCTCAAGCGCCGCCTCGACCGAGCCGTGGAAGCACTCCTCCTCATAGCCCAGCTTGCAGCCGAGCTCGAGCAGGATCTGGAAGTCCTCGCGTGCCTCACCGGCGGGCTTCACCACAGGCTCGCGCAGGAAGATCTTGCGGCCGAAGACTGCGAAGGGAGCCATGCGCTCGTAGGGCATTGCGGCCGGCAGCAGGATGTCCACGTAGTCGTGGGTCCAGGGGCGCATGTAGTAGTCGATGGCGACGGAGAACTCCATGTCGCCGATGGCCTTCTGGTACTCAGGCGTCTGGGGGAGCATCATGGCGTTGGCGCCCAACAGGACGGCCGCCTTGAGGTCGCCGTTGGCCACGAACTCGGGCAGAGCGTTCATCTGGATCATCTGGTTGTAGTGCGCCCACACGGGGTAGAGGTCCTTGTCCAGACGCTTCTCACCCAGGTTGTTTTCGGCGTAGATGCCCACGCCGTTGAAGTTGGGCGTGGAGGCGGCGTAGTCAAAGCCCAGGCCGCCGCCCAGCGACAGGCCGCCGGGGATGTCGAGCGAACCCATGAGCGAGATGATCATGAAGACGGCGCGCAGGTAGTGACCCACGTTGGTCTGGTGGGCGCCGCCGGCGGAGGAGGAGACGAGGGTGCTGGGGGAGTTTTCCCAAATCATCTTGACGGCAGCCTCGAGCTTGTCGGCGGGAACGCCCGTGATGGACTCGACGCGCTCGGGGGTGTAGTCGGCCACGTAGGCCTTGAGCTCCTCAAGACCCGTGGTCCAGTTCTCGGCGAAGTCGACGTCATACATGTTGTTGCGGAACATGATGTGCAGCCAGCCGGCGGCAAGGGCGCCGTCGGTGCCGGGGCGAAGCTGCAGGTGGATGTCGGCCAGGCCCGTGACCGTGGGGGTGATGCGGGGGTCGACCACGACGAACTTGCAGCCGCGCTCCTTCTGCTTCATCATCGAGCTGAAGCGGTAGGGCTGCGACCAGGCGGGGTTCAGGCTCCAGACCAGCGCGGAGTTGGACGCGTCGGAGGGGTCGGTGCCCATGGAGATGTTGCCGATGACGGCCTGGGAGGTGATCCAGGTGGCGCTTGCGCAGCAGGAGCTCTCCACGCCGTAGTTGGGCGAGCCGAAGAGCGTGGCCAGGCGCTGCATGGCGCCGCGGGGCTCCTTGGGGTCGCCGCAGTAGAAGAAGACCTTCTCGGGACCGTACTCCTCCTTCACGCGGTTCAGCTCGGAGGCGATGCGCTCGTAAGCCTCGTCCCAAGAGATGGGCGCCCACTCGGGGGTGCCGGTGCCCTTGGCGTTGGTGCGGATCATGGGCGTGGTGATGCGCTCGGGATCGTAGAGCTCCTGCATGGAGGAGAGGCCCTTGGCGCACAGGGGGCTGGCGGGGTAGCCCTCGCGCGACTCGATGTGCACGACCTTGCCGTCCTTCACGGTGCAGGCGATGCCGCACTTGGGGACGTGGTTGCACATGTCGCAGTAGGTGTACTTGATTTCCTCGGGGGCATCTTCAGCAATGGCGCCCGCAGGGTGGGAGATGTCATAGGAACCCAGGGCAGCGGCGCCGGCAAGAGCGGCGGTACCCTTGATCATGGAGCGGCGCGTAATGTTCGTCTGCATGTCGAACACCTTTCTCGAGTGAAGTGGTGATGGCGCTAGGCGCTGACGATCTGGTCGATGGAGCCCTCGGGCATGCCGTCGACGGTGCGGTAGTACAGACCGCTCAGACCAATCTGCTCGCACTCGGGATGCGCGGCGAGGAACACGCTCACGTCGCTCTCAGGGTCGTCAAGGTCGCCGAAGTAGCGGGCCTTGCCGGGGCAGTTCACAACGCAGGCAGGCTTCTTGCCCTCGTCGACGCGATGGGCGCAGAAGGCGCACTTCTCAACCACGGCACCGCGCTGCTCGCCGTATGCCTCGTAGGGAGCAGGCTCGGCGGCGTCGAACAGCCAGCCCGTGCCCGCGCTTACCTTGCGGGCGCCGTAGGGGCAGGCGGTCACGCATGCCTGGCAGGAGATGCACTTCTCGTAGTCGACCGCGACGATGCCGTCCTCACGGGTGTACGTGGCGCCGGTGGGGCAAATCTCGACGCAGGGAGCGTTTTCGCAATGCATGCAAGCGTGCGGGACATAGCAGCGGCCGGACTGGCCCACTTCGTCGCCCCACTCGCAGCAGTCCAGGGCGTTCCAGGAAACGCCGGGCTTCTGGTTGTTCTCCATCTGGCAAGCAACGACGCAGGCACCGCAACCAGCGCACCTTCTCAAGTCGATAGCCATGGCATAACGGGACATAGCCTCCCCTTTCGTTGTATGGAACAAGTCCCCCTTCCGGGTTCCCTCACCCGGTGACCGTTCCCTAGAATCAATAATAGGGGCTGAAAATGGCAAGTACAGAAGGCTCTGACACACTTGAAATACCGTGGCGAACACTGGCAAAATGTGGTCTAGACCAGGTTTTCGGTATGGTGCAGGGGGTGCCATGGCCACAAAGGAAGATTACCGCGCAATTTTGCTGCCGGGAGAGTCATTCGGCGTGTCCCAAATCGCGCGTTACAAGGATCGCGCCCACAAGAAGAAGCTGTTCAAGGGCGAGTGCATCACAACGGTCGCGCGCAGCATCGACGACCCGTACTACTATTACATCGACGAGGGCCAGATTCTCACGACGTTTACCGATGATTCGGGCGAAGGCACCGTTGTGGCGTGGCGCTGTGCCGGCAATGCGTTTTCGGGCGAATACAACGACTTTGCCTCGATAGGAAAATACAAGGCTCGCCATGTGGCGGCGAAAAACAGCGTCTTGTTCGTATTTTCGCAGCGACAGCTCTATGAGATTGCCAAGGAAGACCCCGAGGTCTTCTACGAGTACGTGCACAGCTGCCATATCCACTTTGCCCAGATGGCGCACCGCCTGTCGGGCACGGGCAACACCTCGACTGCCCGCCGCCTGGCCATGTGGTTACAAAAGCTCTGCTATACCAGCGACGTTGCCGACGACGGCAGCTGCTTCATCCCATGCAAGATCACGGTCAAGCAAATCGCCGACATGCTGCGCGTCCACATCACCACGGCGACCAAGCTGCTTGCGTCCTT
>CAKUFZ010000046.1 GCA_934654475.1 uncultured Coriobacteriales bacterium
GCTGACGAGCTGGGCAGATCCCGAGCGCAGCTGGGTCGTGCCGTCCTTGAGCGTCGAGGTGCCGTCCTTGAGGGTGGTCGCGCCGTCGACGAGGCTTGCGGTGCCGTCCTTGAGGGTGACCGTACCCTCAGCGAGCTGGTCGGCGCCGTCGACAAGCGAAGAAGAACCGTCCTTGAGCTGGCCCGCACCGTCATAGAGGGTCACGATGCCGTTCTTGAGGTCTGCAGAGCCACTGACGAGCTGAGCGGAGCCGTCGAGAAGCTGGGCCGAGCCGTCCTTCAACTGGGATGTGCCGTCCTTGAGTTGCTGGGCGCCGTCGTTGAGGTCGCCCGCGCCGTCGACAAGCTGACTCGTGCCGTCCTTCAATGTGGTGACGCCGTCGACCAAATCGGACGTACCGCCCTTGAGGTCGCCGGAGCCGTCGTAGGCATCCTTGAGACCGTCGGTCAGTTTACCCGAACCGTCAACTGCATCTTGAAGGCCGTCGGCGAGCTCGCGAGAACCATCAACTGCTTCTTGAAGGTCAGTGGTAGAGTCCGCGACTTCCGTGAGAATGGTGTCGAAGTACGTCTGCGCAATTGTGGAATTGAGCTCCGCCTGCACACGCGTGACCGCAGCAGAGGTCAGCATGGAGGCGATGAGGTTGTGCGCCTGGTTGTGCACGAGAATGATCGAGCCCTTCTCGGGGTCGTCGTCCTCGGCGGTAGCCACCTTTTCGGAGAGGTCGGCAGGAATGACGAGCTTCATGTAATAACGGCCGTCTTCCAGGCCTTCCTGGGCATCCTGGGCGTCGGTGTACACCCAGCCCATGCCCTCGTCTGCGTCTTTCATGGCCTGGACGAGGTCATCGCCCACCTCGAGCGTAGAGCCGTCGTTCAGTTCGGCCCCCTCATCGAGGTTGACGACAGCGACCGGGATCTTGTCCACGTTTCCGTACGGGTCGTAGAAGGCCCACAGGTACAGGGCGCCATACAGCAGCGGCACGAGGGCAATGGCTGCCATCGCGACCTTCATGATTGTGGATCCCCTGGCATTCTTGAAGTCGAGCAGCGCAAAACGCATGCCGCGGAAGGGGTTACGCATTCATGACCACCTCCCCTGCCGCCGCCATCTGGCCACGGGCGGCGTCGCTGATCGGAATGGCCATATCGGCCACCTTGCCCAGGGCATAGTCGGTGCAGGCCACGACGACCGTGACGCCGCACTCATGGGCCACACGGCGCAGCATGTCCATGATCGCCTCGCCCTGGGCAAGCGTGAGGTCACCCTCGATGTCATCGACAACGAGCAGGGCCGGGTCGCCCACAAGACCCAGTGCGATACCGAAGCAAACCCTATCGTACTTGTCGAGGGTTTCGGTTTTAACCTTTGCCCTGTCGGCAAAACCCCAGGTTTCAAGGTACTCAAGCGTTGCCTTTGAACCAGAAAGCTTACCTTTAAGGTTAAGCTCTGCAGACGTTACCGCACGCAAGCTCAGCAAAGGCTGAACCTCGTTGACCTCCTCGAAGAAGCCCATGCCCGCGATGCGCCTGACGGCAGCCTCGTTTTTAGGCAGCTCCAAACCAGCCACCGAAAGTTTGCCCGACGTGTGTCGCATGTGACCAGCCAGCGTGAGCAAGAGCTCCGTCTTGCCCCTTCGGTCCTCTGCCACAATCGACGTGAGCGACCCTCTCTTGATGTCGAGGTCGACGTTTTGGTACGTCGTTCGCATCGGCGTCTTCTGCGTGAGCCCCCGCGCGGAGATGAACGTCTCACCTACCTCGGGAAGCACTGCCTTTGTCATGTTTCACCTCTAACCTTTTCTCTTGAGGAGCCTGCCCGCAATGACAAAACAGACAGACCTGTCCCACTGTTTGACCGGAGGATTATCCCCCTCTTCCTCCACCTTTTGCAATAATTTGACTCGGAGTCAGTTTTTTTAATCACAACTTCAAAATACTGTCACACACGCATCGTATCGACTCGATAGAGATGGACACTCCGGCCGTCAAACCGCAGTTAGAGCCGTATACTTGCCACGTTTGTATTGCACGGTACGGACGATAAGATTGGAGCATGCCTTGTCCGACCAGATTCGAGTGCGCTTCGCACCCTCCCCCACCGGCCGCCTGCACATCGGCGGCGCCCGCGTGGCCATTTACAACTGGGCCTTCGCCCGCGCCAACGGCGGCACCTTCGTCCTTCGCATCGACGACACCGACCCGGAGCGCTCCACCCAGGAGAACACCGACCAGATCCTGCGCTCCCTCAAGTGGCTCGGCCTCGACTGGGACGAGGGCCCCGAGGTAGGCGGCGACTTTGGCCCCTACTACCAGACGCAGCGCAAGGAGAACTATCAGCAGGCGCTCCAGAAGCTCATCGACTCGGGCAACGCCTATCCGTGCTTCTGCACGGCCGAGGAGCTCGAGGCCTCCCGCAACGCTGCCCATGAGCGCGGCGACTCGTTCCAGGGCTATCAGCGCACCTGCCGCAACATCGACCCGGCCGAGGCCCAGCGCCGCATCGACGCCGGCGAGCCTCACGTGTGGCGCCTCAAGGTTCCCGAGGACCGCGGCGACGTCGTGGTGAACGACATCGTGCACGGCCCGTGCGTGTTCAACGCCAAGGAGCTTGACGACATGGTCCTCATGCGCTCCGACGGCACGCCCACCTACAACTTCGCCACCGTCGTCGACGACGGCGAGATGGGCATGACCCACATCATCCGCGGCGACGACCACCTCTCCAACACCCCGCGCCAGGTGCTCGTGTTCGAGGCCCTCGGCTACAAGGTTCCCACCTTCGCCCACCTCTCCATGATTCTGGGTTCCGACGGCAAGAAGCTCAGCAAGCGCCACGGCGCCACGAGCGTCGAGGAGTACCGCGACCGCGGCTTTTTGCCCGAGGCCACCGTCAACTACCTCGCCCTGCTCGGCTGGTCGCTCGACGGTACCACCACGGTTATCTCGCCCGAGAGGATCTGCGAGACCTTCTCGCTGGACCGCATCTCCAAGAACCCCTCCCAGATGGACGAGGAGAAGCTCATCTCCATCAACGCCACCTACCTCATGGAGATGAGCGACGAGGAGTTCTCCCGCCGTGTCCTCGTGCCCGAGCTGGCCAAGGCCGGCCTGGTTGAGCAGGACGCCTACGAGGGCAAGGCTGCCTGGTTCAACCTGCTCTCCTCCATCCTCAAGCCCCGCACGCGCCTC
This sequence comes from uncultured Coriobacteriales bacterium, assembly GCA_934654475.1. Classification (GTDB taxonomy): domain Bacteria; phylum Actinomycetota; class Coriobacteriia; order Coriobacteriales; family UMGS124; genus UMGS124. The sequence continues at coordinate 3,192 of CAKUFZ010000046.1, forward strand.
ATGGGCGACGTCGTGGACAAGGCAAGGTTCCTTTTCGGCGAGCTTGTCTTTGATGAGTCTTCGGTCAACAAGAACCTCGCGAAGGAGGGCGTCCGCCCGGTTCTCGTTGCCCTCAAGGAGGCTCTGGAGGGTGTCGCGCAGGACGCATGGACTGCCGCGAACATCGACGCAGCCATCGAGGTCCTTCCCGAGAAGCTCGGTCTTTCCAAGAAGAAGGTGTTCCAGGCCCTGCGCGTCGCAGAGTGCGGCAACCAGGTCTCCCCGCCCCTGGGCGAGTCCATGGAGCTGCTCGGCCGCGATGTCGCTCTCGCACGCATCGACGCCGCCATGCCCCTGGCTGGCGAGTAGCGAGCAAGCGCGCAAGCGCGCAAACGCACACGGGCAGACAGGCCAAAACAACAAGGCCGGCAGACGCAACCAACTGCGTCTGCCGGCCTTTTTTGTCACCCAAATAAAGACTGATCCGAATGCGTCACCTTGTCGGCATCGGGTGCCGTGGACGCTTGGTCTGGGTGAGTGGAACCCGTGCCCCTCACCGC
>CAKUFZ010000047.1 GCA_934654475.1 uncultured Coriobacteriales bacterium
ACGTCGCGCGTCCACTCCCAGGTCTCGTTGGACCTCTCGGCGATGACGCGGCACTTCTCGACGTCGTTGAGGAAGAGGCCCGCGACCTGCATGTCGTGGACGTACTTATCGACGGAGTCCTCGATGCCCTTGGCCTTCTGGCCGTCCGAGCCGCACACGGCGAAGTCGCCGTCGGCCACCAGCGAGTTGCCGCCGACGATGGCGAGCTTCTCGACGACCTTCACGTCGGCGCCGGCCGTGGCGGCCTCGTAGGCGGCGGCGAGTCCCGAGTAGCCCGAGCCGATCACCAGGACGTCGCACTCCTCGTCGAAGGCGACCTCCTCGGCCGCGAGGGCCACCTTGGGCTGGCGGGAGGCCAGGGCCGCGGCGGCCAGGCCTGCGGAGGCGAGTGCTGCGCCCTTGACGAGGGACCTGCGGTTGATGTTCTCCATGTCGTTCCCCTTTCGCTGCGCGGCCCGCCTATATGTGTGTGCGGGCCGCATCCGAATGAAAAGCGAGGGGCGGGCCGGGCCCGCACGGGACACCTGTGCCCCCGGCGCTGCGGCCGCGCTGACCGCGCGCCGCCCGGCGCCTCTGCGCCCGCCGTCCCTCGTGACGACTCGAAGAATGCCCCCGTCCGGCCCGGCCCGCATGCCCCGCCGATGGTGAAACCGCGCGGGGGCCCGCTTTGGCCCCGGGGTGGTGAGCCCTCACCACGGCCGGGGGATGGACAGGTCTAGCTGGTGGTTTGTTGTATGATGGGCCAAAACGGCCTATTTGAGGGCCCAAGTGGGCGCACGAGGCAAACTTTTTTTCGCCCGCAACAGTACAAGCAACAACCCCCTGCGGGGCAATTCAGGTGATTGAGTAACTAAGCACAGCGAAGGGGAGCGGCGCATCACACTCTTACGGTGAGCCTCCAGATGAGCCCCCATTACCATGGACCCAAATTGGGTCTCCCGAAAAATCGCCGAGTTCTATCAGGCGCCAGACAACTGAGACCCGGAGCCGGGGCGTTGGACACCCGTTCCCAAGGTCGAGCAAAGTTTTCGGGGCCGCGACCTGCCGATTCCTAGGGTGGAACAGAGCCGGCCGTTTTGCCGCGGATTTTGCCCCAAAAACTCTGTTACGTGATGGGAATCAACCGATTCTAAATATGTGGGCATGCTCATATGTTCACTTAATCAGGTTAACATAATCCATATTATGGGGGAGATATCTAAGCTACAGGAGCACAGCGTTGTTTACCAGCACCCACAGGAAGAGCGTCACGACCGAAGCCAAGGTGCTGGTGGTGACAAGCTCTCCGGCAAGGCGGCCATCACAACCCATGGCGTCGGCCATGGGATACGAAGCCGTTGCGATTGGCGCCGCGAACACAACGATCCACATGAACCGCTGGGCGGCCGAAAACGGCAGCAGCAACGAGACGCCCAACACGATTGCCGGCAGCACAATCAGCTTGAGCGCCAACGTGGGAACGATCGCCTTTGCATCGGTGCGCAGCTCCCCCAGATGGAGACGGCCTCCCAAAACGAGAAGCGCGATCGGCGTCGCGACCTCACCCAGCGTCAAGACCGGCTCCCCGATAACGCCAGGCAGCCTCAGGCCGAAAAGCTGAAACAAAGCACCGATGGCGATGCCCTGAATGATTGGGTTCTTTGCCAGGTTGCTGAGCATTGTCCGCACCGTGAGCTTTGAGCCTCGGTGGCCGTAATAGTCGAGAATCGGAACAGCGAGGATGTTGTAAGCGGCAACCACGAACATCAGAACCTGCGTTGCGGGCAAAAGCGCCGCATCGCCGTACACACTGTTTGCCAAGGGAAACGCAAAGAGAATGAGGTTGGTTCGATACAGGGCCTGCACGATGACGCCGCGCCGAGGATTGCTCAACGGAAGACGGGATACGAAGGCCATGGAAGCGCCGACAACCACGAGAACGGATGCGAGAACGACGCCGACAAAGAGCCAATCGATGTCGATACCGCCCTCGATGCGATAGATGCCGCTGAACATCGTGAACGGAAACAGCAGCCGAAACGAGAGATGGTTCATGTTGGCGAGCGTCTCTTCGCTCACCCAGCCAACGCGCCGTGCGAAGGCGCCGAGTGCGAGATATACGACAAACGGAACGACCGCTGCGGCCGCGACAGTAAGGCTTTCCATGAGGCAAATTCTACCTCAGTCGACACGCGTCACTCCCCCGTGGGCCAACGGCATCGCAATCGCCGCAAACGGACTTTTACAGCGCTACAGATGGCCGAAAATGAACCGCACTTGTGGATTAATAGCGGAAAAAACAGCATTTTCCCTGGTAACAACTGTGAACATTGTGTGCGTGCAAAAAAGTTCAAGAAAAATCACCATATACTCCCTGCAGTTTTGACAAGCGGCTCAAGAGACGAAAGACGCGACGCATCCCCGGACGCAACCAGCGCTACGCGCCTGTCCCCAGCTTTCGATTTGCTTGTCAAAATCCTCAACGGAGGGTCCAGCCAGACGCAAAAGCGCCTGCGTATGGACCCAAAACACAAAGGAGTGCGCGTCATGGATCGTTCTATCATTCGCAACGCCGGTCTGTCCCTCGTTCTGTGCGCCGGCCTCGGCATGGGTGTCGCCGCCATGGCCAACCAGGCTTACGCCGCTGAGACCGCCGACAAGGCTGCTGCCACCGAGACCGTGGCCGCTGCCTACACCGACGGCGACTACACCGCCGAGGGCAAGGGCATCGGCGGCACCGTGCCCGTGACCGTGACCGTCAAGGACGGCAAGATCGCGACCGTGACCGTGGGCGACAACTCCGAGACCCAGGGCATCGGCTCCAAGGCCATCGAGCAGCTGCCCGACGCCATCGTGGCCGCCAACGGCACCGAGGGCGTCGACGCCGTCTCCGGCGCCACCGTCACCTCCAAGGCCATCTTCTCCGCAGTCGAGGAGGCCCTCGAGCAGGCCAAGGGCGGCGCTGCCGAGAAGGCCGACAAGGCCGAGGGCTTTGCTGACGGCGACTACACCGCCGAGGGCAAGGGCATCGGCGGCAAGGTGCCCGTGACCGTCACCGTCAAGGACGGCAAGGTCTCCGACGTCAAGGTCGGCGACAACTCCGAGACCCAGGGCATCGGCTCCAAGGCCATCGAGCAGCTCCCCGCCAAGATCGTCGAGGCCAACGGCCTCGAGGG